>FR888053.1:16852-74144 GCA_000431335.1 Clostridium sp. CAG:343 | reverse complement strand
ACACTATCATTTTACAAATATTGTTGAATTAAGTCAATATGTTGTCGTAATTTATTTCTGATTTTTTTATTGTGAGTTACGATTCACAGTCCTTAAAATTATAGTGCATGATGGTGAATTCGAAGATCCTTTTTCTGGAGAAATGGTCAACTCCAAATGGAAAAATATTTGAAAACTAAACTTCAACATTTTAACCGATTTTTTTATCAAATTCACTATTTCTCGCATATTATCTAGCAGGAGATTTCTTCTCTATTCTATAGAAAGGAGGTTTATCATGAATAAAACAAATAAAAAAATAAATTATATTTATACACTTTTCCTAATGTTTTTTACTATACTAGCCATTACTTTGCCAAGCTTCGCTTTTGGTCCTTCTAGTGATGTTATCTATCAAGGAATTGATGTAAGCTCTTGGCAAAGAACTATTAACTTTTCAAATGTAAAAAGTTCTGGAGTTGATGTTGTTTATATTAAATCTAGCGAAGGAAAAAGCTATATCGACCCCTATTTTGAAACTAATTACAGAAATGCAAAAGCAAATGGTTTAAAAATCGGATTCTATCATTATGTAACTGCAAGATCCACTTCACAAGCTCAAGAGCAAGCCATTTTTTTTGCTAAAGTCATTGCTGGAAAAGAAATTGATTGTAGACTAGCTATGGACTTTGAAAGTTTTGGAAATTTATCTATATCTGAAATTAATAAAATTTCAAAGGTATTTTTGGAAACTTTAGAAAACGCTACAAAAACTAATGTAGTTATATATAGTAATGCTTATTCTGCTAGAACTATTTTTGGATATGAATTAACTAAATATCCGCTTTGGGTAGCAAATTATGGTGTTCGTGAACCTGGCAGTAATGGAAAATGGAATACATGGGTAGGCTGGCAATATACTAGTACTGGTAATGTTTATGGAATTTCTGGTTATGTTGATAGAAATCAATTTACTAATGGAATTTTTCTATCTTCTACTACTCCTTTACCAACCCCTGAAACATCTGGAAACTCATCTACTGAAAATACAATTGTATACACAGTAAAACGAGGAGATACTTTAAGTGAAATTGCTCAAAAATTTGGTACTACAGTTTCTAGTATTGTTTCTTTAAATCCGATTATAAAAAATCCTAATTTAATTTATCCGGGTCAACAATTTACTATAAAAACAAATTCAGATTATTCAACAGGTACTACAAATAATACAGTTTATGTTGTAAAACGTGGTGATACTTTAAGTCAAATTGCTGTAAACTATAATACAACTGTAAATAGTTTGGTAAATTTGAATAATATAAAGAATCCTAATTTAATATTTCCTGGTCAAAAAATTATAATTAGCAGTTCTTATAATATTTCTAATGGTCAAAATTCTTGTGGTAAAATTTTATACAAGATTGTATACGGAGATACTTTAAGCCAAATCGCTTTACGCTATAATACTACAGTACAAGAAATTGTAAAATTAAATAATATCTCAAATCCAAATTTAATTTATGCAGGAACTACAATTAGAATTCCAAATTGTAGATAAATAATAAATTAACAAAAGCGTAGAAATAATTTTCCACGCTTCTATCAATTAAAAAACTTATTTTATTATCTTATAAAGTTGCACCTATTATTCCAGCATCATTTTCTAAAATAGCTGTTTTTATAATAATATTTTCTCTTGGGTTAAACAATATATTCTTTGATATAATCTCTGCTTTTAGTCTATTTAATAATACTTCTTCAAAATAAACAAAACTTCCACCAATTCCTATTGCTTCTGGCTCAAATATATTAATTAAATTAGCTATTCCTATGCTTAAATCTTCAATATATTGTTTTAATATTTTTTCAATTATATCATAATTTTTACTTTCTGGAGTATTGCTTCTAATTATTTCAAATAATTCTTTTCCACTTACTTTTTCATCATATCCAAGTGCTTTTCTTAAGTTATCTTTTAATATCTTCATAGATGCATATTTTTCAAAACATCCTTTTCTTCCACATTTACATAGAATCCCATCTTTTTCAATTGACATATGACCAATCTCACAACCAGGTAAATTTCCTGTATCTAAAAGCTTATTATTAATTATAACAGCTCCGCCTATGCCTGTACCTAATGTTAAAAATATACTCCTGTTGTAGGATTTTAAGCAACCATACGTGTTTTCAGCAATTGCTGCACATTTGGCGTCATTTCTTATTTTTATAGGTACTTGTATTTTACTTTTTAATTTTTTTACAATCTCATAATTTTCTAATCCTAAATTTACTGATTTAATTACTTTATCGTCATTTACTGTTCCTGGTATTGCAATTCCTATTTCACTTATTTTATATTTTTTCATCAACAATTTTGCATTTTCAATAATATATTCTTCAATTGATTTTTCTATAGTTCTTTTTTCAGCATTTTTTAGTCTTTTTTCTATTTTTTCTATAATTACTCCTCTGCTATCTACTACTCCTATTGCAATATGACTTCCACCTAAATCAATTCCTACTTTCATTTGCAATTCTCCTTTCACATTGTTGATCAACTTTAATATATAAAAATATATTATACGCCATAAGCTGAGAACAAGAAATTTCCCATATATACTTGGATACAAGGTACTAGAACTACTAATACGAAGAAAATTAAGACAACTCCTACAATTGCATACACAACCTGAGGCAATACTTGCATTATCTTCCTCATTATATTATCTATATCTATTTCCATATATTCTACTAATTTTTCCATCATTTCTGTTAAATCTGTTTGCATTCCTATTTTTAACATCTCTGTAATCATTGGTTTTGCAAGCCCTGATTTTTCAAATGGCTCTATCCACGATGTACCTGTTAATATATTATTTATTGATGTTTCTATCATAGATAACATCACATAATTTTTTACGACATTTTTACTTACTTCTAAAGATTCTTGTATTCTCATTCCATTTTTTAGGTTTAATAACATTGCTTTCATTAATCTTGAAAAATCTAATGCAAATATTAATTGGCCAAATATAGGCATTTTATATTTAAAATAATGGAAATTATATTTTCCTTTTGGTGTATTAATATAAAATAATACTCCCGCTACAGCAGCCACAATTATTAATACTGGTAAATACCAATATTTTATAGCCTTATTAATAAAATCTGCAAACCATAAAGTAACTGCTGGCAATGTTTCCTCTGTTCCTAATTCATCAAATATTCCTTGAATAGCTGGTATAGCAACTAACGTTCCTACAACTAACATAACTAATAATAATACAAATTGTATAATATTTGGTATTAAAATTATCCTTAATTTTTTATTTAAAGATTCTGTGTCATCTAAATATTTTACCGCTTGTTCTAAAGAATTTGTTAGAGAACCAGACAACTCTCCTACTTTTATCATATTTATATATATATATGGAAATACATTTGAATAATATTCCATTGTTGTATACATATTTTCCCCAGCTTCAACACCTGCTAGTATGTCTTCTAATATTCCTCTAAAAGATATATTTTCTGTACTTTCTATTATGGTATTTAAAGCATGTATATTGTTAAAATTTGCTTTTTTTAGCAAGTAAAAATTCTGTGTAAATACAACTATATCTCTTTGAGTTATCTTTTCTGTTTTTGCTAAATACATATTTATCTTTTCTTTTGTTGACAATGTCATTTTCTTTTCTTTATTAAGTTGAGTTGTATTAACATTTTTCATGATTTCTTGAATATCTGTTATATTTTTCTTTTTTCTTTTAGGCGTTTTCTTAGAACTATATGAAATTTGTTCAATTGATATTGGCAGTAAATCATTACTTTTTAAAGTTTTTATTAAGTTTTGTTTACTAGCAAATTCAACTCTATTTCTTACAACAACCCCTGTTTTAGTCATTGCTTTATACATATAGGTAGGCATATAAAATCAAACCCTCCTTCCTGTTATCTTCCTTTTTTTATTTTTAATTGCATAATTGTTCTATTTAATATTTCAATATTTTTTTCTTCAATTTGTGATTTTGCTTGGTCTAAAGTAATTTTATCGTTCACAAACAATTCTGCTAAAGAATTAATTAGTCCAATACTTCCTTTTTCTAAATTACTTTGTATTGCATCTTCTATCTCTGATACACTTAATTTTTCTTTTCTAATAATACCAGCTACTATATTATCAACAACCATTACCTCTGGCACTAGCACTAGTTTGCCATCAGTACCTTTTAATAATCTTTGTGATACTACTAATTTTAATAATGCTGATAATAAGTATTTTATAGATTCTTGATCTCTTACTTCGTAAAAGTTTATCATTCTGTCTATTGTTTCTGCACAAGATTTAGTATGCAATGTACCAATTACTAAATGTCCTGACTCTGCCATTTCTATTGCAGCTTCCATTGTTGTTTTATCTCTTATCTCTCCAATAACTAAAATATCACAATCTTCTCTTAATGAATTCTTTACACCATCACTAAAAGTTAAACTATCTCTTCCTCTCCCAACTTCTTTTTGTACAATAATTGATTTTTTAGAATGATGCTTATATTCTACTGGATTTTCTAATGTTAATATTTTTTTATTTTGATTTTCATTTATATGGTTAATTAGAGCATTTAAAGTTGTTGTTTTACCAGAGTTGGTTTTTCCTGTTACTAATATTAGTCCTTGTGTTTGATATGTCATTCTCCTTACTATATCTGGTACTCCAAGTGACTCATAAGTTGGTAGTTGATTTTTTATTAATCTTAATGTACATAATGGTATATCATCTGATAATGATATATTAACTCTTAAACGAATATCTTTATATTCATAAGACATGTCCAATTTTCTTGTTGTATTAAATACCTCGTCTTTATCTATATTTCCTTTTACCAAATAATCATAAATTTCACTCATATCTTCCGGTGTTAGAACTTCGCTACCTTCAACAGGAACCAAGTCTCTTGCTATTCTTAGCATTGGTTTGTTATCACATATTAAGTGGACATCAGAAGCATCTAATCTTATTGCTTCTTCTAATATATCTTCTATATTCATCATCTTTCCTCCTTTGTAACTAATAAATTAGTAACTTTTTATTTAATTCTTCTAATGTGGTATAACCTTGTACAATTTTTCTAATTCCATCTACAACTAATGGCTTGTACTTTTGTTTTAATGCTTCATTTCTAATTTCTATACTTGATTTTCCATTCATTATTTCTTGTTTTATTTCATCTGTAATTTCTAACATTTCAAAGATACCAATTCTGTCATAATATCCTGTATTATTACAATGCTTACAGCCTATTGCATCATATGTTTTTCCTGATAAATCAAACTCGACTCCATATTTTTTACTTATTGTTTCGATTATTCTTTTTTCTTCTTCTGTATAATCTCTTTCTCTTTTACATTCTGGGCATAATCTTCTTACTAATCTTTGTGATATTGAAGTAGCTAATGTACTTGAAATATCATAGTCAGAAAGTCCCATTTTTCTTAGTCTTGTAATTACTTCTATACTATCTATTGTATGAATTGTTGATAAAACGTAATGTCCAGTTTGTCCAGCTTGTATTGCTATTTCTCCAGTTTCTCTATCTCTAATTTCTCCTACTAGTATTATATCTGGATCTTGTCTTAAAACTGTTCTTAGTGAACCAGAAAATGAAGAACGATTATCTATTTCTATTTGGTTTAATCCTGCAATTCTTATTTCTACTGGATCTTCAATTGTAGTTATATTAATTTCTGGTCTGTTTAAATAGTCTATTATACTATATAAACTCGTTGTTTTTCCTTCTCCAGTTGGAGCTGCAATAATTGTTATACTATTTTTCTTATTTATATTTTTACTTAGTTCTTCTTCTGTTCCTGGGAATCCTAATTTAAATATATTTCTAATAACAGTATTTTTCTTTAATAATCTTAAAACAAATTTCTCACCATAGATATTTGGTTGTGAAGATACACGAATATTATAATCTTCATAAAGCAATATTCTTCCATCTTGTGATTCTTGTTTTTCTTGATGCATATTTGAAATTGCTTTTAATCTTCCTATAATTTGACTTTGTTTTTCTTTTTCAATTTTTGCCGCTGTAAATAATTCACCATCAATTCTATATCTTACTCTTACTTGATTTTGCATTGGTTCAATATGAATATCACTAGCTCTTCTTTCCATTCCAGTTTTTATAATACTATCTACAAGTCCTGTAATTGTATCATTTCTTCCTGCTGCTTCTAGATTGCTTGTTGCCACACCTTCTAATGATTTTAATATTTTGTCTATATCACTTTCAAAAGTAATATAACTTTCCATTACTAATCCTTTATTTAATAGTAATAATCTTACTGTATCTATCACTCTTGAATTTACTGTATTAGCAAAACAGACTTTAATCTTTCCTGAAGCTACCTCAAAAGGAATCGCTTTATTTTTTTTAGCAATGTCTAGGGATATATAATCAGTTAATTTTACTTTTATTGTACTAGCATTTAGTAAAATTCCCTTTGTTCCAACTATTTCTCCTATTGTTTCTATTAATTTATTAGGATCACATACATCTAGAATATATAAAATATCTCCTAATTTTCTATTTGGATGTTCTCTTTGATATTCTAATGCTTTTTCTATATCTTTTTCTGTTACTATTCCTCTTTTTACTAATTCAACCCCTATTGGTTGCCTTTTTCTCATATCCATTAAACGTTCTCCCTTTCTTTAGTATTTAATTTTATTATACTATAATATAAATTAATTTTGTTTGGTTTTGTTAAATTACATAAATTTTCTAATCTTTTAAAGTATAATCTATAGTCTTTAATTCTCCACCCTCAGCTTGGAAAGTTAATGTTATAATTGTTTTTCCTTTTTCAATTTTTTCAGAAAATTCACATTGTTCTATATTTCTACATATTTTTACTTTATTTCTATAAATCCCTTTATTAGCAGGAATATATGTATATTGTACCCCATTGTTAAATATTATATAATTTTGTTCACCACCTGTCGTCCCTGTATAACATTTTACGATTTTTATATTGCTATGATTAACTTCATCTGAAAAATAACTGTTAAATGTTGTGTATTCTAACATAGGATTAATATCTCTAAAATCTTTTGTGTTATGATAAAAAAATGTAGTAATAACAGAAAGTATTCCAACTACAATTGCCATTACAATTACATATATCGTTAATGATATAAGAGTTACACCTTTTTGTGATTTCATAATTAATTCTCCTTTGAAAGTATTGTTGAAAGTTCTACACTTTGCTCCTTTGCTTGAAACATATACGAAATTTTTACAGTTACTTTCTTTACTAAATTCGGTATTTTTTCACTATTATTATCCAAATCTGCATAATCTTGTACTATAATAGTTTTAAAAAAGCCTTCTTTATTTTCCACTTTTTGATTTTCTAAACTATTACCATTTTTATCTTTCTTTGTATCTTTATTCATTCCATCATATTTTTCAAATCCATCTTGTTTGACTTTTTCTATTTCTTCAACTGCAATAGAAGTTGCTTCAGACTTTAATTCTACTTCTTTTGCAGAACTATTAAATCTATAAATCAAAAAAGATATTAATGAAACAAATATAAATATTACAATAACTGATATAGCTATATCAACACCTGTATACCCCTTTTCACTATAAAATTTCATGTTATTCTCCTTTTATAAAATAGAATGATTAAAAAATAATGCTAATATTACTGTTAAAATATTTGATACTCCTAGATAAAAACCTATACTAAGTTGTTTTGAAATTTGTTTATCTGATTTTCTATTTCTATTTTTTCTATTTTTTAGTTTATATAATAATAAATAAATTGCAATTGTTAAAAGTGTTAATATAATTGCATTTGCAGTTACATATTCTCCTGTAAATATAATCATTGTTATTATGCTAATTAAAATTCCATTTACATATGTACTTTTAGCATATTTTTTTAATGTGATTGTATCAAATGTTAACATTAAAATGTAACACATTAAATATATACCATATCTATATATATTAGCTTTTTCTACTATGCATAGATATACCATATAAATTATAGCAATTACTATACCATAGATATTTACAGCTTTATCAATTTTTCGGTTTTCTTTGTCAATTCCAGATAATAATATTATAAATGTTAAATATAATACTAAAAAACTAAATTCAACTATTTTTATTGAAGTTAAATGATTTATGTTCATTCCTATTAGATAGGAAATTGTTACAAAAAGTATACCTGAAAGAATTTCTAAAATTAAATATCTTGGTCTTATTTTATTTTTACAATATCTACATTTTCCTCTTAAAAAGATATAACTGAAAATTGGAAACAAGTCTAAAAGACCTAATTTATGATTACAATTAGGACAGTATGAATGTGTATATAAAATATCTTGTCTTTTTGGAATTCTGTATACTGCTAAAGTATAAAAACTTCCAAATAAGGTTCCTATGATGAATATTATAATATAAAAAAATATGTTCATTTCTTTGTTTCCTTTTTAAAATTTTAGCCATACACACGAAGTGTGCGTATGGCTTTGTTGTTTATTATAATCCTTATTATTGTGGTTCTGTTATTTTTCCAGTTTTGGCATCTATTATACATGTATAAGGTGTTCTGTTACTGTCATTTTTTGGTTTTACTGATACACTATAATTACCTTTATTTTCTCCTTCTTCAATATTTGTAACTTCAGCTGTCACATTAGCATTAGCTGTCTCAATTTCTTTTTTCAAAGCTGTTTTATCTGTTACAACAAAACTTCCATCATTATTTGTAATATTTGTAGCTACAGCTAATCTTACAGCTTCTTTTAATTCAGCATCTGTTGTATTATTAACAGCAGTAGTTGCCTTATTTAATATTCCATTTTCTCCTGTTAACATAGCAATTGTTACACCTGCTAAAATTAATAATACAATAATAGTAATAACTAAAGCAATTAATGTAATACCTTTTTGATTTTTCATTCGTTTTTCCCCCCTTTTTCTTTGGAATTTATATTTTGCTTTATATTTATAATTTGAAATTATAAATATAACGTTAATAACTAAAAATTATTTTGTTCCTGTATCTTGAAAAAATTTTCCACCTGATGTTGTTGTATTATCTGTACTTTGTGATGAATTTGAACTGCTTGAAGTATCACTGCCATTTGAAGTATTTGTACTTGTAGTTGTATTTTGTCCAGATGTTTGACTAGAACCAGCATTAGATCCACTAGCTTGTGTTTCATAAGATGAAAACGGATTTGCTTTTCCTGGTTTATAATTTTGTATTTTTTTGTAATTATTTAAATCAGTTGAATCTATTTCATATGTCATCACTATTTGGTTTTCATCAACATCACTAGATGTAAGTAATTCTTCTTTTACTTCTTCTGGTGTAGTATATGAAACTTCATTTGGTATTGTTTTTGACACAGGCACATATTCATATAATAATATTCCTAATACAAGTATTATAGCTAAACATAGCAATAACACTATTATTAACTCTTTTATTATTGACTTTGCCATTTTCTTCTCCTTTTTTATCTAGCAGCATTTGAGCTACTTGTATTTGTTGTATTTGTTGAATTGCTTGTATTTGATGTACTATTGCTATTTGTATTATTTGTTGTATTGTTTGTAGTATTATTTGTGTTTGTACTTGTATCTGTACTTGGACTTGGTGTAGTTGTTGTTGATTGTGATACATCTTTTATAGCAATATCTTTACATACAAAAGTTGCTTGTAAGTCTGAACCTGAAGAAGATGGATTCATTTTAAATTCTTCTATTTTAAATCCTAATGTACTATCATTTTCAATTGCTGAAATAAAATCTGTAATAGAAATATAGCTTCCTGTAGCTGTGAATTTTAAATTATACATATCTTGAGTAGAACTATTTCCTTTTATTACATCCATTTGCATAACTACCCCTTGACTAGTAGCATGATTTCCTAATCTTACCCATAATGTTTCAATTTCATATTTTTCTATTTGATTAGTTGATTTTCCCTCAGCATCTGTACTTATTGCTGTCATATCTTCATAATTTTTCTTTTGTTGTTTTAATTGTTGCGAACTCGCTGTTACATCGCCTACAGCTTGTTTATAGTCTTTTTCTGCTAATTTTCCTGCTTGTTGTATTTTAGCATCTAATTCATCATCTTTTTCTTGAATTATTTTTATCCCTGGTATTTCAAAACTTCCAATGTGTACTCCTTGAATAAAAAGAAATATAGAAAATGCTACTAACAATGCTATTAATATTAACATTAATAATTTTTTCATGGCAAATCTCCTTCTATTTTTACAGTAACTATATTATTATCTTTTTGTCCTGCTGTTGATATTACATTTGTTAAAATAACATCTGCTTTTATTTTAGCTTTTAAATATCCTAATTGCTCATATTTATTTGATTGTGCATTAATAACAACATGTGTTCCTGATGTATTTTCAATAGAAGTTAATTGAACATTTTCTGGGATAATAGACATTATTTGATTCAATAAATTAGGAATTGCATTTCTTGTTTTATTTCTATCTGCTATTTTTTCATTTGCTTGTTCTAATTCATTTATCATTGTTGTATATTCATTTGTTTTGGTTTTTATTTTTTCATTGTCAGCATTAGCAAGTTGAATTTGTTTATTAGTGTTTTCAATATAGCTTTCAGCTTCTTGTTGTTTTTTTCCTATTTGTGAATTAAGTAAACTTGCAAATCCACTATAAATAACAACTAATAACAATAACCCTGTTGCTATTCTTAATAAACCTTTTTCTGTTTTGTCTAACTTTTGTCCTAAATCCCAAGTTAAAAATCCTCCTAGATTTTTTTGTTCTTTTTTTGTCTTACCTGGGTTCACTTCTACTTTTAACCAAGCTGGAATTTTATCAGCAAATGATTGTTTTTTAAAGTTCATTCCAGCAATTCCTGTTCCTAGTCCCATTAAAGCTATTGAAATTGCTGAATTAACTTCTATATAATCTTTTATACTAATATCTTTAGTGTTATTAATAAAATATGGTTTTAATATTTCACAATTCGATTCTGTTAAGTATTCTTGGAAATATAAATCAACATTATTAACCAATGCTGCTGTACCAGTAATATAAACTTTGTTTATCTTTTCTGTTGTAGAATTTATTATTTTTTGTGTATTACTTACTATTGTATATAAAGTTGGCATAATGTCTTCTAAATAGTTTGTTTGTTCATCTTGTAATTCTTTTCCTTCTGAAGTATATATTGTTGTATTTTTACATATTTCATATGATTTTGAATATGAATTTTCTTTTAAATTGATTTTGCTTAGTATATCTGTACTTCCTTCGTCTAGTACATCAACATGATATATTTTACTATCTATAATAGTTGTAATTGTTGTCTTATCTTCCATATTTACAATAATGCAATTTTCATTTGGTTCTATATTAATCAAATTAGGAATTGACATTGATATAGGAGAAATATTTGTTAATTTATAGCCATCAATTTCTTGTATTCTTTTATTTAATTCTATTTTGTTATCAGCAATATGAATAACTTTAATTTTTTCTTTGTCTAATTGATTGTCTACTACTGCATATCTTCTTTCAAATACATTTGGGTTATATCCTTTATCTGAACAATAAGATTCAAATTCTGTTTTTATTGCTTTTTGCAAATCTGTCTTTGTAAGTAAAGCAAACATATCAAAATAGTTATACATTTCTTCTGACATATTTACACTTATTGGAGTTTTTTGACTGTATGTTTCTTCTATTACTTGAGATATTGCATCACCAATTTTATCATAAAACTTAATTCCAAAAGCTTCTACTTTTATATTTTCATGTTCCTTAGATACTTTTGCATATTTAATTAAATGTTCTTCAATATATATCCCTAAACAGCTTGGCATTTTTTTCTCCTTTTATTAGTATATATTTATTTTTTACAACAAATTCTAAAAAATACTTGAAAATATTTTACATATTCTTATTGCATAATAAATACAAGTATACTTATATTTTATATTTATTTAATAAAAAGTCAATATCTTTAACATAACCGTAATATAAATGTAATATTCCTGTAATATTATTGTTTTTTTCTTAATTTACAAATAAAAAATCCATCTGTTTCCTGATTTTGATACACTTGTAAAATTTTTTCATTTTGTAAATACTTATTAAAAAAACTTTCCTTTTTTAATGAAATTTTTTGTATTTCAAAATTAGTATTTTTCTTTAAAAAATCTTCTATTACTTTTTGATTTTCTTCTTTTAAAATGCTACATGTCGAATAAACTAATTCTCCATTTGTTTTTAAATATTTTGAACAAATATTTAAAATCTTGGATTGAATTCTCGATATTTCTTTTACATCTCCTTGTTTTCTCTTCCATTTTATATCTGGCTTTCTCTTTAACACTCCCAATCCTAGGCATGGAACATCTAGAAGAATTTTATCAAATTTTTCAATATATTCTTCTTTATATACTGTCGCATCTTGCACTTTTGTTTGTATTGAACTAATTCCTAATCTCTTAGCTGTTTTTTCCACTAATTCTGTCCTGTGTTTATGTATGTCCCATGCTTCTATTTTTCCTTTATCTTCTATAAGTTCTGCTATATAGCTAGTTTTTCCTCCTGGACTACTACAAGCATCTAAAATATTGTCTCCTTGATTAGGATTTAAAATTATTGCAACTAATCCTGCTGCTTCATCTTGTACAGTAAATAGTCCATTTCTGAATTCATCTATTTTTTCTATTCCCTTGGCTTTACTTAATATTAGAAAATCTTCTAATATCCCCTCTTCTACTTGTATTCCTTCTTGTTTTAATTCTTGTTTTAAGCTTTCTCTATCTGTTTTTATCTTGTTTGTTCTAATTGATATTTTAGGTTTCTTATTAGAACACTTGCAAATTTCTTCTATCTTCTCATATGATAACCCATCTTTTTTTAATTCTTCTATAATCCATTTTGGAATTGAATTTGTTTTAGAAATTTTTTCTTCTATTTCTTTTATTTTAAACATTTCTTCATAGTCATCTTTACTTACTTTTCTTAATATTGCATTTGTAAAACCTGAACTACTTTTATGTCCATATCTCTTTGCTAAGTTTACGCCTTCATTAACAGCTGCAGATTTTGGTATTTTGTCTAAAAATATAATTTGATAAATTGACATTCTTAATATATTTAGAATCCATGGTGAAATTTTTTTTATTTTAATTTTTGAATATTTTTTTACTATTTCATCTAAAGTTAATTTCCATGTCGTAACTCCATACACAATTTCTGAAATTAACCCAATATCTTTTTCTCCTAAATTATTTCTATTTTTTCTTATCATTTCGTCTAATATAATATTAGAATAAGCTCCTTCTATATCAATTTTATATAATGTTTGTAGAGCTATATCACGTGCTTTATCTATCATAATCTTCTCCCTTTTTATAATTTAATCTATTAGATGGATTATATAATTTTTTCATTATATTTTCTACTATTTTTGTATATTTTTTCTACCTTTTGTAAAAAATACTTATAAAAGTTCTTTTGGAGGTTTAATATGGATATAAAAAAACATTTAAAAATAACAGGAAGTTCCACTGTATCTTGGAAAGATGCCATTGTTAAAGCTATTAGTGAAGCTTCTAAAACTATTGATTATTTATCTGAAGTTAAAATTATCGAGCAAAGAGCAAATATCGATGGAAATAAAATTTCTGAATATTTTGTAGACTTAGATCTAAGCTTTATTGTTGATGTAAATCGTAAAGATAGTTAGGAGGTGTATATATGAATCCTTTAGAAACTAAAAAAGCATATCAAGAATATGTAGATAAAAAAACACCTAATTCTCCAATACTAAAAAACTGCTTTAATGCATTTTGGGTTGGTGGATTAATTTGTACAATTGGACAGATTATTCTTAATATATGCAAAGAACGAGGTTTTGATACTCAAGCATCTGGTACAATAGTTTCCATTTTATTAATTGGAATAGCAGCATTCTTAACAGGATTAAATCTATTTAATAAAATAGGAAAATTTGCTGGTGCTGGTTCTTTAATTCCTATTACTGGCTTTGCCAACTCAATTGTTTCTCCAGCAATGGAATACAAATCAGAAGGATATGTAATGGGTGTAGGAGGAAAAATGTTTACTGTTGCAGGTCCAGTACTTGTATTTGGTATTTCAGCTTCCATAATTGTAGGAATCATATATTTAATATTTAACACACAAGCAATTACTTTAGTATAACGTGAGACATCAGGGACAGGTCAAAAATGTCTCACGAAAAATATAGAATTTTGTCTTAATTCGACATATTCTGACAAATTCATGAGACATTTTTGACCTGTCCCTGATGTCTCAATAGGAGATGATTTTTTGGAAAAAGTAGGTAAACAAACTATAAAGTTTAATAATCCTCCAACAATAGTTGATTGTGCTAGTATTGTTGGACCTAAAGAGTCTCAAGGACCTTTGGCTAAATATTTTGATCAAACCCTAGATGATGAGTTTTGGGGAGAAAAAACTTGGGAAAAAGCAGAAAGTAAAATCATAAAAGAAACAGTAAATACAGTAATTTCTAAATCTGGAATTCCAACTAGCGAAATTGATTGTATGTTTGCTGGTGATTTATTAAATCAATGTATTTCTTCTAGTTTTGGTTTAAGAGAAGAAAATATTCCTTTTTTTGGAGTTTTTGGTGCTTGTTCTACTTTTGTAGAATCTATGATTTTGGGTTCTATAGCTGTAGAAGGTTTTGCAAATAATGTTTTATGTGCTACTTCTAGCCATTTTTGTAGTGCTGAAAAACAATTTAGATTTCCTTTGGAGTTAGGAAATCAAAGACCTCCTTCAAGTCAATGGACTGTTACAGGTTCTGGAGCTGCTATCTTGTCTAAAAATGGTACAGGTCCTTATATAACTCACGTGACTCCAGGTAAAATTGTTGATATGGGAATAAAAGATGCTAATAATATGGGTGCTGCTATGGCTCCAGCATTTAATGATACTTTAATTACTCATTTTTTAGATACTGGTAGATCTCCTAGTTACTATGATGCAATTATAAGTGGTGATTTAGGACATATTGGAAAAGAAATTGCTATTGACCTTGCAAAATCTCAAGGATACAATATTAAATCAAATTATAATGATTGCGGTGTTTTAATATTTGACAAAAATTCTCAGGACACTCATTCTGGAGGTAGTGGCTGTGGTTGTTGTGGTACTGTTTTTTCTGGCTATTTCTTTAAGCAATTAAAACAGAAAAAACTAAAAAAGATACTATTAATAGCTACAGGTGCTTTAACAAATTCTACGACTTCACAACAAGGAGAAAGTATCCCTGGAATTGCTCATGCTATTAGTATAGAAATTTAAAATGAAAGGATATAATAACTATGGATATAAATTGGTTGAATGTTTTTAATTGGCCCATGTTAGCAAAATGCTTTTTAACTGGTGGTATTATTTGTATTATTGGACAAATTTTAATTGATAAAACTAAACTTACACCAGCTCGAATTCTAGTTATATTTGTTACCACCGGTGCTATCTTAGGTGGATTAGGTATTTATAAATATCTTGTTGACTTTGCTGGAGCAGGTGCTACTGTCCCTCTTACAGGTTTTGGCTATAACCTAGCTAAAGGTGCTATAGAAGGTGTTCAGGAAAGTGGGTTACTTGGCGCTTTTACAGGGGGTGTGAAAGCTGCTGCAGGTGGAATCTCTGCTGCTGTATTTTTCGGATATTTAGCATCTTTAATTTCTAAACCTAAAATGAAAAAACAATAAAAAAAGCTATTTAGGATTTTAATTTTAAATTATTTTCCTAATAGCTTTTTATTTTACTTTTTACTATGCTTTTTTTGCAACTTCTGCAATTTCTGTAAATGCTTTTGGATCTGATACAGCTATTTCTGCTAACATTTTTCTGTTAATAGAAACATTTGCTTTCTTTAACCCTGCTATCATTTTACTATATGTTGTTCCATTCATTCTTGCAGCTGCATTTATTCTTGCAATCCATAATTTTCTAAAATTGCTTTTCTTATCTTTTCTTCCAACATATGCATATGATAAAGATTTCATAACTGCTTGGTTTGCATTTCTAAATCTATAACTTTTTGCTCCATAATATCCTTTAGCTTGTTTTAATATTTTCTTATGTCTTGCTCTAGTTGTTCTTGCTGTTTTTACTCTTGCCATTTATTTTCACCTTCCTTATTCTTATTAATTTCCATATGGTAATAATTTCTTAATTGTATTTTCGCATGTTTTATCTGCGTATCCATTTTGAATTCTTCCTGATTTTTTTTGTCTTTTTGTCTTATTTGCTAATAAATGTCTTCTGTTTGATTTTGTTCTTTTTACTTTTCCTGTAGCTGTTAAAGAATATCTTTTTTTAGCAGCTTTATTTGTTTTTAATTTTGGCATAATTATAAACTCCTTTCGCTTTTTTATTTGCTTTTATATTAACAGATTTTATTTTTCTGTTTTTTTAGCTAAAATTGTAAACATGTTTCTACCTTCTAATTTAGGTGACTTTTCAACAATTGAAACATCTTCTAAATTTTCTATAAATTTATTTAGAACCATTTCTCCAGCTTTTGAATTGTTTACTTCTCTTCCTCTAAATCTAACAGTAATTTTTACTTTATTTCCATCTTGTAAAAATTTTCTTGCATTTTTTGATTTAAAACCAAAGTCATGTTCTTCAATATTTGGAGTTACTCTTATTTCTTTTACTTCTAACACTTTTTGTTTTTTCTTAGCTTCTTTTTCTTTTTTAGCTTGTTCAAATTTGTATTTTCCATAATTCATTATTTTACAAACTACTGGTGTTGCATTTGGTGCAACTAATACTAAATCTAAGTTTTTTTCTTCTGCTTTTTCTAAAGCTTCGTTAAAAGAAATAACACCTAATTTTTCTCCATTTTCTCCAATTAATTGAACTTCTCTTGCTTTGATTTGTCTGTTGATTGGTAATTCTTGTTTTATAAAAAACACCTCCAATAATAAAAAAATTTGACTCTTGTTACAAGTCAAATCTAAAATAATACTAGCATGTATTTGCTAAGTTTATTTAATTCTAACCTTTTTCCTAGTTTAGATAAGGTGAGAAGTTTGACTTCTTCTTGTAACGAATAATATTATAACTCATTTTGTTTAGTTTTGTCAAGTGTTTTTTATTTAAAATTCATAATTTCCGGCCTTTATTGATTAAATGATATAAAAGATGATTCTTTAAAGGGGAATAATTTTTTACATTATTTAATCAAGCTATAATACTTAACTTCACGCAAAAATACTATAAATTATAATTCCAATAGATTGAATAACAAAAAGATTCAAAATATTAGATGTAAAAAGATTATTAGTTGCCTCAACAACACCTAAAATTGCATCTTCTGTATTCTTTTTATAATGCTTCTGAGCTTCAAAAAAAGTAATCAATTCAGGAATACTTGTAATAAAGCCAAGCAAAATACCTATAATTGTCTGTGAAATATTAAACTGATTACAAAGATTTTCAAGAGTATTTCCAAGCAATTCCCCCACAACAAAAAGCAACACACCTGAGCACAATAAATAAAATATATATTTTACTGTCTTCTTTTTATTATTTTTTTGCCACTTTTCTTCTTTCTCTATCTCTTTTTCCAATTTTTCTTCTTCATTTTTCAAATATAATTTATGAACATTCGAATTCAAATAAACAAACAACACACATAGCCCAATAAAAATTGGAACTACTCCTATATTTATCTCTATATTGAAAGCAAACAATATAATTGGAATTATAATTGTTATTGCAACCAAAATCAAATCTATTTTAATTGCTCTATTCTTTAACACCTTTTGATTTTTATTTAAAAAAATAGATGATACATATTGTATTAAATTTATTACATTTGAACTTATTACATTAACAATACTTGCTGATATTAAACCACTAAAGCTTGATGTTCCAATCGTTAATAATTCTGGCATAGAAGTCGCGTATCCTGCGATATCTCCTACTGTTTTTGGTTTTAAATTTAGTGTTTCTGCTAGTTTTCTTAATGTAGTAACTAATACATATTTTGAAATAATAACAATTATTCCTGAATAAATTAAAAATTTTATAAACTCTATTAACACTTTTATCAATCTCCATTTAAATTATTTCTTCTTTTATTTTACCCCGTTTAGTTGCCATTTATTAGAAAATAAGATATAATATTAACAAATTTTATAAATGGAGGATTAATTTTAAAATGGATCAAATAAAAATAGGTAAAGTTTATCGTCATTTTAAAGGAAATTATTATTTTGTAGAAGATGTTGCTTATGATTCAGAAACAAAAGAAAGAATGGTAGTTTATAAACCTTTATATAATAGAGAAGATAATCGTCAGTTATGGGTAAGACCTGAAAAAATGTTTTTAGAAGAAATACCAGAAAGACCTGATAATATTACTGGTCAAAAAGTAAGATTTGAATTAGTAAAGGATATAGAAAAAAATTACCAAAAATAATTAAAAATATAGAAATTTTAGATGTATTACGGAGGGAAATTATGATAGATATTAAATTTTTAAGAGAACATCCTGATATAGTAAAGGAGAATATCAAGAAAAAATTTCAAGACAACAAACTTATTTTAGTTGATGAAATAATTGATCTTGATATAAAAAATAGAGAAGCAAAATTAAATGGAGATAATTTAAGAGCAGAAAGAAAATCATTAAGTTCAGAAATTGGAAACTTAATGAAACAAGGAAAAAAAGAAGAAGCAGAAAAAGTAAAAGCAAAAGTTCAAGAAATAAACAAAAAACTAGAAAATAACGAATCTTTAGAGTCAAAATATTCTTCTGAAATAAATTCAAGAATGATGAAAATTCCAAATATAATTCATGAATCTGTTCCTATTGGTAAAGATGATAGCCAAAATGTAGAAATTCAAAAATTTGGAGAACCTGTTGTACCTGATTACGAAATCCCTTATCATGGCGAAATAATGGAATCTTTAGGTGGACTTGATTTAGATAGTGCAAGACGTGTAGCTGGAAATGGTTTTTATTATTTAATTGGTGACATTGCAAGACTACATTCTGCAGTTCTAACATATGCTAGAGATTTCATGATAAATAAAGGATTTACTTATTGTATTCCTCCTTATATGATTAGAAGTGATGTAGTAACAGGTGTTATGAGTTTTGAAGAAATGGATGCAATGATGTACAAAATTGAAGGTGAAGATTTATATTTAATAGGTACTTCTGAGCACTCAATGATTGGTAAATTTAAAGATCAAATTTTGAAAAAAGAAAATATGCCTTACACAATGACTTCTTACTCTCCTTGTTTCAGAAAAGAAAAAGGTGCTCATGGAATCGAAGAACGTGGTGTATATAGAATTCACCAATTTGAAAAACAAGAAATGATTGTAGTATGTGAACCAGAACAATCTTGGGAATGGTATGACAAAATGTGGTCATATACAGTAGAATTCTTTAGAAGTATGAACATTCCAGTTCGAACATTAGAATGTTGTTCTGGAGACTTAGCAGATTTAAAAGCAAAATCTTGTGATGTAGAAGCTTGGAGTCCAAGAAGGAAAGCTTATTTTGAAGTAGGAAGCTGTTCAAACTTAACAGATGCCCAAGCAAGGAGACTTGGAATTAGAATAAAAGGAGAAAACGGAACATATTTTGCACACACTTTAAATAACACTGTAGTTGCTCCTCCTCGTATGTTAATTTCAATTGTTGAAAATAACTATAATCCAGATGGAAGTGTTACAATTCCAGAAGTATTAAGACCTTATATGGGTGGTCTAGAAAAAATAGAAAAATGAGACATAGAGGGACAGGTCTTATTTGTCTCATAAATTAATTTATAAATATAAAAAACTATAAAATAAAATATATGAGACAAATAAGACCTGTCCCTCTTGTCTCAAAAAGGAGAAAATATACATGTTAGTTAAAAATCCTAAATTTGAAATTTCAGCAGTTAGTCCTAAACAATATCCTAAAAATAATTTACCTGAAATTGTTTTGGTTGGAAAATCTAATGTTGGAAAATCAAGTTTTATTAATACAATGATAAATAGAAAAAAATTAGCTAGAACTAGTAGTGAACCTGGCAAAACACGCCAAATCAATTTTTATAATATTGATGAAACTTTTTATTTTGTTGATTTACCTGGTTATGGTTATAGTAAAATGTCAAAAAAAGAACAAGAACAAGTTGGAAAATTTATAGAAGAATATTTATTTAATAGAAAAGAAATTTCTCTTATTATTTTTCTAATTGATATTAGACATTCTCCTTCTGCTAATGATAGACTAATGTATAATTATATTATATCTTCTGGATTACCTTTTATTATATTAGCAAATAAAGCAGATAAAATAGCTATAACTAAAGTTGATAATGCTGTTTTAGATTTACAAAAACAAATTAATCCAATTGGAGATATTACTACTCTTCCTTTCTCTTCTGAAAGAAAGATTTATAAAGACTCTGTATGGAGCATAATAGACGATTATTTAAATCTATAAATTTAAATTTAAAAATTTATTATCTACAAAAAACAAAAACGGATTTTCTAAAATAGAAAATCCGTTTTTGCTTATTTGCAATTTCAAATGTTAACAACAACATTTACATTTATCTTTTTTGTTTTTCTTTTTATTGCATATCATAAGAATTATTGTTAGTATTAATAAAAGTCCCAAGATAACAGCTAAAACAATTACTGCTGCTAAAGCTTCTAATATTGCTCCTGCTACTGATGCACCAATTATTAATCCAATAACAACTGAAAATGCAGCTAATAATATAACAGCTATAATTCCTAAACAGTCTCTCTTCTTTTCACATTTTTTCTCTTTGTTATCATAACAATAAATTGTTTCTTGTGGCTCCATATTAAAGTCACCTCCAATATAGTATTTTGACTAATACTATACTATATAATATGTCGTTTTTTGTATTTTTGTTCTTATTTGTTCAATTAAAACTGGTATAATATACTTTTATATATAAAAAAATCTATATCGTTTTCCTAATATATAAAAAAGGCTAAGAAACTTAATCCTCAACCTTTTTCTCTATTTTTGTAATTGCCTTCAATGCTTTTTCTCGTGGTAAAGTAACAATGTGTTCACATCCTTGGCATTTCAGCTTAAAGTCTACTCCTACTCTTATTATCTCCCATTTTTTACTTCCACAAGGATGTTGTTTTTTTGTTCTTACTATATCTCCTACATCATATTTCATAACCACATCTCCTTAAGCAATTTATTAAAAAAATTATTATAATTGTTCCTTAGCTTTTTCAAATCTTTTTATAATACTTTCTTTTCCTAAGACTTGCATTATTTCATACATATCTGGTGTATTAGTTCTTCCTGTTAAAGCAACTCTTAAAACTGTACTTACGTCACCTACGTGAGCTTTATACTTATCTGGATTTTCTTTAAATTCTTTTACTTCTTTTGCATATCCCATTTCTCCAGCTAATTCTTTTATTTTGTCAAACCATTGTTGTTTATCATCTTTTTCTCTATAATATTTTTCTATATACAATGATAATATTTTTTCAATTGATTCTTTGTCATTAATTACTTGATATGGATATTCTTGGTCTTTTTCAGCAAATTTTTCATCATACATATATTCTATATTTTCTTTTACTTCTGACCATTTAGAAATATCTTTTCTAGGCTTTTTATTGCCTCTTTCAATTCCAAATACTTTTAAAGAATATTCCTTATTTTCTAACATTTTTTCTAATTCTTTATCATATTTAGTAGCCCATTTTAAAGATTTTTCATATACTTTTTCTGCTGAAAATTTAGATATAACAGTTTTTGCAACATCTAATAATTTTACCATGTCAAATAAAGCTCCGCTTACTCCCATTTTATTTAATTGTAATTCAAACTCTGAGATGTCCTTATCTTTATTAGCTCTTCTCCAATTTTCAAAATTAGAATTAGCTATATTTAATAAATACTCTTTTACTGCTTCTTCTGGTATTCCTTCTTCTTCATAATAACTAACAGCTGCCTCTGGATCTTTTCTCTTACTTAATTTTCTTTTATTACCATTATCATTTTTCATAATAGGAGCAATATGTGCAAATTTTGGTGCTTTAAATCCTAATTCATAGAACAATTGTAAATGTAATGGTACAGATGATAGCCATTCATCTCCACGGATAACATGTGTTGTTCCCATTAAATGATCATCTATTGCATGTGCAAAATGATATGTTGGTAATCCATCAGCTTTAATAATTACAATGTCTTGATCGTTTTCTGGAAATTCTACATTTCCCTTTATTACATCTTTATGTTTGATTTTTTTATCTTCTCTTCCTGGAGATTTAAAACGAATAATATAACTTTCACCATTTTTTATTTTTTCTGTCATTTCTTCTACTGTATAATTTCTACATTTTGCCCATACTCCATAATATCCTGGTCTAACTTTTGCAGCTTCTTGTTTTTTTCTAATTTCTTCTCCTTCTTCTGGAGAACAAAAACATGGATACGCTTTTCCTTGTTCTATTAAATATTTTGCATAAGCTTGATAAATTTCTTTTCTTTGAGATTGTTTGTATGGACCATAATTTCCCTTTTCTTCTTCTTCTGAAATCATACCTTCATCTGGTTCAATTCCAAATTCTTGTAGACTTTTTACAATTCCACTTACAGCATTTTTAACTTCTCTTTTTTGATCTGTATCTTCTATTCTTAAGAAAAATACTCCTTCTGTTTGATTTGCAACTTTCTTTGCTATTAAAGCTTGATACAATCCTCCTATATGCATAAATCCTGTTGGACTTGGTGCATATCTAGTTACAATTGCACCCTCTTTTAAATCTCTTCTAGGATATTTTTCTTCATAATATGAAATTTCCTTGCTGTTTGTAAATATTAAATTTGCTAAATCTTTATAATCCATATTAACCATTCTCTCCTTTTTATATTAATTTTAACACTACTTCATGTATATAAAACTTGATTCCTTATCTTTCTTCTTCGTTTCTTGAATTTTTCTTTTTTTCTAAATCTATATTTTTTTTATATTCGCTAATTAATTTAACCATTCTCTTATTAACACAAAAACCATTATCTATTGCAAATTTTTCAACTTGTTCCTTCGTATATCCAAATCTTACAATATAATTATATATCATCTTTTCATTCATAACTTTAGAATCTTCTATGTGTCTTTTTTTATTTTCTTCGAGTATTTCATGAACTTCTTCCTCAGTCAAACCATTTCTTATAGCTATAGTTCTGATTTTATATCCTAAGTTAAATGCATTAACTACATTTTTATTTTTCTTGCACTCTTCTCTAAATTTATTTATAGCTTTCATAAGTATCTGTTTCTTTTCAGCAAATTCTCTTACTTTCATTTTCACAAAACTTTTTGATATATTATATTTATTAGCTAATTCTTCAATATCTTCACCTGTTGCATATTTAATAAATAACTCTTTTATTGGAATATTTTGATTTTTAGATGATGTTCTAGTTCTCCTAATTTTTTCACCTGTTTTTTTCTCATATTCTACTATTCTATTTCTTATAGCATTTTCAGATACCTCAAATTCTGCTCCTATTTGCTTATATGTCATTCCATTTTTATAACTCTCTATTATTTTAGATATAGATATCCTTCTTTTGGCTTTATTATTTCTTACTTCTTTATCACTCATATTCTTTTCCCTTACTTTATTATACTTCCATTATAATTGGTATAATCATTGGGTTTCTTTTAGTTTTTGCAAATATATAATCTCTTAAATTTTCTCTTGTTGTTGTTTTTATTGTAGACCAATCACGAATTCCTTTTTCTTCGCACTTTTTAATTTCATGTCTAACAACAGATTTTACATCATCCATTAAATTTTCAGATTCTCTAACATAAACAAAACCTCTTGAAATAACATCTGGTCCTGCTATTACTTCTCCTGTTGAAGAATCCATAGTTAAAACAATAACAATTAAACCATCTTGAG
Organism: Clostridium sp. CAG:343; assembly: GCA_000431335.1. GTDB lineage: Bacteria > Bacillota > Clostridia > TANB77 > CAG-508 > CAG-269. The sequence continues at coordinate 50,116 of FR888053.1, read as the reverse complement.
ATAAATGCTGTCTATCTCTTAGAACTATACTTCCTACATCTCCAACTCCAAGGCCATCAACTAATACCCTTCCACTTGGCACAGTAGAAGTAAATTCCGCACTATTTTCATTTATTTCTAAAACTCTACCATTTGATAACATAATAATATTATCTTTATCAATTCCCATACTCTGAGCTGTTTCGCTATGAGCAATTAACTGTCTATATTCACCATGTACAGGTATAAAATATTTAGGTTTCGCTAAAGCCAAGATTAGTTTTTGTTCTTCTTGACAAGCATGTCCTGAAACATGGATATCTTCTAACGAACTATAAACAACCTCTGCTCCAATTTGCATCAAATCATCTATTACTTTTGATACAAATTTCTCATTTCCTGGTATTGGCGTTGCGGAAATAATAACTAAATCATTTGGCGTTATTTTTACTTTTCTATGGTCTCCCGCTGCCATTCTTGTTAAAGCTGACATTGGTTCTCCTTGGCTTCCTGTCGTAATAATAACTAATTGTTCATCTGTATAGTTATTAATCATATCAATATCAATAAATATGTTTTCTGGACATTCTATATAACCTAAGTTTCTTGCTGTTTCTATCATATTTATCATACTTCTACCACAAACTGCAATTTTTCTATTATATTTAATAGCTGAATTAACAATTTGTTGTACTCTGTGAACATTTGACGCAAATGTTGCAACTACAATTCTTTTTGTACAATGTAAAAATAATTTATCAAAAACTTCTCCTACAGAACTTTCTGACATAGTAAATCCTTTTCTTTCTGCATTTGTACTATCTGCCATTAAAGCTAATATTCCTTTGTTTCCTAATTCGGCAATTCTTCCAAAATCCATTAACTTTCCGTCAATTGGAGTATAATCTACTTTAAAATCTCCTGTATGAAGAACTGTTCCTGCTGGAGTAGTAATTGCTAACATTACAGAATCTGGAATACTATGTGAACTTCTTATAAATTCAACTTTAAAGTTTTTTCCTAGTTTAATAGTTTGACCTTGCATTACTTCATTTAATTTTGTACTTCTCAATAATTTATGTTCTTCTAATTTATTTCTAATTAATCCCGCTGCTAATCTAGTAGCATAAATTGGTATATTAATTTTCTTTAATAAATATGGAACCCCTCCAATATGATCTTCATGTCCATGAGTAATTACTAAACCTTTTATTTTATCTACATTTTTTTCTAAGTAGGTAATATCTGGTATTACTAAATCAACTCCAAGCATGTCATCATCTGGAAAAGATAATCCACAATCTACTACTATAATCTCATTTTCATATTCAAATACAGTGATATTTTTTCCTATCTCATGAAGTCCTCCTAATGGGATTATTTTTAATTTTGGCTTTTTAAAAATATTGTTTTCTTTACTGCTTTTTTCATTTTTTTCTTGTTTCATTATTTTATTTGTATTTCTTCTTTGATATGGTTTTCTTGTTCTTTTTTCTTCAGTTGGTTGTGTTCCTTTTTTTTCTGTTTTGTTTTCCTTTCTAGTTCTTGTTCTTTTTGTTTGAGTCTTTTTTTCTTCTTCTTTCTTACTTCTCTTTATATTTTCTTCTATCATATATTCTCCCTTCATTTTAAAATGTTAAAAAAACTAGTTTATTCTCTAAACTAATTTTGACCTAATTTACTATTTTTCATTCCTATGTACAAAATAATAGAGTTATTTACTTAATATGCAGTCTTTATAATTCTCTCTTTCCTACATATATACTCTATTTTAATAAATTCCGATCAATACTATTACACTGATTGTTATTATACTATATATACCAAAAAAAGTCAAATTAAAATAAGAAGCTAGCTTTAGCTAACTTCTTACTTTACTAATTATTTTCTCCTCTTCCTTCTGGAAGTGCGTTTGGAGCATCAATTACTATTCTAATTCTTGTAATAGCTTTCATTGCTCTTACAAATTTGCTATTTTTAAATCTTTGCCATAAACTTGGTTTTGTTTCAAATGTTGTTTCTTGTATATATTGTTGTTCTTCTTGAACTTGTTGTACCTCTTGTATTTCTTGTTGATTTTCAACTTCTTCTACTGGTGTTGGTATTGATTTTAATGCATCAGCTATTTCTATTCCAATATAACTTAAAGCTTTTGATCTATCTTCAATTCTTTCCATATCAATTTCTATATGTAAATTAGACTCTAAGTTATTTACTCTAGCATTTAATAATTTCATTGCATCTTGATAATTTTGTGATTTTGTACTTCTTGCTTTTCCAACAATAGTTAAAGGTTCTATTATATCTTCTGAAAAGTTTTCTTCAGCTTGTTTTACTTGGTCTTTCCAATCCTTTTCTTTATTAACTACTGCATCAATAAGTCCTTTTAATTGACCTGCTAAAGCTATATTTTGTTCTCTTTGTCTAATTAATTCTTCTATTTTCTTTGTATTATCTTCAAATTGATTTGTAGCAAATTCAACTAACCCATAAGCTGCTTTATACACACTTGTAGGGAAGTTTTTCTTTTTTGGATATTCAATTAAATATGTTTTTATTGATTCTACTAAATCCTTAAAGTAAGTATCATCTTCTAATTGAATAATTTGTTTTTTACTTTTTGGATTAATCAATTTTTGAACTTTATCTATATTTGATAATATTTTTTCCTCTGTGATAACCATTCTCACATTTACTATGCCAGATTTAGACATTGTAAATTACCTCCTTTATCTTACGCGTGTTTGCTTTTTGCTCTTTTCTCTATAATTATACATTAACTAACAAAAAACTACAAGATGATATTCATTTTTTTATATTAAATTTATGTTACAGAAATATTACATTTTTGTTACAAACTAAATTTTAGGGAAAAGTATTACTAACCTTTTCCCTTTTTTTCCTTATATTACGTTTTTCATTTCTTCAAATCTTTTTATCTTTTGAGTAGTTGTTTTTATTAATTCTTTATCTGTTAAAGTAATTTCTCTAATATATTTATAAGCAGGCATTGTTTTGTTTACCTTCTTCACTTCTTGCCAAATTAATTCTTTTAATTTTTCTTCTTCATCTGTTCCATAAATTTCTTTTACATTATCCTTGTCATAAACAATCTTACAACAAATTTTATAATCTCCATCATCTTCTGGCTTTCCGTATACAAAACTTTCTTTTATTCCTTCAATTTTATTAACTAAAGTTTCAAGTTCTTCTGGATAAATGTTTTTTCCATTTTTTAATACAATAACAAATTTCTTTCTTCCTGAAATAAATATGTATCCATCCTTATCTATTTTTGCTAAATCTCCTGTATGTAGCCACCCATCTTCTAATGTTTCTTTTGTTGCTTCTTCATTGTTATAATATCCAAGCATTATTGATGGTCCTTTTGCAAGTAATTCTCCTACTCCTTCTTCATTTGGATTTTCTATTTTTACGTCTATACTTGGAAAAGCTTTTCCTATTGAACCTAATCTTTGATATTTGTCATCTTCTGCTGCTATTACTGGTGAACTTTCTGTTAAACCATACCCTTGTAACATTTTTATTCCAAAATTGTTAAAACCTCTTTCTGCTTCCGGATCCAAAGCAGCTCCTCCTGCAACAAATAATCTAGCTTTTCCTCCTAGGTTTTCATGTACTTCTTTAAATATTATTCTTCTTATATCAATTCCAAATTTTAATAAGAAATTACTAATTTTTATTCCCTTTTTTACAGTTTCTAATTTTCCTTTTTTCTCTATTCCCTTCATAATCTTTTTGTATATTGTTTCATATAAAATAGGAACAGATATCATTGCAGTTACTTGGAACTCTTTTACATTATCTGCTATATGTCTAATTCCTTCACAAAATGCAATAGAACATCCTTTTGAAATTGGATATAAGAAACCTACTGTACACTCAAAAGTATGATGTAATGGTAAAAATGATAACATTCTATCGTCTTCTTTTAACTTTATAACAGATGCTATATCCATTAAATTAGCACATATATTTTTATGTGATAACATAACAGCTTTAGACCTTGCTGTTGTTCCAGATGTAAATAACATTATCCCCATTTCTTCTGCATTAATTTTAGCATCTAAAAATTCTCTATCTCCATCTTCTATTTTTTTCTTTCCTTTTTCTAATAATTGCTTTAATGAATACACTTCTTTTTCATTTTTTTCTATATCCATTGAAATAAAATATTTTACATTTGTATTTTTTTCTTCTCTTACTCTGTTCATTACTTCGTCGTATTTTTTAGAGTAAACTATAGCTTCTATTTCTGAACGCATCATTAGACTCTCGATTTCATTATCAGGAAGAGCTTTATCTAAAGGCACAATTACTCCTACTCCAGTTGCAACAGCTAAATATACTAATCCCCACTCATATCTATTGTCAGAGATAACAGCAACTCTTTTTCCTTTTAAACCTAATTCAATAAGTGCTGTACCTAAAGAATTTATATCATCTCTAAATTCTTTATGTGTAATTTCTCTAAACTTACCTTTTTCTTCAGTTTTAAATACATATGCTGGTCTATCTCCATATATCTCACCAGTTTTATTTAGCATATCTTTTAAGTCTGTAAATTCCATATAATCATGAATTGGTTTTCTCATTGTTTTATCTCTCCTCTATTTATTTTTAATCCTTCTATTATTGTATTCTCAAATTCTTTATATAATTTTATAATATCAATTTCTTCTTTACTTCTTGCTTTATATACCAAACTTGAACATATTAGTCCATAAATTTCAGAAGCAATTGCTTGTGGATTTCCTTTTTTTATTTCGCCTTTTTCAATTCCTTCTCTTACAATATCTTCTATTTTACTAATATATGAAAGGATATTTTCTTTACACATTTGGTTTCTACTTTCATTTCCCCAAAATTGGCTTAAAAGTATAGTTATTAAGTCTTCATATTTTACTACTATTTTTATTTGTATTAAAACAATAGCTTTTAATTTATCAATATAATTAGGAAATTTGGCAGTTTTTATATCTACACTATTTTGTAAAAGTTTTATTCCTTCTTCTACTAAAAAGTTAAATATTTCTTCTTTACTTGAAAAATGATAATATAGTGTTCCTTTTGCTACTCCTACTGTTGCAGTTATATCTTCTATACTTGTTGCATCATAGCCTTTTTCTGCAAATAATTTCATTGAAGTTTCAAATATTTTTCTTTTTGTTTTGTTCATACTTTTTTATCCTCTCACCTACAGATAATTTGTTTTTATTATATATACTTTTGTTTAATATTGCAATAGTTTTATGTTATTTTGAACAAGTAGTTCAATTATTTTTTTACTGTATTTATATTATTGTTTGTATCTATATGTTTCATTAAATAGTGTAAGAGCTAGTTCCTTAAGGGTTATAATATTTTTAAGATTATATCCGTTTGATTGAAGAGAAAAATAGAAAATCTTATATAAAAAAATGAGTAATGTTCACGGGAAAATGTATATATGTATATGATTTTATGATGTTTTCAGTTCAATACGCAACATAAGAATTTCTAAAATAAATTAATGGCACCCTTTCACTTAGTCCGAGCTAAAGCTCGACGTGAACATTTTCCATGAATTTCTTTAAGAAATTCTAATATTGCTTCAATCATATTCAAACATTGTAAAATCATATACATATATACATTTTAGCCTGAGTGAAAAAGCCTTGTTTTTTTATATTAGATTTTCTTTTTGAACGTAATGAAAAGGATATAATCTTAAAAATATTATAACCCTTAAGGAACTAGCTTTTACACTATTTAATAAAACATACGATTACGAAATTTAACATATTCATAAACATATTTCATTTTTTTTTCATAATTTCTTTACTTTTTCTTACAACTAATATAAAATAATTTTAAACTGGTTATACTAAGAAAAAATATTGGAGGAAACAAATGAAAAATAAAAATGAATTAAATTATAAAGATTTAAAAATGACTTGTAATCCAGATATTTTTCACTTTGATACCACAGAAGAATTAGAACCCATCCAAGAAGGAATAGGTCAAGACAGAGGTATTAAAGCTCTAGAATTTGGTTTGCAAGTTGATGTAAAAGGATATAACTTATATCTAGAAGGACCTAGTGGAGTTGGTAAAACAATGTACACAAAAAATTATCTACAAAAAATAGCAACAAAAAAGAAAGTTCCTTCAGATTGGTGTTATATCTATAATTTTGAAAATCCAAACGAACCAATAGCTGTTGAATTACCTGCTGGACAGGGTAAAGAATTTAAAGAAGCTATGGATGGATTTATTAAAGAAATACGAAAAGATATTCAAAAAACATTTAATAATGATGATTTTGAAAAAGAAAAAGCTTTAATAAAACAAGAATTTGAAGAAAAGCGTTCTGCTTTATTAGATAAATTAAATAAAGAAGCTTCTAAATATGATTTTCAAGTTAAAGCTGCTCAAAATGGTATTTATATGATGCCTGTTGTAGATGGTAAAGCAATAGAAGAAGAAGAATTTGATAAACTATCTGATGAAATAAAACAACAATATGAAGCAAAATCTGTTCTAGTTCAAGAACAAATAATGACTGCTATAAGTCAAATAAAAGAAATAGAGCGTCAATCTGACAAAAAAATTTCAGAATGGCAATCAAATGTGGCTTTACTTACTGTAAATGTTCACATTAATTATTTAAAATCTAAATATAAAAGAAATAAAAAAATAAATACTTTTTTAAATAATGTAAAACAAGATGTTTTAAAAAATATTCCAACTTTTTTAGAAGATCCTAATAAACAAACACCTCAAAACCAACCAAATCCTAATTTAAGGAAAACTGATCCTTGTTTAAATTATCGTGTTAATTTATTTGTTGATAATTCAAACAGAGATGGCGCTCCTGTTATTATGGACTCTAACTATTCTTACCAAAACATTTTTGGTACATTGGAATATGAAAACTATTATGGTGCTTTAAAAACTGACCATACAATGTTAAAATCTGGTCTTATGCAACAAGCAAATGGTGGTTATATTATTTTTCAAGCAAAAGATTTATTATCAAACGCTGCTTGTTATGAAGCTTTAAAAAAAGCTTTACGAATAAAAGAATTAGGAATTGAAAATGTGGCAGACCAGCGTTCTTCTGTAACTCTAATTTCTTTAAAACCAGAACCTATTCCTTTAAATTTGAAAGTAATATTAATAGGTAATAGTAACATTTATCAGACATTATTAGCAATGGATTCTGATTTCAGAAAATTATTTAAAATTAAAGTTGAATTTGAGGAATCTGCTGAAATTACTAATGAAAATGTCAATAAATTAGCTCAAATTATACATGGATTTTGCGAACATGAAGGTTTACCTCAATTAGATAGAGATGCAATGGCTAGATTAGTTGAATATGCTTCTAAATTAGCAGGAAGTCATAGCAAAATTTCAACTAGATTTGATGATTTAATTCAAGTTGTTGGTGAAGCTGCAACATGGGCTAAAATTTCTAGATCAAAAATCGTAACTAGAAAATTTATTGATAAAGCTTTGTCTGAAAGAATTGAAAGAGTTAAAAAATATGATGAAAAATATTTAGAAATGATAAAAGAAAATTCACTTTTAATTAATACCTCTGGATATGAAGTCGGTGAATTAAATGGTTTAACAGTATTAACTGTTGGTGATTATACATTTGGAAAGCCAGCAAAAATAACTGTTAACACTTATACAGGAAAAAGTAATATTGTTAATATTGAAAGAGAAGTAGAAATATCTGGACCTTCTCATTCAAAAGGTGTTTTAATATTAACTGGATATTTAGGTGAAATGTTTGCTCAAGATATTCCTTTATGTTTAACAGCAAGTATTTGTTTTGAACAATTATATAATGGAGTAGATGGTGATAGTGCTTCTAGTACTGAATTATATGGATTACTTTCTAGTTTATCTGGCATCCCAATTAATCAATCAATTGCTGTTACAGGCTCTGTAAACCAAAAAGGACAAATCCAACCTATTGGAGGAGTAAATGAAAAAATCGAAGGATATTTTCAAGTATGTAAAGTGCGTGGCTTAGATGGTTCTCATGGTGTTATGATACCTGTTCAAAATGTTGATAATTTACAATTATCTGATGAAATAATTCAAGCAGTAAAAGAAAAAAAATTCCATATTTATTCTGTCTCATCTATTGAAGAAGGAATCGAAGTTTTGACAGGTGTACCAGCTGGAAAAAAAGATAAAGATGGTCATTTCCCTGCAGGAACAGTTAATTATTTAGTTTATGAAAAATTAAAGAAATATGCTAAAGTAAGTTATGAAAAATAAAATTTATTATAAAAACCCATATTATATTTTTTAATATAATATAGGTTTTTATTTAAAATACATTTTGTAAATTAAATGCATATTTATCTTCAATATGTTTTAATACAAAAACACATTTATCTAACTCACTAATTGCTTCTGCATATTCTTTAGTTTCTATAAAACTATTTAATGCTGTTAAATCTGTTTTTACTTTTTCTAACTCATCGTGTTCAATAAAATATGCTAATTTATCATATCTATTTTCCCATTCTTTTTTCATTTCTTCTTTTTTATTTTTTATATTTTCATTTACTTCTTCTTCCCCATTTTCTTCCGCTTCTATGACATATTTTTTTAATTCTTCTAATTCTTCTGATAATATTCCAATTGATTTCACTGTATAATTTTGTGTTACAATATTTCCAACTATAATAGCTATTACAATTATAATGCACACTATTATCTCCTTTTTCACAGTTTAGTCCACCTCTTCCTTTTTTTGACAGAATATTTGTCCTTTTCCATCAATTGTCACAACAAGAGCCTCTTCTGGTTTAATATCAAATTTTTCCACTTGTTTCTTTAACCAATTATAGTTTTTTCCAATCGCCTTTAAATTTTTATTCATAACTTTCCCATCAACTACTAAGTCATATGGAATTCCTTCATATTCTGGTACAATATTAAAATCTTCTGGTATAGTATTTCTTTTTTCTGGTTTTTGTATTACAGTTACTTGTCCACTCGTTTCTAAAATTGCATATTCTACATCACCTAAATTCACTACATTATTTCCTCTTAATCTTTCTTCTAACTCATTAATTGTAAATCTTTCTTTTTTTAATTCCTTTTCATTTATTTTTCCTCTATAAATTAAAATACTTGGTTTACCGCATATAATTTCTCTTGCCTTTAAACTTTTCAAATTAATAAGCGATAAAATTAAATGCATTACTAAAAGTCCTAATATTGGCACAATTCCATTAAATATTGGTATTCCTATTTCTGTCATCGGAATAGAAGCCAAATCTGCAATCATAATAGAAATAGCCAATTCAAAAGGTTGTAATTGTCCAATTTCTCTTTTTCCCATTAATCTCATAACCACCAAAACAATTAAATATAAAACAATTGCTCTAAAAAATGTAATTAACACAGCTCTTCCTCCATATTTATAATTTTTTATTTTTATTTTTTACATATTTTAACTATTCTATACAGTTTTTTTTAGTATAATTATTATTTTTTTGTGAATAATATTATTGACCACAAGAAATTTTAAAGACAAAATAAGATTTTCTAACAACTTAAATAACGGAAAATTTAAATCTGCATATTTAATTGTATATTATTTACAATTTAAATAGCTAAGGAGGTTAGACTTATGTCAGATGTTCAAGGAAATCAATCAAGTAGTGGTGCTTCTACTGTATGGCAAATAGTGGGAAGACTTATAGCTTCAGCAGTAGTATTAGCTATTACTGCATTTTTTACACCTGGATTTACTATTAATAGTATCTGGACTTTAGCAATAGCTGCTATCGTTTTAACTATAATTGATTATTTAGTTATCAAATTTACTGGTTTACATGCTAGTCCATTTGGTAAAGGTTTTGTTGGATTCGCATTAGCTGCTATTATTTTATATGTTACTCAATTCTTTGTTGCAGGTTATTCTATTTCATGGATAGCCGCTATTATAGGAGCTTTAATCTATGGTGTTGTTGATTACTTTATACCTGGTAAACAACAAATGTAGTAAAAAAAATCAACCTAATTTAGGTTGATTTTTTATTAAATTTTTTCTACTATTTCATTTTGCTTTTTATAAATACTATTTTTCGGTACTACTCCTCTTACTGAAGATAATGGATATATATTTGTATTTTTTCCTATTATTGAACCTGGATTTAATATACTTCCACATCCTATTTCAACTTCATCACCAAGCATAGCACCAATTTTCTTTATTCCTGTTTCTATTTGTTCTTTTCCATTTTTTATTACAATTAATTTTTTATCTGATTTAACATTTGATGTAATTGATCCTGCTCCCATATGAGATTTATATCCAAGTATAGAGTCTCCAACATAATTATAATGAGGAACTTGAACTTTGTTAAATAATATAACATTTTTTAGTTCTGTAGAATTCCCTACAACAGCCCCTTCTCCTACAATTGCATTTCCTCTAATAAAAGCACAATGTCTTACTTCTGCATTTTCGCATATAATTGCTGGTCCATGAATATATGCTGTTGGTGCAACTTTTGCGCTTTTAGCAATCCATATGTCTTCTCCTCTTTTTTCGTATTTATCTTCATCTAACTTTTTACCTAATTCTAATATAAAATTAGAAATCTTAGGTAAAACTTCCCATGGATATATAGCACTTTCTAATAAATCTTTAGCAATAGTTTCTTCTAAATTATATAAATTACAAATTTTACATTCTTCCATTATTATTCCTCCTACTAATGATAATAATAATTTTCTAAGCTTTTATATTATTTATTGTCTTTGTCTATTCCAATATTTTTCGTATAATTCCTTTGCTGTTTTTGGGCTATCTGATCCTTCTCTATTTTTTACAGGTGCAAATTCATCTTCCCTTTTTACTCTTAATAATGCCATTTCATCAAAAAATTCAAAAGCATCAAAAATAAATGATTCAAATTTATAAGAATTTGGTTCTTCTGGTATTATTTCTTTTCCTGTTTCATCTATGTATGAATTCTTTTTAAATGCACTATGATACATTAATGTTTCTTTACTTATTTTCTCTATTGCTTCTATAGTATATAAGTGGCACATAATATTTGATTCTCCATATTTTAACTCTCCATTGTTATCTAGTTCTTCTGCCATTTTTTCTGGTAATTCTGCATATTCAATAATTTTTGGATGACCATTTATTTTACAGAAAACTCCTACTTTTTCATGAGGATTTGCTTTTACTACTGATTTAGAAGCAATTTGAACTCCCTGTTTTGCTGTCATTCCTAATAATGTTACATCTGCCATTTTTAATAAAACATTATCTACTCCTCCAATAAATACCCATTTAATTCCTTTTTCTTTCATATCTGCTAAACAACCACTAGCTCTTAAAGAAGAATATGTTCCTCCGTTTCCATCAGAAGCTTCTTTAATTTTTAATTCTTTGCTTATAAGAAGTTTTCCCTCTGTATCAACTAATGGTAATTCACTTTGCATAAATATTGTTACATGGTCTCTATCGTATCCAAAGTAATTATTTTTTTCTAGAAAATCTGTTGTTTCTTTATTATTTTCTTTACTTGTCATAATATACCATGGTATTACTGTATCATATTTTTTATTTGCTTCTTTTAAATTTTCTATTAATATTTCAAATAAATATTTTCCTTTTCCATATACATCTAATTTAAAAGTTCCTTTTGGTCCTGTGTGTCCTAATCTAGTTCCTTGTCCTCCTGCCATAGTAACAACAGCATATTTACCACTTTTTATAATTTCTTCTCCTATAGTGTCAAATTCATTTTTTTGTTCTTTTGTTAATTTTTCTTTATCATAGTAAGGAATTGATTCTATTATGTTTTCTTTTATTTCAATTTCTTTTTTTGTATTATCATATAATTCCATAATTTGATGAAAGTCTATTTTGTTTATTTGTTCTAATAATTCTTGTTTTTTTGGCTCCTCTAATTTATTTAATAAATTTATAATATGTTCTTGATTATATTCTTTTAATACATCAACCACATCTTGTATTTTTTTATCCATATTATTCATCCCTTTCAATGTATTAACCTAGTACATTATATGCTTTGTTCTATAATGTTGCTATTTTATCATATCTCTTTCTTTTTATCAAGTTTTTTAATTAATTTAGGAATGTTTAAAGCTTGCTCTTTTGATTGCATATTTTAAATGTAAAATTTAAATTTAAATAAAACTTGTCATATTATAAAACTTTCCACCATATATATTAACTAAAGTAATTTCGTACAAACATTTTCTTAGAATTGAAGGAGGTATATAGATGGAAAATACTAGATTGTATCAAGACATCGCAAAAAGAACGGATGGTGACATTTATGTAGGAGTTGTTGGACCTGTGCGAACAGGAAAATCTACATTTATAAAAAAATTTATGGACTTACTTGTAATTCCTAATATTGACAACGAATATAAAAAAGAAAGAGCAAAAGATGAATTGCCACAAAGTGCTGGTGGAAAAACAATTATGACAACAGAACCAAAATTTGTTCCTAACGAAGCAATTGAAATCACATTAGACAATAACTTAAAATTTAAAACTAGACTTGTTGATTGTGTTGGATATTTAGTAGACAATGCTATTGGATACTTAGAAGATGATATGCCAAGAATGGTAAAAACACCCTGGTCAGAAGAAGAAATCCCATTTGAAACAGCTGCTGAAATTGGAACAAAAAAAGTTATTGAAGAACATTCTACTATTGGAATACTAGTAACAACAGATGGTTCAATTACAGACATTCCTAGAGAGGATTATATCAAAGCAGAAGAAAGAGTTGTTTCTGAATTAAAAGCCTTAAGAAAACCTTTTATTATACTTTTAAATTCTGAAACTCCTTCTTCTAGCTATACTCAAGAATTAGCTAATACTCTTAGTGAAAAATATGAAACACCTGTTATTCCAACAAACTGTGAAGATTTAACAATTGATGATATTAACAATATGTTTTCTAAAGTTCTATATGAATTTCCAGTAGAACAAATAAAAATAAAATTTCCTAGATGGATCGATGGATTAGAGTTTACTCATCCTTTAAAAGCTGAATTATATAAAGAAATTAAGGAAGCATTTGAAAAAGTTACTGTATTAAAAGATGTCTCAACATGTGCAAGTTCAATTAAAAAGACTGAAATTATATCTAATACTTCTATTGCTGATATTCAACTAGGTTCTGGTAATGTTAATATTGAAATCACATTAAAAGAAGAATTGTTCTATAATGTTCTTACTGAAATTACTGGTGTTAATGTAAAAAATGAAGGAGATTTATTTAGTATCATTGCAGAGCTTTCAACTACCAAGAAAAAATATGATAAAATAGCATATGCATTAGATGAGGTAAATCGCAAAGGGTATGGAATTGTAACTCCTTCTATGGATGAACTTATTTTAGAAGAACCTGAAATGGTAAAACAAGGTTCAAGATTTGGTGTTAAACTAAAGGCCACAGCTCCTTCTATACATTTAATAAAAACAAATGTAGAAACAGAAGTTTCTCCTATTGTTGGCTCTGAAAAACAATCAGAAGAGCTTGTGAATTATTTACTTTCTGGTTTTGAAAGTGATCCAAAGAAAATTTGGGAATCTAATATATTTGGTAAAAGTTTGCATGAACTTGTAAATGAAGGATTACAAACAAAACTTTCAAAAATGCCAGAGGATGCTCAAATAAAATTACAAGAAACATTAGAAAGAATTGTAAATGAAGGTAGTGGCGGATTAATTTGTATTATATTATAATATAAAAGAAACTCTTAAAATATTAAGTATAAATTAATATTTTAAGAGTCTTTTTTATTTTTCTATCTTCAAATACTTCCTAAACAAAATCGTAAGTACTATAAAATTTATAATTGATACAACTATAATTCTTGCAATTCTCTCTATCATTGGTTCAATAGGTGCAATATTAAACCACCAATTTAAAACCGTTAAACCAAAAACAAACATTCCAGTTAATATTATAGCAAGTGACAATCTAAAAATAGAAACCGGAAACATAGTTTCTTCACTTTTTCTAGATTTAGCAAGTGTAAATAATAATATTATCCCACAAATTCCTGTAGCAATTACACACAAACTTGAATATTGTTCTGTTGGAATTATTCCATTTTTATACAATATTGATATTACAAATATATTAAGTGCAACTGTTAGACCAGTAGGTAATGCTCTTGCTACAACATTTTTCAAGAATTCTCCTTTTATCCTTTCTTTATTTGGCTCTAATGCTAATATAAATGATGGAATTCCTATTGTTACTGTACTAATCAAACTTAATTGAATTGGTACAAATGGATATGCTGACCCCATAAATAAAAACATTAACGCAAGAATTGTTGAATATATTGTCTTAACTAAAAATAATGATGCTGAACGCTGGATATTATTAATTGTTCTTCTTCCTTCTGCTACTACCTTTGGCATAGAAGCAAAATTAGAATCTAATAAAATTAATTGTGCAACACTTTTAGTTGCGTCACTTCCATTTGCCATAGCAATGCTACAATCAGATGCTTTTAATGCTAAAACATCATTTACTCCGTCTCCTGTCATTGCAACTGTTTTCTCTTTTTCTTGAAGAGCTAATACTAAAGCCTTTTTCTGTGTTGGAGAAACTCTACCAAAAATAGTATATTTTAAAGCTGCCTCTTTGACCTCTTTATCACTTTTTAATGTAGACATATCTATATAGTTATTATATTCCTTTATTCCAACTTGCTTTGCTATTTTTGATACTGTAATTGGATTATCTCCTGAAATAATTTTTACATCTACACCTTGTCTTTCAAAATACTCTAATGTATTTTTTGCTTCTTTCCTTATTTTATCTAAAATTAAAACAAATCCAATAAGCTCAACATTATCTGGTAATTCATTTTTTATAAAATTTTCTTTTGAATTTGCTAACACAATTACTCTATAATCTTTCGCGTATTTTTCTATCATATTTTTATATTTATCAAATTTATCTCTTAATACAAACTCTGGTGCTCCTATTATATAACTTCCCTCGTCCTCAAAGTAAATTCCAGACCACTTAGTTTTAGATGAAAAAGCTACCTTCTGTGTTGGCTTAAACTCATTTTTTGTCTCTCTAAAATAATCTCTAATAGCTTCAATTGTAGAATTTTCATCTTCAGAAAATTTACCTATATTAGATAAAATATTTGACATTTTTTCTTGTGATGTATTTACTGGTACAAAATCTTTTACTTCCATTATTCCTTCTGTCAATGTTCCAGTTTTATCTAAACACAAAGTATCTACTCTAGCCAATGTTTCAATACAATATAATTCTTGAACTAATACCTTTGACTTTGATAATCTGATAACACTGACAGCTAGAACTGTACTCGTTAATAAAACTAATCCTTCTGGTATCATTCCTATTATCGCAGCTACACTTTTTATAACTGCGTCTTGCATACTTGCTCCTTGTAAATGTAGTTGTGTATAAAATAATGCAATTCCAATTGGTATAATAGCAAAAGTTAAAATTCTAATAATTTTATTTAGTGATGTCATTATTTCAGAATTAATTTTCTTTACATACTTTGCTCCACTTGAAATCTTAGCTGTATAATTTTCTTCTCCTATATGCTCTACTTTTGCTATACATTTTCCACTTACAATATAGCTTCCAGATAATAGTTCTTCTCCTTCTTTTTTTAAAATAGTATCTGGCTCTCCTGTAAGAAAAGATTCATTTACTTGAACTTCTCCTTGTAATATTTTACTATCAGTTGCGACTTGATTTCCTGTATTAAATTCGACTACATCATCCAAAACTAAATCATTAATTGATATTTCTTGTTTCTTTCCATTACGTATCACTCTTGCTTTGCTACTTGCCATTACTGAAAGTTTATCTACTATTCTTTTAGAATGAATTTCTTGAAAAGTACTAATTGCTGTATTTATAATTACTATTCCTAAAAATAGCATATTTTTATATGAACCTACCAAAAATATAGCAACCGCTAAAAATAAGTTTAAAAAATTAAAAAGTGTAAAAAAGTTTTCCAAAAGTATTCTTTTTATGCTTTTAGTTGGTACAGAAGTATCATAATTAACTAGATTTTTCCTTTTTCTTTCTTCTACTTCTTCTATTGTTAGTCCTATTATTATTTTAGTATCTTTTGCTTCCATTTTTATTTCCTTCTTAATATATTTTTTATAAATCCTCTTTACTAATATCTGGATATTCAAATACTTTTCCATTTGGTGTAAACTGTCCACTTGGCACATGGTCTTGTAAAAAAGTATTAGAACCCTTTAAAAAATATTTATATCTTGATTCTTTACTTGCTCCTCCACCACCTGTTACCACAGGATCATCCCATGTGACATCAATTGCATACCATTTATTATTTAGTTCGACATAATTCCATGCATGATTCTCAGTTTGCCCTTGAGAATTTTTTCCCTGTCCAATTACTAATACACATGGTATATTCATTTCATCCATAATGTATTTAAAAGCTCTTGCATATCCTTCGCAAACAGCAACATTGTTTACTAATGCTCCATATATATCATAAATATTACTTTGTGATATACTTGTATCATATTCTACATTATTCACTAAATAATCATGTACCATTTTTATGTCATCATAAGTATTTCCCGTTTTATTAGCTATAATATTATTTTTTACTTTTTCAATTTTTTGACTAGCTATATCTACTTGTTCTTTTGATGAGAAATCATCAGTAAAATAGTTATTTTGCTCTCCTGTATTAATATAAACATTATATGTATTTCCATTTCTACTAGTCGTAGTCTCGATATTTAAATACATTTTATTAGGGTCTAAATAAAATACATCTGGATTATCATAATTATAAGCTTCAAAAGCAGATTGATAATACTTTCCTAGTTGTTCTTGCCCATCTTCTTTTTTTAATAAATTTGAAAAACTATTTCCTAATTCAATTTTATAATTACCTGTTTTCAAGTTTTCTTGGTTTGCTTCAAATGCTTTATATATTGTTTTTGATTCATCTTCTAATTGATTATAAAAATATTTATCAACTTTTATATTACTATAATCTACTGAAGTATTTTGATTACTGTCTTTTATATCATCAAATACATTTTCCTTTACTGCTGGAGTTTCTATGTTTTTATTAACTGTATTTGAATTTTCAGAAAAAACTGTTTTAAAAGATTCTGGCTCTATTGATGTTTCTGTTTGTTGTATTTCTTCCCATAAAATTATTCCAAATATACTAATAATTCCTATAATTAATATGATAATAATAGACATAATTATAGTTGCAAATTTATTTTTCATAATTAATCTCCTTGTATATCTTTCTCTATGTTTGATTATATCATTTTTTTATTTTTTAAACTAGTATATTTTTTGTTTTTTTACCAAATAATATTAAAAATAATTATATTTTAGAATTATTCATTCTAAATAGTAATTAAATACAAAAATTGGAGAAATTTATGAATTTAAAAGATTTATTTAATAACTTTTTTGCATATACACCTAAAAACAATTATGAATTTGATATTCCTGAAAGTAGTAATACAACATCTTATAATAATTCAGACGAAAATGCACCAAAAGAGAAAACAAAAATATTTCCTAGTTTAATTGTAAATATAGAATATATAAAAACAAAATATAACTTATTAATTAATAGCGACGTTATCTTACGCGAGTTTACAATGAACGCTCGTGGTAAACAATATAATGCCTTTCTAATCTACATTGATGGAATGGTAGATTCTCAAATAATGGATGATTTTATTTTAAAACCTTTAATGTTACGAAATAAAAATAATCTTTATGATGGCTCTCAAAATAAAGTAATTTCTGAATCAGTAACTAATAATATAACTATTAGAAAAGTAAAAAAATTCGACCTACCTAATTATCTTATGGGTTGTCTAATGCCTCAAAATGCTGTAAAAGAAATCTTTGACTTTGATGAAGCAGCAAATGGAATAAATTCACGGAAATTGTATTTTATTTGTTGATACTTTAAATCAAGCATTTGATATTGAAGTAAAAGGATTTAAACAAAGAAGTGTAGATGCTCCTAATAATGAAATTGTTATAAAAGGTCCTCATGAAGCTTTTGTTGAAAATATTCGTACAAACACATCTCTAATCAGAAGAATTATTAATAATGAAAATCTGATTATAGAAACAATTGAAGTTGGAAAAATAACAAAAACAAAATGTGCAGTATGTTATATGCACGGTCTTACAAATTCAGATTTAGTAAATGAAGTAAAATATAGATTAAATAATTTAGAAGTTGACTCTTTACTTTCAGCTGGAGAATTAGAACAATTAATATCTGATTCTAATATTTTAGGTATTCCTCAAATAATATCGACAGAAAGACCCGACAAAGTTAGTAAACACCTTCTAAAGGGCAGGGTTATTGTAATTGTAAATGGTACTCCTTATGGACTTATCATGCCATCTATTTTAATTGATTTTCTTTCCTCTCCTGAAGATACCAATTTAAAGCCTAATTTTGCTAACTTTCTAAGAGGTCTTAGACTTTTAGCTGTTTTTATTACTTTATTATTACCTGGTATGTATGTTGCAATTACTGGATTCCACCAAGAAATCCTTCCAACTAGCCTCCTATATTCCATCCTCGCTTCAAGAGAAAGTGTTCCTTTTCCTATTATTGTTGAAATTTTAATAATGGAGGTCTCTTTTGAATTAATACGTGAAGCAGGTCTAAGAGTTCCATCTCCTATAGGCCCTACTATACGGAATTGTTGGTGCACTGGTTTTAGGACAAGCTGCTGTAAGTGCTGGCATTGTTAGTCCAATATTAATAATTATTGTAGCCATTACTGGTATTGCTTCTTTTGCTATTCCAGACTATTCTTTTGGATTCCATTTAAGATATTTTAGATTTTTATTTATACTACTTGGTTTTATTGCTGGATTCTTAGGCATCTCTCTTGGATTATTTGTCTATATTTCTATCATTTGTAGTATAAAATCTTTTGGAATTCCTTTTGCAGTTCCTTTTGCTCCTACAAGCAATACTAAAGGAAATGGATATTTATTACCACCTATTTGGAAAAGAGAATATCGTGCTCCTTATCTTGCTACCAAAAAGCAGAATAATCAAGATGAAATTGCCATGAAATGGAAATATAATCCTAATTTAAATAAATAAAAAAGGAGGTTTGTTATGTCAAATCAAAAAATTGGTACTGTAGAAGCTATTATGATGATTCTTGCAATCGTAGTATCTCACACTCTTCTATACCTTCCAAAGAACATCTTATCTTTTATGAAATCAGCTAGTATTCTAAATATAATATATGTAAGTATTTTTGCCATATTAATAGCATATTTAATATATCGTCTATTAAGGAATTTTCCTGGCCTAGACATTATTGATATTTCTGAATTCGTTGGTGGTAAATTATTTAAAAATATTATTGGTATTATATTTATACTTTATTTTATAACAAGTTTTAGTATGTTTCTTCGTAGTTTTTGTGAAAGTATAAAAATTATTTACTATCCTATGACAAATATATTTTTCATTTTATCTTTTTTTATCATTGCCATTTGCATTGCAAACAGATTAGATTTTAATGCTACTTTAAAAACAACTTTAATTATCTTACCTATAGTATTAATTTCTGTTATATTTTTATTTTTGACTAATTTAGGGCAATTTACCCCTCAAAGAATGTTTCCCATTTTTGGCGAAGGCATTTATAATACTTTTGTTTTAGGCCTTGTAAATTTATACTCATTTGCTGGTATTGAATACATTTATTTTTTACCGCCATTTTTAAAGAAACCTGAAAACATGAAAAAAATTCTGCTTATTTCTATTGGTATTAGTGCATTATATTTACTTTTAAGTGTAGCTACTTTATTATTTATTTTTGCTTTTTTTGTATCAACAAATGAAATTACACCTCTATATAATGCTACTAGATATATAGAATTTGGTAACTTCTTCCAAAGACTTGAATCAATTTTCTTGTTATTTTGGATTTTGGTTTTTGCATGTTATTTAAGTATTGTTATCAAATTTTCTATGGAAATATTTAAAAAATTAACTAATATATCAACTAAAAAACCTTTAATTGATGTCTTTGGATTATTAATTCTAGGAATATCATTAATTCCTAAAAATTATGCAATATCTCAAAAATTTGAAAGAAATATTTATCCATATTTAGTGCTTGGTATTGTATTCTTTTTAGGATTAAGTATTTTAATTGTTGCTAATTTTAAAAAGAAAGGAATCAAAAATGAAAAAACTACTTAAAAAAATCTTTATACTATCATTAATAGTAATATTTATTATTGCATTTTCCAGCTCTTATTCTTCACTTAGTATTGATAATTTGGCTTATGTATTAGCAATCGCAATTGATACTTCTACTGATAATAAATTAGAAGTTAGTTTTCAATTTTCTACTTCATTATCCCCCGAATCTGGATCTAATAATAAGCCTTCCACTATTATTAATACAGTTACCGCTTCTTCTTTAAGTAATGCTACTAATCTAATTAATGGATATCTTGGAAAACAAATCAATATGTCACATTGTAAAGTTATTATATTTTCAGAAGAATTAGCCTCTCAGGGAATATCTGATGAAATTTATACTTTAATTAATGATACTCAAGTAAGACCTTCTGCTAATATTGTAATTAGTAAATGCACTGCGAAATATTATTTAGAACAAACAAAACCAGAATTAGAGAACTTAATTTCTAGTTATTATGAAAATTTCACTAATTCGAGTCAATATACAGGCTATATGCCTGATGCTACAATTGGTAATTTCTTTAATGCTTTAATTTGTAACAATTGTGAACCTTATGCAATATTAGGAGGTGTTAATGAAGGGACTCCTAACAACTCTGTTGAAATTGATTCTCAAAAAGATTACATTATAAAAGCAAATAGTTCCTCTATTTTTGGTGAAAATGGTGCCGAAAATATTGGATTAGCAGTTTTTAAGTCAGATAAACTTGTAGGTGAATTAAACGCTTTAGAAACAATATCATTTTTAAATATAAAAAATGACTTAGACCGTTTTCTTATTTCCATACCTGACCCTGAAAATAATAATAATTATTTAGATGTTTATTTATCTCCATCTAAGAATACTAATGTAACTGTAGATACCTCAACACCTGCCCCTTATATTAAAATAAAGTGTGAATTTAGAGGAAGGATTTACTCTATGTCTAAAGATTCTAAATATCTATCTCCAGAAGTTTTAAATTCTATCTCTAATTCTTGTAATAGTTATTTAAAAAACATTTTTTCTGACTATTTATATAAAACTTCAAAAAACTTTAACTCAGATATTGATGGATTAGGAAAGTATTCTTTACAAAACTTTTTTACTTCTAAACAATTTGAACAATATTCATGGTTAGAAAATTATAAAAATGCATTTTTTGATGTTGAAATAGATACTTCTGTTAAATCTGGAATGTTATTAACAGAAACATAAAGAAGGAGTTTTTTATGACAAGTGTTATTTATAAATTATTTTTTTTATTGCTTACTATTTGGATTTTATTAAAAGCAATTGGTTTTGCTATTTATGAAATAAAAGAGCTTGATAATAAAACTGGTGGTGTAGTTGTTATATGCTTTTCCGTTTTAGTTATTATTTTTGCTAATATTATGATGTGGATTAGATAATTAGAATATATAAAAATATGTTAGGCACATCTCAATGTAAAAATTGAGATTCTCCTAACATATTTTTTAATATCTTCTAATTTCGAAAAAGTTTCCATCCTCTTAGCTTACTTTTAGTACTAATTACCTATTTATAGTATTTATTTATTTTCTATAATTTCAAAATCAATTTGTCTTAATAATTTATTAGCTGATATAACTCTTATTCTTACTTTATCTCCAATCTTATAAACTTTATTGCTTCTTTCTCCAATTAATCTTTTTCTATCTTCATCATAAATAAAATACTCATTTCCTAATTTATCAAATCTTATTAATCCCTCTACTGTATTATCTAATTCAACAAACATACCAAATGAAGTAATAGAAGAAACAATTCCATCATATTCTTCACCTATTCTAGATTCCATATACTCTGCTTTTTTAATATTCTCAGCTTCTCTTTCTACCTCTGTAGCAACTTTTTCTCTTTCTGAAGATTGTTTTGCTCTATCTTCTGCTTGTTGCTTATATTTAGTAACAAACTTTTCATTTACAACATAATTTTCTTCTAGATATTTTGATATAATTCTATGAATAAACAAATCAGGATATCTTCTAATTGGTGAAGTAAAATGACAATAATATTTACTTGCAATACCAAAATGTCCTTTATTTTCTGCTTCATATCTAGCTACTTTTAAAGTTCTTAATACTAAATTTGAAATAACCCTTTCCTCTTCCTTTCCTTTTATTTCATCTAGTATTTTAGCAAATTCCTTTGGATAAATATTATCTTTGTTAGCTTTTATTTTTAATCCAAAATTAAATAAAAACTTATTTAGTTCTTGTACTTTTTCCAAATCAGGTTGTTCATGCACTCTATAAATAAATGGTGCTTCTAACCAGAAAAATTTTTCTGCTATTGTTTCATTAGCTGTAAGCATAAATTGTTCAATTATTTCATGTGCAAATGTTGTTTCATATTTAGATATATTTGTTACATGTCCATCTATATCTAAATCAATCTTACTTTCTGGTATATCTAAATTTAAATATCCTTCTTCTATTCTCCTATTTTTTAAAATGATTGCCAACTCTTCCATGTTTTTAAATTCTTGAATATATGGCTGATATCTTTTTAAAGTTACTTCATCTGAAGCATCTATGATTTTTTGTACATCTGTATAACTCATTCTTTCTGTAACTTTAATAATTCCTTTATATATTTCTGACGAAATGACTTTACCTTTTTTATCAATTTCCATAGAGCATGATAATGTAAATCTATCTTCTCCAGCATTTAAGCTACAAATACCATTAGATAACTCTCTAGGCAACATTGGAATTACTCTTCCTAACATATATATACTTGTTCCTCTAATTAGAGCTTCTTGGTCTAATAAACTATTTTCTCTTACATAATAACTAACATCTGCTATATGAACATCTAACTCATAATTTCCGTTTTCTAATTTTATTACCCTTACTGCATCATCTAAATCTTTTGCATCTTCTCCGTCAATTGTAAAAATTATTTTATCTCTTAAGTCAACCCTATTAGGTATATCTTTTTTATCAACTCTATTTCCACATCTTTTTGCTTCTTCTACTACAGCTTCCGGAAATCTTGCTGGCAATTTATGTTCTTTTATTAAAGAAAGCATGTCTACTCCCGCTTCATTTACATTTCCTAATACCTCTATTATCTTTCCTTCTGCCTTTTTGCCCTTTTGTGGATATTTTGTGATTTGTACTAATACTTTATGATTAGTTCTTGCTTTTCCAAAATTCTTTTTTGAAATATATATGTCTGTTCCAAAATTTTTATCGTCTGGAACAACAAATCCAAATGTTTTATTGTTTTGAAATATTCCTACAACAGTATCCTTCTCATGTTTTAGTACTTTTATAATTTTTCCTTCTGCTTTTTTTACTTTATTGCTTTCTTCTACTATCTCTATTAAAACTCTGTCTCCATTTAAAGCATTTAATGAATTTTCTTTTGATATATAAATTTCATCTTCTTGCTCTTCTATTTTTACAAATCCAAATCCTTTTTGATTTTTTCTATAATAGCCTTCATAATAAGTTTTTTCACTAATTCTATAACGATTCTTCCTATTCTTCTGAATCTTTAATTCTAATTCTAGCTTTCCTATTATCTCTAAAAAGTTATTATAATCATTTTTTGGTACTCTCATAAGCATTGCTATTTCTTTTGCCTTCATTGGTATATAATCTTCATTTTTCATAAAATCTAAAATTTTTTGTTCTTTTTCTTCCATTTCTTAACTTTTAATTTCTCTCCTTTTCAAAAAGTTTTAATTTCGGTACAAAAAAGGGTAGTTTCCTTATGAAAACCGCCCCTTTTATTACGTTTTATGCCATATATACAATTCCTAATGCTATTGTTAATACTACAAATACAACTGATAAAATAACTGTCCACTTTTTTTGTTTTCCTTCTTTTGTTCTACTTTTATTTTTCTCATAGAAGTTATTAGTTGATGAACCTGTTATTGTAGAAGATAGTCCTGGATCTTCTTTTGTTTGTATTAATGTTAATACTATTAAAACTAGTGCTATAACAAGATATATCGCTATTAATATTCCTTTTACTATTCCCATCTTATTTATTCCTCCTAACGGTCTTTCTCATAATTACCTATGTATTGTAACATAGTTTAATTTAAAATGCAAATATTTTTACTCATTATTATAATTTTTTAATATACACCATGTTCCTATTGGTTCTGGCAAATCTTCAAAAGTCATTTTTTCTTTAGTTATTGGATGCTCAATTGTAAGCTTATATGCCCATAATGCTATCTGTTTTCCCTTTCCCCTTGTTCCATATTTTTGATCTCCAAATATACTATGACCAAAATTAGACAATTGAACTCTAATTTGATGATGCCTACCAGTATGTAAATTTATTTCAACCAAGCTTAAGTCTTTTACCTCATTATATTTTAAAACCTCATAATCTAACTTTGAAAATTTTGCATTTTTCTTTTGATTACTTACAACCTTACTAATATTATTTCTCTCATCTTTATATAAATAATCTTCCAAAGTTCCATTATTTTTTTCAAACTTTCCATCTACCACAGCTAAATATTTCTTTTTAAAAACCTTCTCTCTTACCTGATTACTCAATCTAGACGCTGCCTTTGAAGTTTTAGCAAAAATCATAATACCTCCAACAGGTCTATCTAATCTATGCACCAATCCCAAATAAACATTTCCTGGTTTATTATATTTCTCTTTAATATATCCTTTAACCAAAGTAAGCATATCCATATCTCCAGTTTTATCAGACTGAGACGGAACATTAGGTATCTTCTCGACCACAATTATATGATTATCCTCATAAATTACTTTTAAATCTTGCATCTACTTCTCCTTCTGAGACAGGAGGGACAGGTCTTAAATGTCCTATATTTTGTCGAATTTTGTAATTATTGCTAATATATTAACAATTTTGACAAATTTCGATATTTTTCTCAATATTATAGGACATTTAAGACCTGTCCCTCCTGTCTCATTTTCTTATTTCTCCCATCTTCCATAAATTCCACATGGTAACACTAGCTTCGATTCTTCCATTGGTATTCCTATTTCTCCGCATTCTACTTTTCCTTTGTGATTTTTTTCAACTGTTATGTTTAATATATTCTTTAATACTGTACTTGATATTCCTGTTGTGTATGAATTTATTAAAAAGAATAGAGGGGCATCTGATAATACTTTTGTACATAATTCTACTAAATCATAAATGTTTTCTTCAAATTGCCACACTTCTCCTTTTGCACCTCTTCCATAAGATGGTGGATCCATTACGATAGCATCGTATTTATTGCCTCTTCTAATTTCTCTATTTACAAATTTTACAACATCATCTACTATAAATCTTACTTTTTTATCTTCTAGTCCTGATGATATTACATTTTCTTTTGCCCAAGTTGTCATTCCTTTTGAACTATCAACATGACATACAGATGCTCCTGCTGATAAACAAGCAACTGTTGCTCCTCCTGTATAAGCAAATAGGTTTAATACTTTTATTTCTCTTTTTTCTGATTTTATTTTATTTATCATCCAATCCCAATTAACTGCTTGCTCTGGGAACAGCCCTGTATGTTTGAATCCCATTGGTTTGATATTAAAAGTTAAATTTTTATAATGTATTTGCCATTGTTTTGGAATCTTTTTATTAAATTGCCATGCTCCTCCACCAGTTTTACTTCTATGGTATGTTGCATTAATTTCTTTCCATTTTTTTGGATAACTTTTATCTTTCCATATGATTTGAGGATCAGGTCTTGCTAATATAACATCTCCCCATCTTTCTAGCTTTTGCCCCTCTGCCATATCTAAAATTTTATATTCTTTCCATTCACTTGCTAATTTCATTCTTTTTTAGTAGTAAAATACTACTATCCTCCTTTTATTAGAATAGTAGTATTTTATCATACTTTTATATATTTTGCAAAATTTTCATAAAACTATATATCATAATTATATTTACAATTGAAAACATAAAAAATGCTATACTTACTGTTGTTATAAATTTATGAGTTTTAATTACTCTTCTTATTTTACTAATCCACCTTTCCTTTTTTATTACTAACTTGTCCAATTTAGTATTATACATAACCTCAAAAAATTTTTCTCTCGTATATTCCACAAAAGATTCCCCCTTATTTTTATTTATTATATGTATATTCTTCAACTATATTTTTATTCTTCTTTTATTATTCTTTTTTAAAAATCATTCAGAAATATCTATTTTTTATTCTATTTTTTTCCATTTGCTTTGCAAAACTTGTTTTTTCCGCAATTTTATGCTATATTATTATTCTACATTTTTGTAGTGGCTTGCTTTATAATTAGGAGGACAAAAAATGAAAGATATTAAAAAAAGTATTTTGACTATAGTTATAGTCTTTATAACTTTGGGAATTGTTGGGGCTGAAACCTGGCTAATTTATAGTCAGATATTAGGTCCTATTATTCCGGTAATAGGAGCTGTTTTCATTACTTCTTGTTTGACATTGTTTATTTACAAATTAATTTCAAACGCACGACCAAAAAGTAATGAAGAATTACTTGATATAAATACTTACAAAACCTTTGATTCAACCGAAATATCAAATTTTGATGTTCCAAATTTAGAAGAATCAGATAACTTAAAAAAAGAAAATAAAAAAAACAAAGACAAAAAAGACATTATTATTTAAGTCATTTTGCTGCAAGCCAAATAGATGCTAGGAAATTTCCTAGCATCTATTACTTTGTACTTATACATAAAAATTGATTTTTTCTATTTAATGTGCTATAATATACATAATGACTGAAAATTCAGTCCAACAATGACAGAACGCCCACTGTCAAATATTAAAAGATAAGAAGGTAGCACACAACATGAATAACAAGAACTCAACCATCAAGATACTTCTTCCAGTGATTGCAACTATTGCAATCATCTGGTACATCTTTGATGGACTGGCTATTTTAAATTATTGGTATGCTTTACCAATAATGGCTACATTAACAGGAATATTCTCTGTATGGATTATTCCTGGAGTTTCTCAGAAACTCAAACAAGTTAATTCCATAATCGCCACTGGCTTGACAATTATGGGGTTTCAAATCTTTAGTAACTTCGTTGCTAAAGACAAAACGTGGATAATGCAATTTATTCTAATAACCATAGTATCAATTTTTATTGATATCTATAGTTATAAAAGTTTCAATATTGCCGATGCAATATTTGATACTGGAATAACTTGTATTCCAGTTTGGCTCTTGAGTCAAACTGACTATTGGCTTTATGTTTTGATTATTTTACTGGTCAATTTTATTGTTGTATTGACAGTAAATTTCAATTTCAGATTCTCTATAAAGTCTGAAAAAAATAAAAATACCGATAACAAGTCCGAGTAATTTTCAAGGGCGAGAAAATTACTCCTTCGAAAGAAGTCTGGCATTAAAAATGTCAGACTTCTTAATTTTTCATATTTTTGATTTTTTTCGCTAATTCCTCATTAATCCCTTTTACATTAATCAAATCTTCTATACTAGCCTGTTTTATCTTCTCAACACTTCCAAAAGCCTTTAGTAGAGCTTGTTTTTTTACTTTACCAATTCCATCAATTTCATCTAATTCAGATTTAGTAATAGCTTTATCTCGTAATTTTCTATGGTATGTAATTGCTGTATCATGTACTGTATCTTGAAAATTAGTAATTAAATTCATTAACCTTGGTGATATTTTTAATTCTTTTCTATTTTCGTCCATTAAAGCTCGTGTTTGATGTTTATCATTTTTAACCATACCAAATACCGGAATGTTTAAATCATATTTTTGAATAGCTTTCTTTGTTGCCCTTATTTGAGTAATTCCACCATCTGCAAAAATAACATCTGGCAAAATTCCAAATCCCCCTTTAGGATTTTCAATAGAATGTTTCAACCTTCTTGTTATAACTTCTTCCATACATCTTGGATCATCTTGATTATATACAGTTTTTATTTTAAATCTTCTTGATAAATTCTTTTTTATTACACCATCTTGCATTACACACATACCAGCCACCATATATTCTCCAGATATATTTGAAATATCATATGTTTCAATTTTTCTAGGTAATTTATCTAGACTTAATACATCTTTTAATTCTAATAAAATTTCACTCTTATCTTTTTCTTTATTTTCTAAAGTCACTTTACTATTCATTTCCGCCATTTCAACAAATCGTAGCTTTTCACCCTTTTTAGGAGTTTTTATTTCCACTTTTTTTCCTAAAATTGTGGACAACCATTTTTCTATTGTTTCCTTATCTTCTATTTCATCCCTTATCATAATCTTATTTGGAATATTAGGATTATCTAAATAATATTGTTTTATAAAACCTGACAGTATTTCTTTATTTTCCATATCTTTTAAATCTGTATAGAAATAATGCTCTCTTCCTACCATTTTACTTCCACGAACAAAAAAGATTTCTATACATATTTGAATATCTGATTTTGCAATTCCAATTACATCTATATTGTTTTCTGATATATTAGATACTTTTTGTTTCTCTGATACTCTTTCAATTGATTGAATTCTATCTCTTAACTCTGCCGCTTTTTCAAATTCTAATTTAATTGAAGCCTCTTGCATTTGGTTTTCTAGTTCTTTTATTATTTTTTCTGTTTTTCCTTCTAATAAATCAATAATTTCATCTATCTGTTTTTTATATTCCTGTGGTGTTACATATCCCATACATGGTGCTAAGCATCTATTTATATGATAATTAAGACAAGGTCTTTCTCTATTTTTTAATGTTCTACATTGACGTATTTTATATTTTTGCTTAATAAAGTCTATCATCTCTTTAGCGGCTCCTGGATTAGCATATGGGCCAAAATATTTTGAACCATCATTAATTACTCTCCTTGTTATAAAAACTCCTGGATAATCTGATTTCACGTCAATTTTTATATACGGATATGTTTTATCATCTTTTAATAACACATTAAATTTTGGTCTATTCTTTTTTATTAGGTTACATTCTAAAATTAATGCTTCTGCTTCATTATCTACTACTATATATTCAAAATGGTCTATTAAACTTACCATTTTTTCTATCCTTGCTGTTTTATTGTTTTTTCTAAAATATTGTCTTACTCTATTTTTTAAAGATATTGCTTTTCCAACATAAATAATAGTGTCATTTTTGTCTCTCATTACATAAACACCTGGTTTATTTGGCAACTTTTTTAGTTCTTCTTCTATATTAAACATTTTTATTTCCTTTTCTTTTTTATTACATTTGTATTATACTCTTTTTTGCTTTATTTATCAATTAAAGATTTTTTGCTTCTTAATAAAAAGCAAGCAAGAGGTCTTTAATAACCTCCTGCTCTTCTTTTAATATATCTCGAGCTTAAGATTTAATAGCTCCGAGATATAAATCGCATTTTCAAATATATGCTTATTTTTTACATATATTTTACTCATGGCGACGTATTTAAATACGTCATACTTTGCTACTTTAATGTAACCCTTCTTTTCCAGCAGAAAGTCCTCTGCTGAATACAGTCCTGAAATTTTCCACTCCCAATGGTTTTTCTCGCAGATTTCTCTTGCGAGTTTTTCATGTAGCTCCGTTGCGGTATAAATCTCCCCACTTGGATCTACAAAAAACTTTTCCAGTTTTTTCATTTCTCTTTTCAATGCATTAATATTCATGTGGTATAGCTCTCCTTTTTATATTCGGAGAACTGTATTTTGTCCTCCGAAGTTTTCGGAAGACAATTTTAAAAGTCTTCTATATATATTATAACTGCATTTACATAAAAAGTC
Organism: Clostridium sp. CAG:343; assembly: GCA_000431335.1. GTDB lineage: Bacteria > Bacillota > Clostridia > TANB77 > CAG-508 > CAG-269. Next base: position 20,067 of record FR888053.1, on the reverse strand, counting down.
AATTTTTTTAAAAAAATGGCCATTAATAGGACTACAGAGCTCAGTATTCAGTTCTACTGCCATTGTAGTTTCTACTAATTCCAAATAACTGGTCTAAATGTAACATCGTTGAACGCACCACCCGAAGCATGTCTACCGTGGCTGATGTAGGTGCCACTACCAATACCAATCCCAAAAAGCCCATTTTTTATGCTAACTGGATCTGATGTAGAAGTTCCCCACCTTGCGCTTCCTCCCATCCAACCATAAGTACCTTGGGCAGATGAATCCTGAAAACCAACAAAATTTGTTTCTGCTCTTGTTGAAGTCCATTGTCTTATATATTTTTTTACACTTCCATCATCATTAAATAATCCGGAAACATATGGTGTTGAATTTTTATTTGCTGTACTTAAAATACCTGTTGTTTGTGTCCAATTACTTCCTACATTATAAATTCCTGAAGAATTTCCAGTTGTAGTTTTTGGAGAATTATCAGTTGCACCTCCATATTGACTAACAGAAAATATTGCCATTGCACTCCAATCTGCATCTGTTGTTAAATGTGCTTTTAATGCTGAAGTTCCTAATGTAGATGTTGGTGAATTTAAAGATTCACATTCAGCATATGATTCTGATATATTTATATTTGTCCATGCTGTTCCACCATTTATTTGCATTCTTACTGTACCGCTTTCTACTCCATAACTATTGGTACAATATAATAATAAAGCTATAAAACTAATTATCATTATTTTCAAAGTATTTTTTTCATATTTTCTTCCTTTCTTTATTTTTTATTAAATTTATTTCGATGGCTGATATTTACTAAACCATATTCCCTTTAAGCCATCTTGCTGTTTAAATGCTTCATGTACTGTATATCCTTCTGGTAATGAATTTCCATACACACTCGTATTTAATGGTCTATCGTTTTCATCAACAAAAATTACTTTTGTTGTTCCACTTTCTAATTTATATGCATATCTTGGTATCCATGTCCAATAACTAATTGCACCATTTGCTTGACATTTTACATTTGCCCATATCTTACTTCCATAATTATAAAAATAATATGTTTTTCCATCTTGTTCTTTTGTTTGTTCTGGCGTTTCTGTATAGTCTACCTCTATGCTATTTTTTCCATCTAATGAAAAAATATGTATAACTCTTGACAAATCTAGGAAAACTATGTAAAATAATACTTATAGTTAAAAAATATATTACGTTTGTACAATACAAAGCTTTTAGAAGTTACTTTTAGAGAATAAGGGTCATAGGCTGTAAGCCCTTTAAGGTCAACCTAAAAAGTGAAACATATTGGAGTAAAATAAATAAAGTGGAAAATGTTATATTTTCAAGCTGGGTGGCACCGCGGAAAGTTTATTTCGTCCCTGCATATAATGCATAGGGCGTTTTTTTGTGCTTATTTTATATATTACACAATTAAAAATGTCTAATAATAGGAGGTTAAAAATGAATAAGTATAAGACACATACTTGTAATGAAATTAGTTTAGAAGATGTAGGAAAGAAGGTTAGAATTGCTGGTTTTGTAGAAACTATACGTGACCTTGGTGGTCTAGTATTTTTAGATATCCGCGATATGTATGGTATTACACAAGTAGTAACTTCTGGTAATCCTGAAGATGTTGACTTTGCATCTCATATTCCTATCGAATCTTCTGTTACTGTTTTTGGTGAAGTTAAAAAAAGAGATGAAGAAACAGTTAATCCAAAACTAAAAACTGGTTTAGTTGAAATTCGTATTGAAGAGATTGAAGTATTAGGTAAAAGAACAAAAATGTTACCTTTCGAAATCAATACAGATCAAGATATTAGAGAAGATTTAAGACTTCAATATCGTTTTCTTGACTTAAGAAATAATAAATTAAAAAATAACATAATCTTGAGAGCAAAAGTTCTTCAATTCTTAAGAAATCAAATGATAGAACAAGGATTTTTAGAAGTTCAAACTCCTATCTTAACTAGCTCATCTCCAGAAGGTGCAAGAGATTATTTAGTACCTAGTAGATTACATGCTGGAAAATTTTATGCCCTTCCTCAAGCGCCTCAACAATTCAAACAATTGTTAATGGTTTCTGGAATCGATAAATATTTCCAAATTGCTCCATGTTTTAGAGACGAAGATGCTAGAGCTGATAGAGCCCCTGGTGAATTTTATCAATTAGATATGGAAATGTCATATGCAACTCAAGAAGATGTATTTAATGTAATTGAACCTGTTATTTACAATACTTTTAAGGAATTCTCTGATAAAGCTATTTCTAATACACCTTTTACTAGAATTGCTTACAAAGAAGCTATGGTTAAATATGGTACTGATAAGCCAGATTTAAGAAATCCTCTATATATTATTGATTTATCTGATTTCTTTAATAAATGTACTTTTAAACCATTTATTAATAGAACTGTCAGAGCCATTAAAGTTAAAGGTCATATGTCTAAAGGATTCCATGAAAAAATGCTAAAATATGCAACTTCAATTGGAATGGGTGGACTTGGATATTTGGAAGTTCAAGAGGATTTATCTTACAAAGGCCCTATTGATAAATTTATTCCAGATGATTTGAAAAAAGAATTATTAGATTTGGCAGGTTTAGAAAAGGAAGATACTATTTTCTTTATAGCAGACAATGAAAAAAGAGCAACAGAACTAGCTGGACAAATTAGAACTGAACTTGGTAAAAGATTAGACTTGATAAAAAAAGACGTATTCGAATTTTGCTGGATTGTAGATTTTCCAATGTTTGAATTAGATGAACACGATAAGCTACAATTTAGTCATAATCCATTCTCAATGCCACAAGGTGGCTTAGATGCATTAACAAACGAAAAACCATTAGATATATTAGCATATCAATATGATTTAGTATGTAATGGTGTCGAACTTTCTTCAGGAGCTGTTCGTAATCATGATATTAACATTATGATTAAAGCATTTGAAATGGCTGGTTATACTGAAGAAGAAGTAAAATCAAAATTTGGAGCTTTGTATACAGCATTCCAATTCGGTGCTCCTCCACATGCTGGTATCGCACCTGGATTTGATAGAATGCTTATGCTTTTAACAGATTCTGATACAATAAGAGATGTTATAGCTTTCCCTCTAAATAGTAAAGCTCAAGACTTAATGATGGGAGCTCCTGGCGAAGTTAAATATGATCAATTAAAAGATATTCATATTAAAGTAGATATTAAATAGTGAGACACAAG
>FR888053.1:5562-16782 GCA_000431335.1 Clostridium sp. CAG:343 | reverse complement strand
GTGTCTCATTTAAGACCTGTCCCCTTGTGTCTCAGTTTAAAAAAGAAGCTAAAAATAGCTTCTTTCTATGAATTCATATATTTATATATTTATACAAAACTCTTATTTTTTGTTTACTAAATCTTTTAATGCTTTACCAGCTTTGAAAACTGGAGCTTTTGATGCAGGTATTTTGATTTCTTCTTTAGTTTGTGGGTTTCTACCTTTTCTAGCTGCTCTTTTTCTTACTTCAAAAGATCCAAATCCAACTAATTGAACTTTTTCTCCTTTTTTTAGTGATTCTGTTACAACTTCTACAAAAGCATTAACTGATGCTTCAGCTGCTTTTTTTGTTTCTCCTGTTTTTGCAGCCATTGCTGCGATTAATTCAGCTTTGTTCATTTAAATTACCTCCTATAAGATATAATGTTTATGTACTTTATTGTCTGAACGAAACAATAAATGTACTACTAATTAATTTAATTCGCCAAAAACAGCTAAAATCCTTCTTTTTTTTTTATTTTTTTAGAATTTTAATATATTTTTAGTTTTTCCAATACTGCACATATTTTATTTCCCATTGGAACTCTTAAAATTTCTTCTTTATTAAATACTTTTAAGACTATAATTGCCAATGCATAAATTACTACTGCAACTACTATTGCTACTATTGTAGCCAATTTATTGCTTATTATTCCTAAAAGACTTAAATAAATAAAATAAGAACAAATTCCCATAATAGCTGTTGCAAGTACTGGTTTAATTACAAATTTTGAAAAAGTTAAATTTAATTTAATATTTTTTCTAAGTGCTGTTATCGCTATCGTAAATGCCACTGCATGACATGCAACTGATGCCCAAGCTGCTCCATTTACTCCTATTTCTGGAATTGGTACTAAAATTAAGTTTAAAATTAACTTTACAAGTACTCCTATTCCTAATGATATTGTAGGTATTTTCAGCTTTCCATATCCTTGTAATGCTCCATTTATAGTTTGATCTAATATTGTAAATAAAATTGTTAGTGAACTAATTTGTAAAATTACTGTTCCATCACTTGCTTTTGGAAATAATAAATTTAGAATTGGACCTGCGAATATACACATTCCTATTGTGCAAGGAAGTCCTATTAACATTGATGTTAATAAAGAGAACGATGTTTTCTCTGTGATTGTTTTTTTATCTTTCCTAGCTTTTGCCGCAGATATAGCCGGTACTAATGCTGTTGAAAATGCTACATTTATTGATAATGGTAAACTAGTTAGAGTATCTACTTTTCCACCTAATATTCCATATTGCGATAAAGCCATATCTTCTGGCATAAATTGTTTTAAACTTCTAACTACTGTAAAAGAATCTATGTTTTTATTAAGTGATGACATTATTGCAGTTAGAGCTATTGGTATTGATACAACTAGAATTCTTCTTATAATTGTTCTAACTCTTTCATATTTATAATTAACTGTAGATTTTATCTCTACAGCTATTTCTTTGCTTCTTGTTTTGTAATATAAATACAAATATCCAAACCCTGACATTGTAGCAAGTGTAGTAGCTAATGTTGCTCCACCTGCCATCCACTCTGTTGATACATTTGAAATAACAGCTATTATTTCTACTAAAATTATTGTAAGAGCCGTTTTAAATACTTGTTCTATTGTTTGTGATCTTGCTGTTGCTTTTATATTTTGCCTTCCATTAAAATATCCTCTCATAACAGAAGATATTGCAACAAAGAAAATTGCTGGTGATAATGCTACTAAAGTCATTTCTGCATCTGGTATTTGTAACCAATAATTTGCTATTACATTTGCTCCAAAAAATAACATTAGACTTCCTACTAATCCTATAACCGCAAATGTTGCAAATGCAATTTTAAAAATTCTATGTGCTCCTTTATGGTCTCCGTAAAGCTACTCTCTCAGACACTAATTTTGATATTGCATTTGGAACTCCTATCGAAGAAATAGTAAGTAACATTGCATAAATTTGATAACCTGCTGCTACAATTCCATTTCCTCTATCTCCAAATCCTGATCTGTTTGTTAAATATAAAGTATATAATAGCCCTAACAACTTTATTAAAACTTGTGAAAATATAAGTGTTATAATACCTTGTAAGAAAGTTTCTTTTTTTGTTCCTTTGTTTTCTGATGTCTCTTTTGTCATTTAATCACTCCTAATATTTTTTATCTTCTTATTTTAATTCTACTTATTTATTATAGATTTAATTACTAAATTATTCAATAGTTTTTAAAATTTAACTTTTATTTTTTATAAGCAATAAATTGTAATATAAGAGTACAAATATAAATAAGGATATACCATTTTATTGGTACATCCTATATTTCTATATATTTTTATCAATATTTGGTAGCAATTGTTTCTTTCTAGATACTACTCCTTCTAGAAAAGCTCTATTATTTTCTAATTTCTTATCAAAAGCCTTTTCTACAACACTTGATTTCTCTCCTAAAACCAAAATTTCTGAATTACTATTTAATATATCTGTAATTGCTAATACAAATAATGCTAATTCTTTTTCTTTCAATTCTTCCTCTATTGCTTTTTCTAATTCTTCTTGTCTTTCTAACACAGATGGTATATCCACTGTATTTACTTGTCCAATTACAAATTTTATACCATTTTTATCTAATTCTTTTGCATCTAAATTTATTAACTCTTTTGCTGTAAAATCATCTAAATCTGTTCCTGCTTTTAACATTTCCAAACCATATTCTTTTATATCTATTCCTGCTATTTTTTCTAATTCTTCTAATGCTTTTTCATCATGTTTAGTTGTTGTTGGTGATTTAAGTAACAATGTATCAGATATAATTGCACTTGCCATTAAAATTGCTTCTTCTCTATTAATTTCTATTCCTTTACCTTTAAAATCTTGGAATAAAATTGTAGATGTACAGCCATATGGTCTAGCTGTGTAATATAAAGGATCTGAAGTTTCAAAATTTGCTATTCTATGATGATCAACTACACCTAATATTTTTGCCTTTTCAATACCTTTTATACTTTGATTAAATTCATTATGATCCACCATAATTACTTTTTGTCCTTCTGCTACTTCTTCTTTTAATTCTGGTGCTTCTAGATTTAAATAATTTAATACATATTGTGTTTCTTTGTTAATATTTCCTAAACGAACTGCAACACTACTATCATATCCATTTTTTTTGTTTAATCTTTCTTTTACCATTGCTGAACAAATTGAATCTGTATCTGGATTTTTATGTCCAAAAATTAAAATTTCTTTTTCCATAATTATTTCTCCTTTTTTTGTTTTTTATCATACTTTTAATATATACTATAACTTTAAAAAAACAAGGTTAGCATATATTTTTTAATATTCCTTCTAATTCTTCCTTTGAAAATTCATATTTTTTATTGCAAAAATGGCATACTAATTCTGCTTTACCATCTTTATTAATAATATCTTCCAATTCTTCTTTTCCAATCTTTGCTAGTCCTTCTGACATATGTTCTTTTGAGCAATCACATTCATAAATTGGAGTTATATTTTCTTCCAAAACTTTTACATCTTCATCTCCTGTTATTTTCTTTGCTATCTCTAATAAACTTAAATTTTCATCTAACATCTTAGATATAGCACCAGCCTTGAATATTGATTGTTCTACTTTAGCTATCTCTTCTTCTGTACTATCAGGCATTGGATTAATTAAATATCCTCCTGCAGCTTTTACTCCATCTTTATTTACCAATACTCCTAATGCAACTGCTGATTGTCTCTGTTCAGATTTAACGAAATAATTTGTAAAATCATCTGCTATTTCTCCTGAAGTTAATGGAGATATGCCTATATATGGATCTTTTAATCCAATATCTTTTATTACATTTATATATCCATCTTGTCCTACTGCCCCTCCAACATCTAATTTTCCAAATTCATTTAATGGTAAATCTACATATGGATTTGCTACATATCCTTTTACTCTTGGAAAGTTATTGGCTGTTGTTAACATTGTTCCTATTGTTCCGCTTCCTTTTATTTGTATTGTTAATTTATCTGATGAGTTTTTCATTTCTTGTGCCATAATACTAGTTATTGTAAGTAATCTTCCAAATGTTGCTGTAGCTAAAGGACTTAAATCATGTATTTTTCTAGCTTTTTCCACTAAATTTGTAGTATTTGCGCATACAACTGATATTTTGCCATCATATGCTAAAAATCTCATTATTTTATCTTCCATTATGTCTCCTCTCATTATTTTTTTGCTATTAATTTTTATATTATCTAATTTTTACTGATGAACTTCAAACATATCTTTTCCTTCTCCGCAAACAGGACATACCCAATCTTCTGGCAATTCTTCAAAAGGTGTACCTGGTTTTATTCCTGCTTTTTCATTTCCAAATTTAGGATTATAAATATATTTACATTCTACACATTCGTATTTTCTACTTTCTGATTTTTCTTCTTGAAAGTTTTTATATCCTAGACTAATTGCGACTATTACCATTAATAAAAATGATAATGCTTTCCATATTCCACTATCTAATAAAATAACTGCAAATATTCCAAAAGTTGCACTAATTCCATATAAAATTAAAACAGCTTGTTTTTGTCCAAAACCTTTTGCAACAATTCTATGATGTAAATGTCCTTTATCTGCTTTAAATATTGCTTTAATAGATTTTCCTTTAATTAGCCTTCTTATAATAGCCCATAATGTATCAAATATAGGAAGTCCTAGTACAATAAGTGGTAACACTATTACTGCCATTGTATAAGTTTTTGCAACTCCTAATATAGAAATAATTGATAATGAAAATCCTAAAAAATTTGAACCTGTATCACCAATAAATGTTTTAGCTGGTGCAAAATTAAATGGTAAAAATCCTACTAATGCTCCTGCCAAAGCTGTTATTAATATTATTGATATTAATGGTGATCCATTTAGTACAAATATAACTAATAATGATAATGCAGATATAACGGATATTCCAGATGATAAGCCATCTAATCCATCAATCAAATTAATAGCATTAGTTACTCCTACTATCCATATTATCGTTATAATAATAGAAAATATTTCTCCTAATTCTGATGTATTAAAAAATGCTAAATCTATATCTCCTATTCGTACTCCAAAAGCTACTGCTATAATAGCAGCTATAATTTGTCCAGTTAATTTTGTAATTGGCTTTATTGTTTTTATATCATCTATAATACAAGTTATACTAAGCACTACAATTCCTAGAAACATACCTAATAATTTCATTCCATATTTTTCTGTTCCGTTTAAACTAATTGTACTTTCCATACTCATAACAATTAATAAATATATTACAGAAACTAAAAAGCCTAATATCACAGCTGGCCCACCAAATTTTGGCATTGCTTTTTTATGCATTCTTCTTTCGTCTTTTGGAACATCAACCGCTCCAACTTTATGTGCAATCTTTATCGTATATGGTGTTGCCATAAATGTTACTATAAAAGCTAACAAAAATGCAATTGCTACATCTCCCCACATAGATTATGCCTCCCTATTTCATGTTCTCGTTTTCTATTTCTTCTATTATTCTTAATCTTTCTTCATGTCTTCCGCCTTCAAATTCTGTTGCAAGCCACATTCTTAATATACAAATTGCTTCACTTATAGAAACATCATCTGCTCCCATTGCTAATATATTGCTATCATTATGTAATCTTGAATATCTTGCTGTATATTCATTATGACAAGGTGTACATCTAATTCCTTTAAATTTGTTAGCACAAATAGCCATTCCAAGCCCAGAACGACAAATTAATATTCCTTTTTCAGATTTTTTATTTTGTACTTCTTTTGCTACTGCTTTTGCAATATTAGGATAATCTACACTTTCCTCTTCCATGCAACCTAAATCTTTATATTTTATTTCTTTTTCATCTAAATATTTTTTTATTTCTTCTTTTAATCTATAACCTCCATGGTCACTACCAATTGCTATCATAAGTATACCTCCTTATATTACTTCTTTTCACAATATACCATAAGTTTAGTTTTTTTACAATAATTATTTGTAATTTTGCTTGCATTTTTCTCTAAAATATGTTAGAATATCATATGTTATAGTGTAATACAGACTAAGAGGAGGTGCAATTCGATATGCCAAATATTAAATCAGCAAAGAAAAGAGTTAAAGTAATTGAAAAAAAGACTTTAAGAAATAATATGATTAAATCTGGATATAAATCAGCTGTTAGAAAATTTGATGAAGCTGTTAATGCTGGAAAAATAGATGAAGCTAAAGTTTTATTATCAGAAGCTACTAAAAAAATTGACCAAGCTTGCAGTAAAGGTGTAATTGTAAAAAATACAGCAGCTAGAAAAAAATCTAGTTTATCTAAAAAATTAAATGCAGCTATGACCTAAAACAAAAATAAAGATTATGCATAGTTTTTATTTATTATTAAAGAGAGGTTTTTATAAAAGAAACCTCTCTTTAGCATTATTATACATAATTGGTTATAATTTACATTGTTTTTTTATTTTACACATGATATTATGTTAATAGATTAATTTATAGAGGTGTATTATGCTAAAAAAAATAATGGAATATTATAAAAACTTTGAAAAAATTACCCGTAAAGTTTTAAAAGGTGGATTAGAATTTTGCTTTGGATTATCTTCAATAGCAATTATTATTTTATTAACATATAACTTTTTCTTTGCTTACCCAATAATTTATTACATAGGACTTACCTTATTTAGATTAAGTTTAATTTTTGGAATCGAATTTATTATATGCGGATTTATAACAGATGGAATTAAAAAACAAATTATATAAAAAACCAAAAGAAGATTACCTTCTTTTGGCTTTTTTTATTTATTTAATTCTTCTAAGAACATCTTATTTAACATTTGAGGATTTGCTTTTCCTTTTGTTTCTTTCATAGCTTGTCCTACTAAAAATCCTAGTGCCTTATCTTTTCCACCTTTATAATCAGCAATAGATTGTGGATTATTCTCTAATATTTTTAATACTACTTCTTTAATAGCCCCTTCATCTGAAATTTGAATCCATCCTTTTTCTTTTATAATATCTTCTGGGTCTCTTGGGTTTTCAAATAATTCTACTAATACTTTTTTACCAATACTTGAACTTATTGTACCTTTATCTATTAAAACTACTAATTTTCCTAATTGTTTAGCATCAAAAGGTATTTGAATTGGTTCCATTTCTGTCTCATTTAATATTCTAGAAATATCAGAAATAATCCAGTTATTAACAGCTTTAGGATTATTGCATACCTTAACCGCTTCTTCAAATAAATCTGATAAATATTTAGAAGCTGTAATTAATTTAGCATCTTTTTCTGATAATTTATATTCTTGTAAATATCTCTCTTTTCTGCTCTCTGGTAATTCTGGTAAGCTATTTTTAATATTTTCTATGTATTCTTCTGATAGTTTAATTGCAACTAAATCTGGATCTGGGAAATATCTGTAATCTTGAGCATCTTCTTTATCTCTCATAGGAAATGTCTTTCCTGATACATCATCCCATCTTAGAGTTTCTTGATCAATTTTTCCTCCATTTTCTATTACATCAATTTGTCTATCTACTTCATACTCAATTGCTCTTACAATACTTCTAAAAGAATTCATATTTTTCATTTCTGTACGAGTTCCTAATTTTGTTTCTCCTTTTTTTCTTATAGAAACGTTTACATCTGCTCTTAAAGAACCTTCTTGCATTTTACAATCTGAAACTTCAATATATTCCAAAATTGATTTTAACTTTCTTAAATATTGTTCTACTTCTTCTGCACTTCTTAAATCTGGTTCAGATACAATTTCAATTAATGGGACTCCTGCTCTATTTAAATCAACTAAGCTTCCTCCTCCAAATTCATCATGGTTTAATTTTCCTGCATCTTCTTCTATATGAATTCTTGTTAAACGAATTTTTTTCTTTTCTCCATTTATCTCAATTTCTACATACCCATGTTCACAAAGTGGCTTATCAAATTGTGAAATTTGATAAGATTTTGGAAGATCTGGATAAAAATAATTTTTTCTATCATTTTTACTATTTCTAGAAATCTCACAATTTGTTGCTAATCCTGCCTTTACAGCATATTCCACAACTTTTTCATTTAATACAGGTAAAGTTCCTGGCATAGCCATACAAATTGGACATGTATGTGTATTAGGTGCTGCACCAAATGCTGTTGGGCAAGAACAAAATATTTTTGTTTTTGTAGAAAGCTCTGCATGAACTTCCAATCCTATTATAACTTCATAATCTTCTCTTGACATCTATTTTCCTCCTTTTGAGACACTAGGGACAGGTCAGAAATGTCCCATTTTTTTGTCGTTTTTTGTCTAATTTTGTTTTACGCATCTCCACAATATTCACTTACCTAATGGGACATTTCTGACCTGTCCCTAGTGTCTTATATTTGTGGTTTATGATTCTCTCTGAATTTTATTTTTTGTTCAAATGTATATGCTGCATTTAATATTGTTTCTTCACAGAATTTATTCCCTATTAATTGCATTCCTATTGGCATTCCTTCGTTATCTACTCCACAAGGTACTGATATCCCTGGAAGTCCTGCTATATTTACAGAAACTGTACATATATCTGCTAAATACATTTCTAATGGATTGTTTGATTTTGATCCTATATCAAATGCTACTGTTGGTGATGTTGGTGTTAATATAACATCATATTTTTCAAATGCTTTGTTAAATTCATTCATAACTAATGTACGCACTTGTTGTGCTTTTTTATAATAGGCATCATAGTAACCTGATGATAATACATATGTTCCTAATATTATTCTTCTTTTTACTTCTGGTCCAAATCCTTCACTTCTTGATTTTTTATAAAGTTCTTTTAAGTTTTTAAATTCTTTTGTTCTATATCCATAACGAATTCCATCAAATCTTCCTAAATTAGAACTTGCTTCTGCACAAGCAACAATATAATAAGTTGCTAAAGAATATTGTGCTACATCTAATGAAAACTCTTCTATTTCTGCACCTAAGTCTCTATATGTTTGTATTGCCTTTTCTAAAGATTGTTTTACTTCTTCATTTATTCCTTCTCCAAAAAATTCTTTTGGTACTCCTATTTTTAATCCTTTTACATCATTTTTTAAACATTTTGTGTAATCTATTTTTTTCCTATTACTTGATGTAGTATCCTTTTCGTCATGTCCTGCTATTAAGTTTAATAACATTGCACTATCATATACATCTTTTGTGATAGGACCTATTTGATCTAGTGAAGATGCAAATGCTACTAATCCATATCTTGATACTAATCCATATGTTGGTTTTAAACCTACAACTCCACAAAAGCTTGATGGTTGTCTTATTGATCCACCTGTATCTGAACCCAAAGCCCAAGGAACCATATTAGCTGCTACTGCTGCTGCTGACCCTCCTGATGAACCTCCTGGAACTTTGTTTAAATTCCATGGATTTTTTGTCTTTTTAAAGTATGAATATTCTGTAGACCCTCCCATAGCAAATTCATCCATATTTAGTTTTCCTAAATCTATCATATGTTCATTATTAAGCTTTTCAATTACAGTTGCATCATAAGGAGATACAAAGTTTTCTAACATTTTTGAACTACATGTTGTTTTTATTCCTTTTGTACACATATTATCTTTAATACCAATTGGAATACCTGCAAATTCTCCTTTAATTTCTCCTTTATCTATTTTTTCTTCAATTTGTTTTGCTTGCTCATTTGCTTCTTTTGTTAATATTGTAACAAAAGCTTGTACATCTTTTTCTTTTTCCTTTATTCTATCTGTATATGCCTTTGTAATCTCTGTTATTGTTAGTTCTTTATTTTTCAATTTTTCTTGTAACTCATGAACAGTTAATTCAGTAATATCCATTAATTCTCCTCCTTTAGTTTTTTTATTTCTTTATATAGATGTGGCCACGAATATACTCTTGTTATTTTTTCATCTTCTAAATTTTGATTTACCCTTGTATCCATTATAAAAACTTTTGCATTACTGTTATATTCTATATCTTTACAATTTCTACAACTATCATCTATAAAAATTTCTATATTATTTTCTTTTACAAATTTAAGTTTTTCCTTAGCATTTATAATAAGTTTATCATATTTCACATTATTTTCTTTCAGCCAATCTTTTGTAATTTGTTCTATATTGTTATCTTTTAAATTCCATCTTGCCGTTATTAAAAATATCTTATCTCCGCTTTCTTTTAATTCTTTTATTATATTAGCTGCAAATGTTTTTATATTAACTTTCTTAATTATTTCTTCATAATATTTTTTCCAAAATCTTGCTGTTTCATTTTCATTCCAATTGTGCATATTTTCAATATATAAATGATCTTCTGTATTAAAACTTTTAATAATAGGACTTCTTTTTAATTCTTCTATTGTATATTTTTGTGCATATTCCAAAAGCGTAGCATATGTTTCTGATATAGTATCATCAATATCAATTCCTATATTCATAAATCCTCCCTGTTGAAATATTTAAAATTTGACATTTTATAAACATCATTTTTACCTATCTCTATTTAAATAGCTCAACTATAACTATCCATGTAGCTATATTAAATTACTTTTGGTATTTTAAACATATTTTGTTCTTTTGTTTCTGCATTTTGTAATAAACTTTCTGTATCTTCAAATCTCTTTATTTCGTCTTTTCTAAATATATTTTTTGCTTCATTTGCACCTATTGTTATATCTAATCCTTCTACTGGTGCATTGTTTACTATGTTAGCAAAATTTAATATATCCTGTAAATTTTCGATGTATTTATCTACTTCATTTTCATTTAAATCTAACCTTGCTAAATTAGCTATGTGTAAAATCTCTTCTTTACTTACTTGCATTATTTATCTCTTCCTTTCTTAATCTCAATTTGTTTTTTATTATATACTTTTTTTACCAAAAAAACAAGCCCTAAATGGCTTGTTTTTCATATTTATATCGTTATTATATAGAAACTATTTTAATTCAACAACAGCTCCAACTTCAGCAAATTTAGCTTTTAATTCTTCAGCTTCTTCTTTGCTAGCTCCTTCTTTAACTGTTTTAGGTGCTCCGTCTACTAATTCTTTAGCTTCTTTTAATCCTAATCCTGTAGCATCTCTAACTACTTTAATAACTTTTATTTTTTGATCTCCAGCTTCTGCTAATACAACATCAAAAGATGTTTTTTCTTCAGCTGCTGCTCCTGCAGCTGCTCCTGCAGCTGGTGCA
>FR888053.1:0-5540 GCA_000431335.1 Clostridium sp. CAG:343 | reverse complement strand
CAGCTGGTGCAGCTGCTGCTACTGCAGATACTCCATATTTTTCTTCAATAGCTTTTACTAAGTCATTTAATTCAACTACTGTTAAGCTATCTATTTCTTCAATAATTTTTTCTATTTTTTCCATTTTAAAATCCTCCTATAAATTTAATTAGTGAAATAATTCACTTTTCTATTTTTGGGTTTATTTTTATACAAGTTAAACCTCTTTTCTTGTAATAATATTATTCAGCTTTTTCTTCATTAGCTGATGCTTCTTCTGTTACTGCTACTTCAACTTTTTCTCCAGCTTCTTCTTTTTGTTTTTTTACTTCATTTAATGCAACTGCAACTTTTGAAATATTTGAAAGTAATGCCCCAGCAAGCATAGATAGTAAAGTTTCTCTTGATGGTAATTTTGCTAATGTAATGATTTCATCTGCAGTCATAACTTTTCCATCAATAACTCCACCTTTAATTTTATAATATTCATTATTTTTGCTGAAATTATAAATTGTTTTTGAAGGTTCTAAGTAATCTTCACTGCTCATAATTACTGCTGTTGGTCCTACTAATTGTTCTTCTAATCCTTCAATTCCACATTCTGCTAAAGCTCTTCTTGTTATATTATTTTTTATAACATTACAAGTAGCATTTGAATTTCTTAAATCTTTTCTTAATTGTGTATCATCTGTAACATTAATTCCTCTGTATTCTGTTAAAAGTATTAGTTTAGAATTTTTCATTTTTTCTGCTAATTCTTTTACTTCTGCCTTCTTTTGATTTAGTATTGCTTCACTTGCCATTTATTTTCACCTCCTAAATTTAATTACTAATAAAATAAATAACACTCTTTTAGTACCTACCTAAGTTACTAAAAGAGTGTATTTACTCTTGTATTTAACCTAGGTAGGACTTATTAATTTGTATTTATAAATACTATAATTTATTTGCCTACTGTCTTTGGCTTATATTAAATTTATTTTTGATTAATAAATATACTTGGTCCCATAGTTGTTGTTAATGCAACACTCTTTATGTATTGACCTTTAGCTGCTGCTGGTTTAGCTTTTATGATAGCATTCATGATTACTTCATAATTTTCTAATAATTTATCTGCTCCAAATGAAACTTTTCCAAATCCTAAGTGAATTATATTATTTTTATCTAATCTATATTCTACTTTACCTGATTTAATTTCACTTATTGCTTTTGTTACATCCATTGTAACTGTTCCAGATTTAGGGTTTGGCATTAAACCTTTTGGTCCTAATACTTTACCTAGTCTTCCTACAACTCCCATCATGTCTGGAGTTGCTACTACTACATCATATTCAAACCAATTTTCATTTTGGATTTTTGGTATTAATTCTTCTGCTCCTACAAAATCTGCTCCTGCTTTTTCAGCTTCTTCTGCTTTTGGTCCTTTTGCAAAAACTAAAACTCTTTGTGTTTTACCTGTACCGTTTGGAAGTACTACTGTACCTCTTACTTGTTGATCTGCATGTTTAGAATCAACTCCTAATTTTACATGTAACTCGACAGTTTCGTCAAATTTAGTTTTTGGCATTTTTTCAATAATTTCTATTGCTTCTTTTGCTCCATATTCTTTAGTTTTATCAACTAATTTTACACTTTCAGCATATCTTTTTGATATTTTTCCCATTTTTTTACCTCCTTTGGTTTTAACGAGTTAAACTCTCCCAATAAAATTTAAATTTATAAATATATATAATATTTATCTTAACTAATCAATTACTACTACACCCATAGATCTAGCAGTACCTTCTACCATGCTCATAGCTGTTTCTATTGACGCAGCATTTAAGTCTGGCATTTTTTGTTCAGCAATTTCTTTTACTTGTGCTTTTGTTATTTTAGCAACTTTTTCCATATTTGGTTTTCCTGAACCTTTTTGGATTTTTATTGCTTTTTTAATTAATACTGCAACTGGTGGAACTTTTGTTATAAAATCAAAAGATTTATCTTTATATACTGTTATAACAACTGGTATGATCATTCCAGGTTGATTTGCAGTTCTATCATTAAATTCTTTAACAAATTGCATAATATTAACACCACTTGAACCTAAAGCTGGACCTACTGGTGGAGCTGGTGATGCTTTCCCTGCCTCTATTTGTAATTTAATAATATTTGAAATTTCTTTTTCTGCCATGTTAATGGCACCTCCCTTTTTTATTTAACTTTTTGTACTTGTGAAAACTCTAGCTCTACAGGTGTTTCTCTTCCAAACATAGATACTAGAACTTTTACTTTATGTTTTTCTGTATTTATTTCTTGAACTGTACCTACAAAGCCTTCAAACGGACCATTCATAACTTGTACTTGTTCATTGACTTCATAATCCACATTAACAGGAATATCTTCAAATCCCATATTTCTAATTTCTTCTTCAGTTAATGGTATTGGATCTGTACCTGAACCTACAAATCCTGTAACTCCTCTAGTATTTCTTACAATATACCAAGATTCTTCTGTTACTATCATCTTTATTAATACATATCCTGGAAAAACCTTTTTTAAATTTGTTTTTCTTTTTCCATCTTTAATTTCAATTTGTTCTTCCATAGGAACTATAATATCAAAGAAGAAATCTTCTAATTCTCTATTTTTTATAGTTTTTTCTAGGTCTGTTTTAACTTTATTTTCATAACCAGAATAAGTATGAACAACATACCATCTAGCTACCATATCGTAATCTTTTTGAGACATTATTTTTAAGCCTCCTTTAATTTTGTTTATTGTACATTTTCTTCTACGTTGTTGTCTGTGTTTTCTGTGTTTTGAGAATCTTCTGTACTTGTTTCATTATTTGTATTTTCTGTAGTTTGATTACTTGTTGTATTATCAGCAGTTACAGTATTATTAGCTGATACAACTTCTTTTATTTTGTTTACTCCATGTTTATTTAGAGTTTCAAATGTTAAATCTAATACAAAAACAATTGCTGCTGTAACAAGCACTATAGCTATTACTGCAACTGTGTTATTTACTAATTGTTTTGGTGTTGGCCAAACTACTTTTTTTAACTCAGCTTTAAAATCTTTTGAAAAGCTTTTCTTGTTTTTATTGTTTTCTTTTTTATTTGTTTTTGCTTCTTTTTTAGCCATTTTATATCCTCCTTAAAATAGCTTATTTAACTATTTGGTTTCTTTATGTGTTGTACGTTTTTTACAGAATTTACAATACTTAACTATTTCTAATCTATCTGTATTATTTCTCTTGTTTTTTGAAGTCATGTAATTTCTTCTTTTACATTCTGTACATTCTAATGTAATATTTTCTCTTGGTCCTTTTGCTGCCATTTCAATACACCTCCGTATTTTTATAACCTTTTACTTTTTTTGAAACGATGTGAGCATATGCTTAAATTACATATGCTCAAATATTTTACCATTTTTTTCTTATATTGTCAATGAATTTTTATCATTTTTTAACTTGTTTTTTGTTTTTTTGCTTTTTTTGAACTGAAAATCCAAATCTACCAATTTTTTTGCCTAATTCATAATAATGTCCGTTTGAATATGCAATTAAATCACATTTTGAAATATCAAATGCTCCTTTATCATCAATATACTTCTCATCACTATTAATTGCAAGGACATCAGCAATAAACATATGATGTGATCCTAGTTCTACTATTTCTTTTACTTTACATTCTATTGATACAGGACTTTCTTTTATCATTGGGCATTTCACAAACTTAGCATTTTCTTTATGCAAATTCATTTCTTTAAATTTATCCACTTTAGCTCCTGTTTTAACTCCACACCAATCTGTTGCTTTTGCTAATCTTTTTGTAGTTAAATTAATAACAAATTCTTTTTGTTCTTTTATTATATTATATGAATATCTTGTCGGTCTAACTGATATATATACCATTGCAGGGTTTGTATTTAATATTCCTGTCCATGCTACTGTTATTATATTTGATTTTTCCATAGTTCCACAACTTACCATTACAGCTGGTAATGGATATAAAAAATTTCCTGCTTTCCATGTTACTTTTGACATTTACTTCACCATCACTTTATAATTCTAAACTATTATCTTCTTGTTTTTTATTTTCTTTATTTTTTTCATTTTCTAAATTAATCATAACTGCTGCAAAAATCTCTTGTTCTTCTGTATTAAGGATTTTATCTCTAATAGTTGCCTTATATCCTCCACTTGCTTCATCTTTTTCAATCATTCCAATATATCCTCCATTGTATTTAGTTACAACTTCTATTACATCTTCTGATAGCATTTCATTTACAACACAATTATAATAATCTAAATTATCTTCTGTTAAACTTGGTAATGATAAATTCGTATATATCTTATCTTTTTTTTCTTTGCCGTTTATTATTCTTGAAACAAGATATTCATTAACCGAATTACATAAAAGTACACTATTTTTAAATATTATTTCTCCTGTTTTAGAAATTTTAATTTTTCTCGAATCATTTAAATCTACAACTTGAGGATTTCTGTTTTCTGTTTTTGCAACAAGTTTTCTACCTTTATTTTTTCCTTCTTTTACAGTTCCAATCATTTTAAAATCCAATTGGTCTATCTTGGAATATTTTTCTTTATTTATTTTCTTTCTTTCTATCTCTTCTTTTAAATCAAGTTCTTTTTTATATGTATCTCTTTTCTCTTTAGTATTAATTTTTTCATAATATTCCTTTGCTTTTTTCAAAATATCTTCTGCTCTTTTTCTTTGCTTTGGATTAAGACTAATATCATTTAAAACCTTAGTATATTTTTCAACTTTCTTATTATATGCTTCTTTAATTATTTTATTGTTTTTTGTATCTGCCCTTAATTCAATTTCTCTTTCTGACATTTCGAAAAATGTATATGCAGTTTCATCTAAAAATTCTCTTTCATTTTTCTTTTCTAATTCTTTCTCTTTTAATTGGTCATCATATAATTTTCTAGCTCCGTCTGTCTTTAATGCCTCATATGCTTCTTTTATTTCAGCAAGCCTTTTATTAAATTGTTCTTTGATTTCTTTTACCTCATATTTTACACTTTCTTCAAAGCTTTCTTTTTCTCCTATTAATTTACTCTTTTTTAATAAGTCCGTATTATTTTCTATACCTCTTTCTATCATTCCAATTTTTAATTTGCTTTCTTTTTCTAATTTAAAAATTCTATCTTCATATTTTTTACACAACTTATTTTTACAAATTTCATATGCTTCTTTTATTTTTTTATCTTTGCTTGCTTCATTACGTAATTTATTTTCATATTTTCCATCTTTCTTTTTATCATAAATTACATAATCAATCAAACTTTTATCAATGCCTAATATTTGGTAATAATTTTTAAATTCATTTTCATTCATAATTATCCCTCCAGATAAATATAATTTTGATTTATTTTTAATTATAACATATAATTAAAAATAAATCAAAATTAAAAAACAAACTACAAATTAGTAATAATAAATATCATTTTTACTAACCTCTAGTTTGTTTTTTTAATAAAAAAAATCTAGCAACAACCTATCTTCCCAGCAGGGTAACCCACAAGTATTTTCGGCACATTTAGGC
>FR888052.1 GCA_000431335.1 Clostridium sp. CAG:343 | reverse complement strand
AATAATATTTATTATTTAAATTATGGATATATCCCCTCTTACCAAAAAAAGCCGAAACTTAAAATATTTTATTTGAGTTTTACTTTTTATTTAAAATATTATATAATCGCTTTATAAAACAGAAAGGAAATCATATGGAACTAACATATTTAGTAAAAAAAGATAACATATATAAAAATATAAATGAAATATTATCCTTAGAATTCAAGCTTTCAGCTCGTTTGACTTCAAAATTAATTAGAAATAAAAAGATTTATAAAAACAATTTTATAGTTGATACTCGTGATCCAATAGCTTTTGGAGATACTATAATTATTAATTTAGATTTATTTGAAGATAATTCAAATATTATTCCATTAAAAATGAATTTAGACATTCTATATGAAGACGAATGGTTTTTAGTAGTTAATAAACCTGCTGGAATGGCTATTCATCCTTCTGTAACTCATTATAACAATTCATTATCTAATGGTATTAAATATTATTTTGATTTAATTAATTTACACAAAAAAATAAGGCCTGTGAATAGACTTGATTTTGATACTTCTGGTTTAGTCATTTTTGCAAAATGTGAATATATTCAAGAAATGTTTAGCAGGCAAATGGCAAATGGGGATTTTAAAAAATACTATTTATGTATTGTTGATGGTACCTTAAGTAAAAAATCTGGCATTATTGATTTACCTATTGCAAGAAAAAAAGATAGTATCATTGAAAGATGTATTAGTGTTGATGGTCAAACCTCTATTACTAATTACAGAGTCTTAAAAGAATCTCACAATATTTCCTTACTACAATGTAAATTAGAAACTGGTAGAACTCATCAAATTAGAGTTCATATGCAAGCATTAGGTCATCCTATTATTGGTGATACATTATATGGTAATAAATCTTCTTTAATTAACAGACAAGCTTTGCATAGCTATAAAATAGAATGTATTCATCCAGTGACTTATAAAAAAATTGAATTTCTTTCCGAATTACCAAAAGATATGCAAATATTATAAAAATATTTTGCATATCTTTTTCATATTAAATAACTGCCTTTATTCTTTAAATCATTTTTTCCAAGCAAGATATTATTTCTTTCTTTTCTCTCACACCAACAAAGCTATTTTTCACCTCTCCATTTTGTAATATAATAATTGTTGGGATACTCATAACTTCATACTCCATTGCTAATTCTTGATTTTCATCCACATTTATCTTTCCTACTTTGATTTTATCTCCTACTTCTTCTGCTATTTCGTCTATTATTGGTGACATCATCTTGCAAGGTCCACACCAGTCAGCATAAAAATCTATTAATACTAACTTGTCCGATTTTAAGACTTCTGTTTCATAATTTTCCTTTGTTATCTTTAATACACTCATTTTATATACCTCCCATTTTTAAATATTTACTTG
The DNA here is from genome assembly GCA_000431335.1 of Clostridium sp. CAG:343. Taxonomy (GTDB): domain Bacteria; phylum Bacillota; class Clostridia; order TANB77; family CAG-508; genus CAG-269. The sequence continues at coordinate 33,153 of FR888052.1, read as the reverse complement.
TTTGTATTCCAGCTATTGCTCCTTCATACACTGCTTTGCTAATTTGTAATAATCCACCTGTACAGTCACCACAAGCATATAGCCCTTTTATGTTTGTTTCCATTTTTTCATTTACTACAATTTTATCTTTACTAGTAATTGCTCCTAATTTTTTAGCAAATTCTGTACTTCCAGCTACTCCTTGAGCAATAAAGATTCCATTAACATTTATTCTTGTCCCATCTTCAAATTCTATTTGTTCTACTTTTTTCTCTCCAGAAATTTCTTTTATTACTCTAGTATCTATTTTTACATTGTCAGCTCTAAATTCTGGTTTCTTTTTACCATTTGTTAAAATTGTAATATCGTTAGCAATATTAATTAAATCATTAGTTTCAGATATCGCATAATCTCCATTTCCTAAAACTGCTACGCTTTTATTTCGATAAAAAAAACCATCACATATAGCACAATAACTTATTCCTTTTCCCTCTAATTTTTCAATCCCTGGTATTTTGGGTTTGTTCTTTTTATTTCCTGTTGCTAATATAACTGCTTTTGCTATATATTCTAAATTCGATGTTTTTATCATAAATCCTTCTGGAACAAGTTCTATTTTTAATACTTCTTCTTTTTTAACTTCTATTTTTAATTTTTTTGCCTGTTCTATTCCTTCTTGATATAATTCTTTTCCACTTATTCCTTTTTTAAACCCATAATAGTTTTCTATTATATCTGCTTTTTCTAAACTTGATTCATCTTTATATAATACTAATGTTTTTAAATTTGCTCTTTTTGTATATAAACTTGCTGTTATTCCTGCAGGTCCTGCTCCTATTATAGCAACGTCATATGTCACTTCAATAATTCCTCCTTATATTTCTTTTTTTATTAGTAAATTAATTTATATTTTTATTATTTCTTTATATGTTTTATCTATACCTGTTTTTGTATTATTTCATATCTTTTATTAATCAATATATTCATTATCATATAACTTTCTTTTAATCTTTGCAACTATTATATTAGTAATAATGATATCTATTATTATTTCCTCCATAAATTCCAGTTGTTGATATTGTAATAAATTTAATTGAATAAATATCACAATAAACCAAACTATCATTTTCAAAAGAACGAAGTAATATATAGCTCGCTCCGACATCTTGCAATATACCAATTCTATCAACCAGATTATTAGTTCCTATTAAAAATTCTACTCTCATTAATTTTCCAATTTGCTCTCTCAAAAATCCAGGTGTATAAATTGGATTTGTCAAAATTTCTGGGGAATTTTGATCTATTACGTTTTGCCTTGTTTCTCTTTGGTTAACTCCATCTCTATTTTCTGCCATAAACTTCTCCTTTCTTTATCTATGTATCTTTATATTTTGCAGTAGGCCTATAAAAACAATGATTTCCAAATCTTGTATGAAAAGTTCCTGAACCATTACTTGGAAAAACACTACTACAATTCGGCTTAAATGGATTTAAATACCATAAGCATTCACCTATTTCATTTAACCTATTTCCTGCTAATGCCCAATCAGCTATATAATAGTGAATATCTGTAGGATTCATATTATAAATATTTTGTGAATTATATTGATTTAATAATGTTTCTGTTGCACAGTCAAATTGCCCTTTTTGATAAATAATATTTCTTATATTTCCTCCTTGTGATATTCTCGCATATTCTCCTTCTGTCGTATTAACTCTATTCAATACCACTGTTGCAACTGCTTTCATTCCATTATCTCCTTCTCCTCCTGCTTCACATTGTACAATTCTTGCTAATAGTTCTCTATCTGAATATGCCATTAATAATCCCTCCTGCTATTTAGATTATATGCTATATTTTTATAAATAGTTACTAGCAATCAAAAAATAGATAGGAATTTTTACATTACTTTTCCTATCTATTTTAAATTAATTATATTTTAATTACTTTCTCCCAGCTCAAATCTTCTTTTCCAAAATGTCCATAATTTGTTGTTTTTCTATAAATCGGTTTTTTCAAGTCTAAATATTCAATTATCCCTCTTGGCGTTAAATCAAATTTAGATTTTATTTTGTCTACAATTTCTTCTTCTGGTATTGTATTAGTTCCAAATGTATCTATATATATTGAAACAGGTTTTGCAACACCTATACTATATGCAAATTGAATTTCGCATTTTTTAGCATATCCATTTGCAACTATATTTTTAGCTAAAAATCTTGCCATATATGCTGCTGATCTATCTACTTTAGTAGCATCCTTTCCAGAAAAAGCTCCTCCGCCATGTCTTGCATAGCCTCCATATGTGTCTACAATGATTTTTCTTCCTGTTAATCCACTATCTCCTAATGGTCCTCCTATTACAAATCTTCCTGTCGGATTTATATAATATTTTGTTTTCTCATCTAATAATTCTTTTGGTACTATTTCTTTTATAACTTTATCTTTTATATCTTTTTTTAGTACATCTAAATCGACATCTGAATCATGTTGAGTAGAAATTACTATAGTATCTACTCTAACTGGTTTACCATCATTATATTCTATAGTAACTTGAACTTTACCATCAGGTCTTAAATAAGAAATTATTTTTTGTTTTCTTACTTCTGATAATCTTTTAGCTAATCTATGTGCTAATGAAATTGGTAGTGGCATTAATTCTTTAGTTTCATCACAGGCAAATCCAAACATAAGACCCTGGTCTCCAGCTCCTTCTGATTCAATGCCTTCTCCTTTTTTAGTTTCTAATGATTTATCAACTCCTAAAGCTATATCAGGAGATTGTTTTGATAAGCTTATAATAATTTTACATGTTCTATAATCAATATCAATTTCACTATTATCATATCCTACTTCTTTTATTGCTTGTCTTACAACTTTTTCAATATCAACTTCTGCCTTTGAAGTTATTTCTCCTGTTATAAATATTTCTCCTTTTCCTGCTACCGTTTCACAAGCTACTCTTGAGTTTTCATCCTTTTCTAAAAAACTGTCTAAAATACTATCTGATATATAATCACATAATTTATCTGGATGTCCCTCTGTTACACTTTCTGATGTGAATAGTCTTTTCATTTTGATTTATTCCTTTCTATTTTTAATTCTTAAAGTATTTTTCCTCCGTCCCAGAACAATGTCTCCTACATAAAATACTGCAGATTGTCCCGGCGTAATTGCCCTTTGAGGCTCTAAGAAGTTAACTATTATATTGTTTCCTTCTTGTAATATTTTTGCTTTTGCTTGTTTCGATGAATATCTCGTCTTTACTTCTACTTCCATTTCTTCCTTTATTTCATCTACTAAAAGCAAATTAATATCTGTTACAGTAATTTCTTTTTTGTATAATTCTTTTTCTTCTCCAACAATTACTTCATTTTTGTTTTTGTTAAATCCTAATACAAATAGTGGAACCTTATATGATATTCCTAAACCTTTTCGTTGTCCTATTGTATAATTATATAATCCTGTATGTTTTCCTAAAACCTCTCCTTTGATATTTACAATATTCCCCTTTTTTGGTTTTATATCTGAATTATTTTCTAAGAATTTTTTATAGTTTCCATCTGGTACAAAACATATGTCTTCACTATCTGGTTTATTTGCTACTTTTAGATTGTTTTCTCTTGCGATTTCTCTTATTTTCTCTTTGCTTTCAAAGTCAGATAGTGGAAATACTATATGTTCTATTAGTTCTTTTGGCATATTCCATAAAACATAGCTTTGATCTTTTTTACCTGCTTTTGATTTTTTTAATACCCATCTTTGATATTCTTTACTGTATTCTGTTTTAGCATAATGCCCTGTTGCAATATAATTACATCCTAATTCTTTTGCCTTTTCCCACATAATTCCAAATTTCATATATTTATTACATTCTATACAAGGATTTGGAGTTTTGCAATTTGCATAACAGTTTATAAAATCATTTATAACATAATTTTTAAATTCTTCTTTACAATTATATGTAAAGTGTGGTACTCCTATTTGATTACATACATTTTTTGCATCTATATATGTATTTATATTACAACAGCTACTTCCAACAAATAATTCTAATGTAGTTCCTATTACTTCATAACCTTTTTCTTTTAAAAGTAAAGCAGATACACTGCTATCTACTCCACCGCTCATGCCTAATAATACTTTTTTATTTTCCATTTTTATTTCCTTTTCTTTTTATTTTAATGGCATTCATCTATTGAACCTTTGCCTAGATTTTGATTTTTATTTAACATATCTTCTACTGTATGCCATGCAAGAAGTGCACATTTTACTCTAGCTGGCATGTTTGATACATTTCTAAAAGCAATGGCATCTTCTATTTTTTTTAATTCTTCTTCACTAGTTGTCTCTCTTTTTATCATTTCAATAAATATCTTTATTATTTCTTTTGCTTCTTTTATTGTTTTTCCTTTTAATGTGTCTATCATAATAGATGTAGAAGCTTGAGAAATTGCACATCCATGTCCAGAAAAAGCCATATCTTCAATTACATCTCCATTTACTTTTAATTCTAATGTAATTTCGTCTCCACAATTTGGATTGTGCCCTATTTCACAATAATCTGCATTTTCTAATTTCTTTTTGTTATATGAATTCATACTGTGTTCCATTATTAATTCATTATAAACTTCTGTTAAGTCATCCATTTAATTTTTACCTTTCTTTATAAATCAATTGTTTATATATTTTTTAAACATATTATAAGCTTTATTCAAAGCTATTACAAGCTTGTCTACATCTTCTTTTGTGTTGTATATATAAAAACTTGCTCTACATGTTGAATCTATTCCCATACTTCTTAAAAGTGGTTGTGCACAATGATTTCCAGAACGAACACATACATTTTCCGAGTCTAAAATACTTGCTACATCATGAGGATGTACACCTTTTATATTAAATGATATAACACTTGAATGTTTTTCTTCATTTGGCGTTAAATATAATGTTAAATATTCTAATTTTGACAATTCTTGCCTTGCATAAGAAGTTACTTCTTTCTCTATTTCTTGTATTTTATTGTAGCCTATATTTTTTATATAATCAATTGCTGCACCTAAGCCAATTACTCCCTCTACATTTTGCGTTCCTGCTTCAAATTTATTTGGAAGCGGTGCAAATGTAGTCTCTTGTTCATAAACATATTCAATCATATCTCCACCCATTAAAAAAGGATTCATCTTGTTTAATATTTCTCTCTTTCCATATAAGATGCCTATTCCAAGTGGCGCTAGCATTTTATGTCCTGAAAACACAAAAAAATCTGCATCCAATTTTTGTACATCTATTTCCATGTGTGGAATACTTTGAGAACCGTCAACAACAACAATTGCTCCTTTTTTATGTGCATATTTTATTATTTTTTCTATATTATTTATCGTTCCTAAAACATTTGATACATGTGTTATTCCTACTATTTTTGTTTTATCTGTTATTTTAGTTTCTATCTCTTCATCCGATATCTCAAAATTATCATTAATGTACATATAATTTAATTTACTTTCAGTTTTTTTGGCAACCATTTGCCAGGGAACTAAGTTAGAATGATGTTCCATTATAGATAGTACTATTTCATCATCTTTTTTTAGATTATCTAATCCATATGAATATGCAATTAGATTTAAGCTCTCACTTGCATTTTTAGAAAAAATAATTTCTTCTCTATGTTTTGCATTTATAAATTTCGCAATTTTATCTCTGGTATTCTCATATATTTCAGTGGCTTCAATACTTAATCCATATGCTCCTCTATGAGGATTAGCGTTTTCATTTTTATAAAATTTTTCAATTGCTTCTAACACACTTGTTGGTTTTTGTGTTGTAGCTCCACTGTCTAAATAAGCAATATCTTTATTTTCAAATATTGGAAAGTCTTTTTTAAAATTATTAACACTCATTGCTAATCTAACCTTTCATCAATTTCTTTTATTATATTTTGTTTTACTTCTTCATCTAAAATTCTTTCAATCGTTTTATTAAAATTTGCTCTTACTATTAATTTAACTGCTTCTTTGTAACTTAATCCTCTTGTCATTATATAAAATAATTGTTCTTTATCTACTTTTCCAGAAGCGGTTGAATGATTCCCTTCAACATCATCTTCTGTACATAAAAGCATTGGAAGTGCAAGTGATTTAGCTTTTTCAGAAAGTAACATACAAAATTCATTTTCATTTCCTTTTGCTTGTTTACATCCTTTTTTGAAATCAATTGTCCCTTTAAAATTTTTCTTTGCATTTTCTTTCAAAGCTCCTTGAACATCAATATCTACAAAAGATTTTTGCCCCCTTAATTCTGCAATATAATTAATATCTTTTATTTGATTTTCCGAACCTAAATATATTGTTTTTAAATCATTTTTTGCACTTTTTCCTATAATATTAGAATAATAATTTTGAATACTATTTTTTCCACCTATATCAATTATAGTATAATTTAAATCTGAATTATCTTCTAATATATTTTCCATAGCTTCAAAATGTTCTGAATTATTATTTAGCAAATTAATAACTGTTATATTTAGTTTTGCATTTTCCTTAGCAAATACTTTAATTACTCCATTATGAAAACATTCTTTATTTGTTGATGACTTATATTCAATAATAATATTTGCATTACCTGTAGCACAAATATCTATTTGATTAACTAATTGTAAGTTATCATCATCAAAATCATAAGTTACTTTAATATTATCATTTTCTTTAACATTTATCGCTATTTGACTATTAGCTTTATAAAAAACATTTTCTTCTAGTTCTTCTGACAAGCCATAATTTAAATGTTGTTTATTAATATCTTTATTAAACGATTCTGTACCTGTTACCATCACATTTTGAAACATCTCTAGCTTTTCTGGAATAACAACATTTTCTAATTTTATATTATTAATCAAAAAATTTCTAGAAGTTCTAACTGGTGTTTCATTCAATTTTAATTTTTCCATGTATTCTCCTTTTCTGAGACAACAGGGACAGGTCTTGTTTGTCTCATATTTTTGTCATATTTTGTTGTTTTTTGTTCTTTTTATATATTTTCATTGTTTGACTTTTTTCGACAGTTTTATGAGACAAACAAGACCTGTCCCTGTTGTCTCATCCGATTGCTCCTTCTAATTCCAAGTTTATTAAATTGTTCATTTCTACCGCATATTCAACTGGTAATTCCTTTGATATTGGTGATGCAAATCCTCTTACTATCATTGCTTTTGCATCTTCTTCTGATAAACCTCTTGTCATTAAGTAAAATATTTCTTTATCACTTATTTTTCCAATTTTAGCTTCATGTGAAAATTCAACTTCGTCTGTTCTAATGTCATTTACTGGTATTGTATCTGATCTTGATATATCATCTAGCATTAAAGATTCACAAGATACACTACATTTTGAATTTTGAGCTTGTGGGTTTATTCTTACTAGAGAACGATACGTACATGCTCCTCCATCTTTTGATATTGATTTTGAGTTTATAACAGATGATGTGTTTTTTGCATTATGAATTACTTTAAATCCTGTGTCTAGATTTTGTCCTCCTCCTGCAAATGTAATCCCTGTGTATTCTGTCTTTGCTCCTTCTCCATTTAAAATACTCATTGGATATAACATTGATACCTTTGATCCAAATGACCCTGTTACCCAATCTACTTGAGCATTTTTTCCTACTAATGCTTTTTTTGTGTTTAAATTCATCATGTTTTTTGACCAATTTTCTATTGTTGAATATCTTAGATATGCATCGTCTTTTACATATAATTCAACACATCCTGCATGTAAATTTACTTTATTATATTTAGGTGCTGAACAGCCCTCTATAAAATGCAATTTTGCACCTTTTTCTACTATAATTAATGTATGTTCAAATTGACCTGATTCTGGTGAATTTAATCTGAAATAAGACTGTAATGGAATATCTAATTTTACATTTTCTGGTACATATACAAATGAACCTCCTGACCATACAGCTGCATGTAATGCAACAAATTTATGGTCATTTATCGGAACACATTTCATAAAATGTTCCTTTACTATTTCAGGATATTCTCTTACAGCTGTTTCCATATCTGTATAAATAACTCCTTGTTTAATTAATTCTTCTTTTATACTATGATATACTACTTCTGAATCATATTGGGCTCCAATACCTGCTAGTGATTTTTTCTCTGCCTCTGGAATTCCTAGTTGATCAAAAGTATTTTTTATATCTTCTGGTACTTCATCCCAGCTTGAATTTAATTTTGATTTTGGTTTTACATATGTTGCAATTTCTTGCATATTTAATTCTGATAAATCTGGTCCCCATGTTGGAAGTTGCAATTTTTTATATGTTTCTAATGCTTTTAATCTAATTTCTAACATCCATTCTGGTTCGTTTTTTTGTTTTGAAATTTCTTTTACTATTTCTTCATTTATCCCTTTTTCCATTTTAAAATCATAATTATCTTCATTTTTGATATCATAGATATTTCTATTTATATCTTCTACTTTAGTTTTCATTTTTATATTTACCATATCCTTCTTTTTCAATTTCTTCAGCAAGTTCTGATGAACCTGTTTTTACAATTTTTCCATCTACTAAAATATGAACATAGTCGACTTTTAAATTTTGTAAAATACGTGTATTGTGAGTTATTATTAAAACTGCATTTTCCTCATTTTTATATAAGTTAATTCCTTTTGATACTATTCTTATTGCATCTACATCAAGCCCAGAATCTGTTTCATCTAATATTGCTAATTTTGGATTTAATACTAACAATTGTAAAATTTCATTTTTCTTTTTTTCCCCTCCAGAAAAACCTACATTTAAATCTCTATTTATTAGATTAGGATTCATATTTAATTCTTCAATATATTTTTTCACTTCTTCTTTTAATTGAAATACTTTTACTGGCTTATCTTCAATTTTATTCTTTGCGTATTTCAGAAAATTCATGGTTGAAATTCCTGGTATTTCTTCAGGTGATTGAAATGACATAAAAATACCTTTTTTAGCAATTTTATCTGTTGATAAATCGTTTATGTTTTCTCCTTCAAATTCAATTTCTCCGCTTACCTTTTTATATTCCGGACTATTAAAAATAACACTTGCTGTTGTGGATTTTCCAGCTCCATTTGGTCCCATTATTACATGGACTTCTCCTTTGTTTACGGTTAAATTTAATCCTTTTAATATTTCTTTTGTTTCAGCATTTGCATATAAATTTTTTATTTGTAACAATTCTTTACTCATCTATATTTTCCTCTCTTTTTAAATTCAAAATTTTTCTATTACAACATCTACATTTTTCTTCATTGATGTCATAATTGCAATTTAAATTGTATACACCTAATATCTTGTATACATATTTCGTTAGCATATTTAAAGTATTATCATTCATGACAGCTTTTAATCTAATTGCTTCTTCTTTTGCTTCTTCTTTTGGAATTTCTAGTATTTCTGTTAAAAACACATAAACAATATCATAAGCTTCAAGAACTTTTTTGGCTAATGCCTCTCCTTTGTTTGTTAACCTGATTTCTCCATATGCTTCATATTCAAGCATTTCATTTGCTTTTAAATTTTTAATTGCTTTATTTACGCTTGGCTTTGTGCAATTCATTCTGTTTGCAATTGTTGTAACTTTTATGTCTTGTCCTTGTTTCTTTAGGACATATATTGTTTTTAAATATTCTTCTAATGAACTTGATATCATGTACCTTCTCCTTTTGTTAGTTTCGGCTAACATTATACTTCCATTTATTGAATTTGTCAAGTATCCTTGTAAAATCGTTTCTATGATTTTTCTTTAAATATTTGACAAATAAAAAAGTAAAAGTAGCATATGAAAGTACTACTTCTACTATTATTCATGTACCTATTTAATTATATCTTTTATAACTTCTCCTGCCATAATTAATCCTGCAACAGATGGCACAAAAGATATACTCCCCGGAACTTGATTTCTCGCAGTGCATTTTCTTTCAGTTCCAGGAGGACATATACAATTTGTTTTACAACTACACTCTGCTGATTCATCTGGTTTTATCGGCTCTTCCTTTGAGTATACTACTTTTAAACTTTTAATATTTCTTGCTCTTAATTCTTTTCTCATGACTTTTGCCAAAGGACATACACTAGTTTTATAAATATCTGTTACCTCAAATCTTGTTGGATCTAATTTATTACCTGTTCCCATACTTGATATTATAGGAATATTTAACTTGTTTGCCCTTACTACTAATTCTATTTTTGCTGTAACAGTATCTACTGCATCCACTATATAAGAAACATCTTTATCTAACAACTCTTTACTTTCTGGCATAAAAAATTCCTGATAAATTTCAACATTAGCATTTGGATTAATTTCTAAAATTCTTTCTTTTGCTACTTCTACTTTATATTTACCTATTGTCTTTCTGGTTGCTATTATTTGTCTATTTAAATTAGTTAAGCAAATTTTATCATCATCTATTAATATAAAATTACCTATTCCAGCTCTTGCTAATCCCTCTACTACAAAAGAGCCTACTCCTCCTATTCCAAATACAGCAACTTTTGCATCTTTTAATTTTTCTATTCCTTCTTTTCCTATTAATAATTCTGCTCTTGAAAATTGATTCAACATTTTATTTTCCCTTTCTTTTTTTAATTTTTGCAATAAAAAATCCCTCATATAGCTCATTTGGTTTAACACATAAGCATCCCTTTATTTTGCTTGGAAGTAATGGTAATTGCTCCATTCCTTCAATTTTTATTGGTACAATTTCTAGATTATTATTTAAAACTTGATTTAATATATCTTCATTTTCTTCTTGTAAAATAGAACAAGTAGAATATACCATTTCTTTTCCAGGTTTTAAAACATCAATCGCTTTTTTTAATAATTTTATTTGTGCTTTTTTTGATTTATCAATTAATTGCTTAGTAAACGTTTTTTCTAGATTTGGATTTTTGCTACTTAATGTTCCACTTCCACTACAAGGAGCGTCCAACAATATTTGATCAAATGAAAAAAATGAATCTATATTTCGTGCATCAACTACCATAACATAAACACATGATGCACCTTGTTTTTCTATATTATACTTTAAGCGTTCTGCTCTAATTGCATTCATTTCACAAGCTGTTATCCTTGCTTCATTATTAACCAAAGCTGCCATTTGAGTGGTTTTCCCTCCTGGTGCTGCAGCCATATCCAAAATATCGGTTTCTTTTTCTGGCTTTAACATAATTGGTGGTAACATAGAAGATAGACTTTGAAGATAAATTTTTCCATCTTTATAAATATCTAATTTTTGTATTTCTTTTTCTCTTACATTTTTTATAACAAAAGCTTCTTTACTCCATGGCACTTTTTCATATTCAATATCTGCATTTTGCAGTTCATTCTCTATTTCTTCTGTATGACTTTTTAATGTATTTACACGTAAAGTTACTTTTCTTTCTTGACTATATCCATCTATAATTTCTTCTGTTAACTGATTTCCATATTGTCTTTCTAGCATTTCTTTTAAAAATACAGGTACTTTATCCTCCATATTTTGCTCCTTTTATCTTTTTGTTTATTATACTACTTTTTCTTTATATAACACAAATATTTTTTGAAATAAAGTTTTTTAATTGAATTTTTTTAAATTTTTCTATATAATATCTTTATTATTATAAATTTAGGAGAATTAATATGGAACATTGGAGTGTTGAAGATTACAAAAATTTTACGAACAATCGTAACAGAAAAAGTAAATATAGAGCAAATAAAGTATCTGTTGATGGTCATACTTTTGATAGTCAAAAAGAAGCAGATTATTATTGTGAATTAAAAATAAAATTACAAGCAAAAGAAATTAATGGCTTTTGTTTACAACCAACTTTTATATTAGCACCTGGTCTAAAATATAAAGCTGACTTTATTGTTTTTCACATAGATAATTCAACTGAAGTTGTTGATGTAAAAGGATTTAAAACAAAAGAATATATTGCTAAGAAAAAAGTATTTGAAGATAAATTTAATTTAAAAATTACTGAAATTTAAATTATTTAATATTTTATATAAGTTAAACTCTTTATTTTACACTATCTATTTCGACAGATTTTGACAAAGAAATGAGACATTTTAGACCTGTCCCAAATGTCTCATTTCTTCATTTCTTTTTATTTTTTTAGTTGTTGTTTTTATTAATTCTTTGTCTGTTAAGATCATATTTTTTATATATTTATATGGTGGAAATGTTTTGTTTATTTCTTTTATTTTCTCCCATATTATTTTTTCTAATTCTTCTTTTTCTATGTTAGGATATTTTGTTTCTATTATATTTGTATCATATACTACTTTAACTGTAAGTTTTACATCGTTTTTGTCTTTGTTGTCTGGCATTCCAAATACCATACATTCTTTTACTTCTTCTAATCTATTGATTAATACTTCTAGTTCTTCTGGAAATACTTTTTTTCCATTTTTTAATACTATCATGTCTTTTTTTCTTCCTGTTATAAATATATATCCTTGTTTATCTATATATCCTAAATCTCCTGTATAAAACCATCCATTTTTCAATACTTCTTTTGTCGCTTCTGGATTTTCATAATACCCCAACATTACATTAGGTCCTTTTACTTTTAATTCTCCAATTCCATTTTCGTCTTTATTTTCAAATTCTATATCTACATTGTCCATTGGAACTCCTATAGAACCATATTTTACTTTTTTATAGTTCTCTGCTGCTATAACAGGAGATGTTTCTGTTAAACCATATCCTTGTACTAAATCTATTCCTAATTCATTAAATCTCTTTGCTACTTTTTTATCTAGTGGCGCTCCTCCTGATATAATAAATCTCATGTGCCCTCCTAGCTCATTTAAAATAGTTTTAAATAGCTTTCTTCTAATATCTATATGGAATACTTTTAATAAAAAATTACTTAGTTTTATTGTTGAATTCACCAATTTAGCTTTTCCTTGCTTTTCAATTCCTTGTTCTATTTTTTTATAAATTGCTTCTATTAATAGTGGTACTCCTACAAAAACCGATACTTTATATTCTTTTAAATTTTGTGCAACATATCTTAATCCATCTGGAAATGCAGTTGCTAATCCACAAGCTAACATTACAATCATTTCTGTTGAACCAAAGATATGATGAAATGGTAAAAATGCTAAGTTTACATCTGTTTCATAAAAATTTTCTACTAATTGCATAGCATATACATTTGAAGCTATATTGTTTTGTGATAACATAACTGCTTTTGATTTTGATGTTGTTCCAGATGTGAATAATAATATATTCATTTTATAAGAGTCTATTTCTTTATTTATATAATTCTGATTTCCTTTGTCTAATAATTCTTTACCCTCTTTTTTTAATGTTTCTATATCAATGTAATTATCTTGCTTGCTCATACAAATATATTCTTGTACATATGTGTTATTTCTTTCTTTTATTTTTTCTATATTATCTATATATTTCTCATCAAAAACTACTATATCAGCTCTACTTCTTTTTATGCAACTTTCTAGTTCGTCCACTTGTAGTTCTTTATCTAATGGTATTGATACCATTCCTCCTAATAAATTTGCTAAATGCGTTAATACCCATTCATAACGGTTTCTTCCTACAATAGCTATCCTTTTGTTTTGATATCCTAAATCAAATAATTTTGTTCCTAAATAGTTTATTTCTTTTAATAATCTTTTATATGATATATTTTCATATTCTACTTCTTTGTCTTTTTTATGTTTTAAAATAAAAGCTGTATTTTCTCCGTATTTTTCTGCGGAATTATATATAATTTCCTTTATATTTTCAAATTCAGTTGCTTCAAAATATCTCTCTTTTTTCATTCTTTTCTCCTTTATCTAGTATTGAATACTAGATTAGCACATATTTAATAACCTGTCAAGTAGTTGACTAATCTTTCTAAAAATGGTATTATTGTTGATATGAGGTGATTTCATGGAAGAAAAGAAACTTTATAATGAAGAAGATATAAAAAAATTTCATCTTCCTAGATGGGATGAAATTCCAAATATTGATTTATATATTGATCAAGTAGTATCTCTGCTTGAAACTTATTTATCAACTTATATAAAAGGAGAAAATAATAAAGAGGACAAAATTGTAACAAAAACAATGATTAATAATTATGTTAAACATAATATTATTAATCCTCCTGTTAACAAAAAATATAATAAAGAACATATGGCATATTTGTTTGTTATATTTATTTTAAAACAAATTTATAGTATAGACGAAATAAAAAAAATGCTTGATTTAGCAATAAAAACTTCGCCTATTGATCAATCTTATAATCGCTTTTGCTCTGAATTAGAAAAGGCAATAAAAATGACTTTTACAGGTGAAAACTATATTAATAATAATCGTCTTTCTAAAGAACAATATCTTTTGCGTAATGCTGTTCAATCTTTTGCAAACAAGCTTTATGTCCAAAAAGTATTTTTGGAAAGAGACTAAAAAAAGAGAGCTATTATCTAAATTTATTTTTAAATAATAGCTTCTCTTTTATTTTATGCATTTAATAATTACTGTAACCATTAAAGTTTATATCCATTTTTTCTTGATATAAATTCTTTGTTTTATTTTTACAAATGTAAAACTCTTTGTTTTATTTCCTTTGTCTTTCCTACATTCCAGAAGTTTTCTCCTAAGTATCCGCATGTTCTTCTAACAACTGACATTTTATTATGATCTTTATTTCCACAATTTGGGCATTCCCATTCATTATCTTTATTTATAATAATTTCTCCATCAAATCCACATACATGGCAATAATCTGATTTTGTATTAAATTCTGCATATTGAATATTGTCATAAATGAATTTTACAACTGATTCTAATGCATCTATGTTTTTACTCATATTTGGTATTTCTATATAAGAAATTGCTCCTCCTGTAGAAATATTTTGGAATTCACTTTCAAATTTTAATTTTTCAAAAGCGTCTATTTTTTCTCTTACATCAACATGATATGAATTTGTATAATATCCTTTATCTGTAACATCTTTAATAGTACCAAATCTTTCTTTATCAATCCTTGCAAATCTATAACATAAACTTTCTGCTGGAGTACCATATAAAGCAAATCCTATATTTGTTTCTTTTTTCCATCTTTGTGTAGCTTCGTTTAAATGTTTCATAACCTTAAGTGCAAAATCATGACCCTCTGGTTCTGTTTGAGATACACCCTTCATTAATTTTGTTAATTCGTAAATACCAATATATCCAAGTGATATAGTAGAATATCCACCATATAATAATTTGTCTATTGTTTCACCTTTCTTTAATCTAGCTAAAGCTCCATATTGCCAATGTATTGGGCTAATATCTGAGTGAGTACCTAACAATGCATAATGTCTGCACATTAAAGCTTCTTTACAAAGTTCTAGTCTTTCATCTAATAACTTCCAGAATTTTTCTTCATCACCGTCTGCAATAATTCCTATTTGAGGTAAATTAATACTTACTACACCTTGATTAAATCTTCCTTCAAATTTATAGTTTCCATTTTCATCTTTCCATGGTGACAAGAAACTTCTACATCCCATTGGACTAAATACATTTCCTTCATAATTTTCACGCATTTTCTTAGCAGAAATATAATCTGGATACATTCTTTTTGCTGAACATTTTACTGCTAGTTTTGTTAAATAATCATATTCTCCACCTTTTAGGCTGTTGAATTCATCTAATACATATACTAATTTTGGAAATGCTGGTGTTACATATACTCCTGCTTCGTTTTTTATTCCTTGATATCTTTGTCTTAAAATTTCTTCAATAATCATCGCGTTTTCTTTTATATATGGATCATCTTTTTCCAAATGTAAGAATAATGTTACAAATGGAGATTGTCCGTTTGTTGTCATTAATGTATTTATTTGATATTGAATTGTTTGTACTCCAGCTTTTAATTCTGCCTTTAATCTAGTTTGAACTAAATCTTCTATAATATCTGATTTTAATTTATCTCCATATTTTTCTTCTATTTCTTTTTTGAACTTATTATAACTCTTTCTTAAATATTTACCTAAATGAATCATATCAACTGATTGTCCACCGTATTGGTTGCTTGCAACTGCTGCAATAATTTGTGTTGTAACTGTACATGCAACTTGGAAACTTTTTGGTGATTCGATCATTTTTCCATTCATAACTGTTCCATTATCTAGCATATTTCCTATATCAATTAAACAACAGTTAAAAATTGGTTGTATGAAATAATCTGCATCGTGGAAATGTAAAATTCCTTCTTCATGTGCTTTAGAAATTTTTTCTGGTAATAACATTCTTTTAGTTAAATCTCTTGAAACTTCTCCTGCAATGTAGTCTCTTTGAGTAGAAGCAAGCATTGTGTTTTTGTTAGAATTTTCTTCTGCTAATTCTTTATTTTCATTACGAATTAGTCCTAGTATTGACTCATCAGTTGTATTTTGTTTTCTAACTAAAGCTCTTGTATATCTGTATACAATGTATTTTTTAGCTAATTCATATTTTTGTACTTCCATTAATTTTTCTTCTATAATGTCTTGAATATCTTCTACTAAAATTCTCTTTTTTCCTAACTCTTCAATATAATTAATAATTTCTTTTACTTCTTCTTTTGTTGCTCTTTCTCTTGGTCTAACTTCTTGATTTGCTTTATCAATAGCAATTCTGATTTTTTCTCTATCATAATCTACTGCTCGTCCGTCTCTTTTGATAACTTTCATCTTACATTTCCCCCTCAAATTTAATATGGGTTTATTATATACTAAGAAATTTGTTTTTCTGTTGCAAAAGCAACAAATTATCTTTTTTCTATTTTTTGAATTTTAATCCATGCTTTGTTGTAAGATTTTGTCGTTTATTACAATTATATTACAAAAATATTTCAAAAATATTTCAAAGAATTTATTTTTTATAAAATAGTAAAAGTTATAATTCACTACTTGTTGCATTTATCACACTTTTTTTGTATAATATAGTTGAATTTTTAAATTAAAGGATTGATATTGCTATGTTTAATGACTTTAATATAGATAATTTTATAAATAACTTTAGCAAAAATTGCACAAAAGTACAAAAAAAAGTCTTTCAAAAAAATCAAGTAATCACTTCTTATATACAAAAAAGGAATCAATTTTGTATGTTAATAAAAGGGAATGCAGACTTAGTACGCTATGACTTTAATGGAAACAAAACAATTGTTGAACATTTTTCTAAAAATGATATTTTCGGAGAAGTTTTTTATACAATAACAACTAATAACGAACTATTAGTTGAGGCTAAAAAACAATGTGAAGTGTTATTTTACACATATGATGACATTCATACGAAATGTAAAAACAACTGCAAATTTCATCAAGTTCTTTCTGAATATTTACCAGAACTTATACTAAGTAAAGTAACCTCTTTAAACACTAGAATTGAACTACTTACTCAAAGATCCATACGTGATAAACTACTTGGATATTTCTCAATTTTGTCAACTAGAAATTTCAATAAAAGTTTTATATTACCATTTTCTCTTACTGATTTAGCTGATTACTTAAGTGTTGACAGAAGTGCTATGATGAGAGAATTAAAGCTTTTAAGAGATGAAGGTTTTATTGAAAAAAATGGTAATAAAATAACTTTAAAATATCAATAAAAATTAGAGTTTTATAAAAAACTCTAATTTTTGTATTTTATAGAATTATTGTTTTAAAATTTTAATCATCTGTGAAATATCTACTAATTGTTCATTTCCTGTTTTCATATCTTTCAATTTATATTTATTCTCTTCTATTTCATCTTCTCCGATAACAACTACATAAGGTATTTCTAACTTATCTGCATATTTGAATTTTGCTTTTAATTTCTTATTGTTTAAATATATCTCTGTTTTTATATCACTTTTTCTTAATTCACTTGCTATTTCTATTGGAACTGTTAAATCTTCTATCATTGGTATTATTAAAACATCTGATATCGATTTTTTCTTTGCTTTTATTAAATTTAATTCATTTAGCTTGTAAAATAATCTTGTTAAACCTATTGAAACTCCTACTCCTGGTAATTTTTTATCTGTATAATATTCGGCTAAATTTTCATATCTTCCACCTGAACATACACTTCCAAGTTCTCTGTATTCATTTAAAAATGTCTCATATACTGTACCAGTATAATAATCTAATCCTCTAGCTATTGTTAAATCGACTTTATAATTTTCTTTTGGTATTCCAAATGTTCCCATATTTTTTATGACAAATTCTAATTCATTTACACCTGTAATAAATGTTTCGTTTTTTATTTCTAATTTTTTTAGTTTTTCTATTTTTTCTTCAGATGTTCCTTCTATTTCTATAAAATCTATTATTTTCTTTATTGAATCTTTTGATACTTCTATTTTTTCTAATTCTTCTATTACTGCTTCTTTTCCTATTTTATCTATTTTATCTATTATTCTTAATACTTCTACTGATTTTTCTTTTTGACCTATTTCTTCAAATAATCCATTTAATATTTTTCTATTATTCACTCTAATAGTAAAATTATTAAATCCTAAATTTTTAAATATCGTATAAATAACACTTGGAAGTTCTGCATCATTTATTAAATCAAGCTCCCCATCACCTATGACATCTATATCACATTGATAAAATTCACGAAATCTTCCTTTTTGTGTACGTTCTCCTCTATATACTTTTCCAATTTGATATCTTCTAAAAGGGAAACTCAAATTTCCATAATTTTTAGCTACATATTTTGAAAGAGGAACTGTTAAGTCAAATCTTAAAGATAAGTCTTTATCTCCTTTATTAAAACGATAAATCTGTTTTTCTGTTTCTCCTCCTGCTTTAGCAAGTAAAACTTCAGATAATTCTATTACTGGCGTATCTAATGGTAAAAATCCAAATTTTTTATAAGTATCTTCTATTGTTTCTCTCATTTGATTAAATAGAATTTGTTCATTTGGTAATAATTCCATAAATCCTGATAATGTTCTTGGTTCTGTTTTTGCCATATTAATCATTCCTTTCATTTCTATTATAACAAATTTTATATTAATTTTGGTTTTAATTCTAAATAAATTGGTTTTTCATCTTTTATTCTTGTACTTAATCCATGTCCTGGATATACTATTGTTTCATTTGGCAACACCATTAATTTTTTAGTAATAGAATCCATTATATCTTCTAAACTTCCTGTTGGTACATCAGTTCTTCCCCATGTACCTCTAAATAGAGTATCTCCAGAAAATAGACAATTTTCCTCTTTACAGTATAGACATGTTCCACCTTTAGTATGTCCTGGAGTATGAATAACTTTAAATTCTAAATTTCCCAAATGAATCAAATCTTCATCATCTATCCTAGAATCCGCTTCTAATTCTATATTTTCTTCTCTAATATATGGCGTTAAATTAATTGCAGCATCATTCAAACCTTCTGCGTCCATACGATGTATTAATATTTTTCCTCCGCAATTTTTCTTCAATTCTGTTACTCCAAATATATGGTCACCGTGACAATGAGTTAAATATATATATTTTAATTTTCCATCTAATATTTTTATCATTTCTTGTATTTTATCCACGTCACCAGCTGGATCTATTACCATCAATTCTTTAGATTTTTCATCTAATATAATATAACAATTAGTTGGATCTCCTATCCATGTATCTATCTTTAGTTCTTTTAAAATCATATTTTTCCCTTTCATTATATATGTTTTCTTCTTATTTATTTTTTTCTTTTAACTTCATATACACTATCTACTTTTCTAATAACCTTAATAGCTTTATTTAATTCTTCTAAATTTTCTACTTCTAGTGTCATATCAATAATTGCAATTTTTTCTTTAGTTACTTTTGTGTTAACTCCTCTTATTTGAGCTTTTGTTGAACCAATTTCTTTTAAAATATCTACTAATAATCCAGCTCTATCATTTGAGTTTATTTCTATGTCTGTTTGATACGATACTTTATTTTCTTCTTTATACCATTCTACATCTATCATTCTGTTCTCTTCTGATATTAAGTCTTTGATATTTGTACAATCTTTTCTATGTACAGATACTCCTCTTCCTTTCGTTATATATCCTACGATTTCATCTCCTGGAAGTGGATTACAACATTTTGAGAGCTTAACTAAACAGTTATCTATGCCTTTTACAATAATTCCTGAATTTGAAGGTCTTGGTTTCCTATTTTTTTCTTTAGCTAATTCCTGAATTTTTTCTTCTATGTCTTCTTCTTGATGTTCTTTTCTATATTCTTGTAACATTCTTGCTATTACTTTTACAGGAGAATTAGCACCAAATCCAACTGCAGCATACATTTCGTCTAAATTTTTATATTTGTATTTTTCAAGCATTGGTTCAAGATATTCATTTTTAAATAAATCTGCATATGTAAATCCTATTCTTTTTAATTCTTTTTCTATTAGTTCTTTTCCTTTTTCAATATTCTCAGCTTTCTGAGCTTTTTTAAACCATCCTTTTATCTTATTTTTTGCACTAGAACTTTTTACAAATTTAAGCCAATCTCTGCTTGGCCCTTTTGAATTATCAGACGTAATTATCTCTATGATATCTCCACTTTTTAAAGGTGTTATTATTGGCATCATTTTACTATTAATTTTACATCCTGTCATATGATGTCCAATTTCTTCATGTACACTATAAGCAAAATCAATTGGCGTAGCTCCTCTCGGAAGTACTTTTATTGCTCCTTTTGGTGTAAATACATATACTTCATCTTCAAAAAGTTCTGTTTTTAATGTATCCAAAAATTCTTGTGGATCTTGCATATCTTTTTGCCATTCTAATGTTTCACGAAGCCATGCTAATTTGTCTTCTTCTACTTTTACTGCTTGTTTTTTTCCAAAATAACTTGCTTCTTTATATGCCCAGTGTGCTGCAATACCATATTCAGCAATTCTATGCATTTCCCATGTACGAATTTGAACTTCAAATGGTGTTCCTTTTTCTCCTAAAAGTGTGGTATGTATTGATTGATACATGTTTGGTTTAGGCACTGCTATATAGTCTTTAAATCTTCCCGGCATAGGACTATATAATTCATGTACAACTCCTAATGCTGCATAACAATCTTTTACAGAGTTAACTAAAATTCTAAGTGCAAATAAATCATATATTTGATCTAATGTCTTATTGTCTCTTTTCATTTTTCGATAAATACTATATAAATGCTTTGCTCTTCCTGTAACTTCTGCATCAATTCTTTGTTTTTTTAATTCAACTCTTATATCACTCATTATCTTTTCTATGAATTTTAATCTTTCATCTCTTTTTTTGTTAATTCCTTCTACTAATTCATGATATTCTTCTGGATATAAATATTTAAATCCTAAATCTTCTAATTCCCACTTTAAAGAATACAGTCCTAATCTATTAGCAAGAGGTGCATATAATTCCATTGTTTCCTTTGCATTTGCTATTTGTCTATCTCTTTTTAAGTATTTTAAGGTTCTCATGTTATGAAGTCTATCAGCTAATTTTATAATTATTACCCTTATGTCTTTTCCCATTGCAAGAAACATTTTTCTGTAATCTTCTACTTGTTGCTCTTCTACTGAGCTAAATTGAATATTGCTAAGTTTTGTAACTCCAGCTACCATGTCAGATATTTCTTTTCCAAATTCTCTTGTTATATCTTCTTGAGTTACTTCTGTATCTTCTACCACATCATGTAAAAGAGCAGCACAAATAGTACTATCATCCAATCCTATATCAGCTAAAATATAAGCAACATTTAATGGATGTATAATATATGGTTCTCCTGATTTTCTACATTGGTCGCCATGATAACTATATGCATAATTATATGCTTTCATTATTAATTTACTATCTACTCTTCTTGTATGTTGCTTTCTTCTAGATATTACGTCTTGAATTGTTTTCTCTTTTTCTTCTTTCATTATATCACTTTCCCCTTTTTGGTTTTATATCTTATATAATTATTATATTGATTTCATTATGTCTTTAATGTTAATTTGTAAGTTATCTACGCCATTAAATGTATTTATTTCTAATACACCAGCAACATCTATTTTATCCCCTATTCTATATTCATTTGCTAAGTATCCAATATTAAATCCAATTGCATTTATAATATAATTATTATCTTTTAATGTTAATTTTAGATGTTTTCCTTCTGATAGAGCTCTTATTGAATCTATTTTTAAATTTTTAAATGCAAATACTGGCATTTTGTTAGCTTCTCCAAATGGTTCTAATTGTTTTAAACTTTCTACCATTTCTTTATCAATATCACTCAAATCTACTTTTGCATCAATATTAATAATTGGTATAATTTCATCAATTTTGCTTTGTGTTGCTATTTGTTCAAATTCTTTTTTAAACTTTTCTAGATTATCTTTTTTTACCGTAATTCCTACTGCCATACTATGTCCACCAAATTTTTCAATAGTGTCTGAACATTTCATTAAAGCTTCATGTAAATCAAATCCAGGAATACTTCTTCCAGAACCTTTTCCTATTCCATCTTCTTCAAAACTAAATAAAATGCTTGGTTTAAAATACATTTCTGTAATTTTAGACGAAACTATTCCAATTACACCATGATGCCAATTTTCTCCACCAACAATAATAGCTTTATTTTCATCTAAGTGCTCTTCTTTTATTTTTTCTACTGCATTTTCAAAAATTGTTTTTTCTGTTTCTTGCCTTTTTCTATTATGTTCATTTAATTTATTAGTTAATTCATTTACCTCGTTTTTATCTTTAGATAAGAATAGTTCTAATGCTTCTTCTGCTTTTCCCATTCTTCCACATGCATTAATTCTAGGTGCTACACCAAATGAAATAGTATTTGAGTCTATTTTATTATATCCTGATGAATTAATAATTGATCTTAATCCTATATTTTTTGTTTGTGCCACTAATAATAACCCTAATTTTGCAATTACTCTATTTTCATCTACTAACGGAACTATATCAGATATTGTTCCTATACATACGATGTCTAAATATTTCAAATATGATTCTTCTTTTAGTTTTAATGTAATTCCTATTGCTTGAATTAATTTAAAAACCACTCCAACTCCTGCTAATTCTCTGAAAGGATATTTACTATCTTTTCTTTTATTGTCTATTACTGCAATTGCTTTTGGTATTTCATTTCCTGCTTCATGATGGTCTGTTATTATGGTCTCAATTCCTAGAGAGTTTGCATATTCTATTTCTTCTATAGCAGATATACCACAATCAACTGTAATCATTAAATTGCATCCTTTTTTTGAAATTTTGTCAATTGCTTCTTTGTTCAATCCATATCCTTCTATTAACCTGTTTGGTATATATGTATTGGTTTCTACTCCAATATCATTTAAAAAACTCTTTAATACTGTTATACTTGTTATTCCATCTACATCATAGTCACCATAAATAGTAATGTTTTCTTTATTTTCTATAGCTTTTATTATTCTATTTACTGCAATATCCATATCCGTTATTAAAAAAGGATTATAAAAATCGTTTCTTGTTGGATTTAAAAATAGTCTAATATCTTCTTCTTTTAAAATGTTTCTATTAGCTAATATTGTAGCTAATAATTGGTTAACTTTATATTTATTTTTTATCTCTTCTATCTTATTTTTATCTGGTTCAAATATTTGCCACTTTTTATTCATTTTCCTCTCCTAATTTTCATTTTTTATTATTGTATAACATTTTAGTTTTTTTTAAAAGAGTTTCATTGCATTTTATTAGATTTTTCTATTAAATATGAAAATACAACTATTATAAAATTGTTCAAATAGTTGTATTTTTTACATGCATTATAAATTACTTATATATTTAAAATTTCTTTTTTTTAATGTTTGAATTAAATTTGTTTGATTGTTTAAAATTTTTGCTATATTGTTGCTATCTATTAGTCTTTGTTGTCTAATTGCTGGTAATTCATTATTTTCTATATTATAGACCGAAGATGCTATATTTTTAATTGATTTCTTTATACCTGGTATTTCCTTTTTTTCAATGTTTTTTATTGATGCTCTTATACTTGGTATCTCGTTTTCTTCAATATTAATAACTCTCTTCTTTAGATCTTTTATATCTACTTGCATGTCTAAAAGAATTGTTAAAATTTTTTCTTCCATTTTGTTCACCTCCTGTCTCTTATTTTTTACGCAATAAAAACTATATGAATTAATACAATTTATGTCTTTTTCTAAGTTGCTATTTAAAAATATTTGAAATAAAATATGAACTAAAAAATATTAATTAGTAGTATTAATACGTAAAATTATATTAACATATCAAAAAGATAATTTCAATACTTTTAATTACTTTTTTTATTTTTTTCATCGACATTTTTCAACATATTCTCTTTTCGTTTTATGGTTATACTTAATTTTTTAAAAAACTTTTATAATCTACTTGAATTTATTTTGTATTTAGTATAATATATAAAAGATAAAAAAGAGATTACATAGGAGGATACAAATGCCAAGAAAAACAAAAGAACAAAAAGATTTAAAAAATAAAGAAAATAATGTAAAAACTTCTACTACCAATACAAAAAAAACATCTAACACTAAAAAAAGACCAGCAACAAAATCAAAATCGAAATCAAAAAACACAACTACAAAAAAGAAATCTTCATCAAAAAGTGTAAAAAAAGTTGCTACAAAAAAAAGCACTACTACAAATACTTCTAAACGAATGATGGAAACAGTAGAATATTATGATTTGCCTTATCGATATAATCAAACTGTTGTAAAAGTTTTGGCTCAAACCCCTACCACTCTATTTATTTATTGGGATATATCAGATAATGACATAGAGAAATTTAAAGAAAAGTACGGGAATGATTTTTTTGAGAAAACTGAGCCAGTTTTAATTATTTATAATGATACATTAAATTATCAGTTTGAAGTAAAAATAAATGATTTTGCAAATAGCTGGTACCTACATGTTGCAGATAGTAAATGTGACTATCGAGTAGAACTAGGTAGAAAGCCTATTAGAAAAACTGAGAAATTAGATTCTGATTATATCTATGTTTCAACATCAAATGAAATTGAATCCCCTAACGATCATATATTATTTGATAAACATCAAAAAATGGTATATTTTAAAAATGTTAAAACAGGTTCTCAAACAGAAAAAAGTATTAACAATCTATCTTTTATTACAAATATGGGAAAAATTTACGATATATACGATTTATATAAAGGATTATATAAATCTGAAAATGTAGAGGGAATTTATGATTCATCTAATCCTTCTTCATAATGTAAATTCAATAAATTATAACAATATTATGAGACAATTTAGACCTGTCCCTATTGTCTCAAACAAAGGAGTTTTATGATGCAAGAGAAAAAAGGATATGTAAGTTTTGTTCTTCATGCTCATCTTCCTTTTATTCATCATCCTGAGAGCGATGATTATTTAGAGGAATCTTGGCTATATGAAGCTATTTCGGAAACGTATATACCATTACTTACTAATTTTCAAAAATTAGTAGATGAAGGGGTCGATTTTAGAATTACAATGTCTATGACTCCTCCTCTACTTTCTATGTTAGATAATAAATTATTACAAAGAAAATATATTAAATATTTAAAAAGATTAATCGAATTGTCTGAGAAAGAAATTAAAAGAACTGCTGGAGATGAAAGACTAAATAAACTTTCTCATTATTATTTTGACCGTTATTCAAATGACCTACATTTATTTAAAGATGTTTATAATTGTAATCTAATCGATGCTTTTAAACATTTTCAAGATGTTGGAGTTTTAGAAATTATTACTTGTGGAGCAACTCATGGATATTTTCCAATTTTATATGTTAATGAAAAGACTGTTAAAGCTCAAATAGCAGTTGGAGTTCAAACTTATGAAAGATATTTTGGTAAAAAACCTCGTGGCATTTGGTTACCTGAGTGTGGATATGTCCCAGAAGCAGATAAATATTTAAAAGAATTTGGTATTGATTATATTATTACTGAATCACATGGAATTTTATATGCTGACCCTACTCCTATTTATGGTACTTTTGCTCCTATTGTTTCTCCTAAAGGTGTTATAGCTTTTGGTAGAGATATTGAATCATCTCAACAAGTTTGGAGTTCTATAGATGGTTATCCTGGAGATTTTAATTATAGAGAGTTTTATCGTGATATTGGATATGAAGCTGACTATGATTATATAAAACCTTATATTGCTCATAATGGAGTAAGAGTTCATACCGGAATTAAATATTATAGAATTACTGGAAAGACTGATTTCAAAGATTATTATAATATTCAATGGGCAAAAGATTCAGCTGAAAGACAAGCTGGTCATTTCTTGGATTCTAGAACAAACCAAATTAATAATTTATCTCAATATATGGATACACCTCCTATTATACTTTGTCCTTATGATGCTGAACTTTATGGGCATTGGTGGTATGAAGGTCCTTATTGGTTATATATTTTATTTAAAAAAATTTATTATGATGATTGTAATTTTAAGCTAATTACTCCTTCAGAATATATTGATAAATATCCAAATATGCAAGTTGCATCTCCTTGTCGTTCTAGCTGGGGAGCTAATGGATATAGTGAAGTTTGGTTAAATCCTTCTAATGATTATGTACACAGACATTTACATGTTGCTGGTGATAGAATGTGTGAACTAGCTAATCTTTTTCCAAATGCAAAAGGCTTAAAGAAAAAAGCTCTAAATCAATGTGCTAGAGAACTGTTACTTGCTCAAAGTAGTGATTGGCTATTTATTATTACTAATGGAACTATGGTTGATTATGCTAAAAAAAGAATTAAAGATCATATCGGAAGATTCACAAAATTGTATTATCAAATAAAAGAAGATTCAATAGATGAATTATTTTTAAAAGATATTATGAAAAAAGATTGTATATTTCCTGATATTGATTATAAAATATATTCTTAATTTCAAAAAAGATATAATAATATTAAAAAATATTATTATATCTTTTTTATTATGTGAATTATTAAAATTTCGCAATATTTCATTTTTAGGACAATTTTCTAATTAATAAAATTAGCATAGTATAGTGTATAAGTTTTTAACATTTAGTAGATACTATTTTTATTGGAAAGGAGATTTTTAAATGAAATCAATATGTATTAAAACAAACAATTCTGATTTAATCCAATATCTGCTAAATGAATTGAATGATTTAGAACTAGAACTAGTTTACTTCTCTTGTCGTAAATTTAAACATTATAATAATATTATAATTCATTATAAAGGTCTCGATAATAATTTATTTTTAAATAAAATCTGTTCTATTTTATCACTTTTGATATTAGATGAATTAGAAGAAACTTTTCTTAAAAAAATAATTCTCCAAAATTACTTTTATTTTGATAATGTAGAAAGAGAACAAATATTAAATTTATGCTTTGATATAATGGCTAATGATTTTTCAATCATATTTGATAAAAAATTCAAGTCACTTTCTAATAGTTTCTATGACTTTTTATATTATAACAAATCTTTAGTATTAAACGGTTTTATTAATTTTAGAATAAAATCTTATTTAGAAATTTTAGATGATATTGTAAATGAAGCTGTAAATAATTTTATCATTGAAAAAGAATATTTAGAATTTGTATCTTTATTAAAATTATATATCAACTCTCAAGAAAGTAACTGTAAAATTGTTCATATAATTTATTCTAACAGCGAATCTATATTGTTAGACGAAAATAAAGAAATTATTTCTATTTCAAATGAAAAATTTAAAGCAAAATATTTAAGTGATATAACATTTTCTTCTAATGATTATACTTTAAATTCTTTACTTTCACTTCTTCCAAAGAAAATATATATTCATCTAATTGATAATAATATTGACGAATTTATTAATACTTTACAAACCGTTTTTGAAAATAGAATTCATATTTGTACAGATTGTAATATTTGTAAATTATATAAAAACTCTATAAAAAGCAAAAGTCCGAATACTATTTACTAATATAGTATTTGGACTTTTTATATTAAATATTATTAATATTTGCTCTTGTTCTATTAACCTAATTCATTGATTGCTTCTTGAAATCCTGGTAATAATGAATCTATTAATTCATCATTTGAAACCACTTTCCATTTTTTATCTTCTTTTACTAATTCTATTGTTTTAGTAACAGTTTTCATTTCTGGTTGTTCATTTTTTAATTCCTCTGTTAGATATTTTTCCATATTTTTCTCTACTGAACTACCACTTAAAACAGATTTAAAATCTCCTAATAATTTTTTCATGCAATTTGATATAATTGTGTCAAAATTCTTGTTTGTAATTTCTATTTCAACATTCGCTTTGTCATCTTCTTTTGTTATTTTTGTAATTTTCCAAGACATCTTATCAAATAATAATGCTTCTGTTTCTTGATCAAATTTCTCATCACTTAATATATCTTTATTTTCACTAACAAATTCTTGTGCTTTTGTAAAATCTCCAGATTTTAAATTTGTTAAAAATCCATCTACTGTTTTTTTAGGGTCGCTTGATGTAACTATCATAACTGTTAATAGTGCTACTACCACTAATACTAATAGAATTGTTATTGTTGGTGCAATCCAAGAGGCTTTTTTTGTATCTCCTGTTTTATTGTTCTGTTGTTTTGTTGTTTTTACTTCAAATTTCTTTTTATCTTGTTTATTATTATCATTTTCTGTTTTTTTATCTTCTTTTTTTTCTACTTGTTTAACTCCTGTTTTATTTTCTTTTTTTACTTCTACAGCTTCTGGTTCTTTTATTGTTTCTTTTTTAACTTCCTTTATTACTTTTTCTTCTTTTTTTGTTCCTGCTGTTTCTTTTACTTGATTTTCTTTATTTTCTTTTTCGCTCATTAGAATCCTCTCCTTCTACATTTTTATTATTACATCTTGATTATATATTATCTTTTCTTATTTTGCAATATTTTTTTACTTTTTTTATCTTTACATTTGATACACTCTTGACCTGTCCCCCATGTCTCATTTTAATTTATAGCAAAATTTATTCCTCTTGCTACTACGTCTTTCATATTTTCTATTAAGTCATCTATTTCTTTTGGGGTTACAATTAAATTATACTCTTTTGGAAGTAATGCTTCTTTAATTTCTTCATAGTTATCTTCTTCTTTTAATTTGTTTAAATAGTCATTTGATTTTGCTTCGTCTTGTAATTTTTGAATAAATACGTCTAGGCAATCATTTACTAATACTGCTGTTTCTACAACAGTTGGAATTCCAATTGCTATTACTGGTATTCCTAATGTGTTTTTACTTATTTCACTTCGTGTGTTTCCCACTCCTGCACCTGGTACAATTCCTGTATCTGATAATTGTACTGTACTGCTAATTCTTTCAATGCTTCTTGAAGCAAG
This sequence comes from Clostridium sp. CAG:343, assembly GCA_000431335.1. Classification (GTDB taxonomy): domain Bacteria; phylum Bacillota; class Clostridia; order TANB77; family CAG-508; genus CAG-269. The sequence goes on along the minus strand of FR888052.1, from coordinate 3,829 downwards.
TGCATCTATAACTATTAATAGTTTTGGCTTTATATTTTCTACGATTCCTTTTAAGATTTCTACTGTTTCAATCCCTGTAGTTCCTAATACTCCTGGTGCTATTGCACTTACCATTCTTGTTCCTTCTTCTACATATTGTGGTAAATAATTAATTAAATGTCTTGTTACGTCAATTTCATTAATTACTTTTGGACCTAATGCATCTGGTGTAACATATATATTTCCTAAGCCAACTACCAGAATTTCTCCTTGTTTATCAACATGTAAGTCTATGATTTTTCTTAATTCTTCTGTTAATGTTTCTGATGCTTTCTGTATTTCATCTTCTCCGTGCTATTTTTAATTTTTTTATGTCTATTGTAATATAGTTTCCAATTGGCTTTCCAATTGCTTTTTCTCCGCTTTCATTTACTATTTTTACTCTTTCTATTTTTATATTTTCATCTTTTTCTTCTTTTGTACTTTCAATTCCATCAATTTCGTTTTCTAATTTGTTTGCTTTTTTATAAATATCTCTTCTTTCAGATGCTAAATCAGTTCTAAAATTATACATATTATTAATCAACTCCTATTTGTAATTATTTGCATTGTTTATTATTTTTATTCAATTAGCCTGATTCGTAGTTAATATTATATGAATTTTTTAGTTTTATTTAAAATGGATATATAAAATTAAAAAAGGCAAAAAAAGAAGATATTAATTATATCTTCTTTATAATTATTTCATAATTCTTCTAATTCAAAATCTGATATTTTATAGCCTAGTTCTTTTAATTTTTCATAGACTCTACTTGGAGAAATTCCAAATAATGTATTATAATCTCCATTTACCTTAATATTATATTCTAAGTTTCATCATTAATATATTTTTTTAAAAATTTTCCTGTATAACTTCTCTCGTTTTTACAAATTTGTTCAGGTGTACCTATAGCAACCACTTCTCCTCCATTATCTCCACCTTCTGGTCCTAAATCTATAATATGATCACAAGTTTTTATCAAATCTAAATTATGTTCAATAACTATTATTGTATTTCCTGTATCAACTAATCTTTGTAAAACATCTATCAATTTATGAACATCTGCTATATGAAGTCCTGTTGTTGGCTCATCTAATATATACAATGTTTTTCCAGTTGCTCTTTTTGATAACTCTGTTGCAAGTTTTACTCTTTGTGCTTCCCCTCCTGATAATGTAGTAGATGGTTGTCCGAAGTTTTATATATCCTAATCCTACATCATACAAAGTTTGCATTTTTTGTTTTATTTTTGGTATTTTATCAAAAAATTCTAATGATTCTTCAACTGTCATATTTAATACATCTGCTATGTTTTTTCCTTTATATTTTACTTCCAATGTTTCTCTATTATATCTTTTTCCCTTACATACTTCGCATGGTACATATATGTCTGGTAAAAAATGCATTTCTATTTTATGCTCACCATCCCCATTACAGCTTTCACATCTTCCTCCTGCGACATTAAAACTAAATCTTCCTTTTTGATATCCTCTAATTTTTGCTTCTTCTGTTGATGCAAAAATGTCACGAATTAAATCAAATACTCCTGTATATGTTGCTGGATTTGAACGTGGTGTTCTTCCAATTGGAGATTGGTCAATATTAATAATTTTGTCAATATTCTGTAATCCTTTTACTGCTTTACATTTACCTGGTTTCTCATTTGCTCCATTTAATTCTTTTGCTATTGTTTTATATAGTACTTCATTTACTAATGTTGACTTTCCGTGAACCTGATACTCCTGTTACACAATTAAATACTCCTAATGGAAATTTTACGCTTATATTTTTTAAATTGTTTTCTGTTGCTCCTTGTACTTCTATCACTTTTGTTTTTAGATGTTTTCTTCTTTTTTTAGGCACTTCTATCTTTTTTCTTCCACTTAAGTACTGCCCTGTAATAGAATCTTTTATTTGTTTTATCTCTTCTGCTGTTCCGTTGTGCCATAACCTGTCCACCATGCACTCCTGCACCTGGTCCAATATCTATAATTTGGTCTGCTGCATACATAGTATCTTCATCATGTTCTACAACAAGTAATGTATTTCCTAAATCTCTCAATTTTTTTAATGTTGCAAGTAATTTTTCGTTATCTCTTTGATGTAACCCTATACTTGGTTCATCTAAAATATATAATACTCCTGTTAGCCCTGAACCAATTTGTGTTGCTAAACGAATTCTTTGAGATTCTCCTCCAGATAAACTTCCTGCATTTCTTGATAATGTTAAATATTCTAATCCAACATCTATTAAAAATTGTAATCTTTGATCAATTTCTTTTAATATTAATTCTGCAATCATAGCTTGAGTTTTATTTAATTTTAATCCATTTAAATATTCTTTTATTTTTCTGATTGACATTTCTGTTAATTCATTAATATTTTTATCTCCAACTTTTATAGATAATATCTCTGATTTTAATCTTGCTCCATTACAAGCAGGGCAATGAGAATTTGTCATATACATTTCATAAAAATCTCTCATTCCTTGTGACTTTGTTTCATTATGACGTCTATCTAATGTTGGCAACACTCCTTCAAATGGTGCTGTAAAATTTCTTGTTCCAGCATATGAAGTATACTCAAATTCAATTTCTTCATCTCCGGTTCCATAAAGTATCTTTTCCATAAACCATCTAGGCAAATCTTTGATTTTTTTATTTTTTATATTTATTCCATAGTGTTTTCCTATGCTTTCAAAATACATTTTAGCCATAGTATCGCCTTTTTTCATTGTGCTAGAGCCAAAAGCTTTAATTCCATCATATAAAGTCTTATTTTTATCAGGAACTATTAAATCTTCATCCATTTTCATTAAATATCCTATTCCTGTACATTCTGGACAAGCACCAAATGGATTATTAAATGAAAACATTCTTGGAGTTAATTCCGGAAAACTAAATCCACAGTCTGGGCAAGCATAATTACAACTATATAAAATAGGATTTTTTCCAACTATATCAATAAGTACAAGATTATCCGCATGTTTTAGTGCTACTTCTACTGATTCAGTTAATCTACTTGTGATATCATCTCTTATTACTAATCTATCAACTACTAATTCAATTTCATGCTTCTTTTTTCTATCTATTTCTATATCATCTGAAAGTTCATAATTTTCTCCATCTATTCTAACTCTTACAAATCCTTCTTTTTGATATCCTTCTAATTGTTTTGTATATTCACCTTTACGCCCTCTTACTACTGGTGCCAAAACCTGTATTTTTGTTCCTTCTTCTAAACTCATAATATTGTCAACGATTTGATCAATGGTTTGTTTTTCAATTTTTTTATGACAATTTGGGCAATATGGTACTCCTATACGAGCATATAATAAACGAATATAATCATATATTTCGGTTACTGTACCTACTGTTGAACGTGGATTTTTTGAAGTTGTCTTTTGATCTATTGAAATTGCTGGTGAAAGTCCATCAATTCTCTCTACATCTGGTTTTTCCATTAATCCTAGAAATTGCCTTGCATATGAAGATAGACTTTCTACATATCTTCTTTGTCCTTCTGCATATAATGTATCAAATGCTAGTGATGATTTTCCAGACCCAGAAAGTCCTGTTATTACTACCATTTTATCTCTTGGAATCTCTAAATTTATATTTTTTAGGTTGTGTTCTTTTGCACCTTTTATTATTATTTTATCATTCATAAATTTACCCCCAGAACATTATACTATATTTCAAATACAAAAACAAGAGTTTGGTATATTTTTCTATTGGTACGGTTACAGTTCAGTAAGAAATGATTATGGCGCCCAAGCTTTGGCTCCCACTATAACACTTGAATTTTATT
>FR888051.1 GCA_000431335.1 Clostridium sp. CAG:343 | reverse complement strand
AGATAAGCAATGTAATATATTTGATATGGCAGGAAATTGTTTTGAATGGACAACAGAAACTCATAGCGATTCCTACGCTCCTTGCGTTAGTCGAGGAGGTAATTACAGCTACAGCAACTATTACACGAGTTATCGCGGCTACAGCAATACTTCCCGTGCTGAAAGCATCTTTTCGTTTCGCCCACTTTTATATTTGTAGAGCTGAGCTCTGTGAAAACCAAAAATTTTTTTATCTTAAAAAGTTACCTCAAGTTTTATCCAGATTATATAGGATATTTCTTGAGGTTTTAATATGTGTTTTTATAATCGCTTACGAGAAATCTTGCTTTTTTATGTGTAATGTAGTAGAATAGAGCCATAATATAAAAGAGAAATAATAAAAAGGAGATTTTTTACATGAAAGCAATAGAAATTAGAAATAAATACTTAGAATTTTTTAAAAGACATGGACATGCAGTAATTCCATCTGCACCATTAATACCAGAAAACGATCCATCAGTATTATTTACAACAGCAGGTATGCAACCATTAGTACCATATTTATTAGGAGAAAAACATCCAGAAGGAACAAGACTTACAGATTATCAAAAATGCGTTAGAACAAACGATATAGATGAAGTCGGAGACAATAGACACTTAACATATTTTGAAATGCTTGGAAATTGGTCATTAGGAGACTATTTTAAAGAAGAATCAATAGCAATGAGCTTTGAATTTTTAACAAAGGAATTAGGAATTCCAGTAGAAAAATTATCAGTAACTTGTTTTGCAGGAGATAAAGATTGTCCAAGAGACGAAATTGCATCAAATGCATGGAAAAAGGCTGGAATTTTAGAAAATCATATATATTATTATGGAAAAGACGATAACTGGTGGATTGCAGGAGAAGAAGGACCATGTGGACCAGATACAGAAATGTTTTATGACACAGGAAAGCCAGCTTGTTCAGATGATTGTCAACCATCATGTGATTGTGGTAAATATGTAGAAATTTGGAATAACGTATTTATGGAATATTTCAAAGATAAAAATGGATATTCAAAATTAAAGCAAAAAAACGTAGATACAGGATTAGGTCTAGAAAGAATGACTATGTTATTACAAGGAAAGGAAACACCTTTTGATACAGAATTATTTGCTCCAATTATGAAAAAATTGGAGGAACTTCAAAAGATAGATAGTATTGAAAGCAGAAGAATTGTAGCAGAACATTTACGTTCAAGCATGATGATTGTTTCAGATGGAGGAAGGCCAAGCAATTTAGATAGAGGATATGTATTAAGAAGATTAATAAGAAGAATGATAAGACATATGAATAAATTGCAAATAAACTTAGATGAATTATCAACATTAATTGATATAAATGTTGATAATTTAAAGGAAATGTATCCAGATTTAGCTAAAAATAAAGAAATAATAAAAAGTGTTATATTAGAGGAAAAAGAAAAGTTTGTAAAAACATTAGTAAATGGAGAAAGAGAATTTCAAAAAGAAATAAATAAACTAAAAGACACAAAAAAATTATCAGGTAAAGTTGTGTTTAAACTATATGATACATATGGTTTCCCACCAGAAGTAACAAAAGAATTGGCAAAAGAAAGTGGATATGAAATAGATATGAAACAATTTGAAGAGCTATTTAAAGCACATCAAGAAAAATCAAGAGCAGGATCTGAACAAAAATTTAAAGGAGGACTAGCAGAACAAAATGAAATAACAATAGCTTATCATACAGCAACACATCTTTTAAATGCAGCATTAAAACAGGTTATAGGAGAAAATGCACATCAAAGAGGATCAAATATAACAGTAGATAGAATGAGATTTGATTTTAATTGTGACCATAAAATGACAGATGAAGAAAAAAGAAAGACAGAAGATTTAGTAAACAAATGGATTCAAGAAGGCTTACCTGTAACAAAAGAAGAAATGAAAAAAGAAGATGCTATAAAATCAGGTGCAGAATGTATGTTTATTGAAAAATATCCAGATATAGTAACAGTATATACTATAGGAGATGTATCAAAAGAATTGTGTGGTGGCCCTCATGTAAATAACACAAAAGAATTAGGAAAATTTAAAATTAAGAAAGAAGAATCAAGCTCATCAGGAGTAAGAAGAATTAAAGCGGTTTTGATAAAAGAATAAATTTAGGAAGCAGAGGAAAAGTTTGATTTAAGAAAAGTTTTCTCTGTTTCAATATTTTAAAGGAGGATTAAAATGGCAGATTGTTTATTTTGTAAAATTATAAAAGGAGAAATACCTTCTAATAAAGTATATGAGGATGACGAAATTTTAGCATTTAAGGATATAAATCCAGCAGCGCCTATTCATATTTTGGTCATTCCTAAAAAACATATTACTTCTTTGGCACATTTGGAGAAAGAAGATGAAGCAATTGTTGGAAGGATTTATGGTGTTATAAATAAAATAGCAGAAGAGCAAGGTGTAAAAGAAAAAGGGTATAGAGTAATAGTGAATTGTGGAAAAGATGGAGGTCAAGAAGTAATGCATTTACATTTTCATTTACTTGCAGGAAAACAATTAGGAGAAAAGATTGTCTAAAACATTTTTACTATTTCATTTTTTATTAAGATATGTTATAATATAAAAAGAAGAATTGTACGGAGGTAAAATATATGTTTGAGAGTAAATATAGTAAAGTTTTAACTGTAATATTAGTAATAGTTATTATAGCAATTATCGGTTTATTAGGTTTTTTAGCATATGATTATTATCAAAATTATATGGTAACAAAAGATTCAACAGATTTTGTTGATAATTTTCAAGGAGAAGTAACAGATGGTGAAGCAAATGAAAATACTACTGTAGCTGATAATAACGATACAAATCCTTTAGACCAAATAAAGGATAGTAATAGCAATTCAACTAAAAAGACTAAAAAGACATATAAAGGATTTGGTGTTTTAGGAACAATGGAAATACCAAAAACAAATTTTAAATATCCAGTCTTAGAAAAAGTAACTAAAAAATCTATAGAAACAGCAGTTGCATTTTTATATGGTTCTGGACTAAATCAAGCTGGAAATAGTGTTATTATTGGACACAACTATAGGAATGGTTTATTCTTTTCAAATAATAAAAAATTAAGTGTAGGAGATAAAATATACGTAACAGATAATGATGGAAAAAAATTAACTTATACAATTTATAATAAATTTGAAACAACACCAGAAGATACATCTTTCTATCAAAGAGATACAGGAGGAAAGGCAGAAATAACATTATCAACTTGTACAGATGATAGTAAAGCTAGATTAATTATATTTGCTAAGGCAGAATAAAAATGGATATATTTATAAAATAAAGGAATTTTAGAAAATTTCTTTATTTTTTTTTTGAATTTGTATATAATAGGAAAGAATAAAATATTGTTATTAAAATTGTTATAAAAACTATGACAATAATTGAATAGCAATAAATAAATGCTAGTTTTAGAGGTGCGAAAATGAATAAAAAAGAGGCAAAAAATAGAATAGAAGAATTAAGAAAACAAGTAGAATACCATGCCAAAAGATACTATGATGATGATGAACCAGAAATATCAGATTTTGAATATGATATGTTAATGGTAGAATTAAGAAATTTAGAAAAAAAATTTCCGGAATTTAATTCAAAAGAATCTTTAACACAAAAAGTTGGTGGACATGTAAAAGAAGGATTCGAAAAAGTAACACATGAAGTTCCTCTTCAAAGTTTGCAAGATGTATTTTCAATAGATGAAGTAAAAGAATATGTACAAAAAATAGAAGAAAAAGCAATAGAAAATGATATAGAAAATAATAAATATGTAGTAGAAACCAAAATAGATGGATTATCAGCTGCTTTAGAATATAAAAATGGAAAATTTGTAAAAGGAGCTACAAGAGGAAATGGACTAGTTGGTGAAGATGTTACAGAAAATTTAAAAACGGTAAAAACAATTCCTATGCAATTAAATGAAAATATAGATATAACTGTTCGTGGAGAAGTATTTATTAGTAAGCAAGATTTTGAAAAGATGAATCAAGAAAGAGAAGAAAATGAACAAGAGTTATTTGCTAATGCTAGAAATGCAGCAGCAGGTTCACTTAGACAACTAGATAGTAAAATAACAGCTAAAAGACCATTAGATATATATATATTTAATGTTCAAAAAATAGAAGGAAAGAGTTTTAATTCTCATTTTGAGGAATTAGAATATTTAGAAAAATTAGGATTTAATGTGAATCCTGTAAGAATTCCTTGCGAGAACATGAAAGAAATAGAAAAAGCTATAGAAAAAATAGGAGAAGATAGAGAAAAGCTAACATTTGGAATTGATGGGGCAGTAGTAAAAGTAGATAATTTGAAATTTAGAGAAATATTAGGAACTACAGCAAAAACACCAAGATGGGCAGTTGCTTATAAATATCCACCAGAAAGAAAAGAAACAAAATTAAAAGATATAATATGTCAAGTAGGAAGAACAGGAGTTATTACACCAATGGCAATATTAGAACCAGTAAAAGTCGCTGGCTCAACAATTTCAAAAACAACTCTTCATAATGAAGATTTTATTAAGCAAAAAGAGTTAAAAATAGGAGATACAGTTATTATACAAAAAGCAGGAGATGTAATACCTGAAATAGTAGAAGTAAAAAAAGATAAAAGGACAGGAGAAGAAATTGAATTTGAAATGCCTAAAAAATGTCCAGTATGTGGAGCAGAAGCAGTAAGAGAAGAGGGAGAAGCAGCTATTAGATGTACTGGAATAGAATGTCCTGCAAAATTATTTAGAAACTTAGTACATTTTGTATCAAGAGAAGCAATGAATATAGATGGTTTAGGAGAAAATATTATTAGTCAATTATTAGAAAGAAATTTGATTCATAATATTGCAGATATATACACATTAAAATTTGAGGATATAGCATCTTTAAAGAAAAATGGGAAAAAATTTGCGCAAAATTTAATAGACAGTATAAATACAAGCAAAGAAAATGATTTGTATAGGTTAATAACAGCATTAGGAATTAGACATGTGGGAGTAAAAGCTTCTAAAATTTTAGCTAGAAAATATAAAAATATAGATAATTTGATGGAAGCAAACTCAGAAGAATTAGCAATGATAAATGATATAGGACCAATAGTCGCAAATAGTATAAGAGAATTTTTTATACAAGAGCAAACAATAGATTTAATAACAAAATTAAAACAAGAGGGAGTTAATACAATAAATTTAGAAGAAGAAATATCAGACAATAGATTTGAAGGAAAAACATTTGTATTAACAGGAAGCCTTGAAAAATACACAAGAGGAGAAATAAGCGATATAATTGAAAAAATGGGAGGAAAAACTTCTAATTCAGTATCTAAAAAAACAGATTATGTAGTAGCTGGAGAAGATGCTGGAAGCAAATTAAAAAAAGCTAGAGATTTAGGTGTTACAGTTTTAACAGAAGAAGAATTTGAGACATTAAGGGGACAGGTCTAAAATGTCTCATATAAATTACATAATGTTACATGTAACAACAAAACTCGACAAAAATATGAGACATTTTAGACCTGTCCCTCAATGTCTCAATAGGAGGAAAAGATGGAAAATTATACATTTGAACAAATGTGGCTTGATTTGAAAAATGGATATCAAATTTATTATACTTATGTGGGAAATAGATATTTATTGTTTAAAACAGCTGAGAATTGTTATACACAAAAGTTATTATCAGAGCATAAAAAAAATCCACAACCTAGAATGCTAATGCTAACTTTAAAAAGAGTAAGAGAGATGTTTCCTCATATGGAAGATATTGAATATAAAGTTAGTGGAATAGGAGAAAATTAAAATAAAAGGAGAAATATATAATGGCACAGGTAATAGATGGTAAAGCTTTAGCAAAAAAAATAAGAGAAAATTTGAAAGTAGAATGTAATGAATTAAAAGAAAAAGGTATAGTTCCGAAACTCGCTGTAATCATGGTTGGAGATAACCCTGCTTCAAAAGTTTATGTAAGAAATAAGAGCAAAGCTTGTGAAGAGGTTGGAATAGAGTATCAAGAGTTTTTGTTGAAAGAAAATACGACTCAACAAGAATTAATGGATTTGATAAATGATTTAAATAGAAATAAAGAAATTAATGGCATTTTATTACAAAGTCCAATACCAAGACATTTAGATATTAATGAAGCTTTTAAAAGTATTACATATTCAAAAGATGTAGATGGATTCACACCTTCAAGTGTGGGAAAGCTTTGCATAGGAGAAGATACATTTATATCATGTACTCCATATGGTGTTATGAAAATGTTTGAAGAATATAATATTGATTTGACAGGAAAAGATGTTGTTATTTTAGGAAGAAGCAACATTGTAGGAAAACCGTTAATACAATGTTGTTTACAAAAAAATGCTACTGTTACAGTATGTCATTCAAAAACTAAAAATTTAGAAGAACATACTAGAAGAGCAGATATTATAATTGCAGCGATAGGACAAGCAAAGTTTGTAAAAGAAAATATGGTAAAAGATGGTGCTGTTGTTATTGATGTAGGAATAAATAGAGGAGAAGATGGAAAATTATATGGAGATGTTGATTTTGAAAATGTTGAGAAAAAAGCAAGTTATATAACTCCCGTGCCAGGTGGAGTTGGGCCAATGACAATAGCAATGCTTATGAATAATGTTATAAAAGCTACAAAGCAACAATATAAATAATCAAGTTTTTACATATTTTGTGCACGAACAAAGACGCGGACTTTAAAAGGTTATTAATGTCCGCTTTTGTTCTTTTTTAATGGAATATATTTACAATTTATAATAAAGATGTTATTATAATAATAGTTGGAATCAATTAAATTATATCTTTAGACAAATCTGTCTAGTAATTCAAATTATTAAATATATATATAAATTAACTTTTAATCTAAAAAGGATTATAAGTTTTTAAATTTGTAAAGGAGAATGATTATTGGAAAAAAATAAATATTGGGTATGGTTGTCGTTAATAAAGGATTTAGGAAGTAGGAAAAAACAAAAACTATTGGAGATTTATAAAACTCCTGAAAATATTTATAAATTAAATAAAAAAGAATTAATAAGTGTAAAAGGAATAGGAGAAAAAATAGCAGATAATATATTAAACGAAAGTATAAGAAAAAATATTGAAAAACATGTTCTATATATGGAGAAAAATAAAATAGATATTATTTCAATAAATGATAGAGAATATCCGCAAATATTAAAGGAGATATATGATCCGCCAATAAGTTTATATATAAAAGGAAACAAAGATATTCTAAACAATCCATCTATTGCAATAATTGGATGTAGAGAAGCATCAGATTATGGGAAAAAGACAGCTAGGTATTTTTCATATAACTTAGCAAATAAAAATATTAATATTATTAGTGGATTGGCAAAAGGTGTGGATAGTTATGCACATATAGGAACGTTATCCACAGTTGGAAAAACTATAGCAGTTGTAGGAAATGGGTTAGATAGTGTATATCCAGTAGAAAATAAAGAGTTGTTGTATAGAATATTAAAAAAAGGTGGAGCCATTATATCTGAATATCCACTTGGAACTAGACCAGAAAAAATGAATTTTCCGGCACGAAATAGAATTATTAGTGGAATGAGTAAAGGCATTATTGTAATTGAAGCTAAGAAAAAAAGTGGCACATTAATAACTGTTGATTTTGCATTAGAGCAGGGAAGAGATGTTTATGTTATACCAGGAAATATTAATTCTGTTAATTCTGCTGGAACAAATGAGCTAATAAAACAGGGAGCAAAATTAGTGACTACTTATGATGAAATAGAAATTTAAAAATATAGATAAAAAATGTTATAGCATTTTATTGCACAAAATTTATTAAAAAATCTATATAAAACACTTGAAATCATTGATAAAACATGGTACAATAAGAAACGTATTAATCACATAAAGAGAGCCTAAAAGGTAGTGCCTAAGAAATAATAGAAGTTTTAGGTCCTAGAGGGTGAAGAACTTTATGGAAGAAAAACAAAAAGGGAGGAATTTAAAATGGCAGTAGTTGCAATGAAACAATTACTAGAAGCTGGTGTTCACTTTGGACATCAAACAAGAAGATGGGATCCAAAAATGGCTGAATATATATTTCAAGCTAGAAATGGAATTCATATCATCGATTTACAAAAGACATCAAAAAAATTAGATGAAGCTTATGCTTTCGTTAAAGAACAAGCAGAAGAAGGAAAAACAGTATTATTTGTAGGAACAAAGAAACAAGCACAAGAATGTATGAAAGAAGCTGCTTTAAAATGTGGAATGTTCTATGTTGATCAAAGATGGTTAGGTGGAATGTTAACAAACTTTGGTACAATTCAAAAAAGAATTCAAAGATTAAAAGATTTAGAAGCAATGGAACAAGATGGTACATTTGATGTGTTACCTAAAAAAGAAGTAATTCTATTGAAAAAAGAAATGGAAAAATTAGAAAGAAATCTTGGTGGAATAAAAGAAATGAACGAATTACCAGGAGTTATCTTTTTAGTAGATCCTAAAAAAGAAAGAATTGCTATATTAGAAGCTAAAAAATTAGGAATTCCAGTTGTAGGATTAGTAGATACAAACTGCAATCCAGAAGAAGTAGATTATGCAATTCCAGGAAATGACGATGCTATAAGAGCTGTAAAATTAATTGCAGACGTAATGGCAAATGCAGTTATTGAAGGAAAACAAGGTGAAAGCTTTGAACCAGAAATGGAAGAACAACCAGCTGATGAAGAAGCTACAACAATTGAAGAAGTAGTAGCAAATGAAGAAGAAAAAGTAGAAGAATAATTCTAAAAGTAAAAGAAGAGTGGAGCTTTTCTGCTCTATTCTTCTTTATTATTTACTATATTAATTTTGAAGGTATAGTATCAGATTAATATAGAAAAAATAAACATAGATATTTGTAATATTTTAAAATGTTATAAAATAAGAGTGTTTTTAATAAATAAAGGAGGAAATAAAAAATGGTTACAGCTAGTCAAGTAAAAGATTTAAGAGAAAAAACAGGTGCAGGAATGATGGACTGCAAAAAAGTTTTAACAGAAACAGATGGAGACATGGAGAAAGCAATTGAATTATTACGTGAAAGAGGAATTGCAAAAGCTGCTAAAAAATCAGGAAGAGTTGCAGCTGAAGGTTTAGTAGAAGCTTTTATTTCAGAAGATGGAAAAATAGGAGCTATTGTAGAAGTTAATTCAGAAACAGACTTCGTTGGAAAAAATGAAGAATTTAAAACTTTTGTTATGAATATAGCAAAACAAGTAGTAGAAAAAGACCCAAAAGATGTAGAAGAATTATTAGCTCAAGAATCAATTGAAGTACCAGGAAAAACCGTTAAAGAAGTATTAGTTGACAAAATTGCTACAATTGGTGAAAATATGAACATTAGAAGATTTGCAAGATTTGAATCTGAAGGCTTAGTAGAAAAATATATTCATGGAGATGGAAAAATAGCAGTTTTAGTAAACATGAAAAAAGGAAATAGTGAAGTTGCAAAAGATATTTGTATGCAAATTGCAGCTGCTAGACCAGAATTTTTAAATGAAGCTTCTGTACCAGCTGAAAGAGTTGAAAAAGAAAAAGAAATTTTAAAAGCTCAAACAATGAATGAAGGAAAACCAGAAGCAATTGCTGAAAAAATAGTACAAGGAAGAATTGGAAAATTCTTTAGTGAAATTTGTTTAGTAGATCAAGATTTTGTTAAAGATCCAAATATGAAAGTATCTCAATTATTAAAAGAAAAAGATGCAGAAGTAGTAGAATTTGCAAGATTTGAAAAAGGTGAAGGAATTGAGAAAAAAGAAGAAAACTTTGCTGAAGAAGTAATGAATCAATTAAAATAAGAAAATTTATGGAGACACGAATTGAAGTGTCTCTTTTTTATATATTAAGAAAGTTATTTTATAAATTTTTGCACACGAACAAATACGGAAATAAATTTCACAAAATCTCAAAAAACTACTGTATTTTTTCAAAATATATGGTAGAATGATTCTATCAAAAATAAATTAAGGAGAGTGGAAAAATTGTCAGAACTCAAATATAAAAGAGTACTATTAAAATTAAGTGGAGAAGTACTAGCAGGAAAACAAAAAACAGGAGTAGATGTAGAAACAGTAGGAAAAATATGTGATAAAATAAAAGAAATTGTAGAAATGGGAGTACAAGTAGCAATTGTTGTAGGAGGAGGAAACTTCTGGAGAGGAAGAAATGGACATCAAATGGAAAGAACAACAGCTGACTATATGGGAATGCTAGCAACAGCAATGAATGGATTAGCACTTCAAGACGCATTAGAAGCAAGAGGAATATATTCAAGAGTACAAACAGCTATAGAAATGAGAGAAATAGCAGAACCATTTATACAAAGAAAAGCAGAAAAACACTTAGGAAAAGGAAGAGTTGTAATATTTGCATGTGGTACAGGACATCCATATTTTACAACAGATACAGCAGCAGTACTTAGAGCAACAGAAATAAAAGCAGATATAATATTATTAGGAAAGTCAATAGATGCAGTATATTCAGCAGACCCTAAGTTAGATCCAACAGCAGAAAAATACGAAGAAATATCTTATATGGAAGTATTAGAAAAAGACTTAAAAGTAATGGACTCAACAGCAACAGCAATGTGTAGAGATAACCATATGCCATTATTAGTATTTGGAATTGAAGATCCAGAAAACATAGTAAGAGCAGTAAAAGGTGAAAAAATTGGAACAATAGTAAAATGAAACACAGGGGACAGGTGAAAAGTGTCTCAAACAAAAATCATAATATGTTGAAAAGAAAAATGAGACAGACGAGGGGTGTCCCCAGTGTCTCAAAAAGGAGAGAGGTAAAATGGATTATAAAAGTTTAGATGATAAAATGGAAAAGTCAATTAGTGTTTATAGTGAAAAATTATCAGAGGTTAGAGCTGGAAGAGCTAATCCAGCAATTTTGAATAAGGTAAAAATAGATTATTATGGAACTCCTACACCTATTAATCAGGTTGCAGGTGTGTCTGTACCTGAAGCTAGGTTGATTGTTATTCAACCTTGGGATGCTAGTGTTTTAAAAGATATTGAAAAAGCAATTTTGGCATCTGATATTGGAATTAATCCAAATAATGATGGAAAAGTAATAAGACTAGCTTTTCCTGAATTAAATGAAGAGAGAAGAAAAGAATTAGTAAAAGATATAAGAAAAATGGCTGAAGAGGCTAAAGTAGCAATAAGATCTATTAGAAGAGAAGGTATTGATATAGCAAAAGCAGAGCAAAAAGAAGGAACAATAACAGAAGATGAGTTAAAACAAGCAGAAAATGAAATTCAGAAAATGACTGATAAAAAAATAGATGAGATAGATAAAATACTAGAGGGAAAAGAAAAAGAAATTATGTCAGTATAAATAGCTAAGGAGCGGTTTATGGATTTTAAAGTACAATTAAAAAAATATCAAGAACAAGTAAATAATGAATTGGAAAAATATTCAGGAAAAAAAGATGTACCAGAAAAAATATTAAATAATTCTATGGAATATAGTCTTATGGCAGGTGGAAAAAGATTAAGACCTATTTTAGTAATTGCAACATATGAGATATTTGGAAAAAATATTAATAAATGTATTCCATATGCAGTTGCTATTGAGATGGTACATAATTTTTCGTTGATTCATGATGATTTGCCAGGAATTGATAATGACGATTTTAGGCATGGAAAGCCTACTAACCATAAGAAATTTAATGAGGCAACTGCAATTCTTGCAGGAGATGGATTGTTAAATCAAGCATATATTGTAATTAGTGAAGATTTAATAAAGTCAGAAAGTGAAGAATTAAAAAATAAATTAAAAGTTTTTAATGAATTTTCCACTGCGGTAGATAGAATGATTGCAGGGGAATATATAGATACAGAATATGAGGGAAAGCAAATAACTGATGAGTATTTGGAATATATTCATAAAAACAAAACAGGAGCACTTTTAAAATTATGTGTTAGGATGGGAGCAATTTTAGCTAATGCTAATGAAAAGGATTTAGAAAAATTGACTAAGTATGCGGAAAAAATAGGATTAGCATTTCAAATAAAAGATGATATTTTATCTGAAGAAGGAAATGAAGAGATTTTAGGCAAACCAGTTGGTAATGACAAAGAATTAGAAAAATGTACATATGTTTCAAAATATGGACTTCAAGGGGCAAAAAAAATTCTAGAAGAAATAACAAAAGAAGCAATAGAGGAATTAAAAGAATATGGAGATAGAGCTGAATTTTTAAGAGAATTAGCTTTATATATAAAAGATAGAAATAAATAGGGGATTTAAAATAATACTTAATTTGATTATATAATAAATTAATTAAGAACTATGATAAAAAATCCTTAAAGGAGAACAGAAAATGAAGTTTGATAAAGAAACAATGCCAAAGCATATTGCTATTATTATGGATGGTAATAGAAGATGGGCAAGAGCAAAAGGAAAGCCAGTTAGTTTTGGACATAAAGAAGGAGCAAAAACATTAGAAAAAATCGTAAGATATGCTAATAAAATAGGATTAGAATATATTACAGTATATGCATTTTCAACAGAAAATTGGAAAAGAGCTGAAGATGAAGTAAAAGCACTTATGATGCTATTGCAAAATTATTTAGATGAATATTCTAAAAGAGCAGATACTGAAAATATTAGGGTAAAAATATTAGGAGATATAACAGCCTTGTCTGAAGGAATGCAGAAAAGCATAAAAAGGTGTATGGAAAGAACTAAAGATAATACTGGAGTAACTTTTAATATTGCATTAAATTATGGAGGAAGAGACGAATTAATAAAAGCAATAAAGCAAATATCTGCAAAAGTAAAAAATCAAGAAATAGATATAGAAGAAATATCAGAAAAATTAGTATCTGATAATTTATATACTAAAGGACAGCCAGATCCAGATTTATTGATTAGAACTAGTGGAGAGTTGCGCTTAAGTAATTTCTTACCATGGCAACTTGTTTATTCTGAATTCTTATTTTTAGATAAAAATTGGCCAGACTTTGAGGAAGAAGATTTAGATAAAGCAATTATAGAATACCAAAAAAGAACCAGAAAATTTGGAGCAAATTAAAACAAAATAATAAATATTTATAAGAAGAAAGGAAAAGAGATGGATATAAAAAGATTGACTTCAGGATTATTAGGATTTCCATTAGTATTATTAGTGTTACTAATTGGAGACAAAATAGTAGTAGATATAGCATTATCAATTATAGCATTACTTGCTATGAGTGAATATTTTAATGCTATAGCAAAGGTATCAAAACCAGTAAGATGGTTAGGCTATTTAAGTTGTTTTAGTATAGCTTTTATTCATGTAGTACCAAAAGAATATTTAAATATGATAGTAACATTAGGAGTTCCAACTATTTTAATAGTACTTTTTGCCCAAGTAGTTGCTACAGAAATGAGAACAACATTTAAGGATATAGCGTACACATTTATTGGAATATTTTATGTTGTATTTTTTATTATGTTTGTAGCATTTATTGATGGAATGCCAAATGGAAAAATTTTAATTTGGTATGTAATTTTAGCAGCATGGGGAACAGATATATTTGCTTATTTAATAGGAAAACATTTTGGAAAGCATAAATTTAGTAAAGTAAGTCCTAAGAAATCAATTGAAGGATGTATTGGTGGAACAGTAGGAGCTGTTATATTAATGCTTATTTATACTTATGTTGCAAATACTTATTGGGGAATGAATTATTCATATTTATTTATAACAGGAATAGGAATTATATTAAGTTTAGTTGGGCAAATTGGAGATTTTGCGGCATCTAGTATAAAAAGATTTGTTGATATTAAAGATTATAGTAATTTAATACCAGGACATGGAGGAATGTTAGATAGAATAGATAGTTTAATATTCTTAGCACCATTTGCATATGCATTATTTACGTTGTTATAAAAAGGAGGAACACATTGATATCTTTTATTTTATCAGCAATAAAAATAATATTTTTATTAGGATTTTTGATATTTATTCATGAGTTAGGACATTTTACTGTAGCAAAATTATGTAAAGTAAAAGTAAACGAATTTGCTATTGGTTTTGGACCAGCTATATGGAAAAAACAAGGAAAACAAACCAAATACGCATTAAGATTAATTCCATTAGGTGGATTTGTTAGTATGGAAGGAGAAGAAGAAAGGTCAGAAGAAAGTGGTTCTTTTTCTAAAGCAAGTATTCCAAAAAGAATAGCTATAGTTGCAGCAGGAGCAATTGTAAATATAATATTTGCTATTATAGTTTATTTTTTATTAATTGCCAATTCAGGAACATATATAACAAATGAAATTGTTTCAACTACAGAAGGATATCCGGCCCAACAAATAGGATTACAGTCTGGAGATAAAATTATTGAGGCAAACAATAAAAAAATTGATAATTTATATGATTTAAATAAAGCAATACAAGAAAATACAGAATCTATCAATTTAAAAATTGATAGAGAAGGAACTATACTAGAATATAATATAGTTCCAAAGCAAATAGCAGAACAACAAGGAGAAAGATGGTACTTAGGTGTTAATTTAAAAAGAGCAGAGGACACGATTGGTAATAGATGTTTAAATGCAGCAATGTCAACGAAAGAATTCGTTTTTTCTATTGTTGATAATTTAAAACAGTTATTTACAGGAAATGTTGGAATAGACCAAATGATGGGACCAGTTGGAATATCAGAAGTTGTATCTAAAACTAATGGTATTAAAGAATTTTTATATATGATGTCATTAATATCTATTTCTTTAGGAGTAACAAACTTGTTACCAATTCCAGCATTAGATGGAGGAAAAATATTAATTTTAATAATTGAAGCAATAAGAAGAAAACCATTAAAAGAGCAAACAGAAATAAATATACAATTATTAGGATTTTCGATTTTAATAGTGTGGTCATTATATGTTACATATAATGATATAATACGAATATTTTAATAAAAAACATTTGACAAATAAAAATATTTAATAGATAATAGAAATATCGAATTACATTAAGAAAAAAGCTTTAAAATACGAAGGAGGAAAAACAAAAAATGTACTTATTTAATAGAATTACGGTAAATCCACAATTACCAAAAAGAATTGAAAAATTATCAGAAATAGCCAACAATTTATGGTGGTCTTGGAATACAGAATTTTTAAGATTATTTCAAAGAATAGATGGAGACCTATGGGAAGAATCAAATAAAAATCCTGTTAAATTTTTAAAACATGTTTCTCAAGAAAGATTAGAAGCGGTAACAAAAGACATAGGATTTTTAAAAGAATATGATAAAGTAGTATTAAATTTTGACGGATATATGAACAGTAAAAACACATGGTTTTCTAAAAAATATCCAGAAGAAAAAAATGATTTAATTGCTTATTTTTCAGCAGAATATGGAATTGACGAGACAATTCCAATTTACTCTGGAGGATTAGGAATATTATCTGGTGATCATTTAAAATCAGCAAGTGACCTTGGAATTCCACTTGTTGCAGTAGGACTATTATATAAAAATGGATATTTTAATCAAAAAATTAATGGAAACGGAGACCAAGAAACAGAATATAATAACATTGATTTATATGATTTACCAATTAATCCAGTAAAAGATGATAAGGGAGAGGATTTAACAATATATGTTAAATTTCCAAAAAGAAGATTATATTTAAAAGTTTGGCAAATAAATGTAGGAAGAGTAAAATTATATTTATTAGATTCTGATATTGATAAAAATAATGAAGAAGATAGAGATGTTACATTAAGACTATATGGTGGAGATCAAGAAATGAGAATTCGCCAAGAAATAGTACTTGGAATGGCTGGAGTTAATTTATTAAAAAATTATCTTCATTTAGAGCCAACTGTATATCATATGAATGAAGGGCATTCAGCATTTTTAAATTTAGAAATTATAAAAAATATAATAAAAGAGAAACAAGTTTCTTTTGAAGTTGCTAAAGATATAGCAAGCTCAAAAACAGTATTCACAACACATACACCAGTTCCAGCTGGAAATGATATATTCCCAATCCAATTAGTTGAAAAGTATTTTAAAGATTTTTGGCCAAGATTAGGATTATCAAGAGAAGAATTTTTAATGTTAGGAATGAAGCCAGGAAAAGACTTAGCAAAAGGATTTAACATGGGAATTTTAGCGTTAAAAATTGCAGGAAAGAAAAATGGAGTAAGCAAACTACATGGAGCAGTTTCAAGAGAATTATTTGGAGAAGTATGGCCTGAAATAGCAGCAAATGAATCACCAATAGGATATGTTACAAATGGTATTCACACATGTTCATGGCTTGCACCTAAAATGAAAGAATTATATAATAAATATTTGATTCCATATTGGCAAGACAATATGCATCAAGATCAAGTATGGGAAAAAATAAAAAATATACCAGACGAAAAATTATGGAATGTACACAACGAAAGAAAAATAAAATTATTAAAATTAGTAAAAATCAGTACAACAGAAAGATTAAGAAGATCTGGATATAGCTATGAAGAGATTAATGAAATTGTATCAAAATTAAATCCAGATGCTTTAACTATTGGATTTGCAAGAAGATTTGCAACATATAAAAGAGCAACCTTAATTTTTAAAGATTTAGAAAGAATTACACAAATATTAAATAATAGTGAAAAACCAGTCCAATTAATTTTTGCAGGAAAAGCACATCCTGCTGATAAAGAAGGACAAGATTTGATAAGATATATACATCAAGTATCTATGATGCCACAATTTAAAGGAAAAATTTTCTTACTTGAAAACTATAATATAGCAATGTCTAGATACTTAATTAGTGGTGTGGATGTATGGTTAAACAATCCAAGAAGACCAATGGAAGCATCAGGAACAAGTGGTCAAAAAGCATCAGTAAATGGAGTTATAAACTTCAGTGTTTTAGATGGATGGTGGGCTGAAGGATATACTCAAAACAATGGATGGACAATAGGAACAAATGCTGAATATGAATCTTATGAGGCACAAGATCAAGCAGATAGCCAAAGTATGTATAGAACATTAGAAGAAAAAATAATACCAACTTATTATGATAAAGATAGAAATGGAATGTCTAAAAAATGGGTTGAAATAATGAAAAATTCTATTATAACAACAGGTGGAAAATATAGTACAGCAAGAATGTTGGTTGATTATACAAATAATTTATATATGCCACTTTGCAAGTTAACTAAAAAATATTATGAAGATGTTGATAATGTAGCAGCATATAACTCTTGGAAAAAAGATTTATATAAAAATTGGAAAGACATAAAAATAACACAAGTAAACAATTTAGATAATATTACAATAGATGCAGGAAATAATATTGAAGTAGCATGTGAGGTAGAACTTCCTAATATTGATGTAGAAAACATAACAGTAGAAGCATACTATGGAAAAATATTAGAAAATGGAGTTGTAGAAAATGTTAGTATTATTCCAATGACTTTATCAGATTCAGATGAGGAAGATAAAAAATATTATTTTACAGCTAAAATTGAATTAACAACAGGTGGAAATTATGGATATACATTTAGAGTTATGCCAAAACATGAGATGTTACTAGAACCAGCAAATTTAAATTTGGTAAAATGGATTACTAAATAATAAATTCAAAAAAATAGAAGTCTTACAAATAAGCTTTATAAAGCTTTTTGTAAGACTTTAACGCTTTTAGTAAGTTATAAAAGTGCACTTAAAACTAAAATGCCCAAATTATCATTATATATTTCATTAAACTGAGTAATTGGTAATGGATTTTCTCCGATACCAGATTCTATAGTATATCCAGGTTTATTGTATTTTTGAATAAACCAATCTTTAAAACCAGCAAAGCTTGAATTATATGGCGTTTCTGCGAGTAAGTATCCACTAGATTCTGCTAATTTTTGTCCTATTTCAAAACTATTTGATGGATTATAATTTTGAAACTGCCAATAAATTTCTTTTCCTTGAGTATGGTAAGCTAAAACTAAACTGAAATTATGCATTAATGTAAAATTATAAATTGCTAGAGACTCTGGTTCAGTCAATGGCCCATACCCAACAAAATCACGAGGTGCAGGTCCGAGTAAATCCCTGAGAATATTTTATTTCTTTTGCTTGTTCCCAACCAGCAGGAAATTGTAAATTTAAATCCACACCTGTGGATTTAAAAATATACCAACCAAGAAATTAATTTAATAAAATGCAGTAATCATCTATATTACAGAGTATTTCAATTTAATTGAAATATTCTGTTTTTTTAGTGGATTTTTACGGCTAGAATTGGAGTAGTATATGAAAGAAAATCAAGAAAAGGTTGGATATTATTCTGTAATTCCTGCAACTGTTTTATATAATAAAGAATTAAAAGCAAATGAAAAACTACTATATGCAATAATAACATCCCTTGCTTGTAAAGAAGGTTATTGTTTTGCATCTAATAAATATTTAGCAGAAAAATTAGATGTAAATCCTAAAACGATTTCAAGTTGGATTTCTGATTTAAAGAATAAAAATTTTATAGTTGTTGAACTAATTAGAAATGAAAATAATCAAATAATTCAAAGAAAAATTTATGTAGATGATGTACCGTATCCATTAAATAATGGATACCACTATCAATCAAAAAATGGACAGGCTATCCATCAAAAAGTGGAAGATAATAATATAAGAAATAATATTAAATCTAATAAAAATACATATTCAAATTATACAAATCAAAGAGAATATTCGGATGAATTTTTAAACAGTTTATATGCAAATTTATAAAGAAAGGACAGGTGAATTTTATGAAAAAATATAAAATTTTGAATCAATTTTTTTCTCCCAGCGGGCTAAAAAGGTATTAGGAGATTTTCTCCTAAACGGCAATTTGTGGTCCACAGGACCAAGCCGGCGAATATTGGGCATTAAAAAATGCCACAAAATTCGGAGCAAAAATCTTTGCTGTAAAATATCAAATATAGCTTTGCTAATATTGATATTTTTATAGTGTAGAAATTAAGTATGAATAAAAAGATAAAGGTGTGAGTGATTATGGAATTAAATCCAGATAATAGAACAGAAATGATAAAGTCAAGAGTATCAGAAGAAGAAAAAATTTTAATAAAAGCAAAGGCAGAATATTATGGATATAAACAATTATCTAAATATATAAGAGATTCTGCGATTTATGAAAAGGTAACTAATGTTGACTTAATAGGGAAAAATGAAATTTTAAAAGCATATTCAGATAATACACAGATATTAAAAGAAATGCATAAAAGTATAAAACATATTGCAATATTTGCTAAACAAATTGATAAATATGAAAGGGAAGATCTAAAATTTAAAATGCTTGAAATTTTAAAGAATCAAAAAGAAATGATAAAGTTAATTGACAAAAAATTAGATTTGGATGTATGGCAAGAAGTAAATCATAGAAAAAAGTGTGAGTAAATAGCAAAATATTTGACAAATTCTAAAAAAACGAATATAATGTTATTACAAAGTATATAATATATAACAGATATTACAAAATAATAACAAAAGGAGGTAAAACTCATGAATATTTGTAAATTAGTTTTAGAATATATTGAACAATATCCAGAAGATGAGCCAATATTTATTGAAGATATAAAAAAATATGTTATACAACAATGCGAAAAAGATAACAAACAAGAAAGTGTATTAAAAAATATAAATGTTATTTTAAATAGACTAAAAAATGAAGGTATTATAAAAGCAGAATATAAAGGAGTATATTATAAACCAATTATTAGTATGTTCGGCGAAGTTCCATTAAATACAAATAAATTAAGAAAATTAAAATATTTGGAAGATAAAGATGGAAATATAAAAGGTTATATAGTAGGTGCAAAATTATTTAATAAATTAGGGCTAACAACATTAGTTCCAAATGTAACAGATATAGTAACAAATGAATGTAAATATCATAAACAATATGATGAAAGATTAAGAACTTATATAACAAAACCAAAAATAGAAATAACAAATGAAAATTATAGATATTTGCAGTTTATAGACATTTTAGATAATAAAGATAATATTCATATTGAAGCCCAAAATGCAGATGAAATTTTATATAGAATTATACAAGAATGCAAATTAGATTTTGAAAAAATTATAAAATATGCTAGAGAAACAAATAATAGAAAAGTATTAGATAAATTATTTGTACTAGCAAGATAGGAGATATAATGTTACTACATTTAAATAAATTTGAATTTGAAAACTTTATAGAAATTATTAAAGAAAGAGAAGATATAGATAAGGATATAATAGAGAAAGACTATTATGTATGTTTAATTCTTAAAGAATTATCCAAAAGACAAGATTATTTAAAATCCTATTTTAAAGGTGGTACAGCAGTATATAAAATTTTAGATACAATGAATCGTTTTTCAGAAGATATTGATCTAACTGTAAAAGTTTTACCAGAAGAATCTAATACAAGAAACAAGAAGAGATTAAAAGAATCAGCTTTAGGTTATGAAATAGAAGGCTTAGAACTAATAAAAGATGAGTGTATAGACAATAAAGGCAGTGTTACAGGAGTTTATCAATATACATCAGTATATGAAGATAGTGAAATACCTTTGCAAAGAGCAGGAAAAATACAAGTAGAATCGACTTCTTTTACTGTAAGCGAGCCAACCGAAAAATATTACATAGAGCCTTTAATATATAAATTAGCAAATAATAAAGAAAAGAAAATTTTGGAAGAGCAATTTGATGTTACAAAAATAGAAATTGAAATAATAAAATTAGAGAGAATGTTTATAGATAAAATATTTGCAGTAGAGTTTTATTATATAAGAAATATGTATACGGATACAGCAAAGCATTTATATGATATATCAGTACTATTTAACAACGATAGAATTCAGAAGTTATTAAATGATAAGGATGAATTAAATAAACTGATAGATTATAAAAGACAAGAAGAAAAAGTACGAATTGGTGGTATAGATGAAAAAACAGCAATCAAAGATTTTAGTTATTTTAAATTGGAGTTTAGTGACTCACTAATAAGAGAATTTGAAAATATGCAGAATAAATATGTTTTAAATGATAAATATAAATTTTCTATTGATCAAGTTAAAGAGATTTTAAATAAGATACATAGACAAATGTAAAGGATACAATTCACTCCTGGATTGCAAAAAAGTTTCAAATAGGTCTTGACAAACTAAAAAAATGAGTATAGAATAGGGCTACAAAATACAAATTGTGTTAGAAAAACTATGTATAAACATTGTTAGCAAAAAGTTAAGTAATAATGTGGTAAAAGAGCATACCACATAGATAATCTAATTATAAGAAAGTGAAAGCAAAAAGTTGCATAAATACGAAAATGAAACTATATGTATAAAAGCATATAGTTTTTTTGATATGCAAAGTAAATAATTGTAATATAATTGATAAAAATTTATTTTTATGCTAATATAGAGAAAAATGTAGGAGAAAATTATGAAAATAGGAATAACATTTAGTATATTAGCATTTGTAGCATTAATAGTAAGTATTTGTATAAAGGAACGAAAAAAGTCTTTGGTGGTTCAATCATTAAATTGCTTACTTGAGGCAGTTTATGATTTTATAATATTAGCCTATACAGGTGCAATTTTAAGTATAATTAATTTTATAAGGACTTTTTTATTTATAAATAAAGAAAAATTTAGCAAAACACTTTATTTAATAATACTATTTTTGTTTGAAAGTATTATTATAGTTAATTGTATTTTAACGTGGGGAGGACTAATTTCACTATTACCAACAATAGGTTCGCTTATTAGAACTTATTGTCTATGGCAATCAAATATGAAACTAGTTAGAATATCTGGAATTACAACAGGAATATTATATGGATCATATTACATTTATTATAATAGTTGGTTTATGGTATTAGGAGATTTAATATTATTGATTATAGGAATATATGCAGTATGGAAAAATGATATAAAAAATAATTCAAAGTTAAATAAATAGGAGAATAATTTATGAACAGATTTATTAATTATGCACATAGAGGTGCATCAGATTATGCACCTGAAAATACTATGAGCGCTTTTAGAAAAGCGATAGAATTAAAAGCTAATGGAATTGAGTTAGATTTACAAAAAACTAAAGATGGGAAAATAGTTATATTTCATGATGATTTTATAGATAAAAAGTCAAATGGTATAGGGACGATAAGTGATTATACTTATAATGAATTGTTAAAATTTGATTTTGGAAGTTGGTTTGATTTAAAATACAAAGATGAAAAAATTGTACTTTTTGAAGAGTTTGCAAAGAAATTTTTATCTGAAGACTTAACATTTGCAATAGAGCTAAAGACTATAGGAATAGAAAAACAAACATTAGAAATAATTGATAAATATAGTAAAAGTAAAGAAAATATTTATATTACATCTTTTATATTTGAAGCATTAGAAAATGTTAGAAAATTTGATAAAGATATAAAAATATCTTGGCTTATTGATGAAGAAATTAATCAAAATAATATTGATAAATTATTATCAATAAAAGGAAGTCAAATTTGCCCAAAAGCTGATAAAGTATCAAATAGTAGTATAGAGCTTGCCAATAGAAACAGGTTAGGTGTTAGATTATGGGGAATTCGTGATGAAGAAATAATGCAAAAAGTATATAAGTTAAATATAGAGGGAATGACTGTTAACTTCCCAGATAAATTAAAAGTATTAATAGAAGGAGAATAAGGCATGAAGTTTTATGTTGTTAGACATGGTCAAACTGATTGGAATGCTAAAGGTAGAATTCAAGGAAAAACAGATATTGAATTAAATGAAATTGGAATAGAACAGGCAAGACAATTAAAAGCATTAATAAAAGATTATAATATTGATTTAATCATAAGTTCACCATTAAAAAGAGCAAGAAAAACAGCTGAAATTATTAATGAAACAGTAAAGTGTAACATTATATTTGAAGATTCATTAAAAGAACGTGGATATGGAATTTTTGAAGGCATGATAAGAAAAGAAATAAATGATGAATTAATAAATTCAGATATACTAAATAATTATTATATAAATAAGGAATATAAAGAGATTGAAACAATACAAAGTTTATGTAGTAGAGTATGGAAATTACTTGATAACTTAAAACCAAAATATAAAGATAACAATATTCTTTTAGTAACTCATGGTGGAACAATAAGAGCAATTAATGGATACTTTAATGGAATTAATGAAAAAGGAATAATAGATAATCCAGGACTAAAGAATTGTGAGATAAAGTTTTATGAGTGCTAAAAAAATAAATATAACAGTAGTAAATAAAATTAAAAGTAAATAGCTAAATAAAGATCTAATATGTGAAAACCTATATTAGGTCTTTTTTTCTTATAAAAGTAAAAATTTTTCAAAAATAGCTTCGCTTTTGGGATAAAAACTGGGCTTATATATAGAAATACTAAACAGTACATTGACAAATACACTTGAAATCAAGTGTCATAACAAGCCATTTTCTTTAATATTCTGTATTAGAAAGAATTACAAATTAAATTTTTACGAAAGGAGCTAATGTCGATGTGAATAAAGATAAAAAAGAAACAAAAATAGATAAATTAGAATTTAATACATATTGTATTTTTACAGAAGAAAAACAGGAGGCAAAAGAAACAATAGGATTAATTTTTAAAGATTATATAGAAAATTTAAAATTAAAAACAAAGTAATTATTCTAAAGTATTTGCAAAATTATTTTAAGCACGTTACAATTTATGTGTAGATGATTACGGATAGGAGGTTAAATGCTAAACTTGAAATACCAAAACTTCAAAGTACGGAATATATATAAGACTATCTAGAGAAGATGGCGACAAACAAGAAAGCGAAAGTATCGGTAATCAAAGAAATATTTTGCAAAGATATGTAAAGGAGAACAACTTAATATTAATCAAAGAATATGTTGATGATGGTATATCTGGGACTACATTTGACAGACCTGGATTTAATGAAATGTTACAGGACATCGAGAATAAAACTATTAATATGGTAGTAACTAAAGACTTATCTAGACTCGGAAGAGATTATATTAAAACAGGACATTACATAGAAAATTACTTTCCACAGAACAATATCAGGTATGTTGCAATAACAGATGGAATAGATACTTATATTGATAGCACCAATAACGATATAACGCCTTTTAAAGCAATAATGAACGATTATTATGCTAAGGATATATCAAAGAAAATTAGAAGTGTTTATAAGGAAAAACAAAAGAATGGCGAATATCTATGTAGTATTCCAGCATATCGGATATAAAAGACATCCTAGTATTAAAAATAAGCTAATTATTGATGAACAAGTAAAGGATATTGTAGAAAAGATATTTGATATGTATGCAAATGGACAAGGGAGTGTAGAAATAGTAAATTTCTTAAATACTAATAAGTACTTATCTCCAACAGGGTATAGAAAAACAGGTATTATACAAGATGAGAATAAAACAAACTATGATTGGAATGAAGTTACTCTATGCAATATGTTAAAAAATGAAGTTTATATTGGAAATACAGTTCAAAACAAAAAGTCAGTAGTATCTTACAAAGTACATAAAATAAGAACAGTAGAAAAAGAAAATCAAATAATAGTAAATAATACACATGAACCTATTGTCGACAAAGATACGTTTGAGAAAGTACAATGTATTCTAAAAAAAAGAGGAACAAATACAAAACTTAAATATGATTATTTATTACGAGGATTACTTTACTGTTATCATTGCAAAAGAAAACTGCAAATAGTGCTTAAGAAAAATTCAAGAAGAAATGCACAATCACATTCATATATAATATGTGCAGATTATAAAAAAAGAGGTTGTTATCCATTAAGCATCAATTACGAAAAATTTGAAAAGCATATTATTTATGTCGCAAAAAAGATTTGTAGTATATATGCCGACAAAGAAGTGTTTTATTCTATTTATGAAAAATATCAAAACAAGACACTTGATATACGAGAAGGATATAGAAAAAAAGTAGATCAAATTGATAAAGCTATATTTGACATAAACAATAACCTAGACAAAATGTATATGGATAAATTACAAGGGATAATTCTTGAAGAAGATTACATTAGGGTATCACAAAAATTTATATTTGACAGAACAAATTTAATAAAACAAAAAGAAGAATTAGAACAAAAACTAATAGGAACAGAAGAAAAAATTAATACGAAATATAAAACAAAAGAAGAAAAAGAATTAGATGAATTAATAGAAAATTTTTTGAAATTAGAGAAAATAGATAAAATGTATTTATACAGATTAATTAACAAAATTGAGATTGACAAAGACAAAAATGCATATATATTTTTTAACTTTTCAAAACTAAATTCTATTAATGAAAACTTAGATGAATTTATCAAAGTTGAAGAATTAATAAATAAGTAAAATTAAAAAAACAAAGTTGTATGAAGCTCTTTAAAAACTCAATAGATACAAAATGAAAGAATAAAATTTGATTCTTTATATAAGATATGGTAAAATGATAATAGAACTATTTTTGAAAAAGCCTATACAATTAAGGAGGATGCATTTATGATTAAAAAATTTTTTAAGGCTTTGGTAAATGGAGTACGGAATTGTGATTGTCTTAGATGTCTTGGTATAGTATTTCTAATGTTTGGCTGGTCGCCAATACTTGCTGAACTAATTTTGAAGATATTTAAAGTTAATGTCAGCCAAGGAGAGGAGATAGCAATTGTAATCTGTGCTGCTTGTGTAGGAGCAGTGATTTATGCATTTGTTTGGCATTGTGTAGAGGCAATGAAGTATCAGGAAAAACATAAGTGCGATTTCAGTGAGGCATGGATAGCTACTGATGACATGGGAGATGAAGAATGATTCCGAATTCTAGAGAGTGTCTATTCTAAGACACTCTCTTCTTTTCAGGAAAAAATAATTGTTTGGAAGTAAGTAGAATTTATTATAGTAGTAAAAAAATTGATAAAATAATATAAAAATAAAAGTTCTTAAAATTGTGCAAGTAAAGAGTTGCAAGGCTTTGCAAATTGGTTGGTAGTTTTTTAAATCCACACCACGAATATTTGCTTTCCAACCACTTACAAAAGGAACAGTTGGATAATTATTAGCAATTTGCTTAGCAGAAAGATAAGGAATAGAAGTTGAAAATAAATTACCAGTGACTAAGTCAACTCCATCAGGATTAATCATAGGTGCAATATATATAGAAACATTATTATAAATATATCTTGCATTATAATTATAAATACTAGAATTTAGAGCATAAGCCTTACATAAGTTTTCTAGGAATTTCATAACCAAAACAGAAGTAATCCATTCATTTGCATGAATTGCAGCACTATAAAAAACTTTTTTTGTACCATTTCCAAAACGTATACAAGGTATAGACTTATTTAAGTAGCTATATCCAATGTTAAATATTTCTAAAAATGGGTAAATAGAGGCAAGAGAATTAATGTTAGAAGTCAAAATTGAGTATGTATAATTAATATTAGTAGGAACAATATCATCAAAATAATTAATAATACGGTTTTGACAATTAGAAGTGTCTTTATTTTTTAAAAAATCTTTCATAATATTATCAAACCTTTCCAAGATAAAATAAATAATCATTACATTATATGAAATAATTATTATTTTGATATTAAAATAAAAGATATAAAGAATTAGGTAAAAAAATTAATCTTTTTTGTTGAAAATTTAAAAAAAAAGAAGTATGATAAGTATGAAAAGTATAACAAATACAACCTAAGAAGGAGGAAAAAGTAAAATGAAAAAAGATAAATATGTAGGAATATGTAAGGTTGGAGAAAAGGGGCAAATAGTAATTCCAAAGGATGCAAGAGATATGTTTAATATCAAACCAGGAGATTCAATTATTGTATTATGTGACAAAGAAAAAGGAATTGCACTTGTAAAATCTGATGTAATTGAAAATATAGGTGATGATATTTTAGAAGAAAAAAATGGAAAATAAAAGATTAGATTATTTAGATAATATCAGATGGATAACAGTTGTATTAGTAATTATTTATCATATTATATATTTGTTTAATAATAGTGGAGTAATATCAAATATAGGAGTTAAGGGAATTCAAATAATGGATACATTTTTAATATTTGTATATCCGTGGTTTATGTGTTTATTATTTATTGTATCAGGGATTTCCTGTAACTATTCATTAAGAAAAAGAAACAATAAAGAATTTATAAAAGATCGTGCAAAAAGAATACTATTACCATCAGTTTTAGGAATATTTATATATGGTTGGATTTCAGGATTTATTACTGCACAATATACAGATATGTTTGCTGGAAATGGAAATAATATACCAGGATTTATTAAATATTTTATATATAGTCTTATGGGAATAGGACCTTTATGGTTTTGCCATGTATTATTTATAGGTTCATTATTAATTGTTTTAATAAGAAAAATAGATAAAAAAGAGAAAATAAACAATTTATGCAAAAAAATAAATTTGCCAATACTATTCATATTGGTTTTACTTGTATGGGGAAGTTAATTTATATTAAATACTCCATTAATTACTGTATATAGATTTGGAATATATTTATTTATGATGCTTCTTGGATACTATGTATTTTCTAATCAAGAATTAATAAAAAAATTGGAAAAAATATCTATTCAATTAAGTTTAATCTCAGTAGTAACTGGTATATGTTATGTATATACATATTATGGACAGAATTATACAGACAATAAAATATTAAATAGTTTCTTTACTAATTTGTATTTGTGGATTATGATATTATCAATAATGGGGATAGGAAGCAAATTTCTAAATTTTAAAAATAAATTTACAGTTTATATGACAAAGAATAATTTTAACATATATATTCTTCATTATGTTGTTGTACTACTATTAGGATATGTAACTGTAACATTTTTAAATTTACCTTTTATTTTAAATTATATAGTTATTTTAATAGGAACAATAATAGTATTACCTATTTTAATTGAGATAGTTAAAAGAATACCTATAATAAGGTTTATGGTATTAGGAATAAGTAAAAATAAATAAATTAATTAATATATATTTTATAAATAATAATAAAACATTTTAGATAATTGGAGGTATGTATGAACATAGGAATAGATATAGATAATGTAATATCAAATTTTAATGAGGTATTATTAAGTGAATATTTAATTCATGATAAAGAGTTAAGAGAAAAAGGGATTATAAATAAAAATGCAGAGTATATTAGAAAAGGTATGTTTGACTGGTCTGAAATAGAAGAAGAAAATTTTTATAAAGAAAACATAGAAAGAATTGCAAGAAAATTAGATCTTATTGAAGGTGCAAAAGAGTATATAAATAAATTACATGAAGATGGAAATACAATTTACATTATTACGGGAAGAGACAATGGTGAATATTTAGAACCATATACTATGACAAAAAAATGGCTTGATAGTCATAACATATATTATGATAATTTGATATTAACAAATGCTTACAATAAGCATGAAAAATCTGAAAAATGTATAGAAAATAATATTGATGTTATAATTGATGATTCAGTTAGTATATGTAGAGACTGTATTAATAATGGTATAACAACACTTTTAATGGATACACCATATAACAAATATGAAAAAAGTATTCCTAAGGTTTATAATTGGAAAGAAATATTCGAATATATAATAGAATATAAAAAAGAAAAATTAAATGTGATTTTAGATACAGATACATATAACGAATGTGATGATCAATTTGCCCTTGCATATATGATTAAAAATCAAGATATATTTAATATTGAAGCGATAACAGTTGCTCCTTATTCTCATAAAAATAGAAATGAAACTGTTATAAGTGGTAGAGAAAAAAGTTATAATGAAATATTAAAAATATGTAATTGGTTAGATTTTAATACAACAAATAAAGTGTTTAAAGGTGCAGAAGATTATATACATAATGGATATGAAGAATATAATGATGCGGTTGATAAAATAATTGAAGTAGCATTAAAAAATAATAAAACTTATATTATGGCAATAGGGGCAATTACCAATATTGCTATTGCTATAAAAAAAGAACCAAGAATAATAGATAAAATAGAAGTTATATGGTTAGGTGGTAATGAATTAGGTTACAAAGATAATTTAGAATATAATTTTAGACAAGATATTGAGGCTATAAAAATAGTTTTTGAATCAAAAATTAAATTAACTATTTTACCTTGTGAAAATGTAGTATCAGCATTAAAAATAAACATAAATACATTAAAAGAAAGAATTGGAAACAAATCAAAACTATGTGATTATTTAATAGATAGATTTTATAATGATGGATATCACGGAATTCAAAAAGAAAGAGTAATATGGGATATATCAGTTATAGCATATATGATAAATAGAAATTGGTTTAAAACTACAGAAGTAAGTTGTCCAGAGATAAAGGATGATACTTCTTATGAAATTACTGAAAATAATCATAAAATAACTTTTGTAACAGAATTAGATAGAGATAAAATATATGAAAATTTACTTGAAAAGTTATAATATAACTTTATTAAAAGTAGAACATTTTAAAATAATTTCTTAAATATTAATAAAGTTAAAAGGAGTGAAAAATGAAAGATAGAGATATTGCTGTAGTTGTAAGTAATGCTAATAAAGATGTAAGTGCAATAGAAACAATAGATGCTATCAGAAATGCGGGATTTACTAATGTGTTTATACAATGGTATAACAGAGATTGGAAGCCAACACAAGAAGAACAATTAGAATACATAAGAAAAAAAGGATTAAATATTATTTTTGCACATCTAGGTTATCAAAACATAAATGATTTATGGTTAGAAAAAGAAGCGGGAGATAAATTGGTAGATAGATATAAAAATGATATTAAAATTTGTAGAAATAATAACATACCAATGGTTATTATGCATCTGACAAGTAAAAGTGAAGCACCTAAATATAATGAAATAGGATTAAAGAGATTACAGGAAATTGTTGATTATGCCCAAAAATTAAATATTAAAGTAGCATTTGAAAATACAAAAATTAAAGGTTATTTGGACTATGTAATAGATAATATAAAAAATAAGAATGTAGGTATATGTTTTGATTCTGGACATTATCATGTGCATTTTAATGATGAGTTAGATTTTCCTAAATTTAAAGATAGAATATTTGCAGTACATTTACATGATAATGATAAAAGTGATGATCTTCACTTAATTCCATTTGATGGAACATTAAATTGGTCTAATGTTGTAAAAAATTTGAAGGAGTGTAATTATAGTGGACCAATTACTTTGGAATTGTGTTATAGATATGAATATTTAAAGATGGGAATTAATGAATTTTATAAAAAAGGTTATGAAGTAGGAAATAAACTAAAAGAAATGTTTAAAATGGATGAGGTGATTTTATGAAAAAAAGACAGAAAGTATATGACTTATATTGGTATTTTGCTTGCGAAAGACAGAATATATTTTTGAAAAAGCTTAATGGAGAATCTGCTCCATGGACTGATGATAAAATTTTACAGGAATATAAATTTTGCAATAGTTATAGGATTAATGATAGAGTTAGCCAATATTTATTAAAAAATGTTATATATAACGGTAAGAATTATTTTGATGAAGATATGCTATTTAGAATATTGTTATTTAAATTATTTAATAAAGAATCTACTTGGGAATTATTATTAAATAATTTTGGAGATATTACTTTAAAGACATTTAATATAAAAGAATACTCTAAAATATTAGAAAAGGCTATTTCAAATGGTATTAAAATATATAATGATGCTTATATAAGTTGTGCAAATAAAGCATTTGGTTATAATAGAAAACATGATAATCATTTGGCATTATTAAATAAGATGTTTAATGAAGATAAAATACAAGATAAAATTATTAAATGCAACACTATGGAAGAAGCATTTAATATTATAAAAAGTTATCCTTTAATTGGTAATTTTATGGCTTATCAATTAGTAACTGATATAAATTATAGTGAAGTTGTAAATTGGAAAGAAGATGAATTTACAGTTGCTGGCCCTGGTTCATTGCGTGGAATAAAGAAATGTTTTATAGATAAAGGTAAAATGACTAATGAAGATATTATAAGATATATGTATGAACATCAAGATGAAGAGTTTAAAAGACTTAATTTAGAATTTAAAAGAATTGGTAATAGACCATTGCAATTAATAGATTGTCAAAATATATTTTGTGAATTAGATAAATATTGTAGAAAAGCATTACCAGATTTAAAATCAAATAGAACTAAAATAAAGAAACATTATGTGCCTAAAAATGAGAAAATTGAATATATTTATCCTCTAAAGTGGAAAATATAAAAAAGGGAAAAAAATACTATTAAAATATAAATTACAATCATTGAATATGAATGAATAATAATTATGGCAATAGATTACGAACTAAGTTTTCTTATTCACAAAAATTCTTAGATGAAGATATTAAAAAAGTAATTTCAAAACTTACTCCAGATGAATCAAAACATGTTAGTAGAGAATTATCAAGATTTGTACGAGATGACTGGGGAAATGTTAAATATAATTTTATGGAGTAAAACATGGATATAATTTGTATGATTTATTTCCAGAAAATAAAAGAAAATTTATAAAAAGAGAATCAAATTTGTATTCTTCAAATGTAAAAAGAAAAAAAGAAAAGAGTAAAATATGTCAGCGATGTTAGTTCAGCAAGTAAAAAAATAGCTGACAATGATAGAAAGATAGCTATAAAAGAAAAAGAACTATATAGTGAAGAAGTAAAATTACAAAAAGAACAAGAAAAGGAACGCAAAAGATTAGAAAATAATAGAACAATGTAAATAAGTAGTATTAATGATAAAAAATGTATGCACACAAAGATGTTGCTTTTGAATTTGGAATGTAGATTAGTCCAAAATTTAATTGCTTTTAATTAATGAATTTGAACGATTAAAGGCTGAAGAACAAAAGCAACTTGGCTGGAATGCGAAATGCATACTGATATAAAGTATCTTAATAACAAATAGAAAGAATTATATAGGAGAAAATAAAATATGGAAAAGTGTAATAAAATTGTAATTTTTGATTGGGGTGGAGTGATTGAAAACAATAATCAATCTTATTATAATATTAGTAAAGCAATTATAGATATTATGAGAAAATATAAATGTAAGTTAACAGATCAAGAGATACTAGAAGTTTGCACCAATGGAAAGAAATTGTTTAATACATTTATTGATGATGATGAACAAACAACTATAGATTGGTTTAATGAGATAAAAGATAAATTAAATATAGATTGTAATTATGATGAATATAAAAATGCATATTATGAATATGGCAAAAAAATACCATATCATAAAGATGTTATTAAATTTGCCCATAGTTTAAGAGATAAATGCTATATTGCCATGTTTTCAAGTTTAGTAAAACTTGATGAAGCAAGAATTAATGAGCAAGTAAATTTATCTTCATTTGATTATATTTTTTTAACATACAAAATGGGATTTAGCAAACCTAATTCAAAGGCTTTTGAATATATAGAAAATACTGTTAAAATTAATCCAGAAAATATTTTATTTATTGATGATACGCAGATAAATATAGATGAAGCAAATAAAAGAAAATGGAAAACATGCAGGGCAGATGGATTTGAATTTGAAAAAATAAAAAGAAGTGTGGAAGAATTTTTAGAAAAAGGAGAAATAAATGAATAAATTAGAAGAAAATAAAAAAGTATATAATGCAATAGATTATGGATTAAATCCAAAAAATAAAGATAATTCAGAAGAGCTACAGTCACTTATAAATTTAGTACATAACAATGGAGGAGGAGTAATATTTATTCCTATAGGAGTTTATATTTTTGATTCTGCAAAAAGTTCATGGAATATGACTAAGAATATAACAGCAATTTGTGAAATGAAATCTAATGTATCTTTAATTGGAGAATCTTTAACTGACACAGTTCTAAAAGTTGTCGGTAATACAGAAAAAGGCTCAGCTTTATTTTGCCATAATAGCGAATTTTCAAAGGAGATATTACATTCTTCAAATGCTCAAAATTTTACAATTGATATGTCTGAAGCTACTTTAAATCAGTATACACATAGAGGAAAGGCTTTTTATTATAGTGGAGTTAAAGATTGTATTTTTAGAGACTTGCGCCTTATTTCCACACCATCTACAGCTCTAGGAATAGATATGTTAGATAATGTAGTTATTGATTCTGTATACATTTATGAAGGAGGAAGATCTTGGAATTATGGTGGTAATGGAGGTGCTGGAATTGGAATAGGTACTGGTTTGTGGGAAAATGAAAATTATATTATTAGAAATTGCATCTGTGTATCATGTGGACATTTTGGAATATTTTTAGAAGATCAGGGAATTTTTCATAATAAAGAAAATTTTCCTGAAGCCCAGATTATTTCTAATAACATAGTTAGAAATTGTAGACATTATGCTATTGGTATCCGTGGAGGAGACACAGTTTTGGTTTCAGCTAATAATATATATAACAATAATGGCGGACTATATGTAGATTATGGGGCTAGAAATATAATATTTAATGGTAATGTTATAAAAAGTTCTAAGGAAGCTGCGTTTTGTATTGGAAATGAAGATAATGATATAAATAAAAATTTTAAAAAATGTAAAAACATAGTATTAACAGGTAATACTTTTATCGAAAATAAGATAAATATACTAAAAAATGCGGAGAGTTTTGAATATATAGAAAAAAATAATATATTTATTGATTAATTATCTGACTACATAAAATAGATGAAAATGTAAAAGAGCGTATTTTAAAATGAGATAAAATAATTTAAGGAGCAACAAATGAAAGAATATTTTTATAGAAGAGAATACAAATATATGTATGCTAGCATATTTTTTTACAACTTTGCATATGCTTTAATCGAAACTTTTGGGACAGTTATGCTATATCAAGCAGGTCTGCCAATATATATGATTTTATTAATATATGGTATGAGGTTTCTTATTACAGGATTGATAACACCATTATTTGTAACAATATCAAATAAGATTGGAGTGGCAAAATGCGTATTAATTTCAAATATATTTAGTATTATAAATTCTTATTTTATGCTAAATAGTGAGAATTTATATTCTAATATAATAATTTTTATAATAGCAATGGGATTAATGGGACTTTCAAATCCATCATCTGACTCACTTTCTAATAAATATGTAGAGAGTAAACATAGAGGAAGATTTAATAGTATATATTTTATAAGTAAAATATTAGGAATAGTTTTGGCTAGTGTTTTAGTAGCGTGGGGAATAATAAGTAATAATAAGGTTGTGTTATTGAGTATAATTACTATTTTCTATATATTACAATATATTGTAATTTTACAAATTGATTATAAACCAGAAAAGAAAACTAATACATTTAAGTCTAGTATTAAATATTTATTACATAGTAAAAGTAAATATAAAATTATATATGCATTAAGGGCAAACCACATAATAGAAAGATTATTTGTTCCACTATATTTATATATAGCTTTAAAAGATTTTAAAGCATTTTCTGTTGTAGTTGTAATATCATTACTATTTCAAATAATTACAGTTACACTAATTGGAAAATATACTGATAAAAATATAAAAAAGGCTAATACCCTAGTATCTTTAATAAGGTTAATTATAACTTCAATTTACCTTTTTGCAAAAAATAAATTTGTAATTTCTGTAAATAAAACAGTCAGTGATAACTTAGAAAAAGTTTACGAAACATCAATACAAACTTCTATACAAAATATGATTAAAGAGTCAAAAGAAGATCATGATTTATTATCTGCGGTAGGTCAAATGAGTTTATGTTTTGCAGAGGTTGTGATATTGGCAATTTTATCTATAATTTCAAAATATATTGGAGAAGACATTTTTTATTTGATATTTTTATTATCAATAATATCTACTGCTGTAATAAATTTTCAAATAATAAAAGAAGAGAAGGATTAAATTATTTTTTTATATAATTATAGATTGCATTTAATCCTTAACATCGTTTAGTACCATGATTTTATCTTAAGGGTCAGTTAAGTTACCGGTTACAGATTACAATGTGATTTTTTTAAAACATTATGTAGTAATTTCTATGTTTTTTTAGAAGTATGGTAATTTTTTGTGACTTATAGTATAATTTACGTATATTTTAAGGAGGCTATTATGAATAATAATTGGAATTTAAAGAAATTGGAAAAACAAGCAAGTGGTAACCAAGAATTTGATGATTATGTATTAAATATATCTGGAATATTGAAATATCAAAATTTAAATGTTTTAGACATTGGCTGTTCTAATGGATTTAAAACCAAAATGCTATTTGATAAATATGATAATATTACACATATTAATGGGATAGATATTGATGATACTGCAATAAATGAGGCAAAAGAAGAATTTAAGAATAATAGCAGATATAATTTTGAATTAAAGAGTATTGATGATTTACACGATGAAAATAAATACGATATTATTAATTTATCTTACGTTTTACAACATTTAGAAAATCCAGAAAAAATTTTGGCAAATTTAAAGAAGAAGTTAACAGATAGAGGAATAATAATAATTAAAGTACCAGATGATAGTTTTAAGTTTTGTTATCCTGATCCTGAGGATTTATTACACAAAATATTTAATTTATATGAAAGTCAAATTATGATTAATCAAAATATAACAAAAAATACAGATAGATATATTGGAAAAAAAGTATATAGCTATCTTAATAATAATAAGTTTAAAAATATAAAATTGTTCTATTCTGTAAGTGATACTATAGGAAAAACATTAGAACAAAAAATACAAATGTTTGATAGTTCTATAGCATATAGGAGTGCAGACAATAAAAATAATATTCCAGATAAAATTAAAAATGAGATGAATAATTTATTAGATAAATTAAGAAATCAATTTAAAAAAGAGGAATTTTACTATACAATGACTGTTCTTTATTATATTGCTAATAAATAATTAGGGAGAATTTTGTATGAATCTAAAAAGAGTTAGGTATAAACAAAGAGATTTTTCTTTAGATGATATTGATGAATTAAAACAAATAAATTGGAATTTAGAGAAGTATGGATGTGGACCAACATCAATTGCTAATGTTTTAGTAAATTTAGGATTTAAAATTAATCCAATAGATACTGCCAAAAAAATTTTATATGATAGAAATGGAAATTTTGATAATACTTATCTAAGAAATAAAGGTATAAACAGTAATGGAATAATATATTGTTTAGAAAGATTAATTAAAGAAAATAAAATTAATATAAGTTATAAAATAGTAAAAATAGATTTTTCAAGACCAAATGATAAAAAAGAAAAAATCATTTCACTTATGAAAAATGGAAACATGGCAATTATTCATATTGGACCATCTGAAGAAAGTCCATTAAGTTTTTCTAAAAATGGACATTATTTAGTAATAAGTGATATTGATGAAAATGATAATTTTTATGTAATAAACTCAAATAAAATTGGTGATAATCAAATGGGTGTACCATTTGATTATGATACCATTATAAAAAATATGATTGGAAGAAAAGATTCTTTTAATTTTTTGTTTATTAAAAAAGAAAAAACACAACAGATGATAGATGGATAGCACTGTATATCTGTAGGTGATAGTGCTAGTAGAATTGCACAAGCATTATGTGAAAAAGAAATAAATGTAGATATAGACAAAGCAATTACTCTAGGATATTTACATGATATTGGTAAGTATAATGGTGAGTCACATGGACATGTCATGAGAGGATATGAATACTTAAAAAATAAAGGTTATGATGATAAATATGCTAATATTTGTCTTACTCATTCATATTTAAATAATGATATAGTATGTACAGCTGGAGGAGTTCCAAATCCAAAAGAAAATCCTTTTTTAACAAATTTTATAAAAAATCATGAATACACAATAGAAGAAAAATTAATAAATTTATGTGACTTGA
Source organism: Clostridium sp. CAG:343 (assembly GCA_000431335.1). GTDB lineage: Bacteria > Bacillota > Clostridia > TANB77 > CAG-508 > CAG-269. Next base: position 4,172 of record FR888051.1, on the reverse strand, counting down.
TGTGTCCACAAGGAAATAAAATATTTACAATTGATAAAAGGTTGATTGATATAATGATTAGAAGAGGTGCCTATTCTAACAGTCAATATCATATTCAAGAAACATATAAATTAAAAGAATATTTTGATAATCTGCTAGGATATAATTTGTATGACTTGTTTCCAAAAATAAAAGAAAATTTATAAAAGGGATTGGGAACTTCCCATAGTAGAATTTGTGCGGGAGTATAAATTCAGTACTGGCTAGACATAGATTTTATTCCCATATTCAAAAAATAAAAAAAGAGGATTAAATTATTTTGATAATTTTTTCTTCTTTTTTGATATTATTTATTATAAAAAAACTTACGAACTTTTCAGTCCGTAAGTTGATTTCAAATGGAGCCTTAACTATACACGTATGCAAAAATAATACTTCCAAGAATGATTAAATCACTCTGACAAATTTATTATACCATTCCATTAAATATTTTAAAGGAGTATAGAAAAAATTGTCAAAATATAGTATAATTTTTGTGATGGGAATTTAATTTATACAGGGAGTTACAATTATGAAAAAAAATACTAATAATTTAAGTAAATTATTTAAATATTATAAAAAATATAAGTTTTTATCTATAATGGTAATTATATTAAGTTTGGGGTATGCTGGAATATCTTTATTATCACCTATATATGAAGGTAAAATGTTAGGTTTTTTTGAAAATTTTAATAAAAACCAAATATTAAATACTGCTTTATTTTTAGTTATATTAAGGATTATAATAGAAATAGTTACTAATTTATGGTCAAGAACAGTTTTGAAATTAAATGGAAAAGTAAATTTTGATTTAAAAAGTGATATGTTAAAAAGTTTAACTAATTTTGAAATAAAAAACTTTGATAATACAAATTCAGGACTTTTTATATCCAGATTAAATAAAGATACAACCGAATTATCTGAGTTATTTGATTATATAACAGATGATTTATCTGGTATTATACTTAACATCAGTTTTATAATTTATGTATTTTTTCTTAATATATATTTAGGCTTCTATTTAATTTTAAATGTAATTTTAGTATATATTTTAACATCAAAGAAATTATTTTATTACAAAAGAGTAAAAAAAGATTACAAAGAAAAAGATGAAAAAGTAGTAGGACTATATACAGACGTAGTAAGAGGAATAAGAGAAATAAAAGATCTTAATTTAAAGTCAACAGTTTTACAAGACGTCAATCAAAAACAAACGGAAACAATTAAGGCTGAAATAAAGAGTATAGATACAAGAAGGACATGGAATAGATGGATTAAAGCTTTTCAACATATATTAGACTTTATATTTATCTTAATATCAATTTATTTTATTACGCATAAATCTCTTGAAATCAGTTCATTTTTAATAATTTTCTTATATAAAAATAAAGTACTAGATTTAATAAATTATATTTCTGAGATAAGAGAAAAATTAGCAGATGGAAAAGTATCATCTCAAAGAGTGTTTGATATAATTACATATGAATCATTTTCTAAGGAAACATATGGAGATTTAGATATCAAAAATATAAAAGGTTCAATTGAATTTAAAAATTTGAAATTCAAATATGGTTCAAATAATTTGTTTGAAAATCTTAATTTTAAAATAGATTGTAATAAAATGGTGGCTATAGTTGGAAAAAGTGGTGAAGGAAAGTCTACTATATTAAAGTTGATTAATAAAAGTTACAGCGCTAGTGATGGTGAAATCTTAATAGATAATTATAATATAAATACTTTATCAGAAACAACAATAAGAAATAATATTTCAGTAGTTTCTCAATCACCTTATATATTTAATCTTTCAATAAAAGAAAATATCAGATTAGCAAATCCTAAAGCTTCAGATAAAGAAATAGAAGATGTATGTAGGAAGGCTCAATTACATGATGCTATTATGGAAATGCAAGATGGATATGAAACAATTGTGGGTGAAAATGGAGTAATATTAAGTGGTGGACAAAAGCAAAGATTAGCAATTGCCAGAGTTCTTATAAAAAAATCAAAGATTGTTTTATTTGATGAGGCTACAAGTTCATTAGACAACAATAATCAAGAAAAAATTAAAAATATTATTAAGAATTTATCTAAAGATCATACAGTGATAATTGTGGCACATAGACTGAGCACAATAATTGACTCAGATTGTATATTTGTTTTAAACAATCATGAAATAATTGATAGTGGTACTCATAATGAATTAATAAAGAAATGCCCAGAATATAAAAATTTATATGAAATTGAAGGTTAAAGTTGTAAAGACAATGCTTAATTGGCATTGTCTTTGTCGTTTATAATAGATAATAAATATTCTTTTTTCTCACTGTTCTGTATTTTTAAATTTTCTATTTTAGTCCCAATTAAAATAAATTTTTCATCATCACTTAAAAAAACATTAACTTTATTATTTCTTATTCTCATAATTTAACATCTCCTTTCTAAAATTTAAGGGTATGGAAATTCCAATAATAGAATTTGTATGGGAGTACAAATTCAGTGCTTGCCAGACAAAATATGTGAGTGCGTCCTCACATATTTTCAGTATAAATTAGTTCTTTTAAAATTATTTCTTCTGCTGTATTTTTATAATTATTCATTAATTTTACCCATTCAAGTTGGTTAATTTCTTTATTTCTTTCAGATAGTTTTTCATCTCTTTTTTATAACTTTTCATTAACTTATTTAGCAAAGTTTCTGCATCTTTACTTACTGAAACAAGATGATTAGTAAGTTCATCTTTCATTAAAAGTGTAGTATAAAGTGATTTTTTATAGTGTTTTAAATGATTAAGTCTTAACATTCCATATTTATTAATTGTTCCTTTTTTATTATCTTTTAAAGTTAGATTTGGTAATTCATAATCACCAGTTCTTGTATATTTTAATTCCATAATTTAATCATTTCCTTTCTTATTTGGTTTGTTAGGATTGTAAGTAACAATTCCATATTTTGTTTCTATATCTTCCTTATTTATAATTGATTTTGTTTTTATTTCAGTAGGTGCTATAGGTAATATTCTTATAATTTTTTCATCTTTTTTAGGGATAAATTCTCCAGTAATATTACCAGTTTCTTCATCAATATTTTCATAAATTTCATAGATTTTTGTTTCATAATACTCATTTAATCTATCTAAATATTCTTGTACTTGTTCGTTAGAAATATTAGGACTACCAATAATAAATTCTTCTTTACCGTTTATTTCAACAGGTACTAATACATCTAATATTTCTTTATCTAAGTAAACTCACCAATAATATTATCTGTATCTTCATCAATTTTTTCATAAAGCTGATACATTTTTGTTTCATAAAATTCATTCAATCTATCTAAATATTCCTGTACTTGTTCATTAGAAATATTCGGACTACCAATAATAAATTCTTCTTTACCATTTATCTCAACCGGTACTAATACATCTAATATTCCTTTATCTAAAAACTTCATTACGTTATTTATATAACTCTTTCTAAAATTAATTTTTTCTATATGAAGTTCATTATTTTTATCTTTTGTTAGAATAACTGACTCAATAAATTTAGATATAAATTCCTGTTTTTCATCTTTAGTTTTACTTTCCCAATTTGTTTTGATAATATTATTTAGACTATCTAATCTTATCATGGTTTCTCGCTCAATATCTCTATCTGCCATTAATTGTTGTGGAGTAAATGTTATATTGCCTAAATTTAGAAGTTCTGATTTCTTTTGCTCTAAAATTTCTAATTTTTCTTCAATTAATCTATAATCTTCTGAAAAATCTTCCATTTCAACAATATTACTCATATATGCTTTTTTAATACGTTCTTTTTGTTTTTCTAATTGTGTAATCTCCTTATCTATATCATCAGTTTTAGTTGGTTTATGGTCTGCTAGAATAGGTAAAAAATACTTTTTAACTGACATATCATACTCAACTAAATCATAAATAAATTGCATTAAACAGTATTCAACTTTATCCTCACGATAATTTAAATGACATTTTTCACAGTTGTAATACATAGCACGAGAGATAATTGGTTCAACTACATTCATATAAATTACAGGTTCTTTATTTTCTTTTTTGGCAATTCTTTTATATTGCTCATAATCGCCCATATAGATTTTATTATCAATTATTTTTTGAATAGTCGTGTCTTTCCATTTCTTTGGAT
>FR888050.1 GCA_000431335.1 Clostridium sp. CAG:343 | reverse complement strand
CCTTGATTTTCTAAATTGTCCTTTAAATCTTTTAAATTCAATTTACCATCAGTCCCATAACTTCCTGCTATTGCTATTTTTAAATTTTCATCTTCTTTTGCTTGTTCTGTCTGCGTTTTTGCATCATTTGCTTTTCCTAGTATTCCGTTATCTCCAGTCAATGTTGCAATTGTTACACCAGCTAAAATTAAAAGTACTATTATTGTGATTACTAATGCTATTAATGTTATACCTTTTGCTTCTTTTGTTTTAAACCTCATTAAAAAATTCCCCTTTCATTTGTATCTTTGTACATAATTTTTCATGTATTTGATTTTATTATAACATAACGCTTTTTTCTTTTCAATCATTTTAATTTCTTTAACATAATTGTTATAATCCTGTAACATTTCTGTAATATTTCAAGTTATAGATTTATTTGCTATCTTGTTTAAACATAATATTTCATGTATGTTAAATGTTCTTACTCTTTTTTTGTTACAATTATATATAAATTTAATAATATTAATTAGGAGGTTAATAGTGAGATTTAAAA
>FR888049.1 GCA_000431335.1 Clostridium sp. CAG:343 | reverse complement strand
AATAATATTTATTATTTAAATTATGGATATATCCCCTCTTGCCAAAAAAAATCTAAACTTAAAAATGATAAGTTTGCAAAAAGTACGAAAATATTGTAAAATATAAGCATTAACATGAAAGGAATGAAAAATGGATAATAGATTAAAAGAAATAACAGAACAAGTAGAAAAAGATATAAGACCAATATTTGAAAAAATTCAAATAAATTGTGAAAAAAATAGTAAAAAAGTATTAGAAGCTTTTTGGAAATGTGATCTACAAGAAGCACATTTTAATTCATCAACAGGTTATGGAATAGATGAGCCTGGAAGAAACAAAATAGAAGAAATATATAGCAATATATTTAAAGCAGAAGATGCTTTAGTTAGAACACAATTAATCTCAGGTACACATGCATTAGCTGTGACTTTATCGGCTTTGCTAAGACCAGGAGATACTATGCTTAGTATAACAGGAGAGCCTTATGATACTTTGCAAACAGTAATTGGAATCTCAGGGAATAGCAAAAGTTCTTTAAAAGAATTTGGTATAAAATATGAACAAATAGAATTAATAGAAAATGATTTTAATATTAAAGAAATTATAAATAGATTAACTAAAAACGATGTAAAGTTAATAGAAATACAGAGATCTAGAGGATATTCAACAAGAAAGAGTTTAACTATTGAAAAAATAGAAAAAGTAATTAAAGCTATTAGAGAGGTTAATAAAGATGTTATTATAATGGTAGATAATTGCTATGGAGAATTTGTACAAGATAGAGAGCCAATTGAAGTAGGAGCAGATATTGCAGTAGGTTCTTTAATGAAAAATTTAGGAGCTGGAATTGCTACTTCTGGTGCATATATTGTAGGGAAAAGAGAATTAATTGAATTATGTGCAGAAAGATTAACATCTCCTGGCATTGGAAAAGAGATAGGGCCATCATTAAATCAAAACACTTTATTATTAAAAGGTCTATTTTTTGCTCCATCTGTTGTAGCAAGTAGTATAAAAACAGCAGTATTTGCTAGTAGAATTTTAGAAGAGTTAGGATATCAAGTAGAACCAAAATTTGATGAAGAAAGAGCAGATATTGTTCAAACAATTGCATTAGGAACAGAAGAAAAATTAGTGAAATTTTGCCAAGGAATTCAAATGGGATCACCAATTGATTCTAAAGTGATCCCATATCCAGGAGATATGGGAGGATATGAAGACAAAGTAATTATGGCAGCTGGAACTTTTACACAAGGATCAACGATAGAACTTAGTTGTGACGGTCCAATTAGACCACCATATATTGCGTATATGCAAGGAGGACTTACTTATGAATATGGAAAAATGGGAATATTAAAAGCTATAGAATATATGGAAAAATAAAATATTATTAATTTAAAATAGAAATTATATTTAAATTAAAGAAGGGAACTATATGAAAGTAATTGTAATAGGAGGAGGACCTGCTGGAATGATGGCAGCGATATCTTCGGCTCAAGATGGAAATGAAGTTATTCTTTTAGAAAAAATGCAATCATTAGGAAGAAAATTATTAATTACAGGAAAAGGAAGATGTAACATTACATCTTCTTTAGACATGGATGAATTTATAAAAAATACTCCAGGAAATGGTATGTTTTTATATAGTTGTTATAAGCAATTTACAAATCAAGATATAATTAATTTTTTGAAAGAAGAAGGATTAGAAGTAAAAGAAGAACGTGGAAATAGAATTTTTCCAGTTACAGATAAATCACTAGATGTTTTAAAATGTTTTTCAAAAAAAATAAAAGAATTAGGAATAAAAGTAAAATGTAATACACAAGTAGAAGAAATTTTGGTAGAAAATAGCCAAATAATAGGTGTAATTGCAGAAGGTACAAAAATAAAAGCAGATAAAATTATACTTGCAACAGGAGGAAAAAGCTATCCTTTAACAGGTTCAACAGGAGATGGATATGAATTAGTGAAAAAATTAGGACACACAATAACAAAAATACAACCATCACTTGTGCCATTAGAAAGCTATAATAGAGATATGTGTAAAGAACTACAAGGATTAAGCTTGAGAAATATAAAAATACAATTAGAAGATATAGAAACTAAAAAAAATATCTATGAAGATTTTGGAGAAATGATGTTTACACATTTTGGAGTATCAGGTCCAACAATATTGAGTAGTTCAGCACATTTAGTAAGATATAAAAAAATAGAAGAAAAATTAAAAAACAGAAAAATTATATTAAAAATTGATTTGAAACCAGCTTTAACAGAAGAAAAATTAGATGAAAGAGTATTAAGGGACTTTAGAAAAGAAAACAATAAACAATTTAAAAATAGTCTAAATAAATTATTACCACAAAAACTTATTCAACCAATAATAAATAAAAGTAGTATAAATCCTAATAAAAAAGTAAATGAAATTACAAAAGAAGAAAGAAGAAGATTGGTAAAATTATTAAAAGAGTTCATAATTGAAATAAAAGGATTTAGACCTATTGAAGAGGCAATAATAACAAGTGGAGGAATTAATATAAAAGAAATAAATCCTAAAACAATGGAATCCAAAAAAATAAAAGGACTATATTTTGCAGGGGAAATTATTGATGTAGATGCATATACAGGAGGATTTAATTTGCAAATAGCATATTCAACAGGATATGTTGCAGGTATGACACATGAGGGACAGGTCTAGTTTGTCCTATTCATTTTGTCGAAATTTTAAGGAGATACAAAAATTAAATGAGAGAATTTATAACAATTGCAGAAAGTGTTCAATCAGAAATTACTGAGAAAAAATCTAAGTTTATAGCTAATTTATTTTATGTAGAAAATAGTGAGGAAGCGGAGAAGATTATAAAAGAAATAAAAAGAAAATATTTTGATGCTAGACATAATTGTATAGCGTATAGAGTTATAGAAGATGGAAATATAATTGAGAGATCTAGTGATGATGGAGAACCATCAGGGACAGCAGGAGCACCTATGTTAAATATTTTACAAAAGAATAATTTAGCAAATGTATTAATTATAGTAACTAGATATTTTGGAGGTATTTTGCTTGGAACAGGAGGATTAGTAAGAGCTTATTCAGCTAGTTTATTGCAAGCAATAGATAAATGTTCGATTATTAAGAAATGTTTTGGAGAAGAGTTAGAGATAGAATTAGAATATAGTGAATTAGAAAATTTTAAATATTATTGTAGAAATAACAAAATAAGTATTGTGGATTTTCAGTACAAAGAGAGTATTATTTGTAAAATAGAACTAGAAGAAGAAGTAAAACAAAAATTAATAGAAGATTTTAAGTCAAAAAATGTGAATCTAAAAAATATAAAAGAATTATCTAAAAAATACATAACGAAAAGTATATAAAAATAGTGCTTTTATAAACAAAATGGAAAAAATTACCATAAACTCTTGAAAATGATAAAATAAAGGACTATAATCGAAACTGTAAAAAATTTACAGAAGATTATAGGAGGTAAAAAATGAAAGAAAAAGTTTCTGTTTTAATAGCAGATGATAATCAAGAGTTTAGTCATACATTATCAACTTACATAAATGCCCAAGATGATATGCAAGTAGTAGGAATGGCAAGAGATGGAGAAGAGGCAATAGAAATAATGCAAGATATTACTCCAGATGTAGTTTTATTAGATGTAATAATGCCACATTTAGATGGATTGGGGGTTTTAGAAAAAATAAGTACAATGCAAATTAATAAAAAACCAATTTGTATTATGTTATCAGCTGTAGGACAAGATAAAATAACTCAAAAAGCAATAGCATTAGGTGCTGAATATTATGTGGTAAAACCTTTTGATATAGAATTGTTGATGAAAAGAATAAGAGAAATAAAATTTTTTAAACCAAGTCAGAATACAAATAATTTTATAGCAAAGGAAACAACTAAACAGCAATATATTGATATCTCAAGGGAAGAAAGTAAAAAAGAGGAGAACCTAGAAGCTTTAGTTACAAATATTATTCACGAAGTAGGTGTTCCAGCTCATATTAAAGGGTATCAATATTTAAGAGAAGCAATTATGATGGTAGTTAATGATATTGATGTTATTAATCAAATAACAAAAAGTTTGTATCCTAAAATAGCATATAAATTTAATACAACACCAAGTCGTGTTGAAAGAGCTATTCGTCATGCGATAGAAGTAGCATGGGGAAGAGGACAACAAGAAGCTGTTGAAAGTATTTTTGGATATACTATTTCAGCTGCTAAAGGAAAACCAACAAATTCAGAATTTATAGCAATGATTGCAGATAAATTACGCTTAGAATTAAAAAGTGCGTAAAAATCATGTGTAATCATAGAGCACCAAATGTTACAAAAATAGTGAAATATTTTCATTATACCGATAAATTCGTGAGTTTATGGCGTTGAAACAATGTGGAAACAGGTAAAAAAACTACAAACTGTTTTGGAAAAAGGCAACTAACTTTTTTATTTATTGGATATGGTTAAAGGTAGAAATGACCTTTTGTTTATCGGATTTTTATTAAATTAAAGATTTGGTAAATGGGAGGTTATTTTTACTATAAATGAACTTAAAAAAAATAATTAATGAATATTACATTTTAATGATAATATGTGAAAAACAAAATAATAGTACAATTTTAGTCGTTAGTATAAACTTTTTTTAAAAAATAGCATGTGTATTGTTTACGGTTACATATGCAAAGAGTATATAGAATAAATAGTAAAATTATGGATAATTTGTATAAGCCTAAAAAAAATGGAAAAACTAATATAAATACATATTTTTAAGGAGGTACAAATGAATCAAGGAGGATTAAAAAATATGGTAGTTTTAAAAAACTTACCATCTAATATTGTAGAAGAAGCAATTATTGTATTAAAAACAAACAAGAAAATAAAGCAAGTAGAAAAAATAGAAAAAGAAAAGATGACAGAAAACAAAGATACAAAAACTAGAGAAGATGATTATATATTAAAAGAAGCTGAAATGCTAGTCAATACTTATATTTCTAAATTAGAAGATAAGAAGAAAACAAGAGAAATAACTAATAAAAAAGAAAAACAAAAATATAATAGAATAAAAAATTATGCATACATCAGTAGTTTTGTTATTTTAATAGAAAGTATAATATTGTTTATAAGATAGTGAATAAAATGCCTTTTTCTAACATATAGTTTACAAAGAAACTAAGGAAGAGGTGCTTTTTTATGGAAAGAACAATGTCTGTCGAAGAAAAAATAAGACGAGCTGAGCAAATATATGAAAGAAGAAAACAAGGGAGTGATAAGCAAATTGCAACTGTAAGTGTTAATAATGAAAAAAAAGACATAAGATTATTAAAAAAAATGATTGTACAAATATTAATATGTATTTCAATATATTTAGTAATATATTTTATAAACAATAGTGAATATGTTTTTTCAAAAGATTTTATAAATAAAATAAATGAGATATTATCATATGATGTCAATTTTATGGACTTATATAATACGATAAAAGATCAATATAATAAAATAATTGTTAACAATAGTGAACAAGAACAACCGAAGCAAACAAAAGAACAGGAGGAAAATACAACGCAAGATGGAATAGGCGGAGCTGTAGAAGATTTGCAAAATACTTCAGATGTAAAAGAAGAAACTACTAAAGAATTATCTCAGTCAGAACAAGATATTATAAATGTAAAGAATACAACAACTTTTATAAAGCCTATTGAAGGGATTATAAGTTCTAAATATGGACAAAGAGATACAGCAACAGGAAGGGTTCCAAAAAACCATACAGGAACAGATATTGCTGCTAATTTAGGAACAAAAATAAAATCTGCTTCAGATGGAGAAGTTGTTTTAGCTTCTGAGGAAGGAGATTATGGAAAACATTTAAAGATTCAAATAGGCGAAGTTAGTATTATTTATGCACATTGTAATAATTTATACGTAAAACAAGGAGATAAAGTAACACAAGGACAGGAAATCGCAGAAGTAGGAAGTACAGGAAATTCAACAGGACCACATTTACATTTTGAAATAAGAATTTCAGAAAGAACAGTTGATCCACAAAGTATATTAGAATTGTAAAGGAGAAAAAAATGCGATTTAGAATTGATTTAAAAATATTCCTGTTTTTAATATTATTTTATTTCACAAAACAAATTGAAACATATGTTATAATTATTGTATTTGCAATCATTCATGAATTAGGACATTTGATGGCTGGATTGATTATGGGAATGAAACCAGAAAAAATAGAACTGATGCCATATGGGATAAGTATTTCATTTAAATTAAAGCCAAAAGATTACAATAAGAAAATATTAAAAGCAAATTTATTAGAAATTAAGAAAATATTAGTGGCTATAGCAGGGCCGTTTACTAACTTATTAATTATTATTTTTGCAACTCATTTAAAAATAGAATTATTTTCGAACTTAATTATAATTTATGCTAATTTATTATTAATATTATTTAATTTAGTACCTATTTATCCATTAGATGGAGGAAGAATTTTAAAGGGAATTTTACATATTTTTCTAGGAAAAAGAAAAGCAGAAAGATATACGAATTCAATTTCATTTATTATATTAATAATATTAACGTTTATAGCAAGTATAGGGATATATTACATGGAAAATATTTCTGTATTCATAATTACTATTTTTCTTTGGGGATTATATTTAAAACAAGATAAAATAGATAGAAATAAAAATAAAATTTATGATTTGATAGAAAAAACTATTGAAATTAGTGAAAATAAATAGTAAACTAATACTAAAGAAAAAAGGAGAATGCTAATGATAAAAAAAATTGTTAATAATCAAAAAGGTGTTAGTTTATTTACTTTAACTATAACTGTTATTGTTATATTAATTTTAACAGGAATTGTATTGTATAATGTAAAAAACAACTTAGGTGTTCAAAAGTTAAAAAGTATGCAAGCAGATATTGAAAACTTAAGGGATAAAATAGAGTCTTATTATATTGAATATGGAAATATACCAGCTAAAATAGAATACACAAATATTACAAATATAAAAGATGATGGTGTAATTAGCAATGAAGTAGATACAGGAAAATTTTATATAATAGATTTATCAGCTATTGATAATCTTACACTAACATATGGTAAAGATTATGATAAAATAGAATCTGAACAACAAGTAGATAACTTAGAAGATATATATATAATCAATGAAGATAGTCATAATATTTTTTATGTTAAAGGAATAACTTTGGATGGAGAAAAATTTTATACAGATTATACAAAAGATGATATTGATAAAGTAGCAGTCAATTTGATAACTAATAATTCAGAAGAAAATTGGTCTCCTATATATGATGGTGTATCTATATATAAAGATATAAATGAAGATACAGTAATGATACCAAAAGGATTTCAGGTAAGTAGAAAAACAGGAGAAGATACGATAATTAAAGGATTAGTAATTAAGAATGCAACAACAGATGATAGATATGTTTGGATTTCTATCCCAAATAACATATTTAAAACAGCTAGTTCTGATACTGATTATGAAAAAATTGAAGATGATTTGAAATTGTATGTATCAGATTATACAAAAGAAGGTTATAAAGATGTTTATTATGAAGGATGTGGAATTGAAAATCAACAAGAGTATGAAGCTAAAAAGAATAATATGCTAGCAAGTATTTATAAAAATAATGGTTTTTGGGTTAGCCAATATATTATGAAAACAGAGGCTAATAGGACAAATTCTTCAGACTCATTAATAGAACTACCTGTAAGTAAAGATGGATTAAATGATTATAATTACGTCACAGTATCACAAGCACAAAATTTAGCAAATAACTTAAATATAGAAAATAAAACAAGTAGTTTAATGTTTGGAATACAATGGGATTTAATGTTAAAATATATAGAAAAATCAAAATTAAATACTGAAAATGCAAGTGTTTTAAATATTTATGATTTGTCAGGAAATATGTATGAATGGACATTGGAACAAAATATAAATGATGGTGAGAATATTGCGGTTGCTAGAGGGACAATGTCAGAAAGAAATTCTAAAAGCATATCAAGCAGTATTTCTACTATAGGTTTTAGAGTTACTTTGTATTAATAAAATAGAAAAATGTTTTTAAAAGTTGTAATTTTATAGTAATAAAGTTACAACTTTTTGAATTGTATAAAAACTATTAGAACTTATGCTTTACTGTAGGGGCCAACTTTTTATACTATAGATAAAAAGAAAAAGTAGATATAAAATATTTTTGTAAAGATTTTGTAATATTTTAGAAACAATTTTGTTATTTTCCTGTAAAATTCATTGACTTTTTGGCGGTTTCGTTATATTATATAACTATTAAAAATGTGTTTTTAAAATCCTAAGGAGGAAAATTATGGGAGAAGTAATCGTTATTACATCAGGAAAAGGTGGAGTAGGAAAAACAACAACAACAGCAAATTTAGGTTCAAGTTTAGCTTTAGAAGGAAAAAAAGTAGTATTAATTGATACAGACATAGGGCTACGCAACTTAGACGTCGTTATGGGATTAGAAAATAGAATTGTATATGATATTGTAGATGTTGTGGAAGAAAAATGTAAATTAAGACAAGCTCTAATAAAAGATAAAAGATTTAAAGAATTGTACCTACTACCAGCTGCTCAAACAAGAGATAAAAGCGCAGTAAATGAAGAACAAATGAGAAATTTAGTAGGAAAACTTAAAGAAGAATTTGATTATATATTAATAGATTGTCCTGCTGGAATAGAGCAAGGATTTAAAAACGCTATAGCAGGAGCTGATCGTGCAATAGTAGTAACAACCGCAGAAATATCAGCAATTAGAGATGCCGATCGAATTATAGGACTTTTAGAATCATCAGAAATTAAAAATCCTGAATTGGTTATTAATAGAATTAGACCTAATATGGTAAGAAAAGGTGAAATGATGGATGTTGATGACATTGTGGATCTTTTATCAATTGATTTAATAGGAGTAGTTCCAGATGATGAATACATTATTACTCAAACAAATAAGGGAGAACCAGTTATTCAAAATAAAAGAGCTCCATCTGGAAAAGCATATATTGAAATTGCTAAAAGAGTATTAGGTGAAAAAATAGAAGTAACAATTCCTGGCAGAGAGAAAGGTTTTTTTGCAAAATTAAAAAGACTATTCAAAAAACAATAAAACAATTTGGAGGTAAGTAGGAATAATGTTTGAAAACATAATGAATTTTTTTAAGAAGTTAAATAAAAAAGAAACTAAAGTTGCTTCAAATTCTAAAGAAGCGGCTAAAGAAAGACTACATCTAGTATTAATGCAAGATAGAGCAAATGTTTCTGCAGACTTCTTAGAACTTATGAAACAAGAAATCATAGAAGTAATTAAAAAATACATTGATGTAGATGAAAGTGCAATTGATGTAAGACTTACAAATAAGGAAAATGGAGATGGGACAAATGGTGCACCAGCATTATATGCCAATATTCCAATTTTAAATATAAAAAATGAAGCTAGAAAAGTAGATGCAAAAACTGTAACAACAGAAGAAAAGAAAAGTGATAAAAAAATAGTTGAAAAAGAGAACAAAAAAGATAAGAAAGACAATAATATAGAAAACAAGCAAGAGGAAGAAAAAATAGAAGAAGATAAATCAAAAAAGAGTAATTCTGAGACAGAAGAAGCTACAGATTTAAATGTAGATGTAAAAACAAAGAAAACGGAAGAGAAAATTAAATCAGAAGATTAATTTGGAAAAAGAGTGGTTTAATGAGAAAGAGAGAATTAAAAAACGTAGAATGGAGTTTGTTAATTGTTGCAATAATCTTATGTACAATAGGGTTAGTTGCATTATTTTCTGCAACTCAGTCAACAGATTATGATGAATTTAATAAACAATGTATATGGCTTATAGTAAGTCTTGTTATTATGGGAGCAATAATGCTGATTGATTATGAAACATTAATAAAAATATCTCCAATATTATATGGTATATTTATTATATTACTAATTGCAGTATTATTTACTTCACCAGTAAATGGAGCAACTAGCTGGTTTGATATAGGATTTTTTTCTTTTCAACCAGGAGAATTTGCTAAGGTATTTGTTATATTATTTTTAGCTTTAGCAATTTCTAAAATACAAGAAAGAAATAAAAGTGATATTAATAAACCAACTAGATTATTAATATTATTAGCAATATTAGGAGTACCTGTATTACTAATTATTAAACAACCAGACTATGGAACTGCTGCAGCATTTATAATAGCAACTGCATTAATGTTAATAACAGCTGGTATTGATAAGAAATATATTATAATAACTGCTGCAATAGTAGCAATATCAATTCCAATATTATATAATTTTGTTTTACCAGAACATGCAAAAAAAAGAATTGATATATTTTTAAATCCTGAATCAGACCCAAGGGGTTCTGGATATAATATTATTCAGTCAAAACTTGCTATTGGTGCTGGAGGACTTACTGGTATGGGGCTATTAAAAGGAAATCAAACGCAATTAGGTTTCTTATATCCTAAAACAACAGACTTTATTTTTGCAGTAATTGGAGAAGAAATGGGATTCATAGTAGCTGGATCTGTTATTATATTATATGTATTTTTAATTACGAAATGTTTGTATGTAGCTAAAACTGCTAAAGATGAAACAGGAGCATTAATTGCATCTGGAATAACAGGTGTTTTCTTGTTTCATATGTTGGAAAACATAGGAATGGTAATGGGGCTTTTACCAATTACAGGTGTTCCACTTCCATTTATTAGTTATGGAGGAAGTTCTTTAATAACTAATTTTATATGTATTGGTTTACTATTAAACATTAGTAGTAAGAGACAAAAAACAATATTTGTTAAATAATAAAAAAGGCTATATTTGAGATATATAGCAGGAGAATAAAATGTATTTAAAAAAAATAAAAATAGGAAACGTAGAATTAGATAATAATTTAATATTAGCTCCTATGGCAGGTGTAACAAACCTGCCTTTTAGAATTATATGCGAAAAATTTGAACCTGGTATGGTATGTACAGAAATGGCGAGTTCAAAAGCTATATTTTATAATGACCAAAAAACAAGAAGATTACTTAATACAGAAGGAGAGAAGAGACCTATTAGTTTTCAGATATTTGGAAGTGATGAGGAAACAATGGGCTATACTGCAAAATATATGAGTAAAATAGCAGATATTATAGATATTAATATGGGATGTCCTGCTCCAAAAGTTGTAAAAAATGGAGATGGAAGTAAGCTATTGCTGGATTTAGAAAAGGCAAAAAGAATTATGAAAGTTGTTGTTGAAAATTCAAGTGTTCCAGTTACAGTAAAGATTAGAAAAGGTTGGGATAAAGAGAATATTGTTGCTGTACAAGTTGCAAAAATAGCTGAAGAAGTAGGAATTTCGGCTATAACAATACATGGAAGAACAAGAAGTGAATTTTATACAGGAAAAGCAGATTGGGATATTATAAAAGAAGTAAAAGATAGTGTAAAAATACCAGTTATCGGAAATGGAGATATAGTAGATGAAGAAACAGCATATCAAATGTTTGAAAAAACAGGAGTAGATGGTATAATGATTGGAAGAGGTAGCTTTGGAAATCCATGGATATTTAGAAATATAAAACATTTTCTAATTACAGGAGAAAAATTGCCTAGCCCTACAAATAGTGAAAGACTTAATATAATAAAGGAACACATTGATTTGGCTGTAGAAGAAAAAGGAGAAATAGCTATTAAAGAACTTAGAAAACATATAGCATGGTATACAAAAAATTTAAAAAATTCTAGTGAATTTAGAAATAGTATTAATATGATAGAAACAAAGGAACAATTAATAAAAACATTGAATGAATATTTTGAAACTTTATAGAATAATAATGTAGTGGATTGTAAAAAATTCACTACTTTTATATTGTAGAGGAGGTATAAAATAAAGGTTAGAACTTTCTATAATATAAAGGATATATGCGGAGATTTTAGGAGGGGGATTTTGAAAAATAAAAAAATTATAATAATTTTAATTTTAGTGATTGTTATTATTTTAATAGCATCATTTACTTTTTTTAGAGGCAAGATGTCTAAAAATTTAAAAATTGGAAATAATACTACTAGTCAAGAAATTGTAAACTATATTTTAAGTATTAATTCTTATGAAACTAAAGTAGAAGTAGAAGTAAAGAGCAATAAGAATAGTAATAAATATATTATAAAACAAAAATACAATGGAATTGAAGACAATAGCCAAGAAGTAATAGAACCTAATAATATAGCAGGAGTAAAAATTATAAAAGAAGGAAAAAATTTACGATTAGAAAATTCGAATTTAAATTTAACTTCTATGTTTGAAAATTATCAATATATTTCAGATAATAGTTTGGATTTATGTAGTTTTATTGAAGATTATAAAAAAGGCGAAAAATCAGAATGGAAAGAAAAAGACGGAAAAATTATTATGGAAACCAATAGAGAAAGTAAACAAAAAATATTGTACATAGATGCTAAAAGTGGTAATCCAGAAAAAATGAAAATAAAAGATAATAACAAAAATATAGCTGTTTACATATTATATAAGGAGGTAAGTGTAAATAGCTAAAAAACTATTTCTTTACTTCAAGAGATATTTAAAATAATACGAAACATACTTGGCAATCCAATAATATTAGGAGTGAAGAATATGCAAATAAAAAGAGGCGATATGTTTTATGCAGATTTAAGTCCAGTAGTAGGTTCAGAACAAGGAGGAGTTAGACCAGTATTAATTATTCAAAATGACTTGGGAAATAAATATAGTCCTACAGTTATTGCAGCAGCAATAACATCTCAAACAGGTAAAACAAAGTTGCCAACTCATATAGAGATAGATTCTTCTTCATGTGGTTTAAAAAGTAATTCTATTGTTTTAGCTGAACAAATAAGAACTATTGATAAAAGTAGATTAAAAGAGAGAATAGGGCACATTGATGATGAAAAGATAATTGATAAAGTGAATAATGCTTTGGGAGTAAGTTTCGGACTAGAAGAATAATTTGTATAAAATAAAAAATAAAAGAGGTTTGTTGATATACTAAAAATGTAGTATTAACTAACCTCTTATTTATATTAAAGAAAGTTCTTAAACTTTTAATTTTTTTATAATTTTAATTTCATTATATAAATTATCAATAATAGCTTTTCTGGTTTCATAAGCTTTTTTATATTCGTTGTAAATAGATATATAATTTTCTGATGTTTCGTTACTTTTTAGTAGTAGCTTAATTCCTTCTAAATAATAATTTTTATCTTTTTCTTTTTTAGAATTATCCATCTTTTCTTTATATTTTGAAATTTGTTCAAGTCTTTTTAATTCACTTTTTAATTCTTCTAAATAACTTTGGGTGCAATAAATTTCATATTCTATGTCATCAATAACAACTTTTAACAATTTACGAACAATAAGTGGATTATTTTTTCCATTATTTGCGTTTTCAATAAGAATTTTTAAGGTATCAGAAATACCGATGTGTGATTTGTATTGCCTTTTACTAACAATAGCGTCATATTCATCTGCTACACGAATAATTTGCCCTTCATAAGGAATATCTTTTTTTGTTAATCCTTGAGGGTATCCGGAACCATTTAAAGCTTCGTGATGATATATAGGTCCTGCTGAATATGGTCTTAATTTTAAATCTTTCATACACATATTATATCCTAATGTGGTATGAGTTTTCATTATTTCGTATTCTTCATCTGTTAATTTTGCTGGCTTTTGCAAGATTTCAGGGGGAATAAAAAGCTTTCCAATATCATGCAAATAAGC
>FR888048.1:3019-35469 GCA_000431335.1 Clostridium sp. CAG:343 | reverse complement strand
CCATAATCATTTCTTACTGAACTGTAACTATGTGTCATCAATATTATCCATTATATCTTTACATTCTTTCCAAGAAAGTGGTTTTATTGTTTGGTATTCTTCCGCTAATTTTTTTACAATTTCTTTTGTCTTGTCTGTTGATTTCAAGTCAGCAACTATTATATTTTTTAAATATTCATCTTTTCCGTATAATATTTTAAATATAACTGACCTTAAAAATCCTTCTATTTTCTCTTCTTGATTTTTTACCGCTATTATTAAATATATTCCATCAGATTTAAATTTAGTATATGTACTTATATATATTATATTTTTTATAATTTCAAATAAACCATAAAGGGCTAGTGTCCAAAATATGGTATTTAATATAAATTCCATTTTTTTAGCCTCCTATGGTTTATTATATGTAATATTTTTTTCTATCGTTACATATTATTTAAACTCTTTTTTATTTCTTTATAATCAGGCATATATTTTTCAACTAAATTCCAAAAATTTTTTGAGTGATTCATATATTTTAGATGACAAAGTTCATGCAAAATAACATATTTTATTGCTTCTTTACTATATTTTATTAATTTTAAACTTATTGTTATATTTTTATTTGTTGAACATGACCCCCATGCATAACTTATATCTCTTATTCTGATATTATTTGGCTTTAAATTGGTAAGTTCTATTAGTTCCTTTGTAGTACTTTCAACTATTTTAATAAATTCATCTTTTGTATATAAATTTTCTTTTTGTTCTTTTTTTCTATCTTTATCTAAACTTTTATTTATCCATTTTTCTTTATTTTTTAAGATTTTTTCTATCTCTTCCCTTGTTACTCTTTTTGGTGCCTTTACTATTACTTTGCCTTCTTTTATCTGTATATAAATATTTTTTATTTTTGAGTATTGTATTTTATATTCCATATTTTCTCCTCATCTGTATACAAAAAATACTGAAACTTAATTTAGATTTTATAAAACATATTTAAATAAAAATAGAGAATTTAGTTAAAAATCCCCTATTTATCTTTATTTATATTCATTTTAATTATATAAGTTGTAATATTGCAACTTCTGCTCCGTCTCCTCTTCTAGGACCTGCTTTAATAATACGTGTATATCCTCCTACGTTTTTATCAGCATATTTTGGAGCTATTTCATTAAATAATTTTGATGGTAAATCTACATTATTACCTTCACTATCTTTAACTTTATTTAATTTTCTCATCATTTTTCTTCTAGCATTTAATCTTGTTGGCATGTCTTTTTGTCTTTTTTCTGTAGTTTCTTCTTTTACTACTTTTAGATATTCTTTACCATTTTTGCTTTTTACTAATTCAGTTTCTTTATTACCTTTTGAATCTAATTTAGCTTTTACAACTTTAACATCTACCATTTCAAAGTTATCTTTTTCTTTAATAGCAAGTGCTATTATGCTATCAGCTATTGATTTTACTTCTTTAGCTCTAGCTAATGTTGTTTCAACTTTTCCATGCATAATAAGATCTGTTGTTAAAGTTTTTAACATTGCCATTCTTATGTCTGTTGTTCTTCCTAATTTTCTATTAGTAGCCAATTTATTTCACCTTCCTTTAACTATTTTTACTCTTCTTCCTTGGCAAAATCTAATCCTAATGAATGTAATTTTGCTGTTACTTCATCAAATGATTTTTTACCTAAATTTCTTACTTTCATCATATCTGTTTCTGATTTATTTGTTAAATCTTCAACTGTAGCAATACCTGCTCTTTTTAAACAGTTAAATGATCTTACAGATAGTTCCAATTCCTCAATTGACATTTCTAAAACTTTTTCTTTTTTAGATTCTTCTTTTTCTATCATAACTTGTGTATTTTTTGTAGCTTCTGATAAATCTATAAATAATTCTAAATGTCCTGTCATTACTTTTGCTGCCAAACTTAATGCTTCATGTGCCTTTAAGCTTCCATCTGTCCATACTTCAATTATCAATTTATCATAATCAACCATTTGTCCAACTCTTGTGTTTTCAACTTGATAATTTACTTTTTTTACAGGTGTATAAATAGAATCAATTGGAAGAACTGATATATCCTGGTTTGGTTTTTTATTTTTTTCAGATGAGTTATATCCTCTACCTCTATCAGCTGTCATTTCAATTTTTAGGTTTCCACCTTCAGAAACTGTAGCTATATGTAATTCTGGATTTAATATTTCAACTGTTCCATCTGTTATTATGTCAGCTGCTGTAACTTCGCCTTCTCCTTTGAAATCAATTCTTAAAATCTTTTCTTCATTTTCTTCAAATTTTAATCTTACATTTTTCAAGTTAACAATTATTTCTGGTACATCTTCTACAACATTTGGTATACCTGAAAATTCATGTAATACTCCATCTATTTTTACACTTGTAATACTACAACCTGGAAGTGATGAAAGCAAAATTCTTCTTAGTGAATTTCCTATTGTTACTCCATATCCTCTTTCTAATGGTTCACATACAAATTTTGCGTAGTTGTTTTCATCATCAACCTCTAGACATTCAATATTTGGCTTTTCAAATTCAATCATTTTTACCTCCTAATATTCGAGAATATATCTCAAACTCTTTAAACTATATAGGTTCCTTAAGTAAAATTGTAAGGTTTTGACTAAACCTTTCATATTATTTTTAACTATTATTTTGAGTAAAGCTCTACTATTAAATGCTCTTCAATTGGAATATCAACATCTTCTCTAGATGCTAATCTAATTACTTTACCACTTAATTTTTCACTATCTTTTTCAAGCCATGCTGGAATTGGTCTTTTAGCAGATTCTTCCACATTTACTTTAATAGTACTGTTATCTTTTTTACTTTCTCTAACAGTGATAATATCTCCTGGTTTTACTAAGTATGATGGAATATCTACTCTTTTACCATTTACTTCAAATTGTGCATGGTTTACAAATTGTCTTGCTTGAGCTCTAGATGTTCCAAATCCTAATCTATATACTACATTATCTAATCTGCTTTCTAAAATTTGTAATAAGTTTTCACCTGTTACACCTTTTTTATTAGAAGCCATTTCAAAGTATTTTCTAAATTGTTTTTCTCCCACTCCATAATATGCTTTTGTTTTTTGTTTTTCTCTTAATTGAGTTCCGTATTCAGAAAGTTTTGCTCTTTTTTGTCCATGTTGTCCTGGTGCATAATTTCTTCTTGAAATACTACATTTATCAGAATAACATCTTTCACCTTTTAAGAACAATTTTTGTCCTTCTCTACGGCATCTACGACATTGTTCATCTTTATATCTTGCCATCTTTATACTCCTTTCTACTAATGACAAGGGATATCTTAATTTAGTCTATTTAATCTACTCATTTTCTAATTAATAATTTCCCTTTTAATTTTGCTTTATCATTCATTTCAAATTATACTCTTCTTCTTTTTGGTGGTCTACAACCATTATGTGGTATTGGTGTTACATCTTTGATAGCACTTATTTCTAAACCAGCTGTTTGAAGTGCTCTAATTGCTGCTTCTCTTCCTGAACCTGGTCCTTTAACAAATACTTCAACAGATTTTAATCCATGTTCCATAGCAGCTTTAGCAGCTGTTTCTGCAACTTGACCTGCTGCAAATGGTGTGCTTTTTCTAGAACCTTTATATCCTAATTCTCCAGCACTTCCCCATGATATTGCATTTCCTTGTGTATCTGTAATTGTAACTATTGTATTGTTAAAACTAGAGTGAATATGTGCTGCACCTTTTTCAATGTTTTTTCTATTTCTTCTAGCTACTTTTTTTGTTGTTACATTTTTAGCCATTTTGCTTTTTCCTCCTCTACAAAGATTTTATACTCTTTATTTAAGATTAATCAATTAATATTTATGATTAATTTTTATTATTTTTTGCTTTTACTAACTAATTTTCTAGGACCTTTTCTAGTTCTAGCATTAGTTTTTGTTCTTTGACCTCTTACTGGTAATCCTTTTCTATGTCTTAATCCTCTGTAGCATCCTATTTCTGTAAGTCTCTTTATGTTTAATGCTACTTCTCTTCTTAAGTCTCCTTCAACTGTATAAGATTCATCAATAACTTTTCTAATATCATTTACTTGGTCATCTGTTAAATCTTTAATTCTAGTATCTGGATTTATACCAGCTTTTTCAAGAATTTTTCTAGAACTTGCTACTCCTATTCCATAAATATATGTAAGTCCTATTTCTACTCTTTTTTCTTTAGGTAAATCTACTCCTGCTATACGAGCCATATTTTTTTGCACCTCCAAATTTTTTGTTTTGTTTGTCCTAAAAATACTCAAAGGTGAAATGCACTAGCGTTTACTCTAGCCTCTTTAAGTTCTCTAAGACATATATATAAACACAAATTCGATATGTACCTCCTAAAATAAGGAGTCACAGCCGCTACCTCATTTGTGTTATTAACGAATATAAGGATTAACCTTGTCTTTGTTTGTGTTTAGGGTTTTCACAAATAACTCTAATTACACCTTTTCTTTTTATTACTTTGCATTTGTCACACATTGGTTTTACTGATGGTCTTACTTTCATTTATTTGCACCTCCTTGGCTTGCTTTTTAATAATATATTTGGGTTAATTTTTTATTAGTTAAATCTTTTTATTTAGCTCTCCATGTAATTCTACCTCTTGTCAAATCATAAGGTGAAAGTTCTACTTTTACTTTATCTCCAGGTAATATTTTTATATAGTTCATTCTTAATTTACCTGATATATGAGCTAATATTTGATGTCCATTTTCAAGTTCTACTTTAAAATTAGTATTTGGTAGTGCTTCCACTACTGTTCCTTCTACCTCTATAACATCTTCTTTTGCCAATTCATTCCCCTCCTATTAAAGAGTTTTCTATATTTTGCCACACAATTTGGCTATTGTGCATAATAACTACTATATTATACATCATCCTTAAAGTATTGTCAATATTTCTGGCTCTTTTTCTGTAATTAATATTGTATTTTCATAATGAGCTGCTAAACTTCCATCTTCTGTTATAATTGTCCATCCATCATCCAATTCTAAAATATTAGGTTTTCCTTGAATTACCATTGGTTCTATTGCTAATGTCATTCCTGGTTCTAATCTAATACCTTTTCCTGCTTTTCCATAGTTAGGAATACCTGGATCTTCATGCATTTCTCTACCAATTCCATGTCCTTGAAATTCTCTTACAACTGAATATCCTTGTGAATGTACATATTCTCCTATTGCATGGCAAACATCTCCAATTCTATATCCTGGTTTAGCATATTTTATTCCTTCAAAAAATGCCTGCTTTGTTACATCTACCAATCTTTTGGCTTCTTTTGATACATTTCCTATCATAAAAGTTCTTGCTGCATCTCCATTAAATCCTTTTTTTAATGCTACTGTATCAACACTTACAATATCACCATCTTTTATAATTTTATGTTTTGATGGAACACCATGAATAACTTCATCATTTATAGAAATACATATAGAAGCTGGATATGGTGGAATTCCTCTTATTCCAACATCATATCCTTTTTCTGCTGGAATAGCACCTAAACTTCTTATTATTTTTTCAGCTATTTGGTCAACTTCCCATGTTGACATTCCTACTTTTATTTCTTTTTCTAATTTATCATATAATATAGCAACTACTTTGCATGCTTCTTTCATACATTCAACTTCTTTTTTTGATTTGATTGTTACCAATTTTATCGTCTCCCTTTTCTGTTACTTATTTTTAAATGATTCAACAACTTCTTCTGCTACATCTTTTCCCATTCTATTAATTGAAATACTTACAGTTTCTGTCTTTAGTACGCCTTTTTCTTGATAATATTCAACTAATGGAGCTGTTTTTTCTTCATATATTTCTAATCTTCTTTTAATTGCTTCTGGATTAGAATCATCATCTCTTTGTTTTAAAGGTGATCCACATTTATCACATATTCCTTCTACTTTTGGTGGATGTAATTTTGTATTATAAGTAGCTTTACATTCTTGATTTGTACAAACTCTTCTAGTTAACATTCTATCTATTATCTCTTCTTTTGGTGTTACTAAATTGACTACTAAATTAACTTTTTTTCCTAACCCACTTAAAATTTCATCTAATTTTTCTGCTTGTTCTATTGTTCTTGGAAATCCATCTAAAATCGCT
The DNA here is from genome assembly GCA_000431335.1 of Clostridium sp. CAG:343. Lineage (GTDB taxonomy): Bacteria > Bacillota > Clostridia > TANB77 > CAG-508 > CAG-269. Next base: position 29,341 of record FR888048.1, on the reverse strand, counting down.
CCTTCTTTAGCATCTTCTTGTTTTAATCTATTTGCTACCATAGGAACTGTTATTTCATCTGGTACTAAATTTCCCTGTGATATATATTTATCTGCTTCTATCCCTAACTCTGTTTTTTCACTTATATTCTTTCTAAAAATATCTCCTGTTGAAATTTGTGGCCATTTTGTTTTTTCACTTATTAAACCTGCAACAGTTCCTTTTCCTGTCCCTTGTGCACCTAACATTATAATTATCATATAAAACACTTCCTCTTTATTTATTTTAAGATTATTTTTATTATTTTGCAATAATCTTTATCATATTTACTTTTATTTAATAAACATGATAAAAATTACTAAATATATAAAAAGCAATTTGGAAAGGCAAATTTACTTTCTTGCCTTTCCTCTTTTTGTTTTTATATTATTCTAAAAATCCTTTATAATGTCTCATTGCCAATTGTGATTCTAATTGTTGAACAGTTTCTAATGCAACACCTACAACAATTAATATTGATGTACCACCAAATGCTATATTTAGATTTGTAAATCTTAATAACATTGGTAAAATAGCTATTAATGCTAAGAAAAATCCACCAAACCATGTAAGTTTTGATATTATTGATGATAAATATTCTGTTGTTGGTTTTCCTGCTCTTATTCCAGGAATGAATCCACCATTTTTCTTAATATTATTTGATACTTCTGCTGGATTAAATGTAGCATAAGTATAGAAAAATGTAAATCCTATAATTAATAGTAAATAAACTAATGCATTAGCTATTGAATATCCAATTTCCACATTTGATGTTGATGTAGCAATTGAAAATTTATATAGTCCTGCTAAAAATCCTGTTTGATTTGCTATATCTTGTACAAAAATTTGAATTATCATAGCTGGGAATGTCATGAAAGATGAAGCAAAAATTACTGGCATAACACCTGCCATAGCAAGTTTTAGCGGAATATGTGTACTTTGTGCTCCAACCATTTTTCTTCCTACTACTTTTTTAGAATATTGTACTGGAACTCTTCTTTCAGCTTGTTGTACAAACACAACTCCTGCTACTAATAGAATTGCTCCAACAACAATTGCTATTGCTGTTAATAATCCGATTGTACTAAATCCAGAATCAGTCATAATTAAATTCCATAAAGTTGTTATTCCACTTGGTAATCTAGATATAATACCAATAAAAATTAACAATGATATTCCATTTCCAATTCCTTTTGCTGTTATTTGTTCTCCTAACCACATTAACATTGATGTTCCTGCAACTAATCCTGTTACAACTAATAATCCTGTTAAAAAGCTATTGTCTACAAATATTCCAGCTGATTTATATGATAAATAAATACCAATTCCTTCAACTAAAGCTAATACTATTGTTAACATCTTTGTATATCTATTTATTTTCTTTCTACCTTCTTCTCCACCTTCTTTAGTTAATTTTTCTAAAGATGGAATAATCATTCCTAATAATTGAATGACAATAGAAGCTGTTATATATGGACTGATTGACATTGCAAAAAGAGAAAATCTAGAAAACGCTCCTCCTGAAATCATATCAATTAGTCCTGCTATTCCTGTTGTATTTTGCATAGCTTCATTTAGTGCTACACTGTTAACTCCTGGAACAGTGATATAACATCCTAATCTAAATACCACTATTAACAATAATGTATATAATAATCTTTTTCTAACATCAGGTGTTTTTAATGCATTTTTTATTGTTTTAAACAATTAAATCACCTCAGCCTTTCCACCTAAAGCTTCAATTTGTTCTTTTGCTTTTGCTGTGAATCTTTTAGCTTTAATGTTTAATTTTTTCTCTAATTTACCTGTTGCTAATATTACAATTCCATCATTGATTTTTCCAATAATTCCTTCTTCTAATAAGCTTTCAGCTGTAACATCTGTATTTTTTACTTTATTTAACATTTTAAATGTTACTTCTGTATATGTGTTGGCATGAATATTAGTGAATCCTCTTTTTGGTAATCTTCTATATAATGGTGTTTGACCACCTTCGAATCCTCTTCTAACTCCTCCACCACTTCTTGCTTTTTGTCCTTTATGACCTCTTCCTGAAGTTTTTCCGTTTCCAGAAGCCATACCACGACCTACTCTATTTCTTTTTACTTTTTTTGCAGCTGGTTTTAATTCGTCTAGTTTCATTTATGCCTTGCACCTCCTTCAATTAATAACCGGGTTATAAGTCCCCTTTTCAAATTATAAAATTTCTTCTACTTTTTTACCTCTTTTTTTAGCTACTGATTCAATTGTTTGCATTGATTTTAATCCTTCAATTGTAGCATAAACAACGTTTCTTGGATTGTTTGTTCCAATTACCTTTGTTCTGATGTTTTTATATCCTGCTAATTCTAATACTGGTCTAACGCTTCCTCCTGCGATAACTCCAGTACCTATTACTGCTGGTTTTAACATTACTTTTGCACTACCAAAAGTTCCAACATATTCATGTGGTACTGTAGTTTCAACAATTGGAACTTCTACTAAATTCTTTTTAGCTTCTTGTATTGCCTTTTTTATAGCATCTGGAACTTCAGCTGCTTTACCATTTCCAACACCAACATGACCATTTTCGTCACCAACAACTACAACTGCACTAAATCTAAAAGTTCTACCACCTTTAACAACTTTAGCAACTCTATTGATAGCAACAACTTTTTCTTTTAATTCATTTTTTTCTTCCATAGGTTTTAGTTTTTCCTCCTTACTTTTAATTTGTATCTATTTATGTAATCCATATTTCAAGTAATAACTTATGTTGTCATTAGAATTCTAAACCGCCTTCTCTTGCAGCTTCTGCTAATTCTTTTACAACACCATGATAAATATATCCACCACGATCAAAAACTACTGTTTTTATCTTTTTATCTGCTGCTCTTTTTGCTATTAATGTTCCTAATTCTTTAGCAGCTTCTTTATTGGCATGTTTTATTTTTATTTCTTTATCTAATGTTGAAGCTTGCACTAAAGTATTTCCTGCAACATCATCAATGATTTGTGCATATATATTTGCATTACTTCTATATACACATAATCTTGGTCTTTCAGCTGTTCCAGATACTTTTCTTCTAACTCTAATGTGTCTTCTTCTTCTTTCCATTTTTCTATCTGTCTTTTTAACCATTTTTTACTCCTTTCTATAAATTAAATTTTTAGAATTCAATTTATAAAGTTTCTGATTTCAATTTAGATTATAGTTTATAAATTTAAATAATATCAATTATTTATCTATTTACCAGTTTTACCTTCTTTACGTCTAATAACTTCATCAGCATATTTAATACCTTTACCTCTATATACTTCTGGTGGTCTTTTTGTTCTTATAACTGCTGCTGTTTGACCTACTAATTCTTTATCAATTCCTTTTACTATAATTGTATTAGGGTTTGGAACATCAAAAGTAATTCCAGCAGGTGCTTCAAAAATTACTGGATGTGAATATCCTAATGTTAAATTTAAATTATTTCCTTGTTTTGCAACTCTGTATCCAACTCCATTAATTTGTAATTCTTTACTATATTCATGAGTTACACCTGTTATCATGTTATTAATTAAAGTTCTTGTTAAACCATGTAAACTTCTATTTTCTGCCTCATCATTTTTTCTTGCAACTTTAATTATATTTCCATCCATTTCTAAAGAAATATTTCTATGTATTTCTCTTTCTAATGTACCTTTTGGTCCTTTTACAGTAATATGTTTTCCATCTATTTTAACTTCAACACCTTCTGGTACTGTAATAGGTTTATTTCCTATTCTTGACATGTTAGTTTTCCCTCCTTCTTTTATGATTGCAACTTTGCTGTTTATTTAGTTGCATAATTTTCCGTAACTTGCTTTTTAACAACTACTTTAATTACCAAACATATGCTAATACTTCTCCGCCAATTCCTAACTCTCTTGCTTCTTTATCTGTTTTTAATCCTTTTGAAGTAGAAATAATAGCAATTCCTAATCCATTTAATACTTTTGGTAATTCTTCTTTAGATGCATATACTCTTAATCCTGGTTTACTAATTCTTTTTAAACCATCAATTACTCTTGTTCCTTTTTCATCATATTTTAAAGTAATTCTTATGATTCCTTGTGCATCATCTTTTATTTCTTCAAAAGATTTTATATATCCTTCTTTAAATAATATTTCAGCAATTCCTAATTTCATATTAGAAGCTGGAATATCAACTGTTTTATGTTTTGAACTATTTGCATTTCTAATTCTTGTTAACATATCTGCTATTGGATCTGTAATGTTCATTAATTACTTACCTCCTTTTCTTTTTTTCTATCTATGTTTTTATCGATTTTATTACCAGCTAGCTTTTTTAACTCCTGGAATTTCTCCCTTATGAGCTAATTCTCTAAAACATACACGGCATATTCCATATTTTCTTATATAAGCATGTGGTCTACCACATAGTTTACATCTGTTGTATTCTCTTGTTTTATATTTTTGTGGTCTAGCTTGTTTTATTTTCATTGACTTTTTAGCCATAGTTTTACTCCTTTCCTTTGACTAATTAATTTTTAAAAGGCATTCCTAAAAGTTTTAATAATTCTCTAGCTTCTTCATCTTTTTCAGCTGTTGTTACAAATATGATGTCCATACCTCTTAATTTATCTACTTTATCATATTCAATTTCAGGGAATATTAATTGTTCTTTTATTCCCATAGAATAATTTCCTCTTCCATCAAAAGAATCTTTTGAAACTCCTCTAAAATCTCTTACTCTTGGTAATGCTACATTGAATAATTTGTAAACAAAATCATACATTTTGTCTGATCTTAATGTTACTTTACATCCAATGTTTGCACCTTCTCTTAATTTAAATGCTGCAATTGATTTTTTAGCTTTTGTTACTACTGGTCTTTGACCTGTGATAATTGTTAAATCATTCATTGCATTTTCTAAAGCTTTAGGATTTTCTTTTAAATCACCTAATCCTATATTAATAACTACTTTGTCAAGTTTTGGAACTTGCATAACTGATTTATATTCAAATTTTTTCATTAATGCTGGGATTACTTCTTTTTCATATTGCTCTCTTAATTTTTCCATTTTTTATTAATCCTCCTTTCTTATTTTAATTTTGCTCCGCATTTTTTACAAATACGAACTTTTTCATCTTTTTCTACACTATATCCAACTTTTGTAGTTTTTCCACATTTAGGACATACTACATTTACTTTTGCAGCTGGTATACTACATTCTACTGATATAATTCCGCTTTCCTCTCCTTGTTTTCTAGCTTTAACATGTTTTTTTCTAATGTTTATGCCTTTAACAACGACTTTGTCAAGCTTTGGTATAACTTCTAGAACTTCTCCTGTTTTACCTTTATCGTTTCCTGATAAAACTTGTACATTGTCTCCTTTTTTTATTCTCATTGAGAGTTTACCTCCTTTTTTCATTTTCTATTTACCAAAACAAAATAGAAATAATATATTGCTAAGAAAATTTCATCATAGACATCAGATATATGCTTTGTGTATCTCAAAGGTTTAATGATAAAATTTAGCAATGCAAGATATTTATTATATTTTGTCTTAAAGAACTTCTGGTGCTAATGACAATATTTTCATATAGTCCTTTTCTCTTAGTTCTCTTGCAACTGGTCCAAAGATACGTGTTCCTTTTGGTGTACCATCATCTTTAATTATTACAGCTGCATTTTCATCAAATTTTATATATGAACCATCTGGTCTTCTTAATCCTTTTTTAGATCTTACAATAACAGCTTTTACTACATCACCTTTTTTTACAACTCCACCTGGTGTTGCTGATTTAACTGAAGCAACTATTACATCTCCTATATTAGATGTTTTTCTATATGAACCACCTAAACATCTAATACACATAAGTTCTCTTGCTCCTGTATTGTCTGCTACTTTTAATCTTGTTTGTTGTTGGATCATTTATGGTTCCTCCTTTCCTATTTAACGATTGCTTTTTCTACAACTTCAACTACTCTCCATCTTTTATCTTTAGAAAGTGGTCTTGTTTCCATTACTTTTACTTTATCACCTATTTGGCAAACATTTTCTTCATCATGAGCTTTTAATTTATATGTTCTTTTTACTGTTTTTCCATATACTTTATGGCTTACGCTTGTTTCAACAGCTACTACAACTGTCTTATCCATCTTATTTGATAGAACTGTTCCAACCATAACTTTACGAAGATTTCTTTCCTCCATTTAGATTTCTCCTTTCAATTGTTTTCTTATATTATGCATTTTTAGATTCAGCTATTTTTCTTTCTGTTAATACTGTATTTATTTTAGCAATGTCTTTTTTTACTTCTTTTATTTTCATTGGATTATCTAATCCGTTGGTAGCTAAACTAAATTTTAATTTAAATAATTCTGTTTTTAGTTCACCTAATTCTTTCTCTAAATCTGGTGAAGACATTTCTCTTATTTTATTTATCTTCATCATTTTCACCTACCTTTTCTGTTTCTCTTGCTACAAATTTTGTTTTGTTAGGTAGTTTGTTCATAGCAAGTCTTAAGGCTTCTCTTGCAGTTTCTTCAGGTACACCAGATATCTCAAACATAACTCTACCTGGTTTTACTACTGCTACCCAATATTCTGGAGCACCTTTACCTTTACCCATACGAGTACCGATTGGTTTTGCAGTTATTGGTTTGTCTGGAAATATTTTAATCCAAACTTTTCCACCTCTTTTTATATAACGAGTCATAGCAATTCTGGCTGCTTCAATTTGATTTCCTGTAACTAAAGCACCTGTTACAGCTTGTATTCCATATTCTCCATCTGTAACTTTATTTCCTCTTGTTGCTTTTCCTCTCATTCTACCTTTTTGCATTTTTCTATGTTTTGTTCTTTTTGGCATTAATGGCATTATTGGTCTCCTCCTTCCACTGGTCTTTCTGGAAGAACTTCTCCTTTATATATCCAAACTTTTACACCGATTTTTCCATATGTTGTATCTGCTTCTGCAAATCCATAATCAATATCAGCTCTTAAAGTTTGTAATGGTATATTTCCTTCTTTATAAAATTCAGTTCTAGCCATGTCAGCTCCACCTAATCTTCCAGATACTGAAGTTTTTATTCCTAAAGCACCTGATTTCATAGTTTTTTGCATACATTGTTTCATAGCTCTTCTGAATGAAATTCTTCTTTCCAATTGTCCTGCGATATTTTCTGCTACTAATTGAGCATCTGTATCAACATTTTTTACTTCTACAATGTTTAAATTAACATCTTTTCCTATTAATTTTGTAAGCTCAGCTTTTACGCTTTCTACTCCTGCTCCACCTTTTCCAATAACAATTCCTGGCTTAGCAGTATATAAGTTTACTTTTATTGCTTTTGCTGTTCTTTCTATCTCTATTTTAGAAATTCCAGCAAGATATAATTTTTTCTTTAAAAACTTACGGATTTTTTGGTCTTCTACTAAGTAATCTGCAAAATCATTAGAATTTGCATACCATTTAGAATTCCAATCTTTAATTATCCCAACTCTTACACCTGTTGGATGTACTTTTTGTCCCATGGTTTTATTATGCCTCCTTTTCTTTTAAAACTATTGTTATATGACTTGTTCTTTTTCTAATTCTTACTGCTGAACCTTTTGCAGCTGGTCTTATTCTCTTTAAAGTTGGACCTTGGTTAGCATAGATTTCAGCAACATATAAATTTTCATGTTTCATATCATGATTATTTTCAGCATTTGCTATAGCTGATTTTAATAATTTTTCAATTATTTCTGATGATGCTTTTGGTGTAAATTTCACGATTGCTAAAGCTTCATCAACATCTTTTCCTCTAATTAAATCTGCTACTATTTTTACTTTTCTACTTGAAATTCTTGCAAATTTAAGAGTTGCTTTCGCTTCGTTTTTTACTACTGTTTCTTGCTCTTGCACTTTATTTTCCCTCCTTAACTAATTTCTTAGTTGTTAATTATTAACCTTAGTTGTCTTTTCTCCTGCATGACCTTTGTATGTTCTTGTAGGAGCAAATTCACCTAATTTATGACCTATCATTTCTTCTGCTATATAGATTGGAACATGTTTTCTTCCATCATGTACAGCAATTGTATGACCAACCATTTGTGGATATATTGTTGAAGCTCTTGACCATGTTTTTAAAACTTCTTTTTTTCCTGTTTCATTCATAGCTTCTACTCTTTTTAATAATTTTTCTTCTACAAATGGTTTCTTCTTGCTTGATCTTGACATATTAAAATGTCCTCCTTCCTATTTACTGTTTCTTCTCTTTACAATAAATTTATTAGATAATTTCTTTTTATTTCTTGTCTTATATCCAAGAGCTGGTTTACCCCAAGGTGTCATTGGTCCTGCGTGTCCTACTGGTGCTCTACCTTCACCACCACCATGTGGGTGATCTACTGGGTTCATAACAGATCCTCTAACTGTTGGTCTGATTCCCATATGTCTTTTTCTACCAGCTTTACCAATTTTAACATTTTCATGTTCGCTATTTCCAATTACTCCGATAGTAGCTCTACATTTTGCTAAAACTAGTCTCATTTCTCCTGATGGAAGTCTTACGTGAGCATATTTTCCTTCTTTAGCCATTAATTGAGCACTTTGTCCTGCTGCTTTAACTAATTTTCCACCTTGTTTTGGATTTAATTCTATATTATGAATTAAAGTACCTACTGGAATACTGTTGATTGGCATACAGTTACCTGGTTTTATATCAACGCTTTCTCCTGATATTACTTTGTCTCCATCTTTTAATCCTTGTGGAGCTAATATATATGCTTTTTCTCCATCTTCATATTGAATTAATGCAATATTAGCACTTCTATTTGGATCATATTCGATACCAATTACAGTTGCTTCCATATTGTCTTTATCTCTTTTAAAATCTACTATTCTATATTTTTGTCTATTTCCACCACCTTGATGTCTTACTGTAATTCTACCATATGAGTTTCTACCTGCATTTTTTCTTTTCTTAGCAAGTAAAGATTTTTCAGGAGTTTTCTTTGTAACTTCTGAGAAGTCTGAAACTGTCATATTTCTTCTTGATGGTGTGTATGGTTTAAAATGTTTCATTGCCATTTTCTTTTCTCTCCTTTTTATTTATTCTCCGGGTTCTTTCCCGATATTTTATATATTTATTGCTAAAAAATCATATAGCACTTGATTTTTAAGCTCCCATAAATTCATCAATAGAATCTTTATATTTTTTAGATATCTTAGTTTGCTTTCCACCTTTTGCAAGATAAGTTTTTTCTTCTGGGTTTGTATCGATTGTAACAATCGCTTTTTTCCAATCTGAAGTTTTACCTGTATGATATCCTACTCTTTTCTTCTTTCCATTTACTTTCATTGTATTTACTTTTAATACTTTTACTTCGAAAAGTTTTTCAACAGCTTTAGCTATTTCAACTTTTGTTGCTTTTTTATTTACTTTGAAAGTGTATTTACCTTCTTGTAATTCGTCGTTACTTTTTTCTGTAACAACTGGTGCAATTATAATTTCTTCTGGTAACATTACGCGTACACCTCCTCTAATTTTTTAACAGTATCAACTGGTAAAATTAGATTATTATATTTTAATAAATCAAATACATTAATGTTATTAGCTGTAATTGTTTTAACTCCTTCAATGTTTCTTGCTGACATTACAACATTTGTATTTTTCTCTGGAACAATAATTAATGTTTTTCCTTCTACTTTTAATGCTGTTAAAGCTTTTACCATTGATTTTGTTTTAATTTCTTTTAATTCTAATTTATCAACTACTGTTAATTCTTTTTCTATTACTTTAGAACTTAATACTGACTTAATAGCAAGTCTTTTTTCTTTCTTATTAACTGTATATTTGTATGAACGAGGTTTTGGTCCTAAAGCAATACCACCTTTTATCCATTGTGGAGCTCTGATTGAACCTTGTCTTGCTCTACCAGTTCCTTTTTGTCTCCATGGTTTTTTTCCACCACCACGAACTTCTGCTCTTGTTTTTGTACTTTGTGTACCTTGTCTTTGATTAGCTAAATAATTAACAAGTACTGCATGTACTATGTTTTCATTTGGTTCAATTCCAAATACGCTATCTGCTAATTCTATATCACTTACTTTTTTACCTTTAATATCATATACGTCTACTTTTGGCATGATCTAATTTCCTCCTTTCCTTTCTATTTACTAGCCTTTACAGCTGATTTTACTTTTAAGATAGCTCCTTTAGGTCCTGGAACACTACCTTTAACTAATATTACATTTTTATCCATGTCAACTCTTACAACATCTAAGTTTTGTATTGTAACAGTAACTTTTCCCATATGTCCTGGTAATTTTTTACCTTTAAATACTCTACCTGGTGTTGATGTTGATCCCATTGAACCTGGTCTTCTATGATACATAGATCCATGTCCCATTGGTCCTCTGTGTTGCCCATGTCTTTTTATAACACCTTGGAATCCTTTTCCTTTTGATGTTCCTTGAACATCGATTTTTTCTCCAGCAGCAAAAATATCTGCTTTTACTTCGTCTCCTATTTTATAAGAAGATATATCATCTAATCTAAATTCTCTTAAATGTTTTTTATTAGCTATTTTAGCTTTTGCAAAATGTCCTGCTTCTGGTTTATTGATATGTTTGTCTTTTATTTCTCCATATCCTAATTGAATTGCATTATATCCATCTGTTTCAACAGTTTTTATTTGAGAAACAATATTTCCTGCTGTTTCAATAACTGTTACTGGAATTACATTTCCTTTTTCATCAAATATTTGTGTCATACCGATTTTTTTACCGATAATTCCTTTATTCATTGTTTTTTCCTCCTAACTATTGGCTGATATTTAGATTTCATTTTTATATTAATGCATATCAGCTTGGTTTTTTGTTGTCTACATTAATATGTAGTTTTTGAAATTTAATTTTAAATCATTATTATAATTTGATTTCGATATCAACACCAGCTGGTAATTCTAATTTCATTAAACTATCAACTGTTTTTTGTGTTGGGTAAAGAATATCAATAACTCTTTTATGTGTTCTCATTTCAAATTGTTCTCTTGAATCTTTGTATTTGTGTGGAGAACGTAAAATTGTTACTATTTCTTTTTGTGTTGGTAATGGAATAGGACCTGAAACCTTTGCTCCTGTTTTCTTAGCAGTATCTACTATTTTTTCAGCAGACTGATCTAAAACTACATGGTCATATGCTTTAAGTCTTATTCTGATTTTCTCACTTGTTGCTACTGTTGTGTTTGCCATTGTAATTTTCCCTCCTTTAATTTATATTTTGTTTGTGACAACTAGCATAGCTGTCAAAATTACCGTGGCAAGTTAAAACGCACTCTGGTGTTTTGAATATCACCTATATAAAAACCCAAAATATGCATGATGATTCTGGGATAAGTGCTATTTATAAATGCGTCTTCCAACGCACAAGTTATCTGTGATTCACTTCGCTTTACACAGTTAACTTAACTTACCGCCTGGTCTTTGCCATGACATACTCCACTAAAGTTCCCTCCACCTTTACGGAATCGTAAGATGTAGCCACATTTAGTTTCATCGCTTAATTCATGCTTATATATTATACAATGCTTTTTTCCGTATGTCAACACCTTTTCAGTGAATTTGTTATTAATTGTTGACAATTATTTCAGTATTATTCACTCTATCTCTTTATCACTATCATTTAACATATATAGATAATATGTATTTATTATTAAATTGGGAAAAAAATAGCTAGATTAGAAACTAATCTAGCTTTGACTGTTATTCTCCAGGTTTGTTATACGCATACCCTATAAAATTTCCATCTTTGTCTCTCTTTTCAATTATAGAACTAGAATAGTAACCATTTTTCACACTATTTCTATAACTGTCTGTTGTGTCCCTCATTGATGGATTTCTTCCACATGCAGGACAAATATTGCAATTTTTATTTTGGCATGCTTCACAGTCATAATGTCTTTCCATAAATGCTGTCCTCCTTTAATTAAATGAGCCTGTTGAATACTTTAATTCCTATTTATTTTACTACATTTCTATAATTCTTTCAACCATAAACTTAAGAAATATACCTTCTTCCATTTTTATTTTAAATAAATTAGTAGTTTTTTGATAATTTAGAATTTCATATATTTTTCCATCTTCTAGAATCTTCTCTTTTAAATATTTCTTGTACTTCATTTGAAAGTAGCTCTTTATATGCATATGGTTTTCTATATGTATCACCATGAAATTCTCTTCTTCTATATTCTCTAATTTGAGATAAATTAAATTCTGCAATTGATATTCCTTCATTTTCATTCATTACAATTATTTCACTATTACATTCATCTCTGTTAACATCTCTAACTATAGGGCTATATGCAGAAGATCTACCTTTTAAATTTGAATAGTTAACAGTAACAATTCCTAGCATATTTTCATAAGCCCTTACTTTTAACTGTTCTAATCTTATATTTGTCATAAGGCATGCATTTGGAACTATTATTATTTCAGCACCCTTTATCATTAATATTCTTGCGCTTTCTGGAAATTCTCTATCATAGCATATCATTGTTCCTAAATTCACTTTACCTTCGCCATAATCTAATATTGCAGTTTTAAATTCTGTTCCTGGTTCTGTAAAAAATTCTGTTTTAAAATCCACTGTATGTACTTTGGAATATTTTAATATAACATTTCCTTTTCTATCTATTATCATTACTGTATTTTTAGGTTTCCCTTTATCATTTTTTTCCAAATATGTTATTGCTATTGCTATTTCTAATTGTTTTGCAAGATCAATAAATGTTGTTATATATTCACTAGAATCATCTATTGCCTCATCTTGCCATCTTTTTACTTTATTCATATCTAAATCCTTTTGATTTTTTAAAAGACCTCTAAATAATATTTCATATCCGTTGCTCCACATTTCTGGAAATACAGCAATATCCGCTCCCATCAATTTTGCATTCTTACAAAATTTTATTCCTTTTTTAATATTATTATTTATATCACTACTTCTCTCCATTTGTAACATCGCTACTTTAAATATATCTTTCATTATTCCCCCCTGTAACATTGCTGATATATTAACCAACACTAATTGCATAAAAAAGAAGATGACAATCATCTTCTTTTATCCCTTTATAATTTTTTCTATTGATCGTTCTCTCATTTCTTTTATTAATTTGCAACTATTATTTAATTTAGCTTGTTCTGTTTCGTTTAAATTCAATTCTACTAATTCTCTTACTCCATTACTATTAATAATCGCAGGAACACCAATATAAATATCATCTTGTCCATATTGTCCATCTTTCAAATAAGTTGATACTGTTAAAATAGAATTTTCATTGTCTAAAACCGCTTTTACTAATCTGCTTAATGCCATTCCTATTCCATAATAAGTAGCCTTTTTCTTTTCGATTATCTCATAAGCTGCATCAACTACTCCTTTATGAATTTTTTCCAAATCTTCCATAGGATGATTATTATCTTTCATAACATCTTTTACTTTTTTACATCCAACATATGCATGATCCCATGGAACAAATGAAGAGTCTCCATGTTCTCCCATAATATAAGCATGAATATTTTTACTTGATATTTTTAAATAATCTGCCATTAAATAACGAAGTCTTGCAGTATCTAAAACTGTTCCTGAACCTATTACTCTATTTTTAGGAAGTCCTGATACTTCTGCAACAACATATGTCATTAAATCCACTGGATTACTTGCTACTATAATAATACCATCAAATCCACTCTTCATTATGCTTTCTGTAATTTGCTTCATTATTTTTGTATTAACTTCTGCTAATTCTAATCTTGTTTGTCCTGGTTTTTGTGCAATTCCAGCAGTTATTACTACTACTTGTGCATCTTTGCAATCAGAATAATCTCCAGCTTTTATTACCATTTTTTGTGGTGCAAATGGTAGTCCATGTGATAAATCCATTTCTTCTCCTATAGTTTTATCTTTATCAATATCAATTAAAATAAGTTCATTAACTCCTCCTTTATTAAGCATAGAATATGCCATACTCATTCCAACAAAACCTGTTCCTACTAAAACGACTTTTCCTTTTTTCATAAATTATAACTTCCTTTCTTAAAAATATATTATTAATTTATTTCTTGCTCAAATATTATATCACTATTTAAGTTATTTTAAAATATTTTTTCCAATTATTTTACTTTTTTTGTAAAATATGATATAATGCCAAAAACAAAACAAAGTAAGGAGTGCTATTTATGAGTTCAAATTCAGATAATGCTACTGCTTTGGCTGAAAATAAGGTTCTTATTTTATATATATTAAATCTAATTGATAATGACATTAGACAAGATGATTTGTTTAAAATAATCACTTCCATTAATAACATTAATTACTTCTATTTTAAACAAATTTTAACAGATTTAATTGATTCAAAGTTAGTAGGTATACACACAAAAGAAGAAGAACAATTTATAAGAATTACTTCTGAAGGAAAAACTGCATATATTCTTACAAAAGATGTATTACCAGGAATAATGAAATTAAAGGCAGATAATATTTTCAAGAAAGAATTTGCATCAATTGAAGAAGAATCTTCTATTATTGCTGAATTCATTCCTAAAGATGAAAATAATTACACAATAAAATGTAAAATTGTAGAAAATAGTGAAACAATCTTTGAAGTTAAAACTTTTGCTGGTTCTAGAGAAAGAGCCAAAAGAATTGTTGATAATTGGAATAAAAACGCAAAATCTATTTATCCAGAAATACTAAATTTATTATTAAACCACAAATAAAAGTAGAGTTACAAACTCTACTTTTTTTCTATCTTACTATACATATTCCTAAAAATATTAATAATTTTACTATAATATTCAGGAAAAATTTATAATTAACACATCTAATTCCTATATCGTTTATTTTTCCAAATTTTTTTACAATTTTATTAATTTCTTCTTTTGAAGATATTTTAATCTCTTCCATATATTCTTTTGCTAAATATTTAGCATTTATCATAGCATCATTTTCTAAATAAATTCTTACCATGTAATATACCAAACTAAGTAATAAATATATGCTTAAAAATACTAGTTTATTTGGTAATATCTTAAAAATCGCTAGCACACATATTGTTATATAGTATAATATGTATATATTAGAAAATATAAAATTAAACATTAATATCTTTCTGTTTTGCACTGAATGTAAACATTCATGTGCTATTGTTTGTATCCTAGTATAAGTATTAGATATATTTGCAATCAATATTTTATTTGTTACTGCAATATATAAACTAGCTTCATTATCGCTGTTTTCTTCAACTTTCACTTTTTCATTATTTAATTTTTTTAAAAAACTTTTACAAATTTCTATATTATTAGGATACTTTTTTATCTTTTCATCCAATTCCTTATTTTCAGTTATTTTTTTCACTTTTTTTAAATTATAACCAAATAAAATCCCTAAAATTACGCTTAATATAACAGCTATTATTGCTATAATTATAAATTCCATATTTATCACACTCTTTAAACATTAATATTTAAAAAGTTATTTATATACAATCCTATTTTTTATTATATTACGTCACTTATTGCTTCTCCAATTATCTTATTGACATCTGCTATAAGAATATTAAATTTTGTTTCTGCCTCAAAAAACCTTTTTGCCTCTGCATCTTGTATAAGTTCAGAATATGAATCTTGCATTTTTTTATATTTTTCTTCATTATTTTTTCCAGTTTGCATTAATTCAACTTGTACTTCATATCTTATTTTTTCAAATTCTTGTAGCTGTTCTTTCAATTTAGAATTTAAACTTAATGCTTGTTTAGCCATTTTATAATTCATATATTCTTCTGATTGTTTTATTTCTCCTGCTAATTTATTAGCTGTATCATAAACATTCATTTTATTTCTCCTTTTTAAGTATTATTTGTGTCAGTTGTCTCTGGAGCTTCTAAAATAACGTCACTATTTATTGGACAAATATTAACAAAAGTATTTCCATCATTTACATTTATTATATTTCCATCTAAATCTTGATATATTGTCTTTTCTTCTCTAGAATTTTTAATACATTTTATTTTAATTGCTTTACCATTTGTAATATAATATCCATCAAAAGTTCCAATATTTTTTAAACCTTGTCTACCTTTATTTTCACTGTCAGTTAATGTGTAGTTATCGCAAAAAGTAATTATGATATTTTTAGTTGTAACTGTTTTTCCTGTTGTCCAATCTTTTTGTTCTTTTTTTCTAGCATATCTTTCATAAACTTTGCTTTCTTCATTATAAACATATTTTACAGTTTGTAAATTTGAATGTGGAATTGTCACACTAACAGCACCTTGACCATTTTCTAAATTCACTTCATCTGTTGTATATTTTAATACGCTTTCTTTTGTTGATGTTGTTTTATATTTTTTACTTTGTGCTGATTCTAATAATTTTTTTGTACTTGTAACTGCATTATGTGGTGCAGCTTTATCTTTTACTCTCCAAAAAGTAGTTCCATCTTCAGCTATACCATTAATATCATTAATATTGTATTTTTTTATATCACTAGCAGCTTGAGGGCTCTGTCCAAAATGTGTATATATTGCATCATTTTCCATTGCATAATCAATAAAATAATGTCTTGCACTTCTAACTGGTCCTATTTTATCAACATCAGCACCTTTGAATAATGCCATCAATCTAGTTTCTCCGCCTTCAACAATAATTTCATATACCATATAAGCATCTTGTAATCCTGCTTGTGGCCACGCATCACTATGATTGTCAATCATAACAGCAATTGGTCTATCATTTCCACTAAAAATTTTAATTTTCTTTTCTTCTTTCATTATTATTGGAGTTTCATTTTCTTCTCCTGTTACTTCTTGTGTTTTATTTTTATCCTTTACCAATTTATAAGCCAAGGTTCCTCCTGCTGCAATAATTACTATTATTAATAATACAATCAATACTTTTGTTCTACCTTTTTCCATAGTTCCTCCTTTATTTTCTTATAATCTTTAGATCGTTTAAAATTTTTTCTTCTTTCGGTCTCATTTCTTTTTTATCTTCTTCTTTAATATGATCATATCCCATTAAATGATAAAATCCATGAACCACCATATAACTTAATTCTCTTTCAAAACTATGTCCATATTCCTTAGCTTGTTCTTCAACTTTTGGTATTGAAATAACTATATCTCCTAATACATCTTCATGTTCAAATGATTTTTCTTTTATCTTTTGTACTAACTCGTCTTTTTCAAACATAGGAAAAGAAAGAACATCTGTTGCTTTATCTATATTTCTATATTCCTTGTTTATTTTTCTTATATTTTCCCCATCTGTTAATGTAATTGTTACATATAATTTTGAGTTTTCAATTTTTTCTTCTTTAAAACATTGCTCTAATACTTTTTTTATTGTATTTATATATTCTTCTTTTTCTGCAATATCTTTATAAACAACTTCAAACATTTATACTACTTCCTTAACTTTAATATATTTTCCTTCTGATTTATATGAATTTTTAATTTCTCTTATTGCACCATAATCTACTAACTTTCTTTTAAAATATTTTAAAAGTTTTGTATAATCTGTTTTACCTTTATCTAATTTTTTCATATCATTTTTTATGAATAATATTTCCTTTTGTTTAATGTATTCAATAAAATCTGTTTCCTTTAATTTTGAAATTTCTTGATATCTATTCCAGAATTTCTTATATTCTTCTCTGTCTTTTGGAGATTCCCAATATACTTTAGTTGATAATAATTTAATGTTGTAATCTTCAATTAAATTAATTAACATAGCATATGCTTTTTCTCTTTTTGTTGCAATCTTAGTATCTTGTACTAAGCTTCTAGCATCTTTTAAAAGTTTTTCATAACATTGTTCTGCTACAATTAAAGGTAAACTATGAGTAAATAACTTTCTACTTAGGCCCAACAATACCATATTCTTTTCAATATTATCTCTAGTATCTAATTTACCAACCATGTAAGATTCATATTTTTCATATTCTGAAATAATATTTTTTAAGTTTTGATCATAATCAATTTTTATTTTTAAAGATAATATATTCTCTATATACTCTTCTAATGTATAAAATATTTTTGTATAAATCCATTCTTTAGTAGAATCATAAATATTTGTATTATCAGCTACTTTAATTGAATAATTCTTTAAAATTGATTTATATAGAGAATCCATTTTAGAAATATAAAATTGATTGTATCTTTCTATTAATTTTTCTTTTGTTCCTATTTTTATTCCTTCGTAATCTAATTCTATTAAATATTTTTGTTTTCTATATTTATATTCCATATATTCTTTTTCTTTTAAACTTGTTACTTCATAATATTTTGATATAGCATTTTTCTCAAATTCAGATGCTGTTCCATTTCTTACCTTTTTATAAATAGAATCCATAACATATTTATCTAAAGAATCAAGGTATGCCTCATATGCTGTATCATATTTTTTTTCTAATTCATCTTTATTATAATTCTCATTTTCTGCATTATAGATTTCAAATGCTTTTAATAAATTATTTCTTTTTATTGAAATTAACATTCCGTTAATTCCGATTTTAGTAGGTATTAACATTTTTGTTAAAGCATTTGTTATTTTAGTAAAAAAAGTTTTATCTGCTCCAGTTATCCTAAGGCTTCTTTCTTCCATTTGCATCATCCCTTCAAAATACAATTTTTTCATTTGTCCCTATGTTCTCTAGTACTTCATATGTAACATAAATATCAACACCATCTTCTTGTTCATAGGTATTAATATTTTTATTAACAATATTCTCTTTATTTTCAATTTCTTTATCTAATTCTTCTTGAAGTTCTTTTATCCCTACAGTTTTAGCTTCTTCCAAGCTATATTTTTTCTGCACTTTTTCTTGTTCTTTATTAATTTTTTTTACAAAAGAAATTGGTAAATAAAAATCTGAAAATATTTTAAATTTATTTTCTGTTTCTATTGTATCATAAATTTTAAATTTTGAAAGGTTTTTATAAAAATTTATTTTAAAATTATTAATTTTCATTTCATATTTCTTTTCTGTATTCCCTGTTTCTATTGTTTGCGTAGTATTATATAAAATTTTTTTATGTTTCGTATGCCATACTTTTGCTTCTACATCTCCCTTTGCATGGACATATCTAATTCCTGTGAATTTTCCTTCCATCCACCCATTAATTAATACATCATTTTCTTTTACTATATCTCCTACTTTAACATTCGCTGTTCCTGTTTGTGCACTAATTTTTGTTATAATTCCTGATTTGTTAGAAACAATACTACAATATTCATTTTCATCTATAATTTCTGGTTTTTCATCTGCCTTTACTAATTTTACAATTGCATTTGTTCCTTTTAGTTCAATTCCAATCCACGCAACATCTTTTCTTTGTAATCTGATATTATTTATAACTTCCTTGGTTTTCACTTTTGATTTTAAAATTCCTGTTTTTAGTCCCGCATTTTCTATGTCTTTTTCTATATTTTCCAATTTCTGGCCATTTTCTTCCTTTATTTCCACATTCCATACAAAATTTGAGGAAAAACCTATAAAACAAGTTATCAATATTAAAAGGATTAAAAATATTTTTCTTTTTTTATATTTATGTAACAAAAATGGAATCCCTTTTTTGTTTTTTATCTTTATTTTACATTTAGTTTTCTTTGCAATTTCACATATTTTTTTAAATTCACTAATTCTTACATTTAAATATAGCTCAATTTCTTTATTCCTTTTTAAATTCCAAATAGTTATTTTATTATTTTTACATATATTAATAAATCTTTCTATGTAATATCCTTCTACTGATAATTTCAAATAACCTAAAACATAACTTAACATTATTTTTATAAACATTATTTTCTCCTTTAATTTTCATCTATTGTTCTTTCTATATCTAAGCCTTCTATTTTTCCTTTAACTTTAATATCATCATTTGTCATATTCTCTAAAGTAAGTTGATAACCATTTATACTAATAATTCCAATATGAGTATTTATTCTAACTAAAAATTCCTCATATTCTAATATTCCTTTAAAATTTTCTATAATTACTTCTTCAAATCCTGTCATAATAATTTTGGGTACATCAGAATAAACCTCTTTTGGTAACTCTAAGAGCTTATCTATTTTATTATATCTATTCTTTTTCATAAAAAATCCTTTCTAATTAATTTTGAAATTCATCTAATGATTTAAATTCATATCCCATTTGTTTTGCTTCTTTTATAATACTATCTAAAATATTAGTATTAGTTTTTGAATTTCCATGTAAAAGCATAATTTCTCCATTATGTAAGTTGTTTAAAATTTTTGCTTTTGATTTTTCTTCTTCTGGTTGCTTATCCTCATTCCAATCTTCATATGCAAAAGACCACATAACAGTTTTATAACCTAATGAATTTGTAACACTTAAACTCTTTTCACTAAATTCTCCTTTTGGAGGTCTCATATATTTCATTTCATAGTTAAATTTATCGTAAATTGTTTGATGTAATTCTAAAATTTCTTTTTTTATTTTTTCTTCTGATAAATCTGGCATACTTTTATGATTAACTGTATGATTTCCAACAATATGACCTTCTTCAATCATTTGTTTAACTAACTCTTCTTGCGTGTTAACGTAATGTGCCGTAATAAAAA
Organism: Clostridium sp. CAG:343; assembly: GCA_000431335.1. Classification (GTDB taxonomy): domain Bacteria; phylum Bacillota; class Clostridia; order TANB77; family CAG-508; genus CAG-269. Next base: position 8,708 of record FR888048.1, on the reverse strand, counting down.
ATGTGGCTTTTACTTGATTATTTTTTAAAATTTCTAATATTTTACTTGTATATCCAGCTTCATATCCTTCATCAAAAGTTAAATAAATATATTTTTTTTCATTATTTCCTAATGCTATTCCATTATATTGTTCTAAAACATTTTTATTTGCACTACCAACATCTGGTTGCTCATGATTATCATTTCTTTTTATTCCCCAACCTATTTTTTTATTACTTAAAAGTTCAGTATTTGTTTTTACTGTTTTTTCATTATATATAGCTGTCATCGCAAAAACAAATAAAACAATAGTAACAAAAATTGAAATCTCTACAATTTTTAGTTTTTTTGTATTCTTTTTTCGCATAATAACCCTCCATTACTTTTATTGTTAAATTATATGCCTTTATTTTTTTATTATTCCCTAACCAAAAAAAGTAAACAAACTGAAGATTTAGACTATATTTGTAATGGTTACATTTACAAAGCTGATTCTACTGCTGAAAATTTATCGTATTCTCCAATTTCATTAGAAAATTCATTAGAAAAAGATAATACTATTTATTTTAAAAAGCCGGATTCTTGGAGTGATTCAATATTTGTTTATATGTGGAATTCTATTACTAATAATAAAAATTCTAATTTGGCAACTACTTATATGAAAAATGTATCTGAAAATATATATTCTTATACTTTAAGTTCTTCTGATTTGAATGTAGATGACGGATTTAATATGATTATATTTAGTGATGGTACTAAACAAACAAAAGATTTATCAACAGTTGGTCAAAGAATTTTTATTGGAAATGATTCTGCTATTGAGTCTGGATCTAATACAGGCAAATATGATGGTACCTGGGTTTATACACATAGTCAAATATCTAACTTAACTACTTTAGTTAATCAAAAAAACTGTTCCAGCAGCAGATAAAAATTATTACACAGCCGAATCATATGCAATTTATAAAGAACAATATGATTTAGCAAAAACTGTTATTAATTCAGTTTATGTTGCTACAACTTATTCAAATTTAACAAGTCAATATGATAAATCTTTATTAGCTTTAACTTTTGCTTACAATAATTTAAAACTTAATACTAATATATTAAGTGAAAAAATTGTTGAAATGGAAGCTGTTGACACTTCTAAATATGCACCTGACTTAGTAGATGCTTTTGTAGAATCAATTGAAAATTCAAAAAATTTATTACATAATCCTTCTACTATAACAATATCTGATATAAAAACAGCAATTTCATCTTTAGTTGAAAAAAGTTCTGAAAATACTGACTCTTCTAATGCTGATAACAGCACAGAAGAAACAAAAGAACAAGAAGAAAATAGCCTAACATCTAATCCATACACTGGAGATATTATTTTAATAATAACAGGAATTCTAATTTTAGCTTCTATAATTTTAGCTGTAACAACTATATACTTAAAGAAAAATAAAAATAAATAAAAAATTCCCTTGTTAAATTTTAGTTTAACAAGGGATATTTTTTTATTTACGATAGATTAATTTAGCATGTAGAACGGTTCTTCCTTTTCCAACATTAGTGCAAGTAGAAAGTGTTAATATTTTATCTTCTTTTGAAATATTCACATCATATTTATATGTGCTTCTATTTTTTATTGTATTTAAAAAACTTATATACTCTTCATCAGAACTAAAATTACTCTGTATATAATATTCTTCTTTTTCAATAGTATATGTTGAAAATACTTCCCAAACCATATTATTGTTTAAAGTAGAAAAATTAATATAATGGTTTTCTTTATTACTTAACCATTCTTCTTTAAAAACATTAGATAATGTTCCAAACATACTATTATTTTGTCTGTTATGTCCATATATAATAGTATTTTTATCTAATTCATTATTTTTTAAATTCTTATTTATATAATCTGCAAAAATCCATCCTGCTTTATTATATGACTTATCAAAAGAATGAGTAAGATAAAAATCATTATTATTAGTTTGAACAACAGGATAATTAATATCAGTTCCTAAAACTTTTATCCATCCTATTGTATCTGGATTTTTATTTATAAGTTTATTAAAATCTATATTTTCTACCTCTATTTTCAAATCATTATCTACAGAAATATTATCAGACGAAACATTTGCATTTTCATATATTTCATTTAATATATTTTCTGTTTTTTTATTATCAATATACCAAAGATAAATATAATATAATGATATTATTATTATTATTATTGATATTACCTGGATAAATCCTATTAATAAATTACCTTTTTTTATTTTCAAGTTTACCTCCTTATGTCAAAAATTATTTTTATTATTATATCCTAATATTATTAAATTTACAATACTATTTTTCTCATATCAATTTCTTTACTTTGCATTATTGCTGATATTATCAGTTTTAACATATGGATAATTTTGTAAATTTCTATTGACAATATGAGATTTTTAGATTATATTGTTATTATTACTGGAAAATTAAGGTAATTCGTTTCTTTTTGTCAAAGTTCGTTTGCTTTTTTTATTTCATGTAAAAAAAGGGGAGAAATATATGTTAAATTTTGCAATATGCGATGATAATATTAATATTCTTGATAGATTAGAAAAAATGCTTGAAAATATCTTTACTAAAAATAACTTTGATGCTTTTGTATCTTTCAAAGCTAATAATACTAAAGATATGTTAAATTATGTTAGTAATAATAAAATTGATGTTATTATGTTAGATATTAATCTAAAATCTAATAAAAGTGGATTAGAATTAGCAGAGGCCATTCGTAAAATAAATAAAAACTCTTATATTATTTTTACAACTGGTCACTTGGAATATGCTATGATTGCTTACAAATTTAAAACATTCGACTATTTAGCTAAACCTATAACTTATGATCGCTTAGAAGAAACTATTAAGAGATTGTTTGATGATGTTAATGGATCACCTAAAAAGTATATAAAAATTGATAATAAAAATACTATTATTAATGAAGCTGAAATTCAATATATTAAAAGAGACGGTATGAAACTTGTTTTTCATACTCCAACTCGTGATTATGATACTTATAGTTCTTTTAATAAGTTTCAAGACAGATTACCAGAAACTTATAAAAGATGTCATAAATCTTGTATTGCTAATATATCTCAAATAAAGGATGTTGAGCCTGTTTCTGGAATTATAACTTTTAAGGATGGTAGTACTTGTGATATTGGTCCTAAATACAAAGCAGATTTAATGGAGGTTTTAAAAACTTATGGAAATTTTGAATAATTTATGGTTGGCTGTTAGTACGCCAAATGAAGAATTAATGAATTTAATTACTATACCTTTATTTTTTGTTGAAGTTTTTATTATTATGCAACTTTTTATTTATATCGCTGATATAAAAGCATCTACTTATCAAAAAATAATATATATAATTTCAGCATCTTTTAGTAGTATAATAACAAATTTTTTTATACCTAATCCTTTTAATATATTTCTTAACTATTTTGTTATAATTATTTTGATTTACACTATTTTTAAAAGCTCTTTTTTAAAAACCATTTCATCTTTTGTTTTTTCTTTAATATGTTTTAATCTGATACAGATATTAACATTAAATCCATACATTACTTTGTTAAACATTTCTGCAGAGCAACTAAATGTAATTCCATTTTATAAATTGTTGTATCTTTTTATAATGTATTTATTTACACTAATAATAATTTCATTTTTAAAAAATAAAAAATATAGACTTAACATACTTGATGATATTGACAAAAAAAATAAAATCATAATCATTTCTAACTTATTTTTTGGGATTTTAGCAATTTTTGTACAATCTATTACTCTGTTCTATTATGTAGATAAGTTACCAATTATAATAACTTTTTTAAGTTTTATATCTCTATTAGCTTATTTTATTATCAGTATTTATAGTTTAACTAGAGTCTTTAAATTAATTTTAACAACTAGAAAATTAGAAAGTGCTGAAGCTTATAACAATACATTACATATTTTGCATGATAATGTTCGAGGCTTTAAGCATGATTTTGATAATATTGTTACAACAATAGGTGGTTATATAAGAACAGAAGATATGAAAGGTTTAAAAAAATATTATTTGCAACTTGAAGATGATTGTCAAAGAGTTAATAATTTATATCTTTTAAATCCTGAGATAATAAATAATGATGGAATATATAATTTATTAACTAAAAAATATAATGAAGCCGAAGAAAAAGATATTAAAGTAAATATAACATTATTATTAGATTTTTCTAATCTACATATGAAAATCTATGAATTTGCAAGAATATTAGGAATTCTCTTAGATAATGCTATTGAGGCAAGTTCAGAATGTGAAGAAAAAATTATAAATTTAACTTTTAGAAATGATAGTAAAAATTCTCGTGAATTAATAATAATAGAAAATACTTATAATGATAAAAATTTAGATACTGAAAAAATATTTGAAAAAGGTGTTTCTGGTAAAGATAATCATACAGGACTTGGTCTATGGGAAGTTCGTAAATTAATAAAGAAAAATAATAATATTAATTTATATACTTCAAAAAATGATAATTTCTTTTGTCAACAATTAGAAATATATTATTAAATAAAAAGAAAGTAGTTTAGTTTTAACTACTTTCTTTTTATTTAGGATTGTATTTGTATAACTTTTAAGTTATATCATTGGTAAAAATATATATTTCGAACTATTTTTACCAATGTTTTTTATTAGTCTTTTTTAATCATACTTGCTGGCATTTTAGGTTGATGAAACACTGCAAATACCAAACATGCTGTATTTGTTGCCTTTGCATATTTTTCTGCAGTTTTTGCTAAAAATTTTAACATAAACATCCCCTCCTTGGTAAATTTCTATAATATAAAATATTACCGGTATATATTTTATACTAAACAGATTCATATGAAGTATCACTATATACTTCGTAACCATATTTGTTATTTGTTACCTTATATATAAACCTTGTAATTGTTATCGTTTGTAACAAATTAGACAATATTAATATATTTGAAATTGTATTATTTCTAATTATAATCGAAATTAATAGACCAAGTGAAAATGCAATATACGATATTATTCTTTTTTTCTTTCTAACTTTATTTGACAAAATTGGTACATCTTCTGTATCAGCTGGAGCATAAAGCTTAATCATTATAACTCCAAAAATCCAGATACAAGCTACCATAATATATTTTACACTTTGAGATATTACAAAATATTGAGAAATAAAAGGGATTCCGCAATAGAATAAAACTGTAAATATAATACACCCTAAATGTGTCTTTAGATGTACTCCTCCTGAAGCCCCCTTATATATAAGCAATGATATAAAAGTAAAAAGTGACAAATTAAAAATTCCCAAACAATAGGATATTCCAAGCATAATAAATATCTTTGGTATTTCACCTACTATGTTTTGTAATCCATAATTAATTACTTCTGCCCTTTCATCATCAATATCAGGCATTTCTTTTCTTATTCTATTTGTTAAGAAGTTACAGATTTTGTCTATCATCTTATCACCTCTTTTATTTTTCTAAAAAGAGTTTATCATTACTTTTTTCAATTTTGTTATTTTATTTCATGAAATTACAATTTTTATTTATAAAAAATTTTTTTCTACCTTTTCCATTATTTTTATTAAAATACATAAAAAAAGAACTGTTTTTGTAAACAGTTCTTTTTTGCTGGTAGCGAAGATGTGATTCG
>FR888048.1:0-2877 GCA_000431335.1 Clostridium sp. CAG:343 | reverse complement strand
AGTGGTTAATTTTTTCGATTACTTTTCTATATTTCCTTGCCATCTTTTACCCCTAATATATATATCTTTTTTATAAGATTCCTATTATTATTTATAATATCACATTCTTGTTTATTAAACAATACCTCATTCTCTTTAATCCTTTCTTTTATAAATTCATTTAATACTACCTCTTTCATTACATATCCTCCTACATTTATTTAGAACGTTCATAACCGAAAGATATATTTAATCTTGTTGCATTTGGGCAACATTTTATGAAAGAGGCATTTTCTTTTATGAAAACAAAAAATGACACGTTTTATTGTGTCATAATATAACTTTATATAATTCTTTGACATCTACATTTAAAGCTATCGCTATTTGTATTAGCGTAGATATCTTAGGTTCTCTTTCTTGTCTTTCTATTTTACTTAAATGTCCTTTACTTATTCCAGATAATCTGGCTAATGTTTCTAGTGTAATATTCTTTTTAAGTCGGACTTCTCTTAATAATATCTTTACCTTCATAAAATCACCCATCTTTAGTATGCTCATTTTCATGTATATCATGTATTTTGTTGCATTTGGGCAACTTTATTAAATTTACATTTTGTCCACTATGGTGGAAAAGTGCCATTTTCTTATATGAAAATAATAGCTTTTCATATTACCACCAACTTTAGTATGTACTAATATCTAGAAAGTATGCAAAAAAAGAAGCCCTTTAGACTTCTTTCGCTAGTTTTATTATTTTTTTGAATCTTCTTGTTCTTAGTCTTCCTTTTAAACTTTCTGATGATAATATTAAATAGAATTTTAGCAACTTATTATACTCTTTCTCATTTTTTATATTTAATACTTTTATCATTTGTAGAGAGTCTTTACATGCTTTTTCCATAACTATCATCTCCTTTATGATATTATAACATTTTATGTTAAATTGTTGTGTTGGAATTTGTCGAAAATAAAAATATTTTAGTGATGTAAAAATATTCAATTTTAGCCCTAAAATCGACCCTTTACAATCAATTTTAAGCCGTTTTATTTTTCAAGCCAATAAGTTATATTCCTTGATTTTTAAGCGTTTTTCAAGTTTTTTTAAAATTTTTATATTTTTTTGAAAAAATATTGACACACGTATCAATACGTAGTATAATGTTTATAGAAAGGAGGATAATAAATGCGTAGTAAACAGCTAATCAAATTGCTAAAGCAAAATGGTTGGCAAGAAATATCTCAAAACGGTTCTCATTTAAAAATGAGAAAACGGAAATCAAACTGAGATTGTTCCTGTACATAACAAGGATATTCCAATCGGAACAGCTGAAGCAATACTAAAAAGGACAGGGCTAAAATAATTAGCCCTTCCTAAAAACTTCAATATAATTTTTCAGCATGTTGAGGAGGATGCTTAAATTTTATATTTTACTATGTTTGTTTGCTATGCGTTTTTTCCTTTCTATCTTATATAATTTGGAGGTATAAAAATGAAAAATGAACTAACTGTCTTTCCCGCAATATTTACTTTTGACGGTAAATATTATAATGTTGATTTTATAGATTTAAAAGGTTGTTCAACTTTTGGAGACAGTATACAAAATGCTTATTTAATGGCTCAGGATGCTATGGGCTTATATTTAGACAATTTAACAAATTTTCCAAAACCAACCTTAGACATCTCTAAAATTATTTTACAAAAAAATCAATTTGTTTCATTTGTAAGCATTAATATGGATGAGTACCGAAAAAAATTTAATAATAAATCTATTAAAAAAACATTAACAATACCTGCATGGTTAAATTATTTATCTGAAAAAAATAATATTAATTTTTCACAAGTTTTACAAGAAGCATTAAAAGAAAGATTAGGTATTGACTAATTTTTAAAAATGTCATATAATATATATTAAAGAAAACGCATTTATTATCCTTGAAAAAGGAGATAAAAGGGGCTAGTACAAACTAGTCTCTTTTCAATTTAAAGAAAAAAGAGCTAGACTAGAAATTAATCTAATCTAGCTCTAATATTATAATTTAGTACAATAATTTAATGAAATCCACCCACTTGGAATTAATCCAAATCCATTTTGAACTTTAGTAACTGTTGTTACTACTCCACGTTTTAATCCATTAGTATATTGATTCCCTAATCTTTTATTTTGGTATCTTGCATTTGCTGTTAATTGTTTATATCCTTTTACTTTGTATTTTGTACCAGGACCTGTGCGAACATTTAATATACTAGCATTTACTTTGTATTTTCCTGTAGTGTATTTTACACCAGAAATTGTTTTAACCGAATTTGAAGCTACAGCCATATAACTTGTTAGATAATTACTAGAAACCCATTTATTTGTTCCTATTCTACTCCAATTGCCATCTGTTTCATATACTGTTACTGCTATACCATTAGATAATCCTCCTACAATATATCCATTAGGCTTATTTCTTATATTTAATCCTATTTTAGCATTTACATATCTAGTATATGCTTGTGTTGTAACTGGACGTGTGTTGTTTACTTGTACATTTCCATCATGAGCAAATGCAAAGAATTTACTATAATTAGCATAGTTTCTAAAATTGTCTATACTACAATATACTGTATTTCCATCTACAGTTACTTTGCCTCTTCTTGTACTTGTTGAGAATTTGCCACTATATAAATATGGATCATATATCTTTAATGTATCTCCATCTATTCCAACTAGAACGATAAAGTGTCCACCCGTTGTAAACAATCCATTTCCACATGATACTATTACATAATGATTATTTCTTAATAACTCTACAGCTTTGTCTAAATAATATGTTTCTTCATATCCAATATCAAATTCGTCTGCTACAGCTCTAAAAGCACTAAAATATGTACCATTATTTGCACTTCTATATCCA
>FR888047.1 GCA_000431335.1 Clostridium sp. CAG:343 | reverse complement strand
TAATTATATTTAGGCTCCCTATCTTCACAGATTTTATTTTCGTCCATATCTTATTTACTCCTCTCTAATATAAATTCTCTTATAAATCTGTTTGCATATTCATTTGAGATTAAACTTCTTTCTGTTTTACTACTTGTGTTGCTGATTATTTTCTTTTTGTTCCAACTGTAAGCTTCTAAAATCATATTGTAACGTGGCTCACAATTTATAAACCAGTATTGTGTTGGCTTTTCGTAGTAATCTCCACGCAAAGTTCTATCTTTATCTATAACTTTTGACGGTATAGCCCAATACTTTGTTAAATAGTGTGTTGTTGTATACGGATTTTCGATTATTAGCGGTAAATTCTTTCTAATACACACTATTGCTAATTTTGTTATTGTTTCATACATTAAATCTAATTCTTTATGTAGTTTTAAATCATTCTCTAATTTCTGCTCATCTGTCCATTTCTTTTGTTGAAATGCTGTTCCTCTAAAGTGCATCTGCACTTGGTCTTCAAAACGTACACAAGGAAAAAATGCTAATATTGTGTCTTTTTCGGTTATGTTATCAAATATACTTTCTTCTTTGTTGTATGCCTTTTCTATTTCTTTGAATAAGTCTATTATTACATCTGTTTCATTAAATTTATTTTGTATATCATAATCAACTGCTTCATATCCGAAGTTTTTTAAATTCATTTTTGAATGTTCCGCTTTGTTCAAATAAACAATAATACATAGTTACTCCTTTACTTCTACAATATTATTTTCAGGACAATACCATATTCGCCCATCATCTTGTTTTATATGTACTGTCATATCTCTTCCTGTTGGTTTAAAATGTTTTATCACTACTCCAATATGTCCATCATATGTTACTACTCTTCTTCCTATTAATGTTTTTAACATATCTATTCTCCTCCTAATAACTCTGGATTATCGTATATATTTCCAATTACTTCCAAATTATCTAAATAGCCTAATTCCCACTCATCGTTATTACTAGCAATTACCATATACGAAGCTTGATCATTGCTATATATAACTTGTCCTTTTATTCCTGGTTCTTCTTGGTCTGCAAACAATCCTTGCACTATATCTCCCCTATATATTTCTTTTCCGCTTTTATCGTTTAGTCCTGTGTATTGTCCTATTGTATCTGGATTTACTTCTCCTTGTACCATTCTGTATGGCATATTCCAGTCTGGCACATATCTTGTGTCTGGAAACTGTATATAATATTTATCTGACTCACTTTTTCCAAAGCATACAGGTGGAGCTGGTATTCTTAATATTGTTCCAAAAATCCATTCATTCTCAGGTACCATTTTCCCTCTAAACTTTATCTCTCTATTCATCTTCTCCTCCTACTTTATAGCAATTAGCCATATAACTTTCTTTTGTCAGGATTTCTAATATGTGATAATTTTTATCACTCTTTATTTTTTGTAACTAA
>FR888046.1 GCA_000431335.1 Clostridium sp. CAG:343 | reverse complement strand
AAACCTGCTTTTAATATGGAAACACAGTACTTAGAACCTTACTATCAAGAACAAAAAGAAAAGATAATACAGAAGTGGAAAGTTAAAGAGATAGAGGAGGTGGGATAGTGGATAGCACAATAATAGTAGCAATAATAACAGTACTACGGAGTTATTATTAATACATTAATATCAAATCAAACTAATAAAAAAATTGAGACATTAGAAAGTATAAAGGCAGAATTTAAAAAAGAGTTAGAAGCAGTAAAAAAAGAAATGAAGGAAAATCAAAAAGAACATGACAAAACATATTTGACAGATTTTCTATCTGACATAGAAAACAAACAACCAAAGTCAGATATTCAAATTAAAAGAGCTTATGAAATATATGAAGAATATACAAACCTTAAAGGAAATTCATATGTACATAGTAAATGGGAAGAATTAGAAAAGAAAGGGGCATTGAAATGAAAAAACAAGATAGAAATATAACCATAGCAGTTATAGTGGCTATGGTTATGATATTTTTTAGTGCAATATTTTTTATAGATGATAAGGAGCTAAAAAAAGATGTAGTAGAAAAAGTTACAGACACTGTAACAGATATAGCAACAAGAGAAATGAGTAAAGAAGAAATAGAATCTTTACCATCTACAGAAATAATAGAACAAACAGAAGAACAAGAGAATGCTGTATCAAATGAGCAAGAAGGAGAAGAAACAGAAGGATTTCAACTTCAAGGAGAAATAGCTTATGAAGGAGCAAAAGCAGAAACTTGGAATGTAGAATTAGGAGACTATGTTGGATTAACATATTATTCACAATTAGATAGTAGATGGGCAAGCAAGATGTATTCTAGTGTAGGCAATCCAAACCAAACAATAGGTTCTAGTGCTTGTGGTCCTACATGTGCTTCAATGGTAGTAA
>FR888045.1 GCA_000431335.1 Clostridium sp. CAG:343 | reverse complement strand
TTTTGTTTTAAATCAATGTCAGCACTTTTATATTTGTCAGATATATATTGTTTATATACTTCTTCAAATTGCATATATGGTGCTAACACTTGTTCTTTTACTGTTTTTCTTTGCTTTTCTACTTCCTTAAACTCTTTATTTAAATCTGCTCTAACTTCTTTAATTGTTTTTACATTTTCCTCTGTGCATATTAAAGATTTAGCATTTTCCACTTTTTGCTCAACTTCTATTGATAATTCTTTTAAATGTTCCTCTATTTGAGGTAATTGTTTTATAATTATTAAATCTTGCATTATTCTTCCTCCCTTAAATCATCGTAATAGCATTCTTCTGCTATTAATTCGAATATATTTCCTTCTTCATCATTTTCTATGTAATCTTCCATAATTCTCCTTTGACATATTTACTTTTTCGTGCTAAAATATAAGTAAATATGAATTTATTTATGTATTTATATTTGAACTAGTTTATTGATTGGTAGTCGCTAACTAGTTCTTTTATTTTGCTTAAAACTGCTTTTTCATTGTTGTATTTATTTGAATTTACTAGTCTTTCAATTCTGCTTATCAAGTCCCTTTGCTCTTCATTTTCGAATCTTAAATCTTTATTTTCTTCATGTAATACCTTTGCTTGTCCTTCCATATCTTTTATTAAGATATCTCTGTTATGTATTATTGATTTTTGATTTAATATCTTTCTATCTTTTTTAGTTAACATCTCTCTTTCCTCCTTTCTAATAAATACTGTTTTGGCAAAATGCCCATACTGAAAACGCTACTGTTGCTATGTATAAACTGCTATATACTACTGCTTGTCCTATAAGTTGATATAGTTTGCTTTTGTTTAGTTTTCTTTTCATTTGTTTTCCTCCTTTTATTTGTTTTCCACCTATGTTATAATTCTGTCGAA
>FR888044.1 GCA_000431335.1 Clostridium sp. CAG:343 | reverse complement strand
AGAATAGATATTATAGATGAAAATAGATATGGAATAACTATGCAAGAACTACAAGCAATAAATAAGAAAGTAGAGGAATTAGGATGGATAAAGTAAAAAATTGGGTGGAACTTTCTAAAATTAAACCAAACAGTAAATATAAAATAGTAGTAGATGATGATATGGACAATGGCTGGGTTGTACCAATAATAGAAACAAAAGAAACAATAAAAAATTATTTTAAACATCATTTGTATTTATCAACACATACATTTTATTGGTCTTCTCGTGAATATTATACTAAAAAATTACAAGAATTTGGTTTTAACATTAAATTAATCGGATAACTATTAGGAGGTAATTAAGTGAAAGAAAAAATAAAAAGAATAATAGAAAAAATTAAAGATATATTTAGTTTACATTGTCCTAAATGTGGTGGAAGAATGAAAGCTGAATTTTTAGATATGGAAATAGACCACATTGTATATAAGTGTGAAAAGTGTGGAGAGGAGTGGATTTAATGCAATTATTTGAAGATTTAATAAAATGTAAAGACTGTATGAATAATATAAATAACAAGTGTATTTTATATCCAGGAAAAGATACAAAAGAAGAAAATACAGGTTGTTATGTAGGAATAGATAGAAATAATAAACAAAAACTTGTAGGAGGTGCTTTAAGTGAAAGAAAATAGTATAGAAGAAGATATAAAAAATGCAGAACATTTTATAAAATCTATAAAAACAGATAAAGAGTATAAAGAAGATGGATGGCATGGATATTACAATAAAGAAATTGTAGAGCTTGCTAGAATA
>FR888043.1:3440-4242 GCA_000431335.1 Clostridium sp. CAG:343 | reverse complement strand
TGTACAGTTAAGGCTCCATAATGCGTTTTCGTCGAACTCTTTGTAGTTATTGATACAAGAAAGTTTGAAGAAAGCAAAAGTTAATATCATTTCACAATATATAAGTCGATTTAGTCGGCTTATTTTTTTTGCTTTTAATTATCTTAACTGGTAAATAAAGTAAGAATTAGCCTCAATATAGGTTTAAAATAGATATGTCACAAGAAGATTGAAAATAAAATTGTAAAAATCTTGAATTTATGATAATATGTTACCAATAGTTCAAAAATTCTACAAGGAGGTAGTTCAAGATATGGATAATAATAAATTAGATACAATTACAAACCTGTTTGAAGAAAAAGAAATAAGAAGTATATGGAATAGTGAAAAAGAAGATTATTTTTTTAGTGTGGTTGATGTTGTAAGTGCATTAACAGATAGTAATGACCCAGCACATTATTGGAGAACTCTTAAATCGAGAATGCTTCAAGAAGGAAATGAAACCGTCACAAATTGTGACACTTTCAAATTAAAAGCAAAAGATGGAAAAATGAGAAATACTGATATGCTAGATACACAAAATATTTTAAGACTTATTGAATCAATACCATCACCTAAAGCTGAACCTTTTAAAATGTGGTTAGCAAGTTTAGGCAATGAGCGAATAAATGAAGTATTTGATCCAGAACTAGCGATTAATCGTGCAGTTAATTATTATCGTAATAAAGGATATAGTGATGAATGGATTAAAAAAAGATTAACAGGTATTGTTGATAGATTTAAATTAACAGATGTATGGAAAGATGGTGGAGTTGAAAAACCA
>FR888043.1:0-3413 GCA_000431335.1 Clostridium sp. CAG:343 | reverse complement strand
GAAAAAACAATTGAAGATAAAAAAAAGGAATAGTTTGATTAAAAATATACGTGGAGGAATGTGATGTGAAAAATGAATTAGGATTTTATGATGGTATAAAAAATTGGGATTTTAGTATGATTAAATATATAGAAGAAAATTTAACTGATTGGGATTTATATAGTATATTAAATGATTGTACAGCACCAAATTCTAAAATCCTTGATTTAGGAACTGGTGGAGGTGAAAAAGTATTAAGAAACTTTCCAATTGTTAAAGAAATAATTGCAACAGATTTTTCGAAAGAGATGATAAACACGGCTAATAAGAATTTAGCAAAAACAGAAAGAAAAGATATTACATTTAAATAAATGGATAATTTAAATATTACTACACCTGATAATTATTTTGATATAGTTGTTGCAAGACATACTTGTATAGATGCAAAGGGTATATATAAAACATTAAAAATCGGAGGCAAACTTCTTTTAAGAGGAGTTGATAAATTAGATTGTTGGCAATTAAAGAAGCTATATGGTAAAGGTCAAGCATTTAAAGATGAAAAGCCAATAAGTTTAATAGATTATGAAGATATTTTAGATGCAGGGTTTAAAAAGGTTGAATTAGTCCCAATTCATATTAGAGAATATTATAAAACAAAAGAGGATTTATTAGCACTCCTATTAAAAACACCAATATTAAGTGAGTTTTCAGAAACAGAAGAAAATAAGTATGAAGATAATGAGAAGATTAATATGAATTTGTTGGATAAATATATAGAAGAAAACACGAGCGAGAAAGGAATTTTACTAATAAGAAGATATTATGGCATAACAGCTGTAAAATAGTATAACTTACAAAATTGTAATCAAAAAATATTACATTCAGCACTAGATATTGTGCACCAATAAAGTATAATAAAAAGTAGTAAGTAGTTGAGGTGATGATATGAAAAGACCAATTATAGGGATAATAGGTAAAGTTCAGCCACAATATGGAGAAGATATTTGGCATAGAATTGACGAAGTTGACGAAATAAGATATTTAATCGTAAAAAATGGTGGAACAGCGATAATGTTATTGCCAACGGAAATAACTTTAAAGTTTAATGATAATGATATTGAATACAATACTGTTTTAAGTGATGAAGAAAAAAATGAATTATATAGACAAATAGATTTATGTGATGGGTTTATATTGCAAGGTGGTTTATATAGTGCAAATTATGAAATAGAAATGGCAAAAAAAATAATAGAATTAGACAAACCACTTATTGGGATTTGTGCAGGTTTTAACAATATTTTAAGAGCAATAGGTACAGATGTAATTGAAGATAAAACCAAAAGTCATGATATATATGATAAAGAATACAGACATGAAATATCTATTATTAAAGGAACAAAATTATTTGATTTAGTAAAAAAAGAAAAATACAATGTAAATAGTATTCATAGTATGATAGCACCTAAAGGAAATGTTGAAAAGTATGCTAGAATATCAGCTATCTCTTATGATAACCTGGTAGAAAGTTTTGAGTTGGATAATAAAAAATTTGTAATGGGAATAAAATGGCATCCAGAATTAATGTTAGAAGATGAATTTTCAGATAAATTGTTTAAGAAATTTATTTCAAAATGTTAATAATAAAAAAATATATATAAGGAGTAAATTAAAATGTTATATATAATTACTGGACCAGCAGGAGTTGGAAAAAGTACAATTTCAAAAAAAATTGCAGAATCCAAAAAGAAGTCTGTTTTAATAGAGGGGGATGACATCTATCATCATGTAATTGGAGGATATGTTCAAGCTTGGAAAGAAGGAAATCACTTAGACGTATTTTGGAAAGTATGCATAAACACAATTAGAACTTATTTAGAAGATGGATATGATGTTATATTTAATTATATTGTAACACCCACACCATTAAGACAAATGAAAGAAGAATTTAAAGATTATACTATAAAATTTGTTGTATTATTGGTAGATGAAAAAAATTTACTTTTAAGAGATAAAGAAAGACCAGAAGATTGTCAGATGAAAGAACGTTGCATTACTTTATTAAATAATTTCAAAAATAATAATTATAACAAACAAAACATATTAGATACATCAAATTGTACAATTTATGAAACAGTTGATATTATTGAAAATGATAATAGATTTATTTTATAGGAGAAAATTAATATATGGATAATTTAAAAAATTTGAAAAATGAAGAAATTGTGAAGTTAATAAAAAATGGTAAGGTAGAAGTTGCTGATATTGTTGACTCTGGAATATGTCCTACTTGTTTTGATAAACAAAATAATAATATTCTATATGGTAACAATAAAAATAAAATGATTTTTGAAAATGATAAATTTGAATGTTTTTTTGTAGGAAATCCACGAGCTGATGGACATGTTGCTATAAGCACAAAAAAACATTTTAAAGATATGATGGAAATTGATGATGAAACATGTAAAGAAATATTTCTAATAGCAAAGAAATTAATGAATTTATTAAAAGAAACATATAATGCTGAAAGTGTATATTTATGTACAATGTGTGATGGACCGATGAATCATTTTCATATACAACTAATTCCAAGATATTCATTTGAAAAAAGAGGTTCAAAAAATTTTGTAAAGCCAAGATTTGAATATAGAGAAGATAAAGAAAAACTTAAGAAATTGAGAGAAAAAATGCAAAACTAGATATACATAATATTTTAATAATGATATATAATTTTAGGGTGTGTAATTAATTTTACTCACCCTTTTACGAACTAACAATAAATTAATTCAGTATATATAATTTCTTCTGCACAATGTTTATAATTATTCATTAAACTAACCCATTCTAGTTGTTCCATATTTCTATCATAATGTATTGGAACATTTTCATTTTTAGCCATCTCATTAATTATTTCATTTATTTTTTGGCTAGCTGTTTTATCGACTTCTGCAAGATGTTGGTTTAGCGTACCAGTCATCATTAATTCTGTGTATAAACATTTTTTATGTTGTTTAATATAATTTAATCTTGCTCTACCATACTTGCCTATAAGAATTTTTTCTTGTTTTTGAACTGCTATCATAGGGATTAGAATTAATAGAAAATTGTCCTTAATCTACCTCTCCCAACGGAAGATTCTTTGTAAGAATGTTAACAGTTTTATCACAGTTAGAAATTGAAATTGTATCAGAAAGAACTAAATTTGGACTTAATGGAGCAATTAAGTCAAGTCATTTGCCAGGTCCTGCCCCACTAGGATATAAGAAAGATGGCAATAAAAAAACTATTGTTGATGAAGCAACAAAACCTATTATTGAAAGAATATTTAAAATGTATTTAGAAGGCAAAAGTTTTCAACAAATATCAAATGTCTTTAATAAAGAAAAATTATTAAATCCAAAGAAATGGAAAGACACGACTATTCAAAAAATAAT
>FR888042.1 GCA_000431335.1 Clostridium sp. CAG:343 | reverse complement strand
AAGGAGAATTGAAATGGATAAAAAAGTTTTGAACAAACATTTAGAAAAATTAAATGAGGACATAAGAAATATTCAATATCAAATAAATAGTATAAACCAAGATATAAAAAAAGATAAGAAACAAAGTTATATTGAAAAAAGAATTGATAGATTAGTTAATAATTATAAAATGTTAAATCAAAAAAGACAGGAATTAGTAAATATATCTAGAGAAGAAAAAAGAGAACTACAGGAAAAAGTATTAGAAATACGTAAACAAGTAAAAGACGTTTGTTATAAAGGAAGCAAGGACGTTTCAAAACAAAATATACAACTAGACGAAGTTGTTAACAATGAAAGTAAATCAGAAATTTATAATAAGATTGATGATGATGAAAATGAAAAAATAAAAAGAGTTTATGGTCCAGATGGTAGTTTAGAGTACATATATATTAAAGAAGAGAGACCTATTGGAAGATGGCAGAAAATTAAGCAAATGATGGGAAAAAAGAAGAAAAATAAAGAGATAATAAAAAAGCAAAGAAACAAAAACAGATTCGGAAAGATGAAAGAATTTTTCAGGAAAATTAACGGAAAGAAATTATTAAAAAGGATAGCAGCTTTTGGAATGGGATCATTAATGCTACTTCCTGGAACAATTTCTGCTAATCAGAATGAAAATAATACTGAAAGTAAAAGTACAAAAAACAGCTATATAGATACTGTAAAACAAACACCTGTAAATGAACATGAATTAATAAAAATGGCAGAAGATTTTAAAAAAGAAAATTCTTTGAATATGGACGAAAATATAAAATCAGAAGAAGCAGTTAAAGAAGAAAATACAAATGATAAGAATGAAAATGATGTACTTGTACATATTATAGCTCCAGCACAGAGCAAATACACAGAAGTGTCTGATGGTAAAGGAAATTATGGTATTTTTACCGAAGATACTGAAGTTTCGATATATAATAGAGCTTTAATCAGAACTAATAAAGATGGAAGCAAATCAATATTAAAGGCCACAAAAGTAGGGCAAACTTGGAAACAATATGCAGAAGAACAAGGAATTGATTATAATGAGTTTAAAACATATATAGAGAATAATGAAAATATACAAGAGGTTTTATCTACTATGTCTGTTGATGGTAAAAGTATATATGGATGGATGCCAGCATCAGAATTTGAATATAAAACTCAAGATAAAGAAATAAATGTACAAAGAAATTATGTTACCGAGGTAGAAGAAAGATAATGAAAGATTATATAACTGTAATAGGAGCAGGATTAGCTGGATGTGAGGCAGCTTATCAAATTGCTAAAAGAGGAATAAAAGTAAAATTATATGAAATGAAGCCAATAAAATATTCAGAAGCACATTCAAATGAAAATTTTGCTGAAATTGTATGTAGCAATTCTTTTAAATCAAATTTGCTAACAAATGCATGTGGTTTATTGAAAGAAGAATTAAGAAGATTAGATTCATTATTAATTAAAATTGCAGATGAAACAAGAGTTCCAGCAGGACAGGCTTTAGCAGTAGATAGAGAAAGTTTTTCTAAAAAAGTAACTTGTGAATTAGAAAAAAATGAATTTATTGAAATTATTCATAAAGAAATTGTTGATATAGAATCTTTAGCAAAAGATGGAATTGTGATAATAGCAACAGGACCTCTTACTTCAGAAGGGTTAGCAAAAAATATAGGTAAAATAACAGGAGAAGACAAGCTTTATTTTTATGATGCGGCTGCGCCAATTGTAAATAAAGATAGTATAAATTTTAAAATTGCATTTTATGGAGACAGGTACAGCCAAGAAAAGAAAAAAGATGAAAGTATAGAAGAATGGAAAAAAAGATTAGCAATTCAAGAAAAAGATGAACAGAGTTATATTAATCTTCCAATGAATCAGGATGAATATGAGAAATTTTGGAATGAACTTGTAAAAGCAGATGTAGTTACACTTCATGAATTTGAAAAGAGAGAAATCTTTGAAGGTTGTATGCCAGTTGAAATAATGGCCAAAAGGGGAATTGATACTTTGAGATTTGGACCATTAAAACCAGTAGGGTTTGATGATCCAAAAACAGGAAGAAGGCCATATGCATTAGTACAACTAAGACAAGATAATAAACAAGCAAGTATATATAATATTGTTGGATTTCAAACTAATTTGAAATTTGGAGAGCAAAAGAGAGTTTTTCAAATGATACCAGGATTAGAAGAAGCAGAGTTTATAAAATATGGAGTAATGCATAGAAATACATATATCAATTCAAGCAAATTATTAGACGAAACATATAACCTTAAAAACAATAATAATGTTTATTTTGCAGGCCAGATAACTGGTGTTGAGGGCTATGTTGAGTCGATATCTTCTGGAATGGTAGTAGCCATTAATGCTGTTAATCAAGTAAAAGGAAAAGAAGAAAAAGTTATTTTTTCGGAAAATACGGTAATAGGGGCTTTATCTAAATATATATCAACTCCAAATGAAAGATTTCAGCCAATGAATGCTAATTTTGGAATATTGCCAGAGTTAGAGGGAAAAAAGATAAAAGATAAAAAAGAACGATATGCTAAATTAGCTGAAAGAAGTTTAGGGTATTTTAATTAAAGATATAAATAATGTATTTTACAAAGTTATTACAATTAGTTTACAAATGTATAAAATTGGATAAAAAGGTTGAAAAAGAGCATTAAAAAAAGTATAATAAATATGTATACTTATTTTAAATAAAAAATTAATTTGAAGGAAAGAAATAATTTATTATAATGAAAATATAAATAATAGGGGGATTTGATATGAAAAATGTTAGTGAATTTACAAAAACACAAGCTTTAATTGATGAGTACAATAAGCTTAAAAATAAGGTTCCTAAATTAGAAGCACAAATGGAACAAAACAAAAAGAGAACAGAAGCAAAAAAAGAAAAATTTAAAAGGGATATGCAAGAAAATAAAGAAGATATTGAATATAAATTAGATAGGGCTGCAGTAGAAGCTGAATACGGAAAGCAAATAGAACAAGAGGAAAAAAATCTGGAAGAAGAAAATGGCAAAATTAAAGAAGAAATTAATAAAGCGAAAGAAGATAAAAAGTTTTTCTGTACAGATAAAAACTTCAAAACCATTACAATGGAAATTGAAGCTATGAAAAGAGAAGTTGAAGATGGAAAACTAGAAATAAAAAGAAAAGAATATGAAATTAAGGGCAACGAACTCAAAGAACAAGAATTTAGTGCAAAACCTGATAAAGAAAATCCTCTTAAGTGGTTAGAATTAAGGAAAGAAAGCGAAAAAAAAGAACAGGAAATTGGAAAAATAAATAAAGAAATTAATGCTATGAATAAAAAAATAGAGGAATATTCAAAGTTTAAGGGAGAACTAAATCAACAACTTAGTACATTTACAGCTATTGATTTTAATAAAATGCGTGAAAGAGAAAATAATAAAACAGACAAGCCGGAAGAGCAACAAGAAAATAATAAAACAGACAAGTCGGAAGAGCAACAAGAAAATAATAAAACAGACAAGCCAGAAGAACAACAAGAAAATAATAAAACAGACAAGCCAGAAGAACAACAAGAAAATAATAAAACAGACAAGCCAGAAGAACAACAAGAAAATAATAAAACAGACAAGCCAGAAGAACAACAAGAAAATAATAAAACAGACAAGCCAGAAGAACAACAAGAAAATAATAAAACAGACAAGCCAGAAGAACAACAAGAAGATAATAAAACAGATAAGCCAGAAGGGCAACAAGAAGATAATAAAGCAAATGATCCGGAAGAGGAATATGAGGACATATATTCTAATTCACAAGATTTTGTTAAGGCTATTCATATTGAAGCTGCTACAGGAAAAGCATACATTGATACATTTAAAAATAATAAAAAAGAGATAGATATAAAAGAAGCAATTGAGAATAGAAAAGGATTATATAAAAGAATTAATCTTAAAGAAATTATGGAAAAGGCAGGAGTAGAATCAAGAATAAATCAATTTATGTTAAAAAGAAAAATTAATCCAGTAATATTAGAAGCTATAAATGAAAATGAAAAAATGACAGAAGAATACATTTATAGTTTGATAGAGAAAAAAGAATTTCCTTTTGAATATAAACATGATTTAGAAAATTCAAACTTATCATTTAAAGACATGGCTTTAATGAATAGAGTAGCTTTAAAAGAAAGCAAAATAGATGGCAATGAAGTGATAGGAGCTAAAAAGTTATATACAATCAAATCTTTCTTTGGAAAAATAAAAAATAAAGCTCTAGCGAAGTTTAATAAAAAAGAAGAACCTAAAATGATTAATGAGAAAAATGAAAGACAAGAAGACACAAAAAGCAGAAAAGAGAGGTTTTATGAATCTATAGAATATACTCCAGAAGAGCAAAATGCAAATGATATAGAATTAGAACAAAAAAATAAATATAATGAAGCTTATGAAAAGTTAACAGATGAACAAAAAGCAAAATTAGCAACTATGGATGTTAGCAATATTCAAAGATTAGGATTTGATTATAATACAGCTGTTGCATTAAGAGAAATGACAAATAACGAAGATAAGAAAGTAACTCAAGAATCTACAACAAAAGAAGACAAGAAAGTAACCCAAGAATCTACAACAAAAGAAGATGACGAAAGTCAAAGATAGTATTGACAAATTAAAAAAAAGTAGTATTATAAAAATGTAAACAAATAAAAAGACCTTTCAAATAAATATTTGAGAGGTCGTTTGTTCCTAAAAATAAGGAGGAATATACAAATGAAAAAGATAGAAAAAATAAAAGTTCGGTGGCATCCTAGAAAATTAATTACATATTTAACTTTTATAGCTTTGGCAGGACTATTTATATTTTGGAAATTTTATATTAAATTTGCTAAGTATACAGTAAAAGATGTTTGGCAAAGAAGTAGTATAATTTCTGTAGTAGTAGTTGTAATAATCTTTTTATTAATATTTATTGGAATATTAATAAAAAGTAAGAAAGCGATATACAATATAAATATAGAGAATAAAACATGCACAAAAAGAGAAAAAAAGATTCAGTATAAAAATATATACTATACTCAGTCATTATTGCAAAGAATGTTTGGACTTGTAAATATTTATTTAATAAATGAACAAGAAATAATGAAGATAAAAGATGTTTCAAAGAAAGCTATTGAATATGTTGATGCTATTAAACTAGGCAAGTGAAAACTTGCCTTTTTCTATTGACTTTATGTATCAAAGATGCTATAATAGCATATGTTCGAATATATTACCAAATTAGGCAAATTTTGAATAAATAATTAAACAGGAGGTGAAATTTAAGTGCCAACAATTAATCAATTAGTAAGAAAAGGAAGAAAAACAGGAGTAACAAAATCAACAGCACCAGCACTTCAACATGGATGGAACTCAAAAAACAAAAAATTAACAAACAATAGAGCTCCACAAAAAAGAGGAGTATGTACAGTTGTTAAAACAGTTACACCTAAAAAGCCAAACTCAGCTTTAAGAAAAGTTGCCAGAGTTAGACTTTCAAATGGTTATGAAGTAACATCTTATATCCCAGGTATAGGACATAACCTACAAGAACACAGTGTTGTATTAATAAGAGGTGGTAGGGTAAAAGACCTTCCAGGTGTTAGATACCATATTATCAGAGGAACATTAGATACAGCAGGTGTTAAAGATAGAATGCAAGCGCGTTCTAAATATGGAGCTAAAAAACCTAAAAAATAAAAAAATTAGCTACAAAATTTAAAAATTAGTGCTTGTAATTCTTACTAAATTAAGGCATTTAAATTTAGAATAGATTTATATAGCACTGTGCGCAAGAAAGAAAGACTTTCTTGAGAGTACCTAGATATTTTATAAATAAAATATCAAATAAAATTTAAGGAGGGAAGAATAGTGCCAAGAAAAGGATATATAGCAAAAAGAGAAGTATTACCAGATCCAATATATAATAGCAAAGTTGTTACAAAATTAGTTAACAATATTATGTTAGATGGTAAAAAATCAGTTGCTCAAAAAATAGTATATGATGCATTTGACATTATTAAAGAAAAAGAAGGAAAAAATCCTTTAGAAGTTTTTGAAGCAGCTTTAGAAAATATTATGCCAGTTCTTGAAGTTAAAGCAAGAAGAGTAGGTGGAGCAACTTATCAAGTTCCATTAGAAATCAGACCAGAAAGAAGACAAACTTTAGGATTAAGATGGTTAGTAACTTATGCTAGAAACAGACATGAAAAAACAATGGCTGAAAAATTAGCAGGTGAAATAATGGATGCAGTAGCTGGAAACGGTGGAGCATTTAAGAAGAAAGAAGATACACATAGAATGGCTGAAGCTAATAAAGCTTTTGCACACTATAAATGGTAAAATTTGAAATTAATGTTATAAAAATATAAATTCAAAGAGAATCAGAGTATTTGAAAGGGGGAAATATAGAAAATGGCAGGAAGAGCATACCCACTAGAAAGAACTAGAAATATAGGAATAATGGCACATATAGATGCCGGAAAAACAACAACAACAGAAAGAATCTTATTTTATACAGGAAAAACACATAAAATAGGAGAAGTTCATGAAGGTGCAGCAACAATGGACTGGATGGCGCAAGAACAAGAAAGAGGTATTACAATTACTTCAGCATGTACAACATGCTTCTGGAAAAATAATAGAATTAATATTATTGATACACCAGGACACGTTGACTTTACAGTAGAAGTACAAAGATCTTTAAAAGTACTTGATGGAGCTGTTACAGTTTTAGCTGCAAAAGGTGGAGTACAACCACAAACAGAAACAGTTTGGAGACAAGCTGACAAGTATAGTGTACCAAGAATGGTATATGTAAATAAGATGGATATTGTTGGAGCTAACTTTATGCTTTGTGTTGATCAATTAAAAAACAGATTAAAAGCAAATGCAGTTCCAATTCAATTACCAGTTGGAGCAGAAGATAATTTCCAAGGTATAGTTGATCTTATTAAAATGAAAGCATTTATTCAAGATGATAAATTAGGTGAACATATTGTTGAAAAAGAAATACCAGAAGATATGAAAGCAGATGCTGAAAAATGGAGAGCAAACATGATTGAAGCAGTTGCTGATCAAGATGAAGAGTTAATGATGAAGTATTTAGATGGTGAAGAATTGACAGAAGAAGAAATCAAAAAAGGTTTAAGAATTGGAACAATAGCAAATAAAATAGTTCCAGTTACATGTGGTTCTTCATACAAAAACAAAGGTGTTCAAGAATTATTAGATGCAGTAGTTGATTATATGCCATCACCATTAGATATACCACATATTAAAGGTGAAACATTAGAAGGAGAAGAAACAGAAGCTAAAACCTCAGATGATGCTCCATTTGCAGCATTAGCATTTAAAATTGCTACTGATCCATTTGTTGGAAAATTATGTTTCTTTAGAGTTTATTCTGGAACACTAGAATCAGGTTCTACAATATTAAACTCTAGTAAAGATAAAAAAGAAAGAGTTGGAAGAATTCTTCAAATGCATTCAAATCATAGAGAAGATATTGACAAAGTTTATTCAGGAGATATTGCTGCAGCAGTAGGTTTAAAAGATGTTACAACTGGAAATACTTTATGTGATCCAGATCATCCAATAATACTTGAATCAATGGAATTCCCTGAACCAGTTATTGATATAGCTATTGAGCCAAAAGATAAAGCTGCTCAAGAAAAAATGGGAATTGCTTTAGCAAAACTTGCTGAAGAAGATCCAACATTTAAAGCTTATACAAACCAAGAAACAGGTCAAACAATTATTGCTGGTATGGGTGAATTACACTTAGATATCATAGTTGATAGATTAAAAAGAGAATTCAAAGTAGAATGTAATGTAGGTAAACCACAAGTTGCTTACAAAGAAACAATCAGAAATGCAGTAAAAGTTCAAGGTAAATTTATTCGTCAATCAGGTGGTAAAGGACAATACGGTGATGTATGGTTCGAAATGGAACCATTAGAACCAGGAAAAGGAATTGAATTCGAAAGCAAAATTGTCGGAGGAGCAGTTCCAAAAGAATATATTAAACCAATTGAACAAGGAATGAGAGAAGCTGCTGAAAGCGGAATCCTTGCAGGATACCCAGTTACAGACTTTAAGGTAACATTAGTTGATGGTTCATACCATGAAGTTGACTCTTCAGAAATGGCCTTCAAAATAGCAGCATCTATGGCATTTAAAGAAGGTATGAGACAAGCTAAATCAGTTATCTTAGAACCAATAATGAAAGTTGATATAACAGTTCCAGAAGAATACATGGGAGATGTTATTGGAGATGTAAACTCTAGACGTGGAAGAATGGAAGGTATGGATGGTAATGATGGAGTACAAGAAATTCATGCATTTATTCCACTTTCAGAAATGTTTGGTTATGCAACTGAATTACGTTCTAGAACACAAGGTAGAGGAACATACTCTATGGAACCTTCTCATTATGAAGAAGTACCAAAATCAGTTTTTGAAGCTATTGTATCATCAAGAGCAAAAAAAGATTAAATTTAAATTAAAATGTATAACATATTAATTTTATATTAAATTTCAAATAAGAAAAACAAAAACACTTGCTTTTTTATAAAAAATGTTATAAAATGCCTGTGTAATAAATAGTTATTAAATTTTTGGTTAGCTTTGTAACGAAAAAATAGTGTAAAGTTAACTTATACAGCTAAGCAATAAGCTGAGTTGTATATACCATAAAAATAAAAGAGAGAAATCTCAAAAATAAGGAGGAATTTTAAAATGGCAAAAGCAAAATTTGAAAGAAACAAACCACACGTTAATATCGGAACAATTGGTCACGTTGACCATGGTAAAACAACAACAACAGCAGCTATTACAAAATATTTATCATTATTAGGAAAAGCTCAATATGAAGCATATGATCAAATTGATGGTGCTCCAGAAGAAAAAGCAAGAGGAATCACAATTAATACAGCTCACGTTGAATATGAAACAGATGCAAGACACTATGCACACGTTGACTGTCCAGGTCACGCTGACTATGTAAAAAACATGATTACAGGTGCTGCACAAATGGATGGTGCTGTACTAGTTGTATCAGCAGCTGATGGACCAATGCCTCAAACAAGAGAGCATATCTTACTTGCTAGACAAGTAGGTGTTAAATATATCGTTGTTTACTTAAACAAATGCGATATGGTTGATGATCCAGAATTATTAGAATTAGTTGAAATGGAAGTAAGAGACTTACTTTCTGAATATGGTTTCCCAGGAGATGAAGTTCCAATTGTAAAAGGTTCTTCACTAAAAGTTCTAGAAAGTACATCTACAGATCCTAACGATCCTGTATATGCACCTATGAAAGAATTAATGGATGCAATTGATAGTTACATCCCAACACCAGAAAGACCAATTGATCAACCATTCTTAATGCCAGTTGAAGACGTATTCACAATTACAGGACGTGGAACAGTTGCAACAGGTAGAGTAGAAAGAGGTCAAGTAAAATTACAAGACGAAGTTGAAATTATCGGTCTTACAACAGAAAGAAGAAAAACTGTTGTTACAGGTGTAGAAATGTTCAGAAAATTATTAGATCAAGCTGAAGCTGGAGATAATATTGGTGTTCTATTAAGAGGTATTGATAGAAAAGACATCGAAAGAGGTCAAGTTCTATGTAAACCAGGAACAATTCATCCACATACAAAATTCACATCAGAAGTATACGTTTTAACAAAAGAAGAAGGTGGACGTCATACACCATTCTTCAATGGATATAGACCACAATTCTATTTCAGAACAACAGATG
>FR888041.1:6746-12800 GCA_000431335.1 Clostridium sp. CAG:343 | reverse complement strand
CAATTACATTCGAAAAGTTTAAATTTATATAATAATAATTTTGGGCCTGAGTGAAAGCGCCTTATTTTATTGTATTAGATTTTCTTTTTGAATGAAATGAAAAGTCATTAAATAAAATCTAAGTGTTATAGTAAGAGTCAAAGCTTGGGCATCATAATCGTTTCATGTAATATGCTAAAACCTATATGATATATAAATTTAGGGACTCTTCAATAAAATAACATTATTAAAGAATCCCTAATCTCTACTTTTTTATAAATTTATTTCAAATATATATTTGGATCAACTTGTATTGAATCTTTCAAAATTTCAAAATGTAAATGTGGTTCATCTGCAATCTCAAACACAGCTGTATTTCCAACAGTTCCTATACTTTGACCCTTTTCCACCTTTTCACCTTCTACTACAAATTCAGAAGTCAATAAATTAGCATACACTGTTTGCATTCCATCACCATGATCTATTACAATAGTTAAACCATATCTAGGATCATTTTTAATTGATTTTACAGTTCCTGCTTCTGCAGTTTTTACAACAGTTGTTTTATCTGCTTTTATATCAATTCCTAAATGTGTAACCCATTCTTTTAATGTTTCAGAATATATCAAATTGTCCTTTGCGTAATCTCTACTTACTTCTCCATCTACTGGTTTTGCAAAATTTAATTCTCTTTTCTCTTCCTTTTTCTCTGTTGCTTGTGAATTTACAGTTTTTGTTGTAGTTTTAGCTTTAGTATTAGTATTGTTTGTTGTAACTTTATTTTTGCTATCTACACTATTTGTAGTAGTATTATTTTTAGTAATATTTGTACCATTCGTTGTTTCATTTGCTGTATTATTAATTTCATTTTTAGACTCTTCTACTGATTTACCAATTTCTGTACTTGCACTTTCTGTATTTTCTGTATTGTTACCAGCTATATTAGCCATTTGTTCTAAAGTCATCGTTCCTTCTTTTACATCATCACTTAGATTTTTACTATATATCATTAATCCTACTAAAATAACTGTTAAAATTGCAACACCCATTATTGAATACATTATTATTTTGTCACTTATCGCCTTACTTCCCTTGTTTTTTATTCTACCATCTCTTCTCATATAATCCTCCTTAAACACTTTATTAATAGAAGTATTTCCTATTTTTAGAAGAATATACATTTATAATTCATTTATATCCTTAATTTCTACTCCTACATAAAAATGTTTAATTATATCTTCATAGCTACTTCCTTGTTTTGCCATTGTATCTGCTCCTGTTTGGCTCATTCCTACGCCATGTCCATATCCTTTGACTGTAAACTTAACTTTTCCATCCTCTCTTGTAATTTGAAAATTTGTTGATTTCAATCCTAGTAAAGTTCTTGTTTCTACTCCTGAAATTTCGTGATTTCCAAATTTCACAGTTTTTACTCTATTACTATCTGTGTATTCTAATATTTTTATATCTTGCTCATCAGCAAAATTAATTTGTATATCTTCATATTTTGTTTTTAATTTATTAATTAATTCATCCTCTCCTAATATGACTTCAGAATTATATTGTGTATAACCTTCTTCACCAGCTGTTTGAACAACCTGTAAATAAGGCAAACCACTTCCTCCCCAAACATTAACCGGAAGTTCTGTTGTTCCACCACTATTAGCATGAAAAAAAGCATTAATAGGTTTTCCATCATATGTTACAATTTTTCCTTTTGTTTCATTTACACATTGTTCAATTTTATTCCAGTTTTCTTCTCGTTTTGATTCTTCCCATCTTTCTAACCTAGTTTCCTTTGATACCCAAGCTTGACAACATGTTGAGCTATCACATATATCTGCATTGTCATGTTTTTTATTTTCTATTTTATATATAGTATATGTTCTAGCTACCACAGCTTGTGCCTTTAATGCTTCTTTTTCATAATCCGCTGGCATCTCAGCTGATACTACATTACATAAATATGTATCTAGATTTACTTCTTCTACTTCTCCTGTTTTTTGATGAAGAAGTTTTATTGTTCCATATTTTTTATACTCATATTGGCTTTGAGCATTTTCTTCTACTTTAGAAGTATCGTTTATTTCAATATTATTAACTTCTGATGAAGTTTCTTTTTCTCTCTTTGTTAATAGCGCCGGAAAAATAAAACAAATAAAAAGAAATGCAAAAAAATATATAAATATTTTCTTCATTTTTTCACCTTCCTATTCTTTGATTTATGAACTTAGTTTTAATTTCATGTTGTTTAAAATTTTACGCTCTATTCTAGATACTTGTACCTGAGTTACTCCTAATATTTTAGCTACTTGTGCCTGTGTCTTTTCTTTAAAAAATCTAAGCATTATTACTTCTTTATCTCTCTTTTCTAATCCGTTAATTAGTTCCTTTATTACTAATTTATTGGTTAAAATCTCTTCTTCGTCTTTATTAGTCGAAATTTTTTCAATTAAACTAATTGTATTGCCATCTTTTGCATTTGTATATGTCGCATTTTCAATCGATTCTACTTTTCTTGCAGCTTCTTTTGCTAATATTATATCCTCCTTTGATACATGTAATTCTTTTTCTATTTCATCTATTGTTATTTCTTTTCCTTTTTCATTTAAATATATTTGCTCTAATTCTCTTATTTTAATTCCTAATTCTTTAATACTTCTACTTACTTTTATCGGTCCATCGTCTCTAATATGCCTTTTTATTTCGCCAATCATATATGGAACTGCATATGTTGATAATTTCACTTCAAAATTAGTATCAAATCTTTTTATTGCTTTTATAAAACCTATACAACCTATCTGATATAAATCTTCTAGTTCATACCCTCTACCATTAAACCTTCTTACTATACTCCATATTAACCCGATTATTATCTTGAACTAATTTCTCTAATTCTGTTTTATCTCCCTCTTGGGCTTTTTTTATCGTTTCTATGTCATTTTCGTACATAATCTCCCCACTTTTCTTTTAATCTTTAGTTCTCTAATAACGCTTCAAATTGTTCTTCCTCAGATTCTATTTTTGGTTTAATTATTTTTGACATTGTTACTTTTGTTCCTAATCCTAAAATAGACTCTACTTTCATCTTATCCATAAAACTTTCCATAATCGTAAATCCCATTCCAGATCTCTCTAAATTAGGTTTTGTTGTATATAAAGGCTCTTTTGCCTCGTTAATATTTTCAATTCCTTTTCCTTTATCTGAAATTTCTATAATAACCTCGTTTTTCTTTAGTTTTGCTGATACTTTAACAATACCTTGTTTTCCATCATATCCATGAATTATGCAATTAGTAACAGCTTCTGATACTGCTGTTTTTATATCAGCTAATTCTTCTATTGTTGGATCAAGTTGAGATGCAAATGCAGCAACTGCTATTCTTGCAAAAGCTTCATTTGAAGATTTACTAATAAACTCTAATTTCATCTCATTATCAAAAACTTCCTTCATATTTTTTAATTCCTTTCTTACCAATTAATTTTTTAATTATTGTCTACAATTGGTATTAATTTTAAAATTCCACTCATTTCAAAGATTCTTCTTACACTTTGTGTTAAGTTACTTATTTCTAACCTTGCACCTAACATATTAGCAAATTTGTATCTACCTATTAATAGTCCTATTCCGGCACTATCCATGAAAGTGACACTATCAAAATCAAATACAATTCTTTTAGGCATATATCTTTCCATTTCATAATCTGCTTTCCTCCTTATCTTTTGAACACTATGGTCATCAATTTCATCTGTCATTTTAAATATTAAAAGCTTGTCCTTTTCATAAAATTTCGATTCCATATTAACCTCCTCCTTGGTTTTATATTATTATAAATTATTTTACATTATTTTCCAATAGTGAAAAATAAGAAGTTTTGTCGATACATTAGAAGTTTTCGACAAAAAATATAACTGTTTGCAAATAAAATATTATCCCTATACTTGAAACTATTTCCAAATATAGGGATAATGTTTTATTTGCATCTTTAATTTAAGCTTTCCATTACTTTCTCTAACATTTTTTTGTATTTTTCTAATTTTTCTTTTTCTTCTTTAACTTTTGCCTCTGGAGCTTTGTTTACAAAACCTGGATTTGATAACATTTTCTCACATCTTGCAACTTCTCCTTCTAGCCTTAATTTTTCTACTTCTAATCTCTTTCTTTCTTCTTCTAAATTCACCAATCCTTCTAGAGGCATATATAATTCTATTCCATCTGTTAATATTTTAATTGCATCTTCTGGAATTCCTGTTTTGTCTTTCTGAATCTTAGCTTTATTAGCAAATCCTAATTTTAACAATACACCTTCTGCTTCCTTAAGCTCTTTTTCATATTTTTCTGTCACTAATATCAATTCTGACTTTTTAGTTGGATGTATATTTTTAGTATTTCTAATATTCCTAATTTCTACTATGATTTCTTTTATTTTTTCAATTGTTTCTTCTTGTTTGTCATATTTAAAGCTTAAATTATCTTCACTTAAATCTATAGTAGGCCAACTACTTACCATCAATTCTTTATCTTCGTATGAAACTAAGTTGTCATATATCTCAGAAGTTATGAATGGCATAAAAGGATGTAATAATTTCAAGCAATTTGTAAATACTTCATTTAATACATAAGATACCTGTACTTTTTCTTTTTCATCTTCGCCATATAATCTTACTTTAGCCATTTCTATATACCAATCGCAAAATTCATTCCACATAAAATTATAAATTTTATCTAATGCTACTCCTAAATCATAATTTTCAATATTGTTTGTTATTTCTAAAATTAATTTATTTAATTTATTTAAAATCCATTCATCTGATAACTTTAATGAACCTTCTTTATAAATGTGTCTTTCTTTATCATAATTTTCTTTTTTAAATTTAAGTATTTCTTCTTCTGAAGGTCTATTCATAATAATAAATTTAGCTGCATTCCATATTTTATTAGCAAAATTTGACGCTTGTTCTAATTTTTCCGGCATATATCTAATATCATTTCCCATTGTAGTTCCTGAAAGTACTGAAAATCTTAAGCTGTCTGCTCCATACTGATTTATTACTTCAATTGGGTCTACGCCATTTCCTAATGTTTTTGACATTTTTCTTCCTTGACTATCACGTACAATTCCATGAATTAATACATCACTAAATGGCTTTTCTCCCATTGCATATAATCCAGAAAATATCATTCTTGCTACCCAGAAAAATATAATATCATATCCTGTAACTAATACATTAGTTGGATAAAAAGTTTTTAAATCTTCTGATTCTTTATTTGGCCAGCCTAAAGTTGAAAATGGCCATAATGCTGAACTAAACCAAGTATCCAATGTATCTGGATCTTGATGTAATTTATCTGATCCACATTTTTCGCATTTATTTGGAGCACTTTTTGCCACATTTATATGTCCACATTCTTCACAATAATAAGCTGGAATTTGATGTCCCCACCATAACTGTCTTGATATACACCAATCTTGTATATTTTCCATCCAGTTAAAATATGTCTTTTCATATCTTTTCGGAACAAATTTAACATCGTCTTTCTTTACAGCTTCAATTGCAGGTTTAGCTAATTCTTTCATTTTTACAAACCATTGCTCAGATATACGTGGTTCAATTGTAGTTTTGCATCTCTCACATTTTCCAACATTATGAGTATAATCTTCAATTGATACTAAAGCTCCTAGTTCTTCTAATTTTTTAACAATAATTTTTCTTGCTTCTATTGCTTTCATACCTTTTACTTCTTGCATTAAATCTCCCATTATTGTTTTATCATCAAATACTTCTATGAATTCCAATTTATGTTTTAATCCTGCTTGATAGTCATTTGGATCATGTGCTGGTGTAATTTTAACACATCCTGTTCCAAATTCTGTTTCTACAAATTCATCTGCTATAATTGGTATTTCTCTATTTACAATAGGTACTATGCATGTTTTTCCTACAATATCCGTATATCTTTTATCTTCTGGGTTAACAGCTACTGCTGTATCTCCAAGCATTGTTTCTGGTCTTGTGGTTGCTACTTCTACATATCTATCTTCACCTTTTATCTTATATCTTAAATGCCATAAA
>FR888041.1:0-6659 GCA_000431335.1 Clostridium sp. CAG:343 | reverse complement strand
ATTTTGGACACCAGTTAACCATTCTAGTTCCTTTATATATATAACCTTGTTTATATAAATTTATAAATTCTTCTAAAACAGCATCTGACATACCTTCATCTAAAGTAAATCTTCTTCTTTCCCAATCACAAGAACATCCTAATTTTCTTTGTTGCTCTTGAATCGTACCACCATATAATTTTGTCCATTCCCATGCTTCTTCTAAGAATTTTTCTCTTCCTAAATCTTGTTTCGTTTTTCCTTCTTCTTTTAATTTTTGTACTACTTTCATTTCTGTTGAAATTGATGAATGGTCTGAACCTGGAAGCCATAGTGTGTTATATCCTTGCATTCTTTTAAACCTAATCAATATATCTTGAATTGTATCATCTAATGCATGACCCATGTGTAATTTTCCAGTTACATTTGGTGGTGGCATCATAATGCAATAATTTTCTTTTGTTTTGTCCATACTTGGCTTAAAATATCCCTTTTCTTCCCATCTTTGATATAGTTCTTCTTCAAAATCTTTTGGATTATACTTTTCTTTTAACATAAAATTTCCTCCTTTATTTATAATATAAAAAAACTCGCCCCTTCTATATAAGGGCGAGCTATTTCTCACGGTACCACCTTAATTTATAATTTTGTTTTTTACAAAACTACTTCTTAATTAGCTTTTAACACAGCTTACGCGAATATCCCTATTTTGTATTTCTCAGAATATTAACAAAAAAGCTACCTTCTGTTTATCTTTTTCTTAAGAAGTTTACAGCCTATGACTTCTTTTCTCTTTTAAGAAAGTTTAAACATACTCCTCTTTTTTCTAGTTTCTTAATTTTATGTTTATATTATTACACAAATTTTATAAAATTACAAGTCTTTTACATTTAATTTTTATCTCTACATAGCTTTTCTATATAATTCTATAAATTCTTCTTTTGAAACTTCTCTTGGATTTCCTGGTTTGCAAGGGTCATTCATTGCTTTATCAGCAAGCATTTCAAAGTCTTCTTCTTTTGCTCCATAATCTTTTATAGTAGTTGTAATTCCTACTGATTTACTTAATTCTGAAATCATCCATACAAATGTATTTATTACATCTTGATCATTTAAATGTTCCGCATCTGGTCTACCAATATTAACTAGAATTTCTCTAAATCTGTCTGCACAAACTTCACCATTAAATCTCATAACTATAGGAAGAAGCATTGCATTAGCTATTCCATGTGGTGTATCATAAACAGCTCCAAGTTGATGAGCCATTGAATGAACAATTCCAAGTCCTACATTACTAAATCCCATTCCAGCAATATATTGAGCCATTCCCATTTTTTCAATAGCTTCTGGATTTTTTTCATTAACTGCTGCTGGTAAATATTTAAATATCATTTTAATTGCTTTCATATGAAACATGTCTGACATATCATTATGTGCTTTTGTTATATATCCTTCTATAGCATGTGTTAAGGCATCCATACCTGTTGCTGCTGCTAATCCTTTTGGCATAGAAGCCATTAATTCAGAATCAATAATTGCAAGAATAGGAATGTCATTTGGATCTACACAAACCATTTTTACTTCTGCTTCTTCGTCTGTTATTACATAATTAATTGTAACTTCTGCTGCTGTACCTGCTGTTGTTGGAAGTGCTATTACAGGCATTCCTCTATTTACAGTGTTTGATAATCCATTTAAAGATTTTATATCACTTCTTTCTGGATTTGTCATAACTATAGAAATACCTTTTGCAGTATCCATACTTGACCCTCCACCTACTGCAACAATTACGTCTGCTTTTGATTTTTTGCAAGCTTCTACTCCATCTGTTACATTTTTTATTGTTGGATTTGGTTTAATCTCATCATATAAATCATATTTTATATTTGCATGTTTTAAAACTGTTTCTATTTTTGCTGTTACTCCAGCATCTACCAATGATTTATCACTTACTAAAAATACCTTTTTAAATCCTCTCTTATTAATTTCTCCTGCAAGTTCTTCTCTTGCACCCTTTCCAAAATATGATGTTTCATTTAACATAAACCTTACTGACATATTATTTTCCTCCTTCGTTTTTTTACATTTCTTTATATTCAGATGGTATTTCAAACAAATTATTATCTACATCGTCTGAAATATCTACTTTTAATAACTCTTGTTTATTTCCAACAATTGTTTTTATATATTCTAATTTATTACCATCAAAATAAAATTTAGTTTTTATCTCTTGTCCTTCATTTTCTGAATTGTCCATCATAACGAATTTTGTTACTGTATTATATTCTTCATATGTATATGTTTTATTCTCAATTTTTTCTTTTCCCTTTTCATACTCCGTATCTTTTATTTCTTCTAAACTCGATTCTATTTTATTAAGGTCTATTTCATTATTTTTATATGTATAATAAGTTTTTGAATCGTCCATCATTAAATAAGAATTACCATCTTTTATAATAAATTTAGATTCTGAGCCATCATATATAGTTTCTATATATGCTTTATTTTGTTGTTTTGCATAATACATTTTATTGTTATTATCTAATGTTGTTATAAAACTATACGATTCTTTAGATTTTAGTTCTTCATATAATTTTTGAACTCCAAAATAATTTTCATTTTTTGTATCTGTTTGAGTCATATATAGCGCTATTCCTCCGCAACATGCTATTATCAAGATAATTACAATTAAAATTATTAGTATTTTTTTCTTTTGCTTATTTGTAGCTTTTGTTTCTGACACAATTATTCCTCCTTTGTTTTTTATTATAGTTATCCTCTAAATATAAATATTTAATAAAGAAAAAACAATATATGCGATATAATATACTAACTCTACTAATGCAAACTTTTTAATAAATTCAGAATTTTTTTCTTCTCCAAATATTGATTTTAATGTAAAGTACATTAATACAATTGATACCGCACTACATAATCTTGTAAATGGTATTGTTATTGTAGATATTGATGAACCAAATATTGTTAATATACTTACAACTGATGCAATTACAAGTGGTATATTAGCTGTTGTTACTGTTGTAATTATTGTCGTTAATGATTTTTTATTTTTAGAATTCATAACTAAGACAATAATAGACATTACTAATATACTGCATATAGGTGCTATTGTTGCTTTTATAACAGACATTAGACTGCTTCCTAAACTTGATAATCCCCATATTGGCCCTACTGAAAAACATCTGCTAATTAATTCAGCTACTACCCATATAACTAATATAATAATTGCATATTTAAAATATTGGTTATTTTCTTTATCTACTATTTCTTTTATTTTTCCTAATGGGTCTTTGAATAATTCAGCTATAAATCCTTTTGTTTCAATGCTATCTTTTTTGATATCTACATTTTTAATTGTATCTTTTACTTGATTTACTGTAGTTGATGCCTCACTTTTCAATTCTTCTGTGTTTACTTTCTTTTCTTCTTTTTCTTCCATGTTAATCCTCCTAATATTATATTATTATTTATAGTATTTATTATTACTATCAAAATTAATCACCTAAGTTAATACCTATATCTCTAGCTGCTTTTACTAAATCGTCATCCATAGTAACTTTTCTTAGATTACTTTCTGCAGTATTTCCAGACACTGCTCCAATTTTTGTATTGTTTCCAACTACATCTTCTAAAGATGCTGAATCTAATTTTCCATTTTTAATTACTACCAAAGTTCCAAATTTTCCTTCTAATGCAAGTTCCATTGCTTTTGAACCATATTTTGTTGATAGTACTCTATCAAAAGCTGTTGGTGTTCCTCCTCTTTGCATATATCCTAGTGTTGTGTTTCTTGCTTCTAATCCAGTTAATTCTTCTAATTGTTTTGCAACAACTTGTCCAACTCCACCTAATTTTGTATTGTCAACTCCTGCTCCATTATTACGTATATTTTGTACTACCATTTCTCCATCTTTTGGTTTAGCTCCTTCGGCTACAACTACTATACTGAAGTTTTTTCCTCTTTTCTTTCTATTTTCAATTTTAGTTGCTACTTTATTAATATCATATGGTATCTCTGGAATTAGTGCAACAT
This sequence comes from Clostridium sp. CAG:343, assembly GCA_000431335.1. GTDB lineage: Bacteria > Bacillota > Clostridia > TANB77 > CAG-508 > CAG-269. The sequence continues at coordinate 2,629 of FR888041.1, read as the reverse complement.
CTGCTCCTCCTGCTATTGCTGATTCTAATGCTATCCATCCAGCATATCTTCCCATAACTTCTAGCACCATAATTCTATGATGTGTTTCTCCTGTTGTATGTAATCTATCTAATGCTTCCATAGCAACAGATACAGCTGTATTGTAACCAAATGTAATTTCTGTACAAGCTACGTCATTGTCAATTGTTTTTGGCACTCCTATAATATTTACTCCTTTTGTTGAAAAATCTCTTGCAGATTTTTGTGTTCCATCTCCTCCTAAAGTAAAGATACAATCAAATCCAAATTCTTTAATATTTTCTATTGCTTGTTCTGATAAATCTTTGTATTCTACACTTCCATCTTCATTTACTATTTTATAATTAAATATGTTTGCATTTGTTGATGAACCTATAATAGAACCACCTTTTGGTAAAATTCCTACTGCTTCTCCATTGGCTGCTGTACTTAATTTTTCAAAGTCTTTTTTTAGTAATCCATTATATCCATCTACTATTCCATAACATTCTACTCCATGATTTTCTGCTGTTTTTACAATTGCTCTAATAACTGCATTAAATCCTGATACGTCTCCTCCATTTGCTAATATTCCTACTTTTTTTAACATAGTTCCTTCCTCCATTTTTAATTTTTCCTGTGTGACATAAAGCCACACTGGGAAAGTTTTTTCTTCTTTTTCATACATAGTGGTCATTATTTTATTTTCCATTCTTTTGCTGTTTCATTCCACTCTAATGAGACATCAGATTTTAGAGAAACTACAGGACGCACTCCATAGCTACCGCTGTCGTAGCCGCTTTCACCCTCATAGCCATTAGAATAGTACAAAGTGCTACCACTGTTGTTATTACTAATGCTATTAATGTAATACCATTACTTGTTTTTATTAATTGTTTTGTGTTTCTTTCGTTCTTCATAAAAATATTCTCCCTTTTTTGTTTAACTTTTTATATGAATTTCTTCCACTTACATTTTAATTAAACATATCTTTAAATGTCAATACATTTAAAACTATTTCTTGCTTTTTATTAATATATTATTAGTAATGTATTATAAACTCCGTCATTAAAAATTATATTTTTTGTATTTCTTATATGCTACTATTCCTCCCGCTATTACAACGCCAGCAATAGTAATCATAATATAACTAGTACCAGTCTTTGGTAAAATTCCTGATGCCATCGTATTATCGCCACTTACAGTTCCAAAGTCTGCCCATTTAAAATCATTATCGCCATAAAAAAACATGTACCATTCTTCATTATTTATAACACTTGCAGTAGCCAATGTAACAGCTTCATTTGATATATATTTTCCATTTTCGTCATCAGTTTTTATATATAAATAATAGTATTCTCCATTCTCCAAGCCTTTTAAATCTATAACGCTATTTCCAGTTGTTTTTGCACCACCAGCATTATATTCTATTGAATAATTATCATCTTTATCTGCATCTAAAGTCTGATTATAGATTCCTGAATTGGATTTTGCATATGTCATTAACCCTGAAAATCCTGAAGAATCTTTATTTTTTATTTTAGTTAAAATAGATTGATCTGTTATTTTTCCAACTTTAATTTGGATTTTTCTATTGTTTTTACTATCATGTGTAAATGTTGTTACAATTTGGTCTAATTTATATGTCATAAGTGAAGAATGAAAAGCATCACTATATTTTGCTTCACTAAATCTTTCTAGTTTATTTCCATATGTAACAACATTATAAGTTAATCCACTTTTTTCAACAACAGATGCATATAAATCTTGATTCAATTCTACATAATAAGCAACTTTATTCATTTCTGATACTTTAAATGTTTTAGAATTTTTGTCGTAATTTAAAGTAATTTTATCATTAGATATACCTCCACTTACATTTGGTTTGCTGTTGTTAGAAGTTATATATAAGTAATATGTTCTATCCTCTTTTGGTGTAACACCAGATATTTGAACTGTTGCTTTAAACATTCCACCTTTTTTTAATTCAAATTTTGCTTTTGAAAAATCGGTCCACTCTCCATCTGTCGAATCACCTTTGCTACTATCATCTGTTGTTTCTCCTTTTATTTCAGAAGAATACCCATTAAAATCATAATATGTATCTGTGCCATTATCAATTTTTACCCACAGTATAAAATATACTACACCTGTATAATTTGAAAAATCAAGTTCTACATTATTTGAGGTATTTGTTGTAGTTTTCCAAGAATTTGTATAACTTGGTATCATAGCAAGATACTCTTTTTGTTTTGTTTCAGTAGTAGTTTTAACCGTGTTATAAAATTGTTTATATTCTGCATAAGCTGTATTATATTTTTCTCTAGCTTCGCTTAGCTGTTCTTCTGTTGCAGTTCCACTTGAATTTAATTTTTCATATTCTTTTTTTAAATTAGTTAGGTTATCTCCTTTTTCTTTTATAGTTTCATTACTTGTTTTTGTATATTCATTTATTTCTTTAAATTTAGCTGAAATACTATCTAATTCAGCTTTTGTTATATCGACTTTTTGATAAGAAATTGTATATCCACTAGCACTTGATGATAATCTTATTGTTCCAGTCCCTACTTTATCTCTAACATTTATTATAGATGGTAATGTTATATAATTTTTCGGATCTATCTCACCACTA
>FR888040.1:51030-85236 GCA_000431335.1 Clostridium sp. CAG:343 | reverse complement strand
AAAAGGACAATTATTGTTATGACAAGAGCTATTAATGTTATACCTTTTTCTCTTCTTCCTTTAAAATTCAATTTCATTTGTTTTTTACCCCTTTCTTTTGTTTTCTTTTTTATTATACTTAACCTTTTGCTTTTTGACAATACTTTTAAAGAAATTAATATACAATCATATAAACAGCATCATCTTTAAACTTTATCTGTTCAGTCGAAAAAGCTTTATAATCTTCATTTTGACTACGCATATTTTCTCTATCATTACCTTCCATCAAAATAGATGTATCAAAATCAACCAATTCAAAATCTCTTTCACAATAATAATCCATTGCATATAATATACTCCATGAACAAGCCAATTTTCTTTCAGTTAATGATTGCATAGGTTGTATTCCTACAGCAAATTGTTGTGGATTTAAATCATATTTATATCCAAATTTAGTTACTTTTATCCCTGTATTTTTCTCATATTCTTCTATCAAATATCTTATTTGCATTCCATCATTTTCGTCAACTTTGTTTGCAGCTATATGTTCTGTTGAATTTATCACAATAAAACTAGCATTTAAAATAAATATACATATAACTACTATACTTATTATTTTCTGCTTATATTTTACTTCATCATCTTTTAAATTAGCAATTAAAAATAACAATGAAATTCCAAATATCATCATAACTGGTATGCTAAGTCTACCACATACTGCAGCAGTAACTACAAATAAAGGCAACACAACACTTAGTACTGCTATAATAACTAGAACAATATAATTTAATATTGTCTGTAATTTTGCCTTTGTTATTATTAACAAAATTAGTGTTATTATTGGACATATTAGTATACTATATTTAGGAAACATACTTATGCAGTTAATTAATATATCTTTAGAATAATATAATACCAAATTTAGTTTTCTTCTAAATACTCTTGCATTATTTATTATCATAAAACTTTGCTTGTCTTGTCCAAAAATATCTCCACATACTTTAACAATTACATAACTTATTGCTAATGCTATAATAGTTATTCCTACTAATTTCGCAAAATCTTTTAAAGCATCTTTTAGGGATATTTTTATTTTCTTTTTATCTTTTATTTGTTTTAACATTATTACTAATATTGCAAGTATAGGGAATATATTTAACTCTCCCTGATATGAAAGTCCTGTAAGTAATAAAAATATACCTGTTTTTAAATATTTATATTTGCTGTCACTTACAAAATTTTTTATTGCTAATACTGTAAATAACATTCCAAGACACATAACTGCAGATTCTGGAAATAATAAATATTCTAATGTATATTGGTTTAATATTAATACAAATGAAGCAAGATATATAAGTATTTCCTTCTTTTTATTTTCAGGTTTTATTATGTCTATAAATATCTTAGAAATTATATATATTGATATAGCTAAAAATATCATTCCTAAAAAGTCCATCGCAATTATATACGCTGGTATTGGTAAATGTAAAATTCCACCCAAATAACAAAATAATGTAGAAATTAATCTTCCATCTTTCAAAAAATATTCACTAGGATATTTGAAATATCCTAATTGATATAATACATATGTATCTGAAGAATAATGCATTTGTAAAAAGTTTATACAAATTATCATTATAGCTCCAAGTATACCTAGCAATACATAAATTTCCTTTTTATTAATTTTCTTTTTCATTTCATCCTCCGTATTTATATTGTTTATTATTTTATCTAAATTAAAATATTTAATATTCTAGGAACAAATATTACAAGTCCTATTATAGCAGCTCCAATGGCAACAACTAACACTGCTCCTGCTGATACATCTTTTGCTATTTTTGCCTTTTCATTTTTTTCTGGCATAACCATATCAACTATTGTTTCAATTGATGTATTAAATAGCTCACTTCCTATAACTATTGCAAATAAAATAATACAAATTATCCACTCTGATTTATTAATTTTTAGTATAATCCCTGCAATTATAACCAATATCATTATAAAAATATGTATTTTCATATTTCTTTCTGTTTTAAATGATGTCCATATTCCTTCTATTGCATATTTAAAGCTGTTTCTTATCTTTTTCATTTTCCTCATTTTTTCTACTCTCTCCTATGAATCTTTTTATAATACTTGTATATATTACTAAATAAGAAATAGATATAGTAAATCCTGCTAACACATCACTTGCATAATGTACACCTAAATAAATTCTACTTATTCCTATAGTGCAAATTATTATGGATAAGCTTATTATCAAAGTCCATTTTATTTTACTATTTTTTACTAACTTATAAATTAAATATATTAAAAAGCCATAAAAAGCCATGCTTACCATAGAGTGTCCTGAAGGAAAACTATACCCCGTTTCAGTAATTAACCTGAATTCATTTGGTCTTGGTCTTTGTACAACATTTTTCAATATTATATTTAATACTGTGCTAATAAGTAAATTTATCATAACAGCTATTCCTATTTTTTTATTTTTTAGTACTACTAGCAAAATAATTGTAATTGATATCAGACTAATAGCTCCCCCTAAATTAGTAATAATTTTCGCAATTGGTGTAACAAAATCTGAAATAAGATAAGTTGAAATAAAATTATCTGTAATTATATCTAGTTTCATAATCTCTTTTTCAAATACATCTTCAACTAAGTCTAAAAATATAATAGTACATAAAAATAATAATATCCATTTTAAATTTTTCTTGATAAATTCGCCAATTCTTTTTACTTTTTGCATAATGTTAAATTCCTTTTCTTTTTAATTATATTAATTTTATTCTATTTGCATAAAAATGTCTACTATTTTATATTCTTCTGAATCTACTTTTCTCTCTAGATATTTTCCTATTTCTTTATTTTTTATTAAATTTTCTTTTTCTTGTTTCTTTAACTTTTTTATATTAAATTCTAATTTAGATGCTAGTGACTTGTTTTCTGCTACCCAAAGTGCTTCTAGCTTTTTAGCTGAATGTGTAAGTGTATATTTAGCACATCTTTTCTCTTTGTTAAAGTGTTCTTTCATTCTTCTTGCTATATCTGTTGTAATTCCAGTATAAATCGAATTATCTTTGCATCTTAACATATATATGTAATACATTTTAATTTCCTACCTTTTTTCTGTAATAGTTATACCATTAAATTTCTTATTTTGTAAATAGTCTTTTTTCTTTTTTTAATCTTTTGTTTATTAGTTATTTTTATGTTATACTATTATTGGTGATGGTTTTGAAAATATTATTTAAAAATACAACAAAATATAGTAAATCGATTTATACTAAATTTTTGCAATTTCATAAAAAACAATATGGGCTAAAATACTCCTTGTATACTGCTTTGATAAGCTTTTTACTTTTATTTTGTATTATTGTACAATTAAAAGTTCATAATATAGCACTAATAGTTGTATTTTGTACTATTATCGTGTGCTTTTTCCTATGGAGATATGTCCGTCCAATTACTGAAGTAAATAAAGAATTTCAAAGTCCAAAAATTCAAAGTGAAGAAGAATTTACTTTTATTTTTTATGAAAAATGTATTAAAATATCAGGAAAATCGAAAGCTTACTCTTTAAAATATTATCAATTATATAAAATATTTGAAACTGATTCATTTTTTTATCTTTATATTGATAGTAATCATTCTCTATTACTTGATAAAAATTCATTTTTAATTGGTTCTTCAAATGATTTTTCTAATTTCATTCATAAAAAATGTTGGTATAAATTTAAAAAAGTCAAATAAATTCTGTATCTTGTTTAGATACAGAATTTATTTATTATCTTTTTATTTTATTAGTTGTAGTTTTTTCAAATTCTTCTTTTCTTATTTCTATATCAGAAATACGTTTATACATTGGAAGTTCTTTGCAAACATTTTGAATATCTTCTTTTAATTTTGCTTCTACATTGTTTATTTCTAATTCTTTTACTTTTTCTTCATTTAAAAATACTTCTGCTATAAGCGCTACTTCTTGTCCTATTTTATTTTTCTTTCCTTTTACAACAACTTCTTGAACATATGGAATTCCTAATATATAATTTTCTATTTCTTCTGGATAAACATTTTTTCCATTGTCTAATACAATTAAATTTTTCTTTCTTCCATTTATTACAAGCTGACCTTTTTTATTTACATGTCCATAATCTTCTGTATTAAACCATCCGTCTTTTAAAACTCTATTTGTTTTCTCAGGATCTTTGTAATATCCTTTCATTACAATATCACCTTTTACACAAATTTCTCCGTCTCCGTCTGCTGTTACATTTTCTAATTTTACTTCACAACATGGTAAAATTACTCCTACTGTTGAACTATCATTAAATTGTAATCTATTAACACTTACTAATGGTGAACATTCTGTTATTCCATATCCATTTAATAAAGTAATTCCTATATCATTAAAGAATTTTCCTATTTCTGGTCTAATTGGAGCTCCTCCACATATAATTTCTCTTAAATTTCCACCAAAAGCTTGGTGAATAGATTTAAATAATGTTCCTCTTAAATCTATTCCTATTTTTCTTAAAGCATTACTAATAGGTATCATCTTTTTCAAAGCCTTATCTTTTCCTGTTTTTTGAGCATTGTTCCAAATGTTTTTATAAAATACTTCTGTGAATGCTGGTACTAAATAAATATAATCCGGTTTATATAATTGTAAATTTTTTAGTACATTTTTCAAACTATCATTAATACATATACATGAATGTTTATGTAATGCTACCAATATTCCTGCTACTGCTTCATATGTATGATGATATGGTAAAACTGATAAGCATTTTGTATTTATATCTGCTACTTGAAGTCCATAATATACTACACTTATTAGATTATGTTCTGTTAGCATAACACCTTTTGGATCTCCTGTAGTTCCTGAAGTATAAACCAAAAGTTTTAGATTGTTTTCATTGTCATGTAAATCTATATATTTTTTATTTCCATTTTCTAATGCTTTTTTTCCAGTTTCTTTAAACATATCATATGATAAAACATTTTCTTCGCTTTCTTTTCTATTTAATCCAATAAAAAATTTGACTTTCGGTACTTCTTTTTTTATTTCTGGAATCCATTGTTCATATTTTTTAGAATAGAATAATACTTCACTGTCACTATGTTTTAAAACATTTATAATTCCTTTTAAATTAAGTTCTTTGTCAATTGGCACAAATACTCCTGTACTTTTTAATACTGTTAAATATACTGTTAACCATTTATAACTGTTTTCTCCTATAATGGCTATATGTTTGTCTTGCATTCCAATTTCAGTAATAGCTGTTCCTAGTTCTTCTGTATCTTTGACAAATTCTTTATATGTTACTTTTATGTTTTTATTTTTATCGTTTTCGTCTTTGTATTCAAATGCGATTTTGTCGCCTGCTTCTTTTACAGCTAGATTTAGCATCTCTTTTATTGATGTTACTTTTTGAACTTCATTTAATTTCATTTTATTATTCATTCTTCAAAATCCTTTCTATCTAGTAATGTTTATTTTTTACTGATTGAATTATATCATATATAATTCAAAAAGCAATTATTTACCATTTCTTTTTTGCAAATAAATTTAAGTTTTAGTTTTTTAATGCTTTTTTATCAAACCAAGAAAATAAAGAAATATATATTTTAAAATATTTAAAGGACTACTTAGATTTCAAGAAATTAGCGATAATTTATGCTATGCTTCTATCCATCCTGATAATAATAATAATAAAAATTATAAAATTATCAATGGCACGTATATAAATATTCCTGAATTTACAGAAAATGAAAAAATGTATCAGGAACTTTGGAAAATGTTTTTTAAGACAATTTCTATTAAAGAAAGAAAAAATCCTAGATGTCAAATGCAATTTATGCCTAAAAAATATTGGAAAGATTTAAACAATTTTCAAGATTTTCAAAACTTGCATCATTTTTTGTTAAAGTAATATCAAAGCTGTTTTTATATTTTTCTAAATTATTTTTTATATTTTCATTTAAAAATCCTACTAATATTGTTTCATCCCATTGTTCTTCTGGAACCATTTTTTTATCTTCTATTGCATCTCCTATCAGTACTTTATTCTTTTTCAAATTTAGCTTTTCTTGTAACTCATCAGGAATATGGTTTTTCATATTTTTATTTAATGAATGTATTAATTCTCCTGTAAATTCTAACATTTTTCCATCTTTATCAAAACTAATAAAATTACTAATAATAAATATATTGTTGTAATAGCATTTATTTTCTTTTAAAAATATCTCTATTACATTTCCTATTCCTGCCGATAAAATTATTACTGGTATATTATATTTATTCATATGTGCTAAAAATTCTTTTGCTCCACTTCTAAAAATAAGGTTGCTTTTTTGTATTGATTTTTCCAATTTATCTTTTGTTAAGTGATATTCATAATACAAATTCATACACTCTTGATACCAATTTTCCATAGCCTTATTCTTTTCTTCAAATGTAATTTGATAATTTAGTTCTATTGGTCTATATTTTTTATATAAATTTGATAATTTAGTTTCAAATTCTTTTCCTAGCATTTTGCCAGTTGCATCCCATGAATCTTCGCTTTCTGTTGCAGTTATTGTTTTATCAAAGTCTATTGCAACATACATATTAGTTTTATCTAATTTTATTTTATCTAATTTTACTTTTTTTATATATCTCATATATTATTCTCCTTGTTTTCAAATTTTACTATAAAATACTTAAAAAAACAAGTTTTTAAATATTTCATATATTTTATTGTCGTCTTTTTTCTCTTATGATATAATAATCTAAAATTTTATAGTAATTGGAGAAAAAATATGAAAGACTTTTTTATTATATTAATTATGAAAATATTAAATCTTATTTTAAAGATTTTTGGAAAACATGGCGGGAATTTTCTAGGGAAAATTGCTTATGATTGGGATTCCAACATATTCAAATATTTCAAGGTTAATTGTCCTGTGCTTGCTGTAACAGCAACTAATGGTAAAACTATGACAAACAATGCAATTGGCTATACCTTAAAAACAGCTGGTAAGAAAGTAATTAGCAATACTGAAGGCAATAACATGGAAACTGGAATTCTTTCTACTATTTTAAAAAATTGTACTTTAACTCGGAAAAATAAAAGCTGATTTTTTAGTTTTTGAAGTAGATGAAGGATATGTTCCTATTGTATTTAAAGACTTTAGACTAGATACTTTAGTTGTTCTTGATTTCTTCAGAGATCAATTAGATAGAAATGGTGAAGTAGAATCACTAATTCTAAGAATTAATGATTTCTTAAAAACTTATACAGGTAATTTGGTATTAAATAACGACGATCCAAATGTTTCAAGGCTAGGAAAAGCAAATCCAGATAACAAAAATGTTTACTATTTTAGTGTAGAAAAATATAAATATGCAACAGAAAATTTAAAAGAAGCTGGCGAAGGAAAATTCTGTCCTTTTTGCAATACTCGTATAGAATATGAATATTATCAGTATTCTCATATCGGAAAATTCAGATGTCCAAACTGTGATTATGGTAATAATGAAATTTATAAACTAGCAACTGATGTAGATTTAAAACATAGAACCTTTAAAGTGGATAATATTTCTTACAAAGTTAGATTTAACAGTATTTATAATATTTATAATTTTGTAGCTGTTATATCATGTGTTAGCCTATATCAAATTGACCCAAAAATAATACAAGAAGCTCTTTCAAAATTCGTATTAAATAATGGTAGATTAGAAGAAGTTCAAATAAATGATGTTTCTACTATTATAAATTTAGCAAAAAATCCTACTGGAGCAAATGTAAGCCTTAGAATTCTAAATGAAGATGATGATGAAAAAGAATTATTATTTGTTTTAAATGATAATATTGCAGATGGTTTTGATGTATCATGGATATGGGATATTAATTTTGACAACTTAACGAATGTTTCAAGAATTGTAACATCTGGAACACGTGCCTATGATATAGCCATAAGAATAAAAACATCTGGATTTTCTCCAGACAAAATAGAAGCTTATCTAGACTTACATGAAGCAATACAAAACTTATATAAAACCAACACAAAAAAATACATTATAGCCAATTACACAGCTTTACAGCCTACTAGACATGAATTAGGACTTTAGAGGGACAGGTCTTAAATGTCCCATATTTTTCGAGACTATATGGGACATTTGAGACCTGTCCCTAGTGTCTCAAAGGGAGGAAATTTATGAAAGAATTGAAAATATTATATTTATATCCAGATATTTTAGAGTTGTATGGAGATTTTGGTAATATTCAAGTATTACGCTACCGCTTAGAGCAACGCGGAATTAAAGCTACAATTGTGCCTTATTCTATTGGTGATGCTTCACCTGATTTTAATGATTTTGATTTAGTTTTTGCAGGTGGTGGTGCTGATCAAGAACAAGGTATTTTGTCAGAAGATTTGCTAAAATATAAAGAAAATATAAAGGATGCCGTAAATAATGGTGTTTTCTTTCTTTTAATTTGTGGCTCTTACCAATTATTTGGTAAATATTATAAAGGCGTTGAAGGTAATATTATTCCTGGTTTAGAAGTTTTTGATTATTATACAGAGGCTCTTGCAGATAGAAAAAAACGTTGCATTGGTAATGTTGTTATTAATGTTAATTTAAACGGAAAAGATACCAAGATAATAGGTTTTGGTAATCATCGGTGGACAAACATTTAATGTAAAAACTCCTTTTGGAGATGTTCTTTTTGGAAATGGAAATAAATTTGGAGATTCGAAAGAAGGATTCTTTTTAGATAATGTAATTGCAACATATCTACACGGTCCTCTTCTTTCTAAAAATCCTGAACTTACTGATTATATTATTAAATATTGCCTTGATAGAAAATATAATGAAGATATTGCTTTAGAACCTTTAAACGATGAATTTGAAAACAAATGTAGAGAACAGTTATTAAACAGATTCTTATCTGTTTCTTAATAATTTTATAAAAACATTTTTATTTTTGATTTTTCTTTTACATATTTTATGTAATTTAGTAAATACTACTATAAGATAATTTATTTAAAATTTAAATGGTACTTATAATACCTAGATTGGAGTATGTTATATGGAAAATCAAAATTTAAACATTCTTGATGAAGTTAACAAAGGTGCTACTATGGGAATGGATGCTATTTCTTTTGTATCAGATAAAGTGGTAGATTCAAAATTTAAAGGGGTTTTAGATACAGAGTATAATAAATACAAAAAAATTTCACAAAGAGTTAATGATTTGTATGATAATTATAGTGATAAAGAACCTCATGAAACTAATGCTATGAATAAAATGATGACTTGGTATGGTATTCAAATGAAAACTATGGCAGATGATAGTACTTCTAAAATTTCAGAATTATTAATGCAAGGAACTAATATGGGGATTATTGAAGGTAGACGTTTATTAAATCAAAATTCAGATATTGCTCCAGATGTGCATAATATTCTAAATGATTTCGTTACTATGCAAGAAGATAGTGTTGAAACTTTAAAAAAATATTTATAAATATATATTTTATATAAAAAACGCTTAAAACATGTTAATTTATAACTTTTAGATTAATCAACTTAACATTTTAAGCGTTTTTTATGTATCACAAATCATTATTCATTATTACAATAACTCGTTTACTTTTTATTATTAATTATATACTTAGATTAATAATCTATTTTTTAAAAAATTTACCAAAGAACCCTTTTGACATTTTTTCATCATTTTTACTAGATGCTTTTTTTCTACTTTTTTCAATTATTGCGTCAATATCATCCTCTATTACTTCGTTTTGTTCTTCTTCGCCTTCATCTTCTTCTGTTTCTTCGTAATCATTATCATTTTCTTCATCTTCATAATAATCTACATCTTCATCGTCTTGATATTCTTCTTCGTAATATTCATCTTCTTCACTCTCATCATACTGCTCTTCATAATCGTTATCTTCTTCAAATTCATCGTCATACTCTTCTTCGTCGTATTCCTCATCAATATATTCATTTTCTGTTTCGTTTATAATTTCGTCTTCTTGTTCTATTTCTTCTTCATTTCCTGGCAATATCATATCTTCTATTTCTTCTATCCTATATTCTGACAAGTCTTTATTAAATTTTTCGCTTACCTCTTCTTGAAATACTTTATAAATATTTTTTATTCCTTCTATTCTCCAGTAATTAGAATTTATAACTGTTCCCATATTTATCTTTATATTTGTAACTTCTTCTTCAAAGTCTTTTTCATTTTCTTCTATTTCTTTTAAGTAATTTTTATTATATAGTTCTTTATATGCCTTTTTAGTTGATTTTCCTGTAGTTTCTTTAAGAATTAACTCATATAGATTTCCTATTTGTGAAATATCTGCATCAAAATTCTTACATGCTTCTTCCATTAATTTCTCATGTGTTTTTTTACCATTAATAGCCGTCATTCTTTCATTATCTAAAAAGCCTATTATATATTCTTTATATGCGTTTAAAAAGGCTAATTTTACACTAACATCTCTTAAGAGTTTTTCAGCTTTATTTAGTTTTATATTTTCATTATTTATTTCATTTAAAGTTTTCTTTGTTCTTTCATAAATACTAATATATAAATTTGCTTCTTGAACTGCAATATTCATTCTTATATCTACTGCTTTTTCTATTACTTGAGGACTAAATTGAATTTTTTCACTTTTACCATTTCTTATCATTATTTGAATTATTTCTTTTTTATGTTTTTCTTTATCTGAATTTATGAAGTTTTTCATTTCTTGAACATCTCTTGGATTAATTAATTCAAACATTTTATTTGCATATTCAATATTATTCCTATGATTTGACTCTGCTGATCTTCTAACTCTTGCATATTTATTTCTTTCCTTTTGTCTTTCAATAAATATAACCATTGCTTTTACATAATCTTCTCTTAATTTTTTTAGCTTTTCATTGTTTTCTTCCAATACATCTTCTATTTTTTTTAGTTTATTATCTAATGTATTTGGATTTTCACCTAAATCATTAAAAAGCCTATTTCGTTCATTTTCCATTTCTAAGTTTGATTCGTGAATCTCAGATTGTTCTTTTTGAATTTTTTCCATTTCTACAGCTATTTCATCAAACTTTCTAATTACTTTTTCTTCTTCTTCAATTATTCTTTGATATTCTTTCAATTCTTCAATAATTCTAGTGTAATTTCCATAATTTGTTTTTAAGTTATTTTCTTTATTTTCTCCGAAAATTTTATCAAAATATCTTTCTAAAACAATTGCGCTTCTTTCATACATTATGGAACCCTCCAAATTTCTACTTTTTTTATTATTATATACAAAACATTATAAAAAGTCTAGCTTTACCTAGACTTTTTTTATATTACTTCTCTTTTTTCTTTATAATAATACTTCTTCTTGCAGATTGAAATAAAACAGATAATGTCTTTGATAAAAGTTCTTTACTTTCATCATCGATATGTTTGTAACTTTCCAATAATCTTTTTGCAGTTTCCAATTTATTTTTACTCAACTCTGATAATGTTTTTGCTTCTGTAGTATTTAATATATCAAACAAAGTATCAAAAAATTCTCCTCTTTGTTCAGGGCTCACTTCTTTTAACCAATTAGTTATTGTTTTATCTATAAACTCACTTGAATTTGTTAATTCATCTTTAACAAACTCTCCACCTAATACTTGCCATGTATATAAGTCATGTTGCATAATACCTGTTTGAGTGCTTTTTAATATTGTTATTTCTTCTTGATGATTTAATAATCTTCCTATTATAGAACTTTGCGGAATATATGTATGTACTTTTTTAATTATATTTTGATATTGTTTACTATTTATAATTTTATCACAAAAGCCAGGTCCATCATTATTATAAACATTAATAATTCTATCTTGTATTTCTGTATCACAAAATGCTGCTGCATAAACAGCCAAGTTTCCACCTTTTGAATGTCCACCTACTCTAATATTGTTTTTATATTTATATGCTATATTATTTAAATAATTTGCTGCATCTGTCTGGGCAGGAACTAACTCACTAAAGCTCATATTAAAATCTTCTTTCCAGCCAACAATTGTGTTATCTGTCCCTCTATAAGCTACATATATCGTATTATCTGGCATTAAAATTGTAACTGCTGAAAATTGTTTTTCCTGTTTTGGATCAATTTTGTTAATATAATTTGTTAATTTCATTTTTCCAAATCTTGTACTTTTAGCTAGTATAGGAAATAATGTTGTATCTTCTTGTTGTAATATTCTTCCCTTATTTTCTAACTTTTCATATTTTTCATAAGCCTCTGTAATAGAAATCTCTTCTTCTCCATTAACTACCCCATCTAATGGAAAATATGATAAACGTGCTAAAATCAAATTATCAATTTCATTAAATTCTACTTTTTCTATACTTAAATCTCTCCATTGTATATAATCAAATATATTTGCCATTAATAATTCCCCCCATTATTATTTTATTTATTAATAAATTCTATTATTTGTTTTGCTACTAATTCTTCTTTTCCATCATAACTATGGTTACTTCCATCTATATAGTCTATATCTTTTTTATCATTAATAATAATGTTATTTACAAGTGAAACTAACTCATCTGCTTTTTGTATAATCATTTCTTTATCATTTCCCCATCTCATAAATAGTGGAATATCAATATTATTTAATTTTTCTAACTTGTTATCTCTTCCATAACCTGCAAAATCAATATCTTTATTGTATTTAGCATATCTTAAAAATGTTTTCACACTAATAGGATGTATAAAAGCTTCTTTAGGCATAAGATCTTTTACTTTTCCTTCTTGTTCTTTTTCTTCTGCTAATCTTAAATAACTATTAAAATTTTCTCCTAAATATATTTCTAATGTTTTAGGAATATCTATTAAAGATAATAAAATAATTCCTTTTATACTATCTAATATATCATTTTCTTCCTCTTCTTTTAATTCATTATACGTATATACAATTTTAGTACATCCTAAACTATGTCCTTGTAAATAGATTTCTTTATATCCTAACTCCCTTAATTTTAGAATTGCTCCAACAATATCTTCATATCCTTCTAATACATCTTCATAGGTTGTACCACCTAGTAATTTTTCTTTTTCTCCATTAATATCTTTCTGTATATATCTTACTAATTCACTTCCTCTATTGTTAAAGCAGAAATAATCAATATTATTTTGATTCATACATTTTGATAATATATCTTCTCTATTTTTTAAACAATTACTGCTCATTCCATGTACTGATAATATTACTTTATCAGTTTTTTGATTACTTTCATACAATAATCCATTTAGTTTTAGTCCATCTGTTGCTAAAAAATCTATTTTTTTCATAAAACCAACTCCTTTATGTGCTTATTATAACACTTTTGGTTATATTTTATCAATGAATTATTTTTATAATACAAAAAAGAGTAAATCTGTAAGCCGGGTTCTGTCATTTAAAACAGTCATTTATCTAGGATAGCTATTGCTAGCTACCTCAAGCCACGCAATTTAAGAAGGCACCGAGCAGGTTTAATCTTCTTAGTTAGGTGTTGCTCCAGATGGGGTTTACATATGACCCACTATGTCACCATAATGGCGGTGAGCTCTTACCTCACCTTTTCACCCTTACCAATAAATTTGGCGGTTATTTTCTGTTGCACTTTCCTTAAGGTTACCCTCACTAGACGTTATCTAGCATCTTTGCTCTATGGAGCCCGGACTTTCCTCTCGTAATTCCTTTCGGAGATTTACCAGCGACTATTCAATTTACTCTATTTGTTATTTTATCACAAAATGTCTTAAAAAGTCTATAGTATTATTTATATTTGTCAAATTTTACAGATATGCTGTTACTTTATACCAAACTATTCATTTCTTCTAATATATTTTTATACTTTATTAAAAACACAGATTCATCTTGCACTTCAACTGCATTTTGTAATTCATTTATCATAACATATACTTTACTTATGCTATATTGTTTATTTGCATCTAAATTAGTATTACTCAACAACCTAGAATATATATCTATTGATTGCTTTGTATTATTTCCTATTTCTACCCAATTTTTAGAGTCTAATTTTGCATAAGCTTTTAATATATATAATTTAGATTCTAAGATATCTTTTTTAGTTTTGTAGTTTTCTGAATTTTCTATAAATCCTATTAAATATTCATATAATTTTGATAATGAATTCAATGTTTCCTCTTTTTTCTCATTTTTAGTAACTATTGTTAAATTGTCAAATTCCTTATTAAAACTCAAAACATTTTCTTGATTTACATTTGATTTGTATAAATCTAACGTTATTGTTGGAAGTGATGAATATAATATTTCAATTTCACTTTTTATATAATCCCAATTTATTTCATCTGAATTTGTTAAAACTCCTTTTGCTTCTAATTCAAATTTTTGACTTTTTTGGTTAGTTCCAGATGATGTATCTGATGAAGTACTAGAATCTGAGCCACTACTAGAATTACTATCTTTTTGAGAATCTTGTTCTTGTTTAGAATTGTTACTACTACTATCTTTTTGTTTGTTTGATTGTTCTGAAATTTCACTTACAGATATACTATAATTTCTCGTCTGAATATTGTTCATTTCATTAAATAAATTAACTAACTTTTCTTCCAAAAAATTAATTTCTGAAGTTTTCCTTTCTTCTTCTTTTCCTTCACTGCCCTTACTTATATTAACATATAAAGCCATTGATAAAACAATAATAATAACAATTAAAAATAAATATGCTATTTTTCTATATTTTTTCAAATTTTTAAAACCTCCGTTTTCTATTTTTTCTAGTATTTACATTTTTATTTTGGTTTATTCTTTGTATAATTTCTTTTTTATCTTTTATACTAATATTAATAGATTTTTTAGGAGATTAAAATGATTGCTAAAATTACTTTATATAGTAATAAAACAGGAGAATTAAATAAATTTTTAAGTCGTTTTTATAATACCAATTTGGATATTGAAAATTCTTTAAAATGGGAAAAGGAATCTGCTAATCCTGTAGAACTAGCAGAAATCATTGGAATTTTTGTTGACAATTCAGATGATTATGTTTTAAATATGTGGCTCTCTCTTGATAAAGATGTTTTTGTAAATGTTACTTCTGAAAATGCTGATTCTATTATTCGCTATTTATATGAAAGATTTCCTTATTAATATTGCAAACTTATTATAATAATGGTATAATTTTAATATTGTTCTGCAAATAAAAACGCTTTATTAGGAGGATTGCTTTATGGATATTTTATTTGTAGCAGTTATTGCAATTGCAGGAATTGTAATTGCAAATAGTTTAATTAACGTTATTAATAAAAATAAACATTGCTTTTTCTGCTTTGGCAGTAAACAGTGCACGAATTGCATTTTTTGCTTTTTTTGTCGAAACTGTTCAAATTGCAAAAGTGACTTTAACTGTCTCTTTTGCAAAAGAAGCAAAAATTGTACTAATTGCAAAAGTTGTAATTTTTGCTTCGACTGTGTGCACTGTATCAGCTGTATGCATTGCATTAATTGTATTAGCTGCAAATTTTTAACTAGCAAAGATAACATTATTAATGATGTTAATACTTTATAAGCAAGGGAATTTCCCTTGCTTTTTCTTTTAGTTATTATTAAATTTATTAATATACTAACATGTATAATGTATTCCCTTTAAATACTAACTGTTCCTCTGAAAATTCTTCATAGCAAATTGCTAAGACTACTATTACTATAAAAGCTAATTTTATCATTTCAACAAAGAACTCTTTTTCTTTTACCTTATATTCCCTCTTGTCTAATATTTGTTTTACTATATATACTAATATAGCAAGAACTGGGAACATATTTAGCACTCCTTGATAGCAAAATACAGCTACTAACAATGCTAAAAATATTTTTATATATTTACATTTTGGATTATCTACCATAAATTTTATCGCTATTACATTAAATAATACTCCTAGGCACATTACTGCTGATTCTGGAAATAATAAATATTCTAATGTAAATTGATTTAATATTAATATAAAGCTTCCTGCTAACAACATTAACTTTGTAATAACTTTTTCTGGATTAATTATTTTTTCTAATATTTTATTTATCATATAATTTCTATTTCTCTATAACTATAGTAACTGGTCCATCATTTATTAAACTTACTTGCATATCAGCTCCAAAAATTCCTCTTTCTACTTTAATATTGTTTTTTTCGCATTCAGAACAAAAATATTCATATAACTTATTTGCTTGTTCTGGTTTTGCAGCTTCTGTAAAAGATGGTCTATTTCCACTAGAACAATCTGCATATAAAGTAAATTGTGAAACTATTAATAATTCTCCTACTACTTCTTTTAATCCTAAATTCATTTTACCTTCTCTATCTGTAAATACTCTTAAATTGCAAAGCTTTTTTACTAAATAATCAGCTTGTTCCTTCGTATCTGTGTGAGTAATTCCAAGAAATACTAAAAATCCTTTTTCTATTTTTCCTACTACTTTATTTTCCACCTCTACTTTTGCTTCTTTCACTCTTTGAATTACAACTTTCATAATTATGTATCCCTTTCATAAATATAGACGGATTGAATCCGTCTGTTTTTATCTATTCTTCCTGTTCTTCGTTATTTTCTTCTATATCTATATCCGATTCAATCGCTACTGTTTTTTCTAGGTTTGTTTTTTCTTTTTCATCTTGGTTTTCTTGTTCATTTTGTTTACTATCTTCTAATTCTTCTTGCAAGTAATCTTTTATAATTTGTTTATAACCACAATTAGGGCAAAACTTCATTTCTTTTTCTATCTCTGAATAACATTTAGGACATTGCTTTTTATCTTTTAACTCTAAGCATTGTTTTAATAAACTATCTATTTCATCACTTAAAACATCTAATTTTGTACAATATTCTTCTATTTCATTTTCGATTGAAATTTCTCCTTCTAACACATGTTTCTCATATACCTTTTTTCCAATTTCTTCATATACATCATTTACTTGTGTTCTTAATTCTCCAATTTTAAGTTTAATTTTAGTTTCTTTTGCAATTTTTCCTGTTTTATCTGCTGTCATTTTATAAGCTTCAGAGGCCTTTTTTCCCAATTTATCAAAAAATTCCATATACTTTCATCCTTCCTTAAATGAACTATTTGCACACTGTTTACCTTTGTGCATTTATTCTTATGCTATTTTAATTCTTATCTTTTTTATTATTGGAAATTTAATCTAAAATTATTCACTTTTTTTATCACGTGTCATTAAATTTTTAACTGCCTCTGCTGGTTCTAATCCTTCATAAATAACTTTATATACTGTTTCTATAATTGGCATATAAACATCATTTTTCTTTCCTAATTCATATGCTACGTCTATATTATCAATACTCTCTATAACCATTCCGACTTCTTTTTTAGCTTCTTCTAATGTTTTTCCTTGTCCTATTAACTTTCCTGCTTTTCTGTTTCTACTATGTTCACTTAAGCATGTTACAATTAAGTCTCCTAAACCGCTTAATCCATAAAACGTTTCTTTTTCTCCACCTAATTTTACTCCTAATCTTGCTATTTCTCCTAATCCTCTTGTTACAAGTGCTGCAAAACTATTATCTCCTAGCCCTATTCCAGCTGCTACTCCAGCACAAAATGCAATTATATTTTTTAATGCTCCTCCTAATTCAACTCCTTTTACGTCTTTTGATGTATAAATTCTCATTTTTTCTGACATAAAAGTATTTTGTACTAATTCTAAAACATCATCATGCTTTGATGCTACTACCAATACAGTTGGAATAGCTATTGATACTTCTTCTGCGTGACTTGGTCCACTTAAAACTCCTATTTTTGCTGTTGGCAATTCTTCTTTTATTACTTCGTCTAATGTTTTTAAAGTCTCTTTTTCAAACCCTTTTCCACATATTATAATTGGTTTATTATCGACATATTGTTTATATTGTTTAAATGTACTTCTTGTAAATTTTGAAGGTGTTACATGTAAAATAAATTCTGCATCTTCTATTATTTTTTTAAAATCATTTGAACATTCTATATTTTCTGGAATTGTTACATTTGGTAAAAACATACACCTTTTTTCTTCATTTATTAATCTTTTTTCTTCTTCTTCATATGACCATATTTTTACTTTATTTCCAATGCTGGCTAAGTGAATAGCTAATGCTACTCCCCAACTTCCACTACCTATAATAGCTATTTTTTTCATTTTTAATTCTCCTTTTTATTCTTAAGTATTTATTTTATTATATTTTTTATTTTTTAGAACCTACTTTATTCTCTGTTCCATTTAATATCCTTTTTATATTACTTCTATGATTAAATAATACAATAACAGCTAGTAAAATGCTATATATTAAATACACTTTTCCACTTTTACCTTCTGAAAGGACAGTATAATTTGTATTAATAAATAAAGTTAAAACAGGAAATAACACAGCTGCTGCACAAGATCCTAATGATACCATTTTTGTTAATACCATTAATACTAGAGCAAATACTAAACAAATTAATCCAATTTGCCAATTGCTCATAAGTATTACTCCTAATGATGTAGCAACTCCCTTTCCTCCTTTAAATCCAAAAAATATTGGAAATGTATGTCCTGTTACAACTGCAATTCCTGCTATTTGTAATAATAATTCTCTATTCATATTTTCTATTACATTTCCTAATAAAATAGCAATTCCTATAGATACTACTCCTTTTAATATATCGCAAATAAGTGTTATCGCTGCTGCCTTTTTTCCAACTGAACGAAGCATATTAGTGCTTCCTGCATTTCCACTTCCTTTTTCTCTAACATCAAATCCAGCCATTTTTTTACTTAATATAACAGAAAAGTTAATACTTCCTATTAAATAAGCTATTATAGCCATTATAATATATACTACCATTTTAAATTCCTCCTTTGATTATTAACATCCTCTGAATTTTATTAAAATACATATACCCTAATTTATACTTCTTTTTCTAATTTTTCTCTAACTATAATTCTTACAGGTGTTCCCTCTAAACCAAATTCTTTCCTAATTTGATTTACTAAATATCTTTCATAAGAAAAATGGAATAATTCTTTATCATTTACAAAAATAACAAATGTTGGTGGTCTAGTTGATGCTTGTGTTCCATAAAATATTTTCAATCTCTTTCCTTTGTCTGTTGGTGGTTGAACTATTGCAATAGCTTCATTTATAACTTGATTTAACACTGATGTTGAAATTCTCATACTATTTTGTTCTGCCACATAATTAATTAATTCAAATAATTTATGTACCCTTTGTCCTGTTTTTGCTGACACGAAAATAATTGGAGCATATGAAAGATATTTTAGTTTGTTATAAATTTCTTTTTTATAGTTTTCTAGAGTTCCTGTCTCTTTTTCTACAGCATCCCATTTATTTACTACAATAATAACTCCCTTACCTGCTTCATGTGCTTCTCCCGCAATTTTTGCATCTTGATCTGTTACCCCTTCTGTTGCATCTATCATCATTAAACATACATCTGCTCTTTCTATTGCAAGTAGTGTTCTCATTATACTAAATTTTTCTATTGATTCTTTTATTTTACTCTTTTTCCTAACTCCTGCTGTATCTATTAATACATATTTTCCATTTTCATTTTCAAATTCTGTATCAATTGCATCTCTGGTTGTTCCTGCAATATCGCTTACTATAGCTCTATTTTCTCCTAATATTTTATTTATTAATGATGATTTTCCTACATTTGGCTTTCCTATAACCGCTACTTTTATAATGTTTTCATCTTTATTTTCTTCTATATTTTCAGGAAAACTTTCATATATTTTGTCTAATACGTCTCCTATTCCTAGTGCGTTTGTTGCCGATATTGGATATGGATCTCCCATTCCTAAGTTATAAAATTCATATGCTTCTTCTTTGTCTTTTTGAAAATTATCTGCTTTATTACATACAAGAACAATTGGTTTTCCAGATTTTTTTAACATTATTGATATCTCTCTATCTGCTGCTGTCACTCCTTGTTTTATGTCTGTTAAAAACAAAATAACATCTGCCATTGCTATTGCTAGATTTGCTTGCTCTCTCATTTGTGACAAAATAATATCTTCTGAGTCTGGCTCTATTCCTCCAGTATCAATTAAAGTAAAATCTCTTCCTCTCCAGTTTGTTTCTGCATAAACTCTATCTCGAGTTACTCCTGGTGTATCTTCTACTATTGATATTCTATTTCCTGCTAAATAATTAAAAAACGTGGACTTACCTACATTAGGTTTTCCGAATAATTGCTACAATTGGCTTCATTTTGTCTTATTTAGGATAAGTTATTATATTTTTGTATAACTTTCCCAATCTCCTTTCTTTTTTGATAGGTATAGTATATCATAATTTACTATAAAATAACAAGAGACTAATAAAATTTATTAATCTCTTGTTTTCTACAAATATTTATTTTTGCACTATATTTTTGCTATTCCTCCGATAATTTTGCTATCTTCAGCACTTGCTAACCATTTTGCACCACCTGCAACAACAACCATATCTCCTTTTTCTAAGATTCCTTTTGATTTTAATTTTTCAATTCCTGCTTCTACTACTTCATCAATTGAATCTTTCTTTTCTACATATATTGGTGTTACATTCCATGCTATTGCTAATTGGTTGAATGTTCTTCTATTATCTGTTATTGCTAATATTGGACATCCTGCACCTAATCCGGCTATTCTTCTTGCTGAATCACCTGTATGTGTATAACATACAATTGCATCTGCTTCCATATTCATTGCCATAACACATGATGAATATGCTATTTTCATTTCTAAGTTATCTAATTCGTAGTTGTCATTATTTCTAAATCTCTTCCAATAATCAATTTCTGGTTCTACTCTATTTGCTATTTTCACCATTGTTTTTACACATTCAACAGGATATTTACCCATTGCACATTCTCCAGATAACATAACTGCACTTGTTCTATCATAAATAGCATTTGCTACGTCACTTGCTTCTGCTCTAGTTGGTAATGGATTAAATGTCATTGATTCTAACATTTGTGTAGCTGTAATAACTGGTTTATTAGCTTTATTTGATAATTTGATAAATTTCTTTTGCATAACTGGTGGTTCTGTAAAGTCTGTTTCTGTTGCCATATCACCACGTGCAATCATTTGAACATCAGCATTATCAACTATTTCTACCATATGTTCTAATCCTTCAACATTTTCTACCTTTGTTACTATTTTAATGTCTTTTCCACCATTTTCGTCTAATACTTTTCTTACTTGATCTATATCGTCTTTATTTCTAGTGAATGACATTGCAACATAGTCATATCCATGTTCACATGCTGTTTTTAAATCATCTATATCTTTTTGTTTTAATGCTGGTAATCTAACTGCTGTTCCTGGTAAGTTAATTGTTTTTCTACTTCCTAAACCATTTCCATGTACAACTGTACAAACTATGTCTTTACCTGCAATTTCGTCTACTACTAATTCAATTGCTCCATCATCTATTAAAACTTTTGAACCAGGTTTTACGTCTTTATATAATTCTTTATATGTTACAGATACTTTGTCTTTATCTCCAACAATATCTTCATTTACTAAAGTGAATTTTTGACCATCTTCTAATTTGATTTTTTCATTTTTTCCTGTTACTAACATTCCTGTTCTAATTTCAGGTCCTTGCATATCTAAAAGTAATGCAACTGGAATATCTAATTTTTCTCTTAATTTTAAGATTGTTTCTGTTTTTTCAGATTGTTCATCCCAACTACCATGAGAATAATTAATTCTTGTTACATTTAATCCTGCTTCGAATAATTCTTGAAGTCTGTTTTCACTTGCAGGTCCTATTGTTCCTACTATTTTTGTTTTTCTTAAATTTGATTTCATTTAAAATTCCTCCCTTAATTTAAAACCGACTATTATTATATCACAGTCTGATTACAAATTTCAACATTTTTTCACTTATTTTTTATTTTTCTTACATATATGGTTGCGTTTCACGGCTAAATTATATGGATTTTAGAAAATTAATAATATATTGTCTTTGAAATACCGTGCAAGTGACCAAACGAGCTTGTGCAAGTGCAATATAGTAAAAATATATTCTATAATTATCTTTTCCAAGTTATACTGATAATATAATATTTTTATTAAAAAACTTTACTAAAAATTTCTTTTAATCTGTTATTTTTTCCTGTCAAATATAAATATCCAATTAAAGCTTCAAATGCTGTAGAATACATATAGTCTTGTACATTACAATTTTTTGGCAAATGATGATTTTCTGTATTCCTTCCTCTTCTTACTATTTCTTTTTCTCCATCTGTTAAATCATCATAAATTCTTTGTAAAAAGCTTGCCTGTGATTGAGCTTTAACATATTTAATAGATTCTATATGTAATTTATGTGGTTTTAAATTTGTTGTATTAACTAATTGCGTTCTTATATATAGCTCATATACACAATCTCCAATGTATGCCCATGTTAACGGAGACATCATATTAACTTCTTTTTCATCTTTTACTATGTTAATAAATTCTTCCAATTTTATTTCTCCTTTTTTACTAAATTAAGTTCTATTTTTTATACAGTCTTTTATTTTTTTGGAGATTCTAATGTTATTTTGCCTAATTTACCATTTTTAAATTCATCCAAAATTATTCTTGCTGTCTTTTCTTCATCTATATTTCCACCAGATATTATACAGCCTCTTTTTCTTCCTATTTCTAGCATTATTTCATATATATTAAAGTTTTCTGGTTGTTCTTTATTTAATGTATTGTCAATATATTCTTCTGTTATCCCATATCTTTGACATATTTTTTTCTTATAATTTTTTAATAAGAATTTTATTAGTTCGTATGCTATTTCTGTTCTCTGCAATATGTCTTCTTTTATTGTACCTGTAAATGCTAAGTTTAATGCCACTTCTTGGCTCTCAAATTTAGGCCACAAGACACCTGGTGTATCTAATAATTCTATTTTGTCGTTAATTCTAATCCATTGCTTTTGTTTTGTAACTCCTGGTTTATTTCCTACTCCTGCTGTTGTTCTTTTTGAAATTCTATTTATAAAAGATGATTTTCCTACATTTGGAATTCCTAGTACCATTGCTCTAATTTTTCTTCCTATTCTTCCTTTGTTTGCCTGAAGCAATAATTGTTCTTCCATTATCTTTTCAATTTCTTTTATACAATTATCTATTCCTCTTCCTGAGCTCGAGTCTGTTATTACTGCTGGAATTTCTCTCTTTTGGAAGTATTCTAGCCATTGCTTATTTTTGTTGTCATCTGCTAGGTCTCCTTTGTTTAATACTACTATTTTCTTCTTTTTTGATATTATTTGAGCTATATCTGGATTTTGACTAGATATTGGTATTCTTGCATCTAACAATTCTATTACTATATCTACTATTTTTATATCTGATTCTATTTGCCTTCTTGTTTTTGCCATGTGCCCTGGATACCACGAAATTGGGGCAATTTGACGATTTTTTTCTTCATTATTATTTTCTCTTTTTTCTTGTCTTACTTTTCTTTTTTGATACATATTCATAATTTTATCACTTTCTTTTTCTTAAATTATAATTTACTATTTCATTTATTTGCTCTATTGTTATTGGACCTTCTCTTAATATTTTTATGTCATCAGAACTACAATCTATAATTGTACTTCCTTTTGAAAAAATCACATTTCCTTCCATAATTCCATCTAAATTTGGACACATTTCTTCTATTTCATCTAAACTGTTACAAGTAGGTTCTCCACTTTGATTAGCACTTGTCATAAATATTGGACTTCCTAATTCTAGAATTAATTTTTTTATTGTTTCTGATGTCGCCATTCTAACTGCAATTGTATCTTTTCCATTTGTTACATATTCTGGTAAATTCTTGTTTTTATTTAATACTAATGTAATTGGCCCAGGCATAAATGATTTTATTAATTTTTTCGCTACATCATTTACAATAGCTATGCTTTTTATCTGTTCTTCATTTGCACACATTACAGGAAATGACTTTTTTATTGAACGATTTTTTATAGTTATTAATTTATCATGTGCTATCTCCGAATTTATTCTAGCGCATATACCAAAAACTGTATCAGTTGGCACACTAATTACACCATCATTTTTTAGTATTTTAACTAGCTTTTCAATTTCATTCTTTTTATATCTTTTTATCATCTTATTTCCTTATTTCCTCTTTCACATTTGATATTTATATTATTAACTATTGCATTTAAAATCCAAATGAGACAAACAAGACCTGTCCCTATAATGTCCTATAATTGTTTTTGTCTGCTCTTTCGTCCATTTTTCTATCAAATTGTTCATTATCATAAAACCAATCCGTTTTTTTGTCTTTTGGATGATTTTTTCTGTTTTTATCCATCAATAAGTCTAATAATACTGATATTGGTAATATCATTCCTATTAATGATAGTAATAAATTCATATATAAATTTATGTCTATATTTGACTCTACTGCTGATATTAATGTTTGTAAATTATTTACTATATCAACTCCAAAATACATTCCATATGCTAATAAATATATAAGTCCTCCTAACATTTTTCTTTTCACTACTAATATTACACATACTAACACTACAAATAGTAATATGATTTCAACTTGTTGATTTAGTGGCTTAAGTGCTCCTAAATCCCAATTAAGTTCGGCACTTACTGCTACAATAATTCTCAATATCCAAAATAGTATCATAAACATAACTAACATCCATGTTGAAAAATTCTTCATTTTTTCCTCTCTTTCTATCAAAAAATGTAATATATTTTGATATTTTTTTATTTTTTCTATTGTACTATTATGCAAAAAAGTGAAGTCAAGATTTTTATTTTCTTTCCTTCACCTTCCTACCTTAATAACCTATTTATATTGATATATAATTTTATATTTTTTAATCAATTTGATTAATCAACGAAATCAAAATCATCTTTGAATTTTTCTTTAAATATTTCAAATACTTTGTTTAAGATTTCTTCGTCTTCAATACTTACATAAGATTCTTCGTCTGAATCTTCATCATCATTATCTTCTACTTTTAATATTACTACTTCTCCTTCTTCTTCTTCACCTTCTACTGTAACTGGTAATAATACTACATATTCCTCATCATCTAATTCAACTAAATCTAAAAATTCAAATTTTACTTCATTACCATCCTCGTCGTTTAATATTACTATGTTATCTAATTCCTCACCTTCGTAATTTTCGTTCATAATTTTTCTCCTTTCAATTTTTTAATATTTATTTATTTTTTAAATATAATATCGTATTTTTAATTATTTTGCAACGTATTTTTTAATTTATTTAAATATGTTTCTAAAATATAAACCGCAGATATAGTATCTACTATATTTTTCTTTTTATTCTTGTTCACTTCCAAAAAGTTCATGGTTTTATGAGCTTCTACTGTTGTTAATCTTTCATCTATAGTGTGAATTTCCATTTTATTGTATTTACATTTTAACTTATGAACAAATTGCTCTGTTATTTTAGCTCTTTCAGACATTGTTCCATTCATGTTTAATGGCATTCCTACAACGATGGTATCTACTTCATATTTTTCAAATATTTCATCCAATCTTCGCAATATTACCTTATCAGATCCATTTCGTTGTATAGTTTCTAATCCTTGAACTGTTATATTTAGTTGATCTGTTATCGCTATTCCGACTCTTGCTTCTCCATAATCTATTCCTAAAATTCTCATTTTAATCTTCTAATCCTATATAGTTTTTTACCATTTTTTCAAGTAATTCATCTCTTTCAATCGTTCTAATTTTGTTTCTAGCATCATTATGACTTGTTATATAAGTTGGATCTCCTGATAATATATATCCTACTATTTGATTTATAGGATTGTATCCCTTTTCTACTAATGATTGATATACTTCTTTTAAAACTTCTCTACATTTTGTATTTTCTTCTCTTTCCACCTTAAAATTCATTGTTTTATCAAATTCCATTGTCTTAACCCTCCTCTATTTATATATTAGTTATGTCACTTTCATTAACATCTGCTGTATCTAAATATTTTTCTAATTTTTTTAGCACTTCTTCTAGTCCTGTTCCTTTATAATAAGAAGATATTACAAAGTTCAACTTTGGTATTGCTATTTCTTTAGTATTTTTAGATAATTTATTTTTTAATTTTGCATCTAAATTTAAATGTTCTATTTCTTCTTCCGTTAATTGTATTTTCATGTTTTCTACTTTTTCTTTAATTTCATTTAAAAAGTCAGCCACTCCACTTGCTTCAACTCCTGAAAATGCAATTACAAATTTAGGTCCCATATATCTAACAAATACATATTCAGATGATATATTTTCTCTTATATAATTGCTTATTTGAGTTATAACTTTATTTCCTAATTCTCTACAATATTCTTGATTAATTTGTTGTATATTAATTATTTTAAACATACACATTGTAGATATTGTATATTGATCAATTATTTTCTTACCTTCTCCATATAAATATTCTTCTGAATATAAACCTGTAAATAAATCCTTTCTAACAATAGACTCTAAAGTTTTCTGATGTACTACTGTTTTTAAAACAGAAACAATATTTTCTTTAATAACTTCTAATACCGTTGTGTCTACATTATCGAAATCATGTGGAGTTCCACTTTCTATGATCCAATAACCAATATAAACATTATCTATATATAAAGGGAAAAATATAGCTGATTTAGCTCTTCCAAATTCCATTTTTTGATAAGGAAGTCTTTCGTTTTCATTATTAACTGTTACATATTTAGGTGTTGCAGATTCAATGCTATCTTTAAACATATCTACATCATGTAAAGATCTTAATGCATCCCAATGCTTTTGGTCAACATTAGATGCTTTAACTTGATATTCAGTTCCATCAAATACTACGATAGTTGAATATTTAATTTCATATCTATCAATTAAAATATCGTTTATTTTCTTTATCTTTTCATCTACTGTTGATGTTTCTCCTATAGCATTCATAAAATCTTGAACAACATATAAATTTGTAATTCTTTGATTCATATTTTTAAATTTCTGTATTTTTTTGTGTATTGTTATATTATAAATTATTAGTCCAACTACAATAAGAACTAATATTCCAACTATTATTAGCATCGTCACTTTATTTTTTCCCCTTTCTGTTTTTATTTAATAATTGTTCTTCATTTGATTTAATGTATTATTCATATTTGGAGTAAAAGTATTATTCATATTATATCCATTAGCTGTAGGTGGTCTATAAGTATTTGTTTGTGAATAAACCATATTTGCTAGTTCTTTTAATGTTTGCATAAATATTTTAGAATATCCTTTTAGTGAAATATTACATTCTATAATATTTTCTAAATATTTTATATAAGTTTCTTCTTCAAAAGGTATAGCAACATATTTCATCAACGTCCTATCAAATAGTTCTGTCATAAATGACATAGCAGGATCATTATAGTATGCCATTCCTCCAATAATAGTTTTTTCAGTTATTCCTCTAATTTTTACTGTTTTATTTAAAATAACTCTCAATTTTTTTTCATTTAATATATTTTTAGCTTTTAATTCTCTTAAAAAAGCTGTTAATGGCTGAATTGTTAATACATCTAAAGTTTGTACCAAATATGTTTCTTGAGATTGTTTAAAATATCCTACTGGAGTTGAAAAATCTGTATCAATCAAAATTAAAGAATGTTTTTTTAACAAAGTTTCTAATATTCTGTCTACATGGATAATTGCATCTCCTTCTTCTGGCAAAGAAGTATACACCGTTAAATTTTTATTTACAGGTATTCCTGTTGCTACCCCATTAGCAAGTCCATCAATGCTTCTAGTAGCAATCTCTCTTAATTCTTCTTCATTTTTTGTATAAATATAGTATGAGTTTCTATTTTTAGTTGTATCTAATATAGCTACATTGATTCCTGTAGAAGATATTAATTCTGCTAAATTATTAACAATAAATGATGTTCCATTTTTACTTGTTCCTACAAAAGTAACTATTTTTTTATCAGGTGTTAATAAGCTTGAAAGGTCAACATTTTCTATTTCAGGCTGCATTTGAAATCTTTGTTGTTCTTGATTTTCTTGAAATTGTGATTGCCTTGTAAATCCTGTTCTTTCTTCAAATTGTGCTTGTCTCATATTTGTATTTTCTTGGTATCTAATATTATTTTGAGAATCAAATCCAGGCAAGAATTCTTCTGATTCTTCATTTTGTTCAAATCCAGGTAAAAATTCTTCTGGTTCACTATTTTGTCCAATGCCTGGTAAAACTTCATTTTCTATATTATTTGTATTTCTTGTTATTGGATCATTAGAAGCTTCTGGTAAAATTTCTTCTTCAAATCCTGGCAAAATTGTATCTTTATCTTCTGGTTCCATTGGAATAACAGGTGGTTCTATTTTTTGTTCAACTGGAACAGGGTTTTTTCGTGGTCTACCTCTTCCTCTTTTAACAGGTATTGCCTGTTCTTGTACCTCTGGAATAGGATTTTTTCGTGGTCTACCTCTTCCTCTTTTAGGTTGTACAATTGGCTCTTCTGGTATTATGTTTTGTTCTATTGTAGAATAGTTTTCATTTTTTTTCTGCTCTTTTATATTTCCGTTATTTAGCTCTAGTTTTTGATAGTTTTCTTCTTGTTCCGGTTGTGGTTTAATTTTAGATAGTTTTTTTGTACTATTCATATTGATTGATGATGGTATTACTACTGGTTTTGACATTATTCTGTCTTTAGTTTTTGGCATTAATAATTTTTCACTAGGTCCTTCAGTAGTTTCTTTTTTAGGCTTTCTTAACTTATCAGAAACACTATTATTAAAAGACATTATTTGTTGATATCTTGGTGATCTTTCCTCTAGTACTGCTCGCACGTTTAAAGGAAGAAATTTACTGATAATTCTTAGCTGTACATCATTATATTGTGCTGCTATATTATTAAAACTGTCTACATATCTATCTTCATTTTTCCCTAGTCTTTTATAGTGTGCAAGAATATTTTGTATTTCCATTTCACTAACATCATTTTCATTTTCACTTTGATAACTTACATCTTCAGAATCTATTTTATAATAATTTTTTGCTTCTTTTTTAGAACGAGGTCTATTGATTAATCTGCAAACTTCGTCTACACTTCTGTCTGTCCCAATAATTGCATTATAAACTCCAATTCCAAATAATTTTACTAACATCTGTTCAGATTTTGCTCTTCTATCTGAACAGATTAAAATAATTGGTATATCATTACCTCTTGAATTTGAAGCCTCATCGCTTATACTATCTAATTTTTCAAAAATAAACTTATCTATTTGATCATATTGTGTATTAGTAAAAGCTTCTAAATCTTCACTTATTACTACTCTATCATAAGTTTTATCCTTTTGTA
The DNA here is from genome assembly GCA_000431335.1 of Clostridium sp. CAG:343. GTDB lineage: Bacteria > Bacillota > Clostridia > TANB77 > CAG-508 > CAG-269. The sequence goes on along the minus strand of FR888040.1, from coordinate 55,874 downwards.
ATTCTTTTAATATTGCATTAAAGTAATAAACATTTTTGTAAGAAATAATCTGTTTATATTCCTTTTGATACTTTTTTACTATCGACTCTGATATTTCTTCATTACTTACAGCAAATAAAACTTTCATTTGTTACCCCCTTCCAAATTTTACAAACACAGCAAATGCTAACGGTAAAATTTGGCATATAATTAATATTGTTACAAAGCTTACAATTAAAGCCATTCCCTTTTCTAGTGTGTCCAACTTTCTAATTCCTATCACATATTGATGAATTGCTCCAATTGCAATTCCTAAGAAACATAACGGAATACTGTAAATTCTAACTAAATTTAATATGTACGCTACAAATCCATAAGCATCTGATCCATATTTTTGTTTATAATCTTCTAATGAATTCATTGCATTTTCTTTTATTTCTATTATTTTGCTCTCTGTTTCATTGTCTATTGCTTTTTCTGCTGCATATGTTTTATTTATGCATAAAAATATTCCAATTAATATCATAAAAATTGTAACAATTATTATTGTTTTTTTCATTTTATTATGCCCCTTTCTTAGCGTTTTTTCGGCAAAATCTTCCTTATAAGCATTATACTTTTATATAATACAATAAATTATAAAAAATAGCAAGAATTTTTTACAATTTATTGTATAAATATTTCATATATGTATAAACACCATTTGCCCAATTTTTATCTGTAGCATACCTTTGATTAATACCTTTTAAATTAGCTCCATTATAATAAGTTCCTATTGCCTTTTCTCCGCCATATATACTAGTTCCTGATGGATTTAAATAATATTTTACAAACACTCTTGAAATCAAATCAATACATTCTGAATAATTTGAAAAATTATATGCTCCATTATAAGGATTAGAGTCATAAGCTCCGTATCCAAATAAATTTTTCTTCTCTATCGCAATTTTAGAAGTTCCCCAAGCACTTTCATGTATTCCAACTGCTGCAACAAATACGCCATTTATATTATATTGTTTTTCTATGTAATAAAAATATTCTGCATTATTAGCAAAAATTTTATTTGTATCTTTTGAATCATTTAAAACTTTTTTGAATTGTTCTAGACTAAGTCCACTTGGTTTATTTAATGCCATATCAAAACTAGGTTTTAATATAGAATTTGATGAATTAGATATGTTTGTTTCTTGTTCGTTTTCATTATCTTTATTAATATATGTCGTATTCTCTATTTTTACATATCCTGTTACATCAGAAGAAGATATTTTATACCAATCATTTTGTATTGATATTATTTTTAATTTTTTTCCTTTTACCAAAGTTGCTACTTTCTGCGTATTTTCATTTGGTTCTGTCATAACCTCAGCTCTATCAGAAGTTACATAAACAACATCTCCTATTTTTACCTTGTAGTTACTTTTATAATTATTAGTACCCACTTCTACAATTTTATTAACAGCTGCTTTTGTTATTTTACTATTAACTTGTTCTTCTGATATAATCTCTCCATTTTCATATGTTTTTTTCTTAGTTATTTGTTGTTTACCTTCTCGTCCTTCTTGAATAACTTGAATTACCCCTTTTGATAAAATGCTATTTGTTTGATAAATAGTAATATATTCTAGCTCTACTTCTTCTGTTATATATTCTTCTTTTTGTTTGTTTTGTGTATTATTATTTACTATTTCATCTAAATTCATCAATTGTGCATTACTTATTTTTATATTGTCTGTTTTAATATTGTTCGTTTCTTTAGCATAAACCTCATTTTTATTAAAATAATAGTTATAAAATGAAATACAACATAATATAATAATAGCAAAAGAACAACAAATAATTATATTCTTCAATGTTACTTTTATATATTTTTTTCCTTTATCTTTTGATTTCATACTATCACCTAATATAATTCTACCTTTTTGATCTATTTTTGTCAATTTAAATTTATGGAATTTTCACTTGATTTTATTTTTAAATTATACTATTATATATTTGCATTTACTAAGGAGGAGTTATGAATAAGAAAAAAAATTTATTAATTGTTATTATTGTAATTTCACTTGTCTTTATATTTTTGGTTGGTTTTTTTATTTTTAACAGACATATGTTAAAAACCAACTTTGAAAACGATATCTTACCTTTTGCAAGAAAAAATCAAAATACAATTTTTAAGATTAATAAGATTACTTTTTTTAGTAGTTGTGATGCAAAAAATAAAACTGCATCTAATTCTAATTTTACAATTGAAGATTTATATCAATATACAGATATTGCTTTGTTTATAACTAGTACATCTGAAGAAAAGACTTTGGAAAACACTTTAAAAAAAGTATCTATTAATAATATAAAATTCACTTCATCTCCTACTTTAGGCGAACCAAAGCTATATTATAAAAACATAAACAATTTTGCCAAAAGTGAAATATCAGAAGAAAATTTAATAAATGGAAATTTGGATTTTAATATAACTTCTGAAGATGAAGTCAATCTAGACAAACCTACTCTATACAATAATTTAGCTAATCCAATCGTTCTTAGTTATATTAATCATAATATTAAAACCGATTATACTATTACTGATACATCAACGCCTATGACTTATGACGGTTCTTTATTAAAAAGATGTAATATATTATTAAATAATATTGCTTGTAGCTTTTCATTTGACGTTTATGTAACAAATAATCTAAGTCAAGAATTCAAATGTACAATATATATTGACATTCCATTAGACTTAGACAATCAATCCATTTATAATGGCAATATAACATTAAAAAAAGATACAAATTTTAATTTTTATAGATATAGGTAGAAAAACTTATAGGAGGAAAAAATGAAGAATAAACCTAATATTTCAGAACAACTAAAAAAGAAATATCATAAAACAGAAGAAGTAACAAATTTTAAGGACATGCTATATAGATCTGGTGATATTTATCGTAATAGAATCGCTTTTAAAATAAAGGATTCAGATGGTAATATAAAATCAATTACATATGAACAATTTAAAAATGATGTTGTATATCTTGGTACAAGCTTAATTGAAAATGGCTTTTTAAACAAAAGGATTGCTGTCATAGGAAAAAATAGTTATAAATGGTGCGTTTCTTATCTTGCAGCATCTATTGTAGGAATCGTAGTTCCTATTGACAAAGAACTTCATACTGATGATGTTATTAATTTTATGAATGTTTCACAAACCGTATGCATTTTAGGCGACAATAAAAATTTGCAAAACATTTTAGAAAACATTTCTAAAATTGAAAATCCAGATACTAAATTCATTACTTTTGACGAAAAATTCAATATTTTATTAAATGAAGGTAAAGCTTCTTATTTAGATGGCATAACTGATTTTGATTCTATAAAAATAAATCCAGATGAATTACGTATTCTGCTTTTTACTTCTGGTACAACTGGAAATGCAAAGGGTGTTTGTCTTTCCCAAAGAAATATATGTTCTAATATATTATCTATTTATGGAATTGTAAAAGTAAAAAGAAGTGATTTGTTTTTCTCTATCCTTCCTTTGCATCATACTTATGAATGTACAATTGGATTTTTACTTCCTATATATAGCGGTGCTAGTATAGCTCATTGTGAAGGATTAAGATATATTGCAAAAAATATGCAGGAATTTCATCCTTCTGTTATTTTATGTGTTCCATTATTATTAGAAAATTTACACAAGAATATTATAAAAAACATGAATAAGACATTACCAGATAAATATAAAAAAGAAAACAATGAAAATCCTTTTTCTTCTTTACCTTTCTTTATGAAAAAAATAGTAAAAACAAAGGTAAAAAACACATTAGGTGGTAGATTACGTGTATTTATTGTAGGCGCCGCAGCTGCTAATCCTACTATTGTTTCTGATTTTAGAAATTTAAAATTAAATACTTTACAAGGTTATGGTTTAACAGAATGTTCTCCCTTAGTTGCTGGAAATACTGACTTTTTCCAAAAAGATGACAGTGCAGGACTACCTATTCCTAATGTAGAATATAAAATAGATTCTCCTAACGAAGAAGGTGTTGGTGAAATTATTGTGAAAGGTCCAAACGTTATGCTTGGATATTATGAAGATGAAGAAAAAACAAAACAAACTATTATTGACGGTTGGTTTCATACTGGTGATTTAGGTAAGATAGACGAAAATGGTTATTTATATATTACTGGTAGGTGTAAAAGTGTTATTGTTACTAAAAATGGTAAAAATATATATCCGGAGGAAGTTGAATATTATCTAAATGATAGTCCACTTATTTCTGAATCTTTGGTACTCGGAATTCAAAAAGAAAATGATGATGAAACTTATATTAATGCTCAAATATATCCTAATATTCAAGCTATTACAGAATATTTAAAGGGTAGCGTTCCTACTAAAGAGGAAGTATGGAAAGTTGTTTCAGATGTAGTAGCAGGTGTTAATAAAAAACTTCCTAATTATAAACATATTAAAGGCTTTGATATACGTGAAAATGAATTTGAGAAAACTACAACGCAAAAAATTAAACGCTATGGGAAAAATATGAAAATTGATAAAAATGATAAATAAATAGAAAACCAAATATAATATTTTAATATATTACATTTGGTTTTTTATTAATGTCAAAAAAAGAAGTAGCATATATTCTAAGCTACTTCTTTTTTCAGTATAAATTACTGTTTGGTGGCTTGAAGTGGAATCGAACCACTGACACGGGGATTTTCAGTCCCCTGCTCTACCAACTGAGCTATCAAGCCAATTATTAATCAACTCATTTTTTATTTTTTATAAATAAAAAAATGGCGACCCGGAACGGGCTCGAACCGTCGACCTCTAGCGTGACAGGCTAGCGTTCTAACCAACTGAACTACCG
>FR888040.1:0-51003 GCA_000431335.1 Clostridium sp. CAG:343 | reverse complement strand
CTACCGGGCCGTAAAAACATGGTGGTCGCTATAGGGCTCGAACCTATGACCCCCTGCTTGTAAGGCAGATGCTCTCCCAGCTGAGCTAAGCGACCGTTTGTCCTTTCGACGAGATTTATTATACTAATTTTTTTTATAGTTGTCAATACATTTTTTAATTTTTTTTTATTTTTTTACTTTTTATTTTTATATAAAATATTTTACTTATTGTAGGATACTAGAAAATCCTATAATAAATAAATCATTTTATATATTATTGAATATATTTTTTTAGTTCTTCCATTGTTTTATTTTTTAATATATTATCTAACTCCTTAAATTCTTGCCAGTCATATTCTTCTACTTCTCCATATTTTACAGTATGTAAAACTGTATTGGGATACATGTATACATTATGAGGTACATTTGGCTCAACATTAAATATTTTACCTTTTTCTACCCTATTAATTTTTGTATTTCCTTCTATGTATTGTGCTAATAAAATCATTCCTTTTTGAACAATATATACTTCTCTTATTGACTTATGATAATGACTATTTTGCCAATATCCCACATTTCCTCCTTCTGCACGAATATATGCAGTCTTATCTTTTAGACATATCTGTCTAAACCTCTTCTCTCCATTTTCCATAATAGAATATTCATTTTTTATTCCACACCTAATTGCATCCCTTTTACTTATACTTTTTATATTATCACCTCTCTATCTTTTGTATTTAACATATTAATATTTTGATTATATAGTTTTTTATAAAAAAACTATATAATGTTTTATATCACAATTCTTTTACATTTTCAATATTTTTGTTAAATTTTTCCATTTTTGTGGTATAGTTTATAATATATTGATATTACAGTAACTTAATCTTTATGCATTATTCCAAGTAATTTATTTATTTCAGCACCTAATAAAACTGTATAAAAACATGCATACGTCCACATCATAATTAACATTAAAGTTGTTAAACTTCCATATGTCAATGAAAAACCTTTAAAAATATATAAATATTTTGAAAATATAAATGAAATTACGTTTAATGCAATAGAGCCGAAAACCGCTCCATAAATTTGCCCTTTAAAGCTCATATCATGTTTAGGAATAAATTTATATATAAATAAGAATATTACAAACGTTATAATCCAAAATGTCAATTGAGTAAATATTGATATTAATACATCATAATTTTTAATTCCTTCTAACTGTTGTTGAATAATATACTTAAGACTATCTCCAAATACTAATAAAGTTAATCCTAATACTATCAATATAATAAATATTATAGTTTCAATAAAAACTTTTAATCGTAAATACAAATAAGATACCTGTTTTTCTGTATGAATTTTGTATACATTTTGCAATCCACTTGTTAAAGCAAACAATCCTTTTCCTGCTGACCATATGGTAAATATTATTGAAATCGAAATAGTTCCTATTGATTTTGAATACACCTCTTCTACAACTCCTAAAACCATATCATTCATACTTTCTGGCACTATTTTTGTAATAGCTTCAAATAATGTTTGTGGTTGTATTCCTGTATATTGAATTAATGTAATAACTAATATTATAAATGGAATAAATGATAAAATTGTATAATATGCACATTGAGCCGAATATGCTCCAACATGATCATCTTCCATTAATTTAAATACTCTTTGTGCTATTATATATTTTTCTTTTATTTTTTTCATATTTTCTACCTTTCCTCTGGTAATATTTTTTGTTTTGTAATATTTTTAGTTTGTTCAGTATTTTCATCACTTTTTGTCGAAAAATCTATAACACAGTTCTGTTTAACAAAATTATATACTGGTAGTTCTGTATTATTATGTTTTTCTATTTTTTTCAATTCTTCTCTATTATTGTTTAATAACTCGAAATATCCCTGTTTATCCATTTTTTTGTTTGACTCTCTTTGTGCTTTTATAAATTCATTTTTTCTCTCTTTTGGTATTTCTATTAACATTCCTTTCGGAATTGTCATCATATTTAATAGTGCTCTTGATGTTCTTCCATTTGAATCCACAAAAGGATGAATTCTTATAAATCTGTAATTTAATTGTACTGCTCTTTTTAAATAATCATCTTTACTCATTTTAGAAGCTCTTTGAACTAACTCCTGAATATCTTCTGATATTCTTTTCATACAAAATGGTACATTTTGATATTCTACCATTTTCACATTATCATCGTTAATCCTCACATTAACTATTCTGTATCCTGACTTATCTGAATATTTTTCCGATTCAGAGTTTTTCAAAGATATTTCATTAATATTTTTTATCACATTTTCAATCTCTTTAGCATTTAACTTAGTTATATCTGTAGAATATCCTATCAATTGAGCTTCAATATCTGCATATATTTGAGCTATATCTTGCTGAATATTATTTATGTCTGGTATTAAACTTTCTATATCTTGGACTTCTGCTGAAATAGCATCTAAAAGTTGATTAAATGATACTTTATTTTTTTCTATTGGAACCAACATATTTCCATTTGCTACCGACTGCAAAACTTCTTGTTTAAATTTATCACTATATAAATTCTCTAAATGATATTTTACAGTATTTTTTATTATTTCATCATTATAATTAGTTTGTCTTTTTAATAAAGAACTAAATTTTCTATTTATAAATTCTTTGTTTTCTCTTCCATGAAATACTCTTTCTTTAAATATTGAAACTTTATTTAAATGAGGTAATTTTTCTTTATTATCTAAAATAAAACATCTTGCGTATCTATCATATACTTCTTTTTTTATCATATCTACTATATTATTATCTAGTTTTGAAAAATCTATAATTACATTTCCTGTAGTTGCTACTCTATTCATACTCCCATCTTCCTGTTCTTGTATACCTTTATAAAGAGGGATATCTGCATCTATGCCTGTTATAAATTCATTATTTGAACACATTATATTTTTCATTGTTTCTCTTGGAATATTTCCACCATTTAAAATCAATTGTCTTACTATTTGCTCTATATTTTCTTTTATTATATCACTTCCATATCTTTCAAACGTTACTTCTCCATCCTGATCTTGAAATGCTAATGTAGATTTGCATTCGTTAATTATTACCTTTATAATCATTTCTGATTCTTCATCCATCCCAAAATCAGGAATCCTTTTATAATTTGTCCTTCTTAGTTTTTCTAATAATTCTTTGGATTTTTCTATTATCATTTATTACCTCCATAAAAGATTATATATCATATTCTAAAAAAGTCATAAATATGTGGTCTGCACCACGGAATATCATTTATTGTAGGATGAAATAAAAATTAATTTATATTTGCTCAAGCCATATTCTTGAAATTCATACCATACACTGGGCTTGTTTTTTCAACATATTTATATCACAACTTTATAATTTTTCATAGTGTTTCCACTTACTACTTAAGTAACTACTTTAACTTTCACACCCAAATTTTGATGTTTTTTTAGTTGCATCATTGTCACACACTCCACATGGCTTGTAAACGGAAACATATCAACAGGCTTTATTTTCCTTACATCATATACTTCTTCAAACTTAGACAAATCTCTTACTAATGTAGCAGGATTACAACTTATATAAATCAATCTACTAGGTTTTATCTTCAAAATATTATCTATAGAAGTATTATCCAAACCTCGTCTTGGAGGATCTACCATAATAGCATCCGGAACTATTTTCCTTGCATTAATTAATTCATCTAATATTTTCTCTGTATCTCCAACTATAAACTCAGTATTATCTATTCCATTTATTTTTGCATTCTCCTTAGCATCTACTATTGCTTGCTCTACAATTTCAACACCATAAACTTTTTTTGCATATTTGGCCATAAACAAAGATATTGTCCCAATCCCACAATATAAATCAAAAATTATATCGTTTTTAGTTATCTTTGCAGCTTCTACTCCTATATTATAAAGTTTTTCTGCTTGTATTGGATTCACTTGATAAAAAGACAATGGTGATATTTTAAAAACATATTCTCCTAATATATCTTCAATATATCCTTCTCCATATATATTTATATTTTCTTGTCCTAATATAACATTTGTATTTTTAGTATTTATATTTTTTACTATTGTTTTAACTTCTGAAAAATTTTCAACAATATTTTTTACTAGTTCTTTTTCTTTTGGAATAATTTTTCCATTTACAACTAATATACACATAATTTGATTTGTCTTTATTCCTATTTTTGTTACAATATGCCTTAGTAATCCTTTCCCTGTTTTTTCATTATATACACTAATATTATTTTTATTAATATATTCCAATATAAATTTAGCTAATTGTTCCGTTCTTTCATTTTGTATATAGCATTTCTCGATTGGTATTATTTCATGTGTCCTATTTGCAAATACACCTATTACTTTTTTTCCTTCTTTATTTATTCCTACTGGATATTGTGCTTTATTTCTATAATGATACGGATTTTCCATTCCTAATGTCTCTTCTACTTTTATCTTATTTTTTAAAGTTTTGTTTAATAAACTCTGTACCGCATTTTGTTTCATTTTTAATGTTTTTTCATATTTTATATGTCTCAATTTACATCCACCACATCGTTTATATGTTGTACACTCACTATTAACTCTATCCTCTGACTTTTCTATTATTTCTAATATTTTTCCAAAAGCATGAGAAGATAGTACTTTTACTATTAATATTTTTATTTTTTCTCCTTTTATAGCTCCTGGTATAAAAATTGTAAAACCATCTATTTTCGCTATTCCTTCTCCTTCGTATCCATTGTCTATTATATCTACTATATATTCATTGTTTTTTTCTACCATATATTTTTCCTCTTTCAATTGTTAATTGTGATTTATATATTATCTAATATAAAACTAACTATTTCTTGTGTATTATTATTTTTCTTGCATTTACTTTTTTCTTCTTCTGTTAGTTCTACTAAATATTTATTAAATTCTGGCACTATTGTTATAGAATCTAATGGATAACCAGGATTTCTCTTTTTACTAGGTTTATCTACAAAATAGAACTGATCTTTGCTCCATGTATATGTCTTTTTGCCTTTTTCATTATAAACTGCCATTCCATATACCCATTTAGCTGTTAATTTTCCTCCATATTCTTTTACTAATTTTGTGTAATATTCTATCATTTCATCATCTGTTAAATATTTTCCATTTATTCTTCTTACATGTGTTCCAGGCTGTTTTTCTTCTGGCAATTCTTCTATAAATAAATTATTATCCATTCCTATTGTTGGCATTTTTGTTATATCATAATATGTCTTTGCTTTTATGCAAGCATTTTCTATAGCATTTTTACCATTTTCTTCAATCTCTATATTGATGTTCAAATCTTTTATGGTCTTCAATTTTATTCCTTTTTCTTTCAGCTTTCCTTCATAACTTTTTATTTTTGCTGGATTAGTTGTTGCAAATAAGACTTCTTTCATTTTTTCCTCCAAAATTTAATGTTTTTGATTTTTCTATATATTATCATAAAATTTGCTTTTTTAAAACTGTTATTATATTTATTTAATTTTTTTCTAGCATTATAAAATTAACTCTGATTTTTCTATAAAGAGATATTTTAACTATAACTTATCAAGTAATTTTACAAAAATATGTAAAGTTGGCAATATATATATCCACTGCAGAACCTTTACCAATAAGTTAAGCAGCATACCTATTTCGATACCAAAAAGAGAGATTATAAAATCTCTCTTTTCTCTCTGGTGCGTTAGCGGTATGAAGTGACCCACGAAAGTTGGACAATTTTTTATGCTACTTGTTCAAAATCCATTCTATATTGAATTGGACTTTTTCCTTTTAGTCTTAATTTTATACGCTCATTATTATAATAATTTATATAATCTATAAGTTCTCTTTTAAATTGAGTTACACTTTCAAATATTTTATCATAGAAAAACTCTGTTTTTAATAAACCAAAGAAATTTTCTGCACAAGCATTGTCTAAGCAATTTCCTTTTCTAGACATGCTTTGTATGATTCCTTTTTCTGCTAGACGATTTTGATATTTCTCCATTTGATATTGCCAACCTTGATCTGAATGAAGAATCAAATTCGTATTGTCTGAAATCCTTATAAATGCTTTATCTAGCATATCTTCTATTTGATGAAAGTTTGGGCTTTCAGATATATTATAACTTATAACTTCTCCATTAAACAAGTCTACTATGGGAGATAAATATATTTTTGTATCTAATACATTAAATTGAGTAACATCTGTAACCCATTTTAAATTTAGCTTATCTGCTCTAAAATCTCTTTTTAATATATTAGGTGCTACTTTCCCATAATTTCCTTTATATGAGCGATATCTTCTTACTCTAACAAATGATTGTAACCCTAACTCTTTCATTAATTTATAAACCGTTTTTCTATTTAATTTATAGCCTCTATTTAAAAGCTCGTATGTTACTCTACGATAGCCATATCTTCCTTTATTTGAATGATATATTTGCTTTATTACTTCTTTAACTTCTTCATATTTGTCTAGCTTTGAAAGTTTACTAATAATATCATAATAAGTGCTTTTTGATAATTCTGCTTTTCTTAATAGAGCCGTTATTTTATACTTTTGCCTTAATTCATAAACGGCTAATGCTTTTTCTTTTTTTGTTGGCTTGTTCTTTTTTGAACTAAGGCTTGTAATTTTTTTAAGTAATCGTTCTCCATTCTTAAATCTTCTATTTCTTTTATTTTAAAAGCTCTTCATTACTTTTATCAGATTTTAGAGAAGATTTAGAAGTAGATTTTATTGATGTATTTGAATTAGTATTTTGTTTATTTTTCTTCTTTTTCACACGATTTACTCTTACTCTATCAATTGCAATATTTCTATTATTTAGCAAATACTGAGCACCTTTCTCTTCATACATTTGCTTCCATAATACAACATTTGTAGAAGAAGGCAATCCAAAGTGAAGAGCCGTCTTTTCAAAAGATAAATGGTTAGCATACATATATTCTACAACATCTACCTTAAATTTGCCATCATATTTCTGAATTGGCTTTGGTATAAGTCCATTTTTACCATAAGTCTTATACCTATTAGTCCATACTCTTATTTGTTCTTGATGGACATTAAATTTTCTTGCAGCTTCTCTATATGAATGCTTTCCATAAACAACATATTTTACTGCTTTAAATTTAAAATCAAATGAATATTTAAACATACTGGTGAACCTCCATACTTTAATATTTTTTGTCCAATATTTTTGGTTCACCTCAATTCAAAGAATATCTTGAGCAAAGAAGGAGGTTCAAAGAAGATATGAGTTATGCTATTATACGAAATGATAAATTAACAAGAGTGGATGCACAAGGTTCATACATTCACAATGATAGAAGGTCAAAAGGTCATTCTAATAAAGATATTGATCCAACAAGAACACATTTGAATTTTTACTGTAAGAAAAATGAATTAACTTATATAAAAGAATTTGATAAAATGAGAAAAGAATACGATTTAAAAGGCACAATTAGAAGTAATAGTAATATTATGTGTGAAATGATGATAACTTCTGATAATGCTTTTTTTAATAAGATTGGTTTAGAAGAAACAAAACGATACTTCAAAGAAAGTTATAAATTTGTATGTAATTACAAAAATCTTGGAGAAAAATATATTGTGTCAGCAGCAGTACATTTAGATGAAACTACACCACATATGCATTTAGTTTATATACCAGTAATTCATACAAAAGATAAAGAAGGCAAAGATATTGATAAAATATGTTGTAGAGATTTTTGGAAAGGTAGAGATAGTTACAGACAATTGCAAAATGCTTTTCATAAATATATAACTTCAAAAGGTTTTGATTTAGAACGAGGTTTACCAGTAGAAGAAACGGGAGCAAAACACGAAAAAATTGAGGATTTAAAGAAATTGACTAATTTTGAAAATACTAAAAAAGTATTAGATAATATAAAACTAGAATTGCCAAAAACTCCAGATATAAATGATATTAAGCTAATAAAACTTAATAGAGAAAAAGTAGAAAATGAAATTATTAAACCAAAAGATGATAAAATTATGGAATTGTATCAAGAAAATTTAAAATTGCATAATGAATTATCAAAACAAGTAAATTTAGTTAATATGGCTGAAAAGTATCAAAAAGAAAGAAATTCTATACTTGCTGATAACAAAGAACTTCATAATCAAGTAAATAATATTAAAGTAGAGTATAAAGAAAAAGAATTTGATATTGAATGGAAATATAAAAGTAAAATTAAAAGTTTAGAAAAAGAAAACACTCATTTACACAAAATTATAGATAAATTCTATGAAACTGTTGATAAGTTTATAGCTTGGATTTGTCATAAATTTGGTATTGGCGAATCTAAAGAATTGGTTAGAAATTTTGAAAAAGAAACTCGTACTTTTATCAATCCAGTAGAACAGCTAAAACACGAAGAAATAGAAAAAGAGTGGGATTTGGAAAGGTAAAAAACTAATTTGTTAATAAAGACCATTTTATTATTAATGGTCTTTATTAGATATTTTGTTGATAAAATATTCAAAAAATTTTATATCATTCATATATTCTGGATGCCATTGCACTGCAATTATATTTTTATTTTCAATAGCTTCTACAATCCCATCTTCACTTTTCGCAACTACTTTGAAACCTTTAGCCACTTCTTTTACTGCTTGATGATGTAATGAGTTTATTAGCATTTGCTCTATATTATAGCAATCATATAAAAAAGATTCTTTTTCAAATTTCACATTATACCTTTCTTCTTTAGGTAATTTATGATTTGGAATATCTTGATATAAACTACCACCGAAACAAACATTTATAGATTGTATTCCTCTACAAATCCCCAATATATGTTTATTAACATTGTTAAATGCTTTTATTATTGAAAAATCTAATGTATCAATTTCTTCTGTCATCTTATGTATTTCAGAGATAGGTTGTTCATCATAATTTTTAGGATTTATATCGATTGCACTTCCTATAACAATTAATCCATCACAGATATTCACAACTTCTTCTAAATTAGTTAATGACATTACTGGAAATAATAATACATTAAGTTTTCAAATATATCTTTAAATTCTTTATCTATATAATATTTTTCAGAACTTTTTTCAGATAATCCATATCTTCCGAGTTATTGCTAATATCATATCCTTCTCCTAAAATTCATTATATTATTTATGAAAAATCAATTTAATTTTACTAATAATTTTGCTAAAAAATGATTCTTTGTAAGTAGCTATTTCTGTATTTTCTTTTTGTGTTTCAACATATTCGGTAGACTTTTGTCTATCTTTAAATATATTGTCAGGATTATATTTTTTTCTTAATTCTTCTTGGTATTTTATCTCATTATTGCTCAATGTTTTTTCTAATTTAACTCTTTCCACATCATCACATATAAAATCTTTATATAATACTGCCAAGATTTCTTTTGTAGTTGGTAATAAATCTTGTTTTTCTAATGGTAGTGATTTATCAATATTCCAATTATATTCTTGTGATTTATTATTTTCAAAATAACTAATAAATTTCTTTGGTATTCTAGCTTTCAAGTTTGGTTCCATATATTTTAATATTTCATTTATTTGATAAAGCGAATTTGAATATTCTATATTTTCCATACTATTCTCCTTTTTCTTCTGATTTATCTTTGTCATTTTCTCTATCAGGGTGTAACCATTTTCCTATTTTATCTCTTAATGATGAAGAACTTTTCTCTACTGTTTCTGTTCTTTGTTCTGATGCAATTTGCTCTAAAGCTTCCTTATTAGCTAAATATCGTAAATCTTCTATTTCTTGTCTATGGCGATATAATCCTAATTCTTCTAATAAATATGTTTCAACATCTTCTTGACTATGACTTTTAGCATATTCTGCATATTCTTGTGATTGAACAACTGGTACTAAAGCCTTAATTTCATCACCTTTCAAGCGACATAGTTTGTGCATACAAAGAGCATCTAAATCTTCTCTTCCTTTTGAAGTATCAAGAATTTCTAAATAAAATTTAGGTACTATTTCTCCGTTTAAGGTTAGTTTCTAAATCACTAATTTGAACATTCCAAAATTCTGCTGGATATTTACTTCCTTCAAGTATACAACTTTCTCCATGCAATCCTTCTTTTTGTAAATATTCTGTATATTCTTTTTGAAATTGTCTTGCCATTTCATCACGATGATCCACTAATTGTTTATTCATAAGGTCTTCTTGAGTTAATTGGTCTAATAATACAAATGATAGTCCTCTATCTTTAAACATAAAACTATAATCACTTGAAATTGCAACATTTCCTTTTTGCATTTCAGCATATAATGTTTTTATCAATTCACTGCTTTGTTCATTTGTAGATATTAAATCAAAATTTCCTCTACCATTAAAACCTGCATACCATAAAGCAACTACTTCAGGAGAATCTACATTGGCACCAAGTCTTGACATAAATTCTTCATTGCGTTTTCTATCATCATTATTGATATATCTATCCATAATTTCATGTCTTTCTTCTTCGGTTTTTCTCATTAAACTTGCATAATTCCATTCATCATTTGTTAACCAAACTTTTCCATCACTAAATTCCATTAAGTTAATAGCTTTAGGATTTTCAACAATTTCTCCATTAAACGGATGATTTTTATTTTTATCTATAATCTTTTTAGGTTTCATTTGTTCTGTACCTGTATAACCAGATTCATGTTCAGCATAAAAACCATATCCTGCATTAAATCCAACTAATTTGCCATCTCTTTTTAAGACTTCTTGTCCATGATAAGCATATCTACCCATATTTATTTCTCCTTTGCTTTAAAATACTACTCGTTTACTGCATACTTTTATGTAATTTATATCACAACACTTTACTTTTTACAATAAATATGACAATTAAAGTAGATTTGTCATAAAAATTTAATATTTTTGTAATATTTCTCATTAATTTTTTTGGTGAAATGTTTGACAATTTTAATTTTAAGTAGTAAAATATAAGTAGCTTAAAAATTGACTAAAGTTCTGCAAAAGTCATATAGTTAGAAAGAGATGCAATGGAAGAAGGCATCTCTTTTGTTTTGCATAAAAAAATAAAGGAGTAGCAAATGGAAGTTACTACCCCTTTATGATTAGATATGTACTAATCTTTGCCTTGACCATTTTGTTCATTAGCCTTTGCTTCTTGTTTCTTTTCAGATTCAATAAGCATTTCAACTAACTTCAAAATTAGTTCTGCATTGGTCATATTGCTTCACCCCTTTCAAAAAGATTTCCTTTGAGAAAAGGATGTTCTCATTATACTCTATTTTCTAGCATTTTACAATAAATTTAAAAATATTTTGTAACATTATTTATTTTCTTGTAACCACTCATAAACTTCATCTTCAGTAAGTTCTCCATGTTTTAGTTTAATAATCTTTTCTTTAGCTTGTTTTTTCCAAGTTTCAAATTCTGCTTTTAATTTTTTATCATCTTTATTTTTATTTACAATACCAAACTTTTGTTGATATGTTTTTCTGTATTCTGTATATGCTGATTTTTCTTGTAACCTCTTATTATAGGAAAGTATCGCCCCTTGTTCTCTACAAGTTTTTCCATTTTCTTTTGGATAATCACAATAAATCTCATCTAGTCTTGAATTTGGTATAAAATACATTCCACAATTTTGACATTTTTTTATTGGGTAGCTATCTGTTTTTGATAGTTCCTCTAATATATCATAGCAAATACTTGATATATCATTGCTTTTATGTGTATTTACCATTGATATAAGCATACCTTCTTCTTTTAGTTTCTTTAGTAGGTCTATATCTGCTGAATTTCCTAGTTCATCATATTTATTAGAATAATTATCTGGTATAACTTCATCATTTTTTATGTATGAATATAGTTTGCCTTTTCTTTTTATAAGATATACTGCATATCTTTGTGAATGTGTAAATGGCTTTAATTGTTCATTTTCGTTTATATTATAGATATAATTAACTGCATCTGTTATTTGTTCTTGTATGTATATAAGTTGTTCTTTTAGCATATCATATATTTTTTTAGTTTCTTTTAAATATGTATTATCATCTCCGTATTTTCCCTTTAATGTAAATTTATAATCTTTATCTACATCTTTCAATATTTCAAATCCATAGGCATAAAAGAAATCTTTATATGCAGTTTCATAAGTATATAAATCGGCATTTAAAAATCTTAATAATAATAGTCCTAATTTTTCTACATAAGGGAAATATAAAGTACCTGGTTGTTTTAATCCCATATCTGTACCTTCATCTTCTTTCCACTTTATAACTCTTATTCCACCACCATTATTACGACCATTTTTATTATTATTTTTTTCTCTATTATTAAAATCATATGAGAAATCAGCTTTATAAAAATACATAGGTGTAGAATAATATTCTTTCTTTTCATCTTTGTTAAACCAAATATAAAAATCATCAAAATGTTTTATTTCTGGTAAATCAATACTCATTTCAACATTTTCCTCCGTTTCTATAAAATTCTATCAAGTTTTATTAAAAACAATTGTATTTTTTTTACAAATTGTTATTGACATTCTAATTATATTATACTATAATTAATTTAATAATACAATACTTTTTGAGATAATTATTGTTTTAAGTTGTAGACAAAAAATTCACTACAACTAATTTTTAATGAAATGGAGGTGATTGAAATAGATAAAATAAGTGAAATAACAAGACTTTTTTATGATGAACATTTAAGACCAACAGACATTGCCAAACAAATTGGTGTAAGTAAATCTTATGTAACAAAAATTATTCAAAAAGATGAGAGATATATTAAAGAAAAGGAATATAGATCCACTCAAAGCAGAGAAAGACACAAAGTTTGTAAAAGAAATTATATCAATAAAAAACGACAAGCTGACAAACAAGAATATCAATCAATGATAATACAGATAAACAAAGATAATGAATATTTATCTACTAGAAAAGAAATATCAGATATAGACTTTGCAAAATGGAATCGTGGAATGTATGATTATGATAAGAAAAATGGCGATTTAGTATTAAAAAATGGAATTGTAACAGGTTATAATGTTTGTAAAAGAGTAAAAAAGGTAGTAAATCCAAGTTGCATAAGAGCAACAGTTTAAATTAAATAAGCAAAGATTTTAGCACTTTATGAAAGGGCTATTTTTTTGACTTTAAAATAAGAGTTTTATAAGTGTGGCCGTAACTTATAAAACTTTTTATTTTTTAGAAAGGGGAATTTAGAATGATTTTGGAATTAATATTAAAAAAGTATGTGTATAGCTAGAACAGGAGGAATTGACAATGAGTGAAAAAGTAAAGAAGAAAAAAGATGAAATTGTTATAATAAACAAATTTAAAGAAAGCAATGCAGAAGATGTAAGAACTTCTATATCAAAAATTTTTGAAATGTTTTGTAATTTAAAACTATCAAAATAATAATTAAAGATTACAAATTTTAAGGTAAATATAGAATTTAAGCAAATTTAGTTTCCACCTATAATTTAGGCTATTGATTTTTTAAATAAATCATGGTAAATTAAAGACATAAATTATAGGTGGAACTTACTAAAGGAAAGGGAGGAAAAATTGCTAGTAAGTAACACAAAAGTATATAACTGTGCTTTATATTGTAGATTATCAAGAGATGACGAACTACAAGGAGAAAGCAACAGTATAACAAATCAAAAAGAAATTTTAAAACAATATGCAAAAGAAAATAATCTAAATATTTATGACATTTATGTTGATGACGGTATTTCTGGAACTACTTTTGATAGACCAGATTTTAATAGAATGATAAAAGACATTGAAGATAAAAAAGTAAATATGGTAATTGTAAAAGATACTTCAAGACTAGGTAGAGATTATATAAGTTTTGGAGAGTATATTGAAAAATACTTTCCAGAACATCAAGTAAGGTTTGTATCTATTATAGACAACTATGATTCTGAAATTGATAATGGAATTGCAGATACATTACCATTTAGAGCAGTATTAAATGATTTATATGCACGAGATACCTCTAAAAAAGTAAAAGCTACTAAACATAGAAATGCTATCAATGGACTATTTAATGGAAAGTTTGCACCTTATGGCTATATGAAATCTCCAGAAAATTGCCATAAACTAATTATTAACGAAGAATATGCCCCAAATGTAAGAAGAATTTTTGATTTATATTTAGAAGGAAAATCATCAATACAAATTGCTTATATTTTTAATGAGGAGCATATACCTACTCCATCTCAAACAATGGGTCAAGAGTATAGACTTTCTTCACTTTGGAAAACTGATACTATTAGAAGAATACTAAAAAATGAAATGTATATTGGAAATATGGTACAGGGCAAACAAACACAAATCAATTACAAATTAAAGAAACCTATTCGCAATAAAAAGGAAGATTGGATTATTGTTCCAAATACTCACGAACCTATTGTTGATAAGGAAAAATTTTATGCAGTTCAAGAACTTTTAAAAAGTAGGACTAGAACTAGAACAAAAACATTAAATCTAAAATTAAAAGGCTTATTGTATTGTAAAGAATGTGGTAAAAAATTAGGTGCAGGTACTTCTCATTATAAAAATGGTAAATGGAATCAGATTTATTTACATTGTCGCACATATCAATCATTACCAAATCTAAAGCTTTGTACTCCTCATTGCATGAATTATACAAAATTAGAAAATGCAGTAATTAGTGAACTACAAAATATATGTCGAAAATATTTAGATGAAAAGAAATGTAAACAAATTATTGATGATAACAATAACAATGTTAAAAATGAAATTCAACTTAACAAAGAAAAAAGCAATTTAGCAAAAGCTATTGAAGTCTTAGATTTTCAAATAGAAAAACTATATGAAGATAAATTAAAATGTCTTATAAATGACAATGATTTTTCAAGAATGTATGAAAAGAAAGTTAATGAAAGAGATTCTAAAAATAAGAAACTGGAAGAATTAAGTACAGTCAAATTTGAAAGAAATGTAATTGACTATGAGAAAATCATACAAGATTTTTTAAAGAAAGAAAATGTTACAGCCTATATGCTAAATAGCTTAATTGAAAAAATTGAAATTGACCAAGATAAACAAGTAACTATATACTATAAATTTGCAGATTTAAACACTTTGTCATAAAAAGATGTAAAGTCATCTCTATCACATATTAAATAACAATGATATTGTTCTAATGTACTAATCAATGTTTCCAAATCTTTTACACTACGAGTTACTCTATCAAGTTTATATGCAACTATATAATTTATTTTTCCTGCTTTCATATCTTCTAGCATTTGTTGGAATTGTGGTCTATGTGTAATATCTTTTGCAGATATTCCTGCATCCTTATATACTTTATAAACCTCATATCCTTTATATTTACATAGAGCTTCAAGTTTTTCTTTTTGTTCTCCTAAACTAAAACCTTCTCTTGCTTGATCTTCTGTGCTTACACGAATATAAATTCCTGCAACATTCTTTTTTTCATTACATTCAAGTTCAGTATTTTCCATTAAAAGACCTCCAATTTTCTAACAAAAAAGGTGTTAGAATAGTAAATTTACCAACTAACACCTAAATTATTATTATAAATTATGCCTTACTTAAAAACAAAAATAACTTTTAGTATTAATTAGCCTTGATAATTTCTCTTAAACTTGAGAGATGGTACTTGTTTGTTAAATCGTTTATGTAGAAATAGTCATGAGAATTAAAGAATAAATATGTTTTATCTTTAATTATAGCTTTATGTGGTTCTACATAAGCAACATTAAACTTTTCAAGTTTTCTCAAATTACCGTTCTTTATCTTTGGTTCACAATTACTAAAAGTGCAAGCCCATTTGATTTTTGAAAGTAATTCATTTTGAATAGTTATTTCTTTTTTTACTGTTGATATCATATCACAAAATCCTCCTTTTTTCAATATTTTGAGGCTATTTTTACCTTTTTATGGAATTTTCATAAAAGAAGTAAAAAAATAAGCCAATGTAAATTGACTTTTTAAAATGATATGATATTCAATTTTTGGATTACTTAAACTCGCTTATAGCAATGCTTTTCACGAGTTCGAGTACATCCACCTTTGGTGCGGATGAAGGGACTCGAACCCCCACGCCGTTGGCACTGGTTCCTAAGACCAGCGCGTCTACCAGTTCCGCCACATCCGCATATATTATTTGCTTAACAATAGTTATAATAGCACATTTATGCTTCTATTGTCAAGCAATTTTTTAATTTTTATTTATTAAAATAAAATAACAGTCCACCTATAATAACTACAAAAAAACCTAATATCTTTAATCCACTAGTTGCTTCATTCTGATCACCAAATCCAAAAAACTTTTTTGTTATTATTCTTGCATCATATATTAATATAACTCCTGCTAATATCATAAGTACCGCAATTAATTTTATTATAACTTGAAACATTTATATCAACATCCTTTTATTTTATACATTATATAATATACTATTTTCATAACAAAAAGTCAATATTTTATAAATTCAATGCTTGTTCATATACATCTATTAATTCTTGTGTTAGAACATCTTGTGAATGATTATCCTTTACATATTTTGCAATGTATTCTCTATCAAATTTTTTTCTATCTTTTAAAATATCTATTATTGCATTCGCTAGCTGTTCTACATTTTCAACTTCTACTAACGTTCCTACTTCTTCTTTTAAGAAATCTGGAATCCCTCCTTGATTTGTTCCAACAACAGGTGTTCCACAAGCCATTGCTTCTAAAGCTACAAGTCCAAATGGTTCCCTTCTAGATGGTACAACTGATACATTTGCTATATTGTATATTTCTCTCAAAATCTCATGTGGCTTATTTCCTACAAATACTACATTCTTTAATTCTAAATCTCTTTTTAGCTGATTTAATTCTTCAAATAATTCACCATTACCTGCAATTACTGTAAGCGTATTTTCATCTTCATATATTTTACATGCCTTCAACAATATATCTATCCCTTTAAAGTTAGTTAATTTTCCAACAAATGAAACTATTTTCTCATAATTTTTATTTATACCTAAACTTTTTAACACATCTTCTTTTTTATATTCTTTTCTATAAAATACTTCTGGGTCATATCCATTTTTTATAATAATATTTTTTCCATTTACACCTTTAAATGTATCTAATACTAATTTATCATTGTCTTTTGATATTGTAATTATCTTTTTACATTTTTCTACTACTCTATCTGCATAACTACGAAACTTTTCTTCTTTTTGATATCCCATTATATCTGTTCCATGTGCTGTTACAACTAATGGAATATTAAACTCTGATGCTATACTTGATAAAATCCAAATATGTTGTCCATGAATAATATCTGGTTTAAATTCTTCTATCTCTTGCTTTATAGCTTTTCTAAAAGCTTCTTCATACATCTTTAATTCTGTATCATTCAAATCATAAAAATTAGTTGTACTTCTTGGATGTGTTGTAAAACATGGAAAATTAAATGGCAATGCTTCTTCTATTTTTTCTTTTCCTGTAAAATATACTGGATGTAATTTAACTCCTTCTACCAAATTATAGTTTTTTGTGTTTTCAGGCATTATAATACATACCTCATTTCCTCTTTTTGTTAAACTTTTAGCTATGTTCTTTGTATAAACTCCACTTCCTGAACCTTCTAATGGGAAATGATTAATTAATAATATTTTCATATATGCTCACTCCTTTTATTTTATTATTTTCATATTTCTATTCTCTTCAAAAATTTATCTCTTATTAACATTTTTAGTTGTTTATTAACATCCTTTTCTAACTTAGGATCTTCTGACAATATTTTCATAGCAACACTTTGTACTAATTTCAATGTCTCAACATCCTCAAACAAATTTGCTATTTTAAATTCAGGCAATCCATGTTGCATAGTTCCAAAAAAGTCTCCTGCTCCTCTTAATTCTAAATCTTTTTCTGATATTATAAACCCATCATTTGTATCACACATAACCTTCATTCTTTTTCTAGTATTTTCGCCTTTTCCTTCAAATTTCAAAATACAATAAGATTGATATTCTCCTCTTCCTACTCTTCCTCGTAACTGATGTAATTGTGCCAAACCAAATCTTTCAGCATTTTCTATAACCATTATATTAGCATTTGGTACATCTACTCCAACTTCAATTACTGTAGTTGATATTAAAATATCTATCTCTTTCTTCTTGAATTGTTCCATAATATTGTCTTTTTCTCTAGCTTTCATCTTTCCATGTATATATGCTACTCTATATTGTGAAAAAATTTCTTTACTATACATTTCATATAACTTTTCTACTGACTTTAAATCCATTTCTTCATTTTCCTCAACTAATGGACATACTACATAAGCTTGTCTTCCTTCTTCTATTTGTTTTTTTACAAATGCATTTACTCTGTCTGTCATGTTTTTACCAACAGCAAATGTTTCAATCTTTTTTCTATTTGGTGGAAGTTCATCAATTATTGATATATCCAAATCTCCATATAAAATTAAAGCTAGTGTACGAGGTATTGGTGTTGCTGTCATAACTAATACATCTGGATTTTTTCCTTTTTCTGCTATTTTAGTTCTTTGTTTTACTCCAAATCTATGTTGCTCATCTGTTACAACAAATCCTAAATTTTTAAATTCCACATTTTCCTCGATAATCGCATGTGTTCCTATCAATATATCAATTTCTCCATTTTTTAATTTTTCTAATATTTCAGATTTTTTCTTTTTTGTAATTCCAGATATTAATAATTCACACGTTATATTTAAATCCTTTAAAATATTTTTAAAGTTCTCTAAATGTTGTGTTGCAAGAATTGCTGTTGGTGCCATAATTGTTGCTTGATATCCACTTTTTACTGCTTTATATGCTGCACACATTGCTACTACTGTTTTTCCTGATCCAACATCTCCTTGTAATAGCCTATTCATTGCATTATTAGATTCCATATCATTATCTATTTCTTCTAATACTCTTAATTGTGCTTTTGTTAATTTAAATGGTAACATATTTATTACATCTGACATTTTAACATTTTTATCAAATTGAATTCCTTTTTCTTCTGTAATATAATTGTTTTTTAATTCTAACAAAGCTAATTGTACAGATAATAATTCCTCAAATACTAATCTATTCCTTGCTATATTAAAATCTTTGAACTCATCTGGGAAATGTATATGTTTTGTTGCTTCATTTAAATTTTCCAAATTATATTCTTTCAACAAATATTGTGGCAGAGTCTCTTCTAATTTTCCATATACTTCTTCTATAGCTGATTCCATTATTTTTCTTAATGTATTTTGAGATAAATTATATGTTAATGGATAAATTGGAATTATTCTTCCTGTATTCTTATTGTTTTCTTCTATGTCAAATACGGGTGAATTAAGCATTACTTTTCCTGATTTTATATTTACTTTTCCAAAAAATTTATATTTTTCCCCTATTTTAAATTTATTTTTTAGATATGTTTGATTAAACCATGTTATAGTAGCTAAGCCTGTTTCATCTCTTACCATTAGTCTTTGCATTGTCTTTCCATTTAATCTTACATTAGTCATCCCACTACATGCAACAACTTCTATTAAAACTTCTTCACCATCTCTACATTCACAAATATATTTTGGTTTACTTCTGTCCTCATAAGTTCTTGGATAGTATGTAATTAAATCTTTTAAAGTAAATATTCCTAATTTATTTAGCAATAATACTCTTGTTGGTCCTACACCTTTTATATATTTTACATCTTTATCTAGATCTATCATTCTATCTCCTAATTTTATTTTATTTTATATAATTTAAAATCTAATCCATCGGCACTTACTAATTTAGAATCAATTTCAAAATATTCTCCTTCTACAGCATCTCTTATAGATGTACTATGTAAATGTCCATAAAAGCATTTTTTTACATTGTATTTTTTCATTATGTTTATAAAATCATTTCTTTCATTTTTTATTAAATTAGATTTGCAAATTGGTGGATAATGCATAAAAACTATAATTTCTTTATTTTCTCCAAAACTTTTTATTCCACTTTGTATTGATAATTCTAATCTTAAAGCTTCTCTTTTTAATATCTTTTTGTCTTCAATATCTTCTGATTGATTCCACCCTCTTGTTCCAACAATTATACAATTTTCAAATTCATATGAGTTATTATGTATAAAATCTATATTATCAAATTTATTCTCTTTCAAAAAATTTCTCATACTAGTTATCGTTGTCCACCAGTAATCATGATTTCCTTTTAATAGTAGTTTTTTTCCTGGTAAACTATTTAAATATTCGAAATCCTCTTTAGTATCACTCAAATAAGTGGACCATGAAAAATCTCCTGGCAATATTACCAAGTCTGTTTCTTTTATTTTTTGTATCCAATCTTTTTTTATTTTTTCTTCATGTCCTTTCCAATTATCTCCAAATATGCTCATTGGCTTATTTTCATGAAAAGATAAATGTAAATCTCCTATAGTATAAATTGCCATTTTTTTCTCCTTCTATTTTATTTTATGTATTACTCACTATCGCCTTTATCTATTAATTTCCTAATTGAATATTTGGTACTGCATTTAAATCTAACTTATCTCTTTTTCCTGATATAAAATTATAATATCCTGCTGATGCTATCATTGCAGCATTATCTGTACATAACTTCAAATCTGGCATATATACTTTTATACCATCTCTTTCAAATTCTAAAAATTTTCCCCTTATATATGAATTTGCTGAAACTCCTCCTGCCAATACAATTCTTTTTATTTTCGTTTTATCAACAGCTTTTTTTACATTTTCAATTAGAGTATCTGTTACATTTTTTTGAAAACTTGCACATAAATCTGCTTTATTGATATTTGGATTTTTATGATTCAAATTAATTACTGCTGTTTTTATTCCACTAAAACTAAAATCCAAAGTATCTTCATCAAAATGTGTCTTAGGCAATTCTATATTAGCTTTTCCTTCTTTTGCTAATTTATCTACTTTTGGTCCTCCTGGATAACCAAGACCAACTACTCTTGCTACCTTATCAAATGCCTCACCTATTGCATCATCACGCGTCTTTCCTAGTACCTCAAATTTTGTATAATCCTTTACATGTACGATTTGCGTATTTCCTCCAGACATCATCACACAAATAAATGGTGGCTTGAGCTCTTTATGTGTAATATAATTTGCTGCAATATGTCCTTCTATATGATTAACTCCTACTAAAGGCTTATTAACTGCAAAACTTAGTGCTTTTGCATAAGAAAGTCCTACTAGTAATGCTCCTACTAATCCCGGTCCATATGTTGGTGTAATAGCATCGATGTCTTTAAAATTAACTTCCGCTTCTTGTATTGCTCTCTTAGTTACTCTAGAAATAGCCTCTATATGGTTTCTAGATGCTATTTCTGGAACAACTCCTCCATATTTTTCATGTATTGGTATTTGTGTATCTATTATATTAGATAATATTTCTCTACCATTTCTTACTATTGCTACTGATGTTTCATCACAACTTGACTCAATTCCGCATTGTTATTATATCTTTTTTCATATCTACTCCTACTTTTTTATAACTTTAAAACAGGTTTTATAATTCATCTTGTAAATAGATATTAAAACCTGTTTATTATTTATCCTATAATTAATTTTCCTAAACTTAAAATTCCAGTTGTTACTAAATTAATTGCGGGTGATATTATAGTTCCTGCTATTCCTGTTATCCATAATACTACAAATACAAGAGAAAATAATTGCTCATTATTTGTAAACCACTCTTTTGCTTTATATGGTAAAAATGGCATAATTATCTTAGAACCATCTAATGGTGGTAATGGTATTAAGTTAAAAACTCCTAATCCTATATTAATTGATATTGTGTAAGATATTAATAGCATTATAATTCCACCTACTGTTGAAGATAAAAACTGACTTCCTGCAAATTTATAAATTGCATAATAAATTAAAGTAAATATAATAGCAAGAAGAAAATTCATAATTGGTCCTGCTGCTGAAACAATGGCTTCTCCTTTTTCCATTGATATTTTTCTAGTATAATTTCTTGGATTTACATGTACAGGTTTTCCCCATCCAAATCCAGCAAACAATAACATAAGTGAACCAATAGGATCTAAATGGTCTAACGGATTTAGACTTAGTCTTCCTTCATTTTTTGCAGTATTATCTCCTAATTTATAGGCCACAAATCCATGTGCAAATTCATGAAATGTTATAGCTATTAAGACCCCTGGTATACTTACTAACAATCCAAATAAAGCTCCTGGATTACTTATATAATTGGCTAATGTCATAAAAACCATAATTGTAATTACAACATATAAAACTCTTTTATCAAATGAAAAATTAAACATAATCTCTCCTTTTATCTTAAAGTAATAACTTAACTATTTTTAATTCTAACTTATTCTAGTTTTTAATAGGACACTTACGACCTGTCCTTATTAGGTTTCATTGTTGGGAATAATAGTACATCTCTTATTGAATCTGAATTTGTTAATAACATAACAAATCTATCTACTCCTATTCCTAATCCACCTGTTGGAGGAAGTCCTATTTCTAGTGCTTGTATATAATCCTCATCCATCATTCCTGCTTCTTCGTCTCCCGCTTCTTTTGCTTCTACTTGTTTTTTAAATCTTTCATATTGGTCTATTGGATCATTTAACTCTGAAAATGCATTTCCATATTCACGTCCACCTATAAATACTTCAAATCTCTCTGTCATTTTTTTATTGTTTGGACATTTTTTGGCAAGTGGTGATATTTCTACTGGATATTCATAAATAAATGTTGGTTGAATAAGTGTTTTTTCAACATATTCATCAAAGAATAAGCTTATTACATCTCCTCTTGTTTCTTTTGTTACATCCGGTATTTCTATTCCTCTCTCTTTTGCTAATGCTACTGCTTCTTCATCTGTAGTTATTTCGTTAAAATCTACTCCGCAAGCTTCTTTTATTGAATCTATCATTGTTATTCTTTTCCATCCTGGTTTTAAGTCAATTTCTGTTCCAAGATAGTCTACTTTTGTTGTTCCTAATATTTCTTGTGCTGTTTCTGAGAATATTTTTTCTGTTATATCCATCATATCATGATAATCCTGATATGCAGCGTATAACTCAAGTTCTGTAAATTCTGGATTATGTCTTATATCCATTCCTTCATTTCTAAACACTCTTCCTATTTCATAAACTCTATCAAATCCACCTACTATAAGTCTTTTTAAATTTAATTCTAATGCTATTCTTAAATACATGTCTATGTCTAATGCATTATGGTGTGTTATAAAAGGTCTTGCTGTAGCTCCTCCTGATATTGTATTTAATACTGGTGTTTCTACTTCTAAATATCCTTCTTTATCTAATATTTTTCTTATATTACTTATTATTTTACTTCTAATTTCAAATGTCTTCTTTACTTCTGGATTTACAATTAAATCTGTGTATCTTTGGCGATATCTTAAATCAGGGTCTTTTAATCCATGAAATTTCTCTGGTAGTGGTCTTAATGATTTTGAAAGTAATGTTACTTCTTTTGCATGAATTGATATTTCTTCTGTTCTTGTTTTAAATACAAAACCAGTAATTCCTATAATATCTCCTATATCAAATGTTTTAAATGCTTTGTAGCTTTCTTCTCCTAAGTCATTAATACTAACATAACTTTGGATTTTTTCGTCACAATCTTGTATTGTACAAAAAGATGCTTTTCCCATAATTCTTTTTGCAATAATTCTACCTGCAACTGTTACGTCTTTTTGTTCAAACTTCTCGTAATTTTGTTTTATTTCTCCTGCTGTATTTGTTCTATCAAATTTTGTTATTTCATATGGATCTTTTCCTTGTTCTTGCAATTCTTTTAATTTTTCTCTTCTTACTTGCATTAAGTGATTAATATCTAATTCTTCTACTTGTTGATTTTGATTTTTATTATCTGACATTTATATCTCTCCTCTATATTTTTTCTTTGTATATTATATAGTAAATCGCTTGAAAAGTAAAGGTTTATCAACAAAAAAACACTATATTTAATAATGAATTTCACATTCATTTTATTGTATAGTGTTTTTATTGTGGATTTTTGTATTTTGCCTGATTTTTATAAATTAAAACTTCTTATGCTTCTAATAGTGTCACTCTGTAGTCTATTCCCTTATATAGTATATTTGCTTCTTTTAGATGATCTTTAAATTTTTCATTAAAATTTATTTGTTCTTCAAGTATCTTTGATATGTTATTTTTCATAATTTCTTGATTTGTTTCTAAATTTATTTGTCTTTCTTCTAATTTTACTTGCATTTTTTCTAAATTTGTTTGTCTTTCTTCTAGTCTAGCTTGACCTTTTTTTAAGTCTTTTACATCTTTTTGCACTTCAACCAAAATCTCATAAATTTTTTCTTCCATATACACACCTCCTATATTTGAATCTGATTTTTATAATTTTAGATATAAAATTATTGAATAAAACTTTGATTTAAATTTTTAGACAAAATACTTTCGTACTTTAACATGTATTTAGCTATTTGTCAATATTATTCAATTTTAAATCTTGCTTTGTCAAGTTCATAATTATGTTTAATTTCTTCATCTGTTAATATTCTATTATAAATTCTAACTGACTTTACTGAACCATATATCGTTCGGTTTTGATTGTTAAATTGCCAACTTCTTCCAACTTGAACTTGAGAATCCTCTATATTAGGTGTAAACGTTGCTGAACCTGTATAAGTATTTGATATATCATTTCCATTATAATTTATTTTTCCTATATCCGTATCTCCATTTTTAATTTGCCCCACTTTCGTCTTTCTAAAGGATTTATAAGATGTCTTTCCTATTATGTCTATTTTATCATCAGAAAAAGTAGCATTATTTATAAAACTAGCATACATCTTTTTATCAACTCTTCGATATCCAAAAACACATGTATTTTCTATACCAGTTCCAGAGCTTCCCCACCACGCTTCATCGCAACTGCCATATGCAGGCAAAGAATAATTTGGATTTTTTCCATCTTCCCACAAATTTGACACTATCTCTATAGTAAATTTCGCATCTCCTGAAATTCCTATATTATTAGTTGACTTTATATAAGAATCATTGTGTAAAAATACATATCCATTTTCTTCTTTACTATAATAACCTTTATCCATATCAGTAACTGTATCTGGATTATTGTTAATATTATAAAATACACCATCATTATTATTTCCGCTCAAATCTTCCCAAGAAGTCGCATTGGGGTTATTTCCATTTCTTGTATTTTCTATTCCATCATATCTAAGCAACAACCCTTTTTTTACATAATCTCCTAATATTACTGTTTTTTCTTCTGATTCTATCGGTTTGTTGTCTATTTTAACATCATAATATCCTTCCTTTTCAACAATAAAGCTTAAATCTTCACTTGTACTCCAATTATCACTATCTTCAAGTTTGTACTTAACGCTCCATTTATTTATATAACCATCATAATTAATATTTGATACAGTTATTCTCCACTTTCCCTCACTTACCTTTTCAACATTAGTATCAAACGTAGGTGGTTCATTTGTATTCTTTTCATGTTCTACATTATACAATCCATTAGGTAATTGTTCTAATGTATAATAATATTTATCTTCATATTGAAATCCTTCATAACTTATAACACTTCTTTTATCTATATTTACGAAAAAAGTTCCAGAAACACCTTCTATATTCAATCTTTTAATTGTATCTTTATCAAAATATTTGTATTGTTCTCTTTCGTCTTTTGTTGTAATCCCAACTGCATTGAATACATTATTTACTTGTGTCTGATTACCAATTTCGGATATGATTTTTCCTAATTCTTTTATCGTTGTATCTCCGTCTTGCATTTTTTGATATAGCTCATTTACTTGTGTTTGCATAATCCTCATTTCTGTCGTAAATTTAGTTAATTTCGAAGATTTAATTACTTCTATTCCACTATATGTAGCAATTGAAGCTAGTATTATCAATATAACAATTGTTATTACTAATGACATAAGTGTAATTCCATTTTCTTTTTTGCATGAATTTTTCATTCGTTTTCCCCCGTTTTTTGTAAAACTTCTATTTTTTATATTATATCTAAATTAAAGTTTTTTGTAAAGTTTGTTTTCATGATTTATTAATTTTTATTTGCCAATATCTTATAAAAGAGTTATAATAATATTATCAATCTTAAGGAGTGAACTTCATGGTAGAAATTTTAAAAGATGCATCTAAAATAGATACATCTTCAATGACAACAAAAGAATTAATCAATTTTCGTAATGCTTATCAACAAGTTGTTGATACATTAACTCATACTATTCGTTTACGAAAAATTTGTGAACAAAAGCATAAGGCTAAAAATTAATTCTTTTTGTAATTGATTTAATAAAAAATGCAAATGTATATTTCTATAATATCACATTTGCATTTTTTATTAATTTACTTTATCCCTATTTTAATTCATCATATTTCCTTTCTTCTTCTGAATATTCTTCTGGTTTTAAACCGACTCTATTTTTCATATAATTATATGTTATTACAAATAGTATCGTAAATGTTATTCCTATTACTATCATGCAATAAGCTGTTGACATTTTGCTTAATAAAAATGATGCTAATATACCCATAATTGCTGAACAAGTATTATTAAATAAGTTTTTTACTGCAAAAACTTTTGTATCTATTTTATTATTTGTAAAATTTCTAAAATATCTATCAATTATAGTATAATACATTCCATGTGCTATTCTTGAAAAAACATAAGCAATAATGATGATAAATAAAGATAAATTTATATAACTAGTATCTACTCCCGCTATCCCTGCCACGATATCACTAATAGCTATTGTAAATGCAATAGTTATTAGTGATTTATTTCTAAATTTATCACTAAACTTATCTTGTTTCTTTGATGCAATCGCACTTACAAATGTTAATAAAGCTCCAATAATCCCTATAGTTGATGAAGATAAATTAATATCCTTTAGAAGGCTTGTTCTATAATTTAATGAAATTGAAAATATACTACTTAATAATGACGAAGCTAATATTAATGCCTTTAATCGTTCTGATTTTATTATAAATTTAAATCCAGTTCTTATATCTTTAAACTGTTCTTTAACTAATGTTCTATTGTATTGTTTATTTTTCTTTTTTATTGGTTCAATATAAAATGTAGATATTATTGTTACAATTATTAAAACTATTAATGAACAAATAAATGGCAAATATCCATTTATCGTAAATAAATAACCTGCTATAATCTTTGATATAGCTCCCAGTACAAAATATCCTGATTTTCCCTTAGCTATTATCTTTGCAAAAATATTACTTTTATATCTTGAAGGTGGTATAGATGCATTTAATAAGCTTGGCTCTGCAATATTTTTTATTAAAATAGCTAATGCAGATAAAAAATTAGCTAATAATATACCAGAAAAACTTGTACTTACCATAAACATTATCATGTATATACAATTTATTACATTTCCTAATATTACACTATTTTTTCTTCCTAATATTTCTACAATTATATTAGCTGGAATCAACAATAATATAGAAAAAATTGATTTAATAGAAGTTATTAAAACTACATCTGATGCACTTATGTATTTTATTTGTGTCAAAAATAAAAAGTCTATTGTATAGTAAAACAAATAATCACAAGCAATTTTAGTATAGTTAGGATATAATTTCATATTTCTTTTTCTCATTTGTATTTCGTCGTTTTTCATTGCTTATCTCCTTAATTTTTTAATTCTAATTTATTTCTAAAATATTTTTTTATTATAACAGATAACTTTAATATCTTTAAATCCATTTCCAATAGTTTATCATTAACATTGATTTTTTTGCTAATAATCTAATATAGTATTTGATTTATTTGTATTATTAGATACAATTTCAATAGAGCCACCTGTAACATAATAAGAATTTATATATTGAGAATATTTATTATTTAATATTTTTTATCTCCATAGTTTCTTCTTTACTATTATATTTTATCTGTATTTTGGTTAAATCGTTGTAATTTATATCAACTCTACTTTCTAATTTTTCCTTCCAATTTTTGTCGAATTATCATAATTATATTATCATACTACAATTTTATTATCAATAGAAATTCTTTCTTTTTCTCTATAATAGAAATAATAGTTATAAAACTACTAATACTTCCTAATGATAATTCTGTTGAAACCACCAAAATAGAAAATAATATTTTCCTTGATCCATAAAAACAGATAAAACTTTAGTTACCTTTGCAGATATAACATATACCGGACAACCATTGGCTAAATTCTGTATTTTCTTTTTATCTAATAAATGCTGACATCCCATATCTTGATAAACTTTAGCTTGTATACCAGCTTCCAATTTATCACGATGATGAGCAAAAAAGTCTTCTCTTCATCAAATTCAAATAGTTCAGTTTGGTTACGGAACATTACCTTTAGCTGATGATATCATTATTCTTCTTAAAGAACACAAAAAATAAATCTGCAAATGTTCTTTTAAATACTTTAACATTCGCAGATATTCATTATTGGCTCCATTGAAGTAGTTATCTACAACTTTTTTACCTCTCATAACGATTGATACAAATATCAATCAATTTACTAAAGTATATCATATTTTTTATAAATTACAATAAATATTTTTAAAATTAATAAGTTTCTAATATAATATAAAATAAGAGTTTACACTTTTTACAGTGAAAACTCTTATTGGTCAGATTTGTGCTTAAAGTTTATCAAAAGTTCCTTCAAACTCTTCATTAAACTTTTTTGCAGCTTTCAATGCAGTATCAAGATAATCAGGTTCATAGGTCTTTACTTGCTTTATAAAGTCAGGATTTATTCTGTGCCCTGTTAAATTGTCGAACCAAATTTCACGACCACAATTAGGACAGACTAAGCGAAGCTTGATTATTCCGTCTTCTTCTTTCTTTGTTAAGTCTTCTGGTTCTTCAACTACAATTATTTTGTTACACCCCCGACAAAAAACGTCGAATTCCCAATCATAAGGAAATTTCTTGATTCTCATTTAGATTCCTCCTAAAAATTTTTAGATTACATATTGGTGGATTACCAAAATGCTTTAGGTTGCGTTAGTACTGACCTGGAAATTTAAAGATTACTTTATTTTTCTCACTAACACCTATTACATAAGCGGATTATTTACCATATGCACATATATATTACCATATTTTCACATTAAAATCAATAAATCAACATAAAGTGCTTATTTACCCAATCTATATAAGAATAATATATATAATTTCTTATTAGTTTGATATCTAGAGTTTTTGACAATTTTACATAATTATGGTATTATATTAATGTTCCTTAAATGCATTAATAATTGAAGTAGGAATAATTTTTCTACTTCGATGCTTATGTGGCATTAAAGGTTCTTCATTGCTTGGGGGAAGCTCTCACGAGCAAATCCAATCCCACGAGTAAAAGAAAGGTAGGCAATCATGTTAGAGTTTTGGCAGAATGGTAAGAAGATCGAAGTCAATGCAATCTATGGCAAAGGCAAAGTAGGACAAATGGTCATCTATGGGCAACGGTGTGATTGGGGAGCAAACCCAAATCCTACAATAGCACCCCTTTCTCAGTATCCGTGTCCTTCCGTTTTCACTATCGTGGAAAAAAAAGAAGGAAATCTTGATGGATATTATATCTTGAGTGACAGCAAGGGAAATCGCATCAAAATTGAATATTTTTATTCTAGTTCTGGTGCAAGTGTTCTCTACGATGCTCAGGAGTGGTTGACCTGGAATGATATGCGCGAAAAAGAAAAGTTTTCTCGTAAGCAGAGAAAAATCGAGCAGCTCGAAGGTCATGTTGAACTTCTGAAAGATATCTTGATTAAACAGGGAGCTCGCATTGTCACAGAAGCACAAGCTGAAGATTTAGGTCTTAAGTAACAAACCAAAAGGCACACTCAAATGAGTGTGTCCTTTTGGTTATTTTAATTAATTTAAACAATTAAATAAATATAATGCAACTTTATTTTGTTCAGTAGTCTCCATTTCCATAAGTTTAGCCATTGCAAACATTACAAGTTTATATTTTGCAAAGTTTATTATTGTAGTTCTATATTCTTCATCAACTTCTTTTAGCATAGCATCAAATTTTTCATAGTTTTCTTTAGTATTGTATATAAGACCTGACCATTTGCTTTGACTCATACATATTGCTAGTCTTAATTTATCTTTTATATCCATATCATTTATCATATTTATTAAATATTCAACTTTTTCGTTTTCCATATTCTAATTACCCCCATATTAAAATCTTGTATCGTTTTTCATTCTATTATTTTTAGCGTTATTTATCTCATCTTTTGGTTTTACTTTTCTCGCTATATTATTTGCAATTTCATTCTCGTCGTCAGTAAATATTCCATTTTTATATAAGTCATCACTAACAATTTTATAGTTATTATCTTTGTCATAACAAATTCTTTTATGAAAATGTCCCATAATATTATGCCAAAAGTCTTTAAATTTGTATAATTGAGCTTTTATGCTTTCTTTTTCTTCTTTTAGTTTGTTAATAATTTTATCTTTAGTAGACAATTCACCTTTTAAATTATAAATTTCTTTATCTTTTTCTTCTATTTGATATTTAAGAGAACGATTTTCTTTTTCTATTTCAAAAGCACTATGTTCAAAATCTCTAATAGCTACATTCAAGTCATTAACACTTCTAACCGTTTTAGTAGTATCTTTTACATCTTTAGTAAAGTTTTTAATTTTCTGAATATCCTCGTTTGAAATAACCATATTATTTTTATTAAACTTAGCAGGTTTTAAATTATCTAATATTTGGTTTATATCTTTTGTTGTATTATCAAGTTTATTAGTTTGAATATTCGCTTTATCAAGTTTTTTCTTTTTTTCAGCAAGTTGCTTTTTTATATTTGTATAATTACTCATATCTTTAACATTTATATCTTGATTTCTGCCTTTTTGTTTTTCTTTTAATTTAATATCCATACCATAAAATTTATTAAAAGACTTTATACAAGCAGTTCTCATTTTATCTTGAATTTTAGTTAATGATTCTTTGGTAAATAGTTGTGATTTACCAACTTGTTTTTTCATCCCTCTAGTACAATTTTCTATTATAGGTACACCAACAATGTGCATATGAGGAGATGTCTCATCAAAATGAATAGTAGCATTTGCTATTTTAAAAGTTGGTAATATCTTAATTAAGTCATTTACTTGTTCATTATATACATCAATCATTTTTAGTCTGTGTTCTTTGTCTTTATCTTTCCAAAAATCCATATCTCCAAGTTCAACTATAATCTCACAAGCAAGGTCGTTTTGCGACTCATTTATCTTCATAAAATAGTTTCCTATTTTTCTATCATTTCTAGTCTGCTTATTGTTGTATTCAATACGAGCTTCTTCAAATTCTTCTAAATATAAATCTTTTACATCATTTACAATATCATTTGTACCACGAATTACTCTAATTAAATCTTTCTCATTATCATAATCTCTTAAATTATGCTTATTAACTTTAGATAAAGAATTTGCATTTTGAATAGCATTATTTGATAAAGAAGTAGAGCCAGATACATTTCCTTTAGCAACTTTTTTTGCTGATTTACTTTTGTTTTTATCACTTCCTAAATGAAATGAATAAGCTAATTGCTGTTCCATAAAAGCACCTCCTTTGAAATTTCTTCGTAGCATAGGACTTTGACTTGTCATAAGTCCTAACCCCCTATGAGTTATGACATACTATCATAACTCGGGGGCTCTGCGAGGCAATAAAATTTATTTTACACAAATAAATTTTATTCAAATTAACTATCGCCACTTTCATTTTTATTTCATAAAAACAAAACGTGCCACGTTAATTTTTTCCTTCAGCATCATCTTCGCAGAACTTTACTGGCTTAACACCTACTGAAATAGGAGTAGTATCTTTTGAGTAAATTACACTAGTGTTAGTTTCATCTGGAATATAATCAAATGCAGTATCAATTTCTTGCATTTGAAATTTATCTTCTTCACGAATATAAATTATTCCAAATTCATAAGTTTTCATTTTGCAATCTGGATCTAATTTATAATAATCTTTTAAAGGAAATACTCTGACAATAGCACTATTATCTTCAACAAAGTTAAAGTAAAACATTTGCTTATCTAAATAGTATGTTGCTTCAGTATAACCAACATCATAGTATTGTCTTAATCTCATAATTACTTCGCCAAATTCTTCTTCAGATAAGTAATTACTAAATCTTATATTACCAACTACATTACCAAATATAGCTGGTTTAATAGTATCAATATAACCTTTACCAAATAGTTCTTGGCAAGGTTTGCAGATTGACTCTCTAAAGTTAATTTGATTAACTACTATTTCTGTACCAACTAAAGAAAGTTCTATATCATCAACATATTTCATTATAAGTTCTGCTTGTTCTTCTCGTGTATAATCTTTCCAAGTTCTAGTTCTTACTTGATATTCTTCATCTAATTTTATCTTATTGATAAAATCAATATCTCTTTTTAATAAAATATCTTTTGGTGTAAATCTTAATTCTTCTACACTATCAGTAGTATCTAATTTAGCTTCTAGTTCTGCGATGGCTTTCTCAACTATTTTCTTTTCTTCGTTATATTCCTTTAGTTCAAAAACTCCATTGATATATGCTTTTTTAATTCTTTCAAGCTTATTTCTCTGATTATTTATTTCTTTTTCTAGTTGTTCTTTAGGCTCATCAAATTTTTG
Organism: Clostridium sp. CAG:343; assembly: GCA_000431335.1. Lineage (GTDB taxonomy): Bacteria > Bacillota > Clostridia > TANB77 > CAG-508 > CAG-269. The sequence goes on along the minus strand of FR888040.1, from coordinate 18,233 downwards.
CTTTATCATAGGCAAGAAGAATTGATTAACAACTTCATCATATTCAATTAGTTCGGCAATAAATTGATTAAAGTAATCATTTATTATCTTTTCTTTAAACTCAATTTTACAATCATTGCAGTAATAATAAAAATAACTTTTACCATTTTTCTTTGTAGTAGCTTTACCACCTAAAATTCTGCCACATTTAGGACATTTTAGTTTTTGTAGATATAAATAAATTAAAGTTCTTTGATAACTTTTTGAATTTTTCTTTTTCTGCACTTGGCAATCTTCCCACATTTCTTTTGAAATAATAGGTTCAACTACATCTTCATAATAAGTAGGATGATTAGTTCTTTTTCCATGAACAAAATCGCCTTTATATATTTCATTTTCAAGAATAGTAACTATAGTTGAATCTCGCCAATTATCTCTTCCTAATACTTTCTCTTCATTAAATAAATTACTTATTTTTTTATAAGATAAACCATTATAGTATAGTTCAAATATTCTAACTACAATATCTTTAGTAGAATAATCAATTACTAGTTTTCTATCTTCGTGTTTATAACCTAAAGGTGCTTTATGAGGAATATGTCCATTCTTTATTGCACCTGCCATACCAACTTTAGTTCTTTCGCTTGTTCTTTCAATTTCATTTTGACTTACGCTCATTAATAATCTTGAAATCATTTTGCCATTTGCACTTGTAGTATTTATTTCATCATTAACACAATCTAAATAAGCATTATTTTCATCTAAAAAAGTCATTAGATTTTCCCAATCATAAATACTTCTAGTTATTCTATCTAGTTTTAAAGCAACAATAGTATTTATCTTTTTTTGCTTTTATATCATTCTTTAATCTTTCAAACTCTGGTCTGTGATTACCAGTTTTAGCACTTATTCCTGCATCTTCATAATAATCAACTATTTCATAACCTTTAAACTTACAAAAAGCTTCTAATCTTTCTTTTTGCTCTGGAAGACTAAAGCCTTCACGAGCTTGGTCTTCTGTTGATACTCTCATATACAAACCACATTTTTTCTTTTCTTCATTCATTTACCCAAACCTCCTAACAAAAAAAGAGACATCAAAGTACATACGAGTACTACTGACATCTCTTAAATCCGTTTATCACAAATAAAATACAATATAATTGTAATATAATATAATTTTTTCAAAGTACTCATAAATCTATATCTAGCTCTTGCTAAAGTAAATATAGATAATTAATTGCCTATATTATATCACGATTTACAGAAATGTCAATTTTTAACAAATTATATATTTTTCAAATATGTTTCTAATTCTGATAATTTAATCTTTTTAGATAAATTAGAAATATAAACATCATTTGAATAATTAAAAACTAACAGAGTAATGTTCTTAACAATTACTTTATGTGGTTCAATATATGATAGATTAGCCTTTTCAATTTTTCTAATACTCCCTTTTATAAAAGTAGGATTTACTTTAGAAAACTCACATATAAATTCAAGCCTTTGTTTTAAACTTTCCTCAAATTGTATTTCTTGTTTAATTATCTTCATTACAGACACCATCCTTTCTTTCTAGGATGATTTTTTCGCAAACAAAAAAATCAACCATTTTACTGATTGATTTTTGTATCTGTAGTTCGAACAGATTCGTTATTGGCTGGGGTACTGTGATTCGAACACAGGAATGTCGGAGTCAGAGTCCGATGCCTTACCGCTTGGCGATACCCCAATATACTTTAATAAAATATTATTACATACTGATATTGTAACTTGCTTTGCTCGAACAATATCAGCAAATTTACAACATCCTTATATTATCACAGTCTAAAAAAAAAGTCCATACTTTTTGTGTTTTTCCGTAACTTTTCTTGTTATAACTTATTTATTTTCTAATATAAAAAAAGAAACTAATTTTAGCTTCTAAATTTATATATTTAATAAAATTTCTTCACATTTTTTATAATCAGGTTGGTATTTTTCAAGCATTTCGAAAAATTTTTTTGAATGTGTTTTATATTTTAAGTGACAATATTGATGTAAAACAACATAGTCTATTACTTTTCTATTGTATTTTACAATTTCAGGATTTATTGTTATTTTTCTTTCTTTGCAAGTTCCCAATGTTTTCATTTTTGCTATTTCGTATTCTTCTGGCGCAAATCCTAACATTATTCTTGTTTTTTCCATAGCTCTTTCTATTTCAACATTTGCTATTTGTTCATACATTTTTTCAATAGCTAAATCTAATATTTCTTTATTTGACATTTTTTTATATTTGTTTGGTAGTGATATTTTTATTGTTTTATTTTCGACGTCTAATTCTGTAATTTTTATATTTTTATAAACTATCTTTACTTTATAGTCCACTCCTAGAACTGGTACCGGATGTCTTTCAATGCTACTGTTTACAACTGCTCTCGCTTTTACATTTCTTTTTACTATATTCATATTTATCACTCCTCATTATTTTTGTTCGAATTGTTGTTCTTCGAATTGTTGTTCGCTTTTGTTGTTTCTATTTTATAGTTTATTTATTTTTTTGTCAATAGTTTTTATAATTTTTTTTAATTTTTATTTCTTTTTTTTATTTATTATAATATAATTTCTATAGAATATAGATGTAACTACATTTATATGATATTACTCTTTTAGGAGTGTGATTTTAATGAAAAAGAAAATTTTATTTAAAGGCTGTGGTACAGCTATTTGTACACCTTTTGATAAAGATGGTGTAAATCTAAAAGAATTTGAAAAGTTACTAGAAAATCAAATTCAAAATAAAGCAGATGCTATTATTGTTTGTGGTACAACTGGTGAAGCTGCTACTATGACAACTGAAGAAAAAATATCTACAATAAAAACTGCTGTAGATATTTCTCATGGAAGAATTCCTATTATTGCTGGAACAGGTGGTAATAACACAAGTAATGTAATTCAATATTCTAAAGAAGTTGAATCTTTAGGCGTTGACGGTTTATTGATAGTTACACCATATTATAATAAGTGTACACAAAACGGATTAATAGAGCATTATACAGAAATTGCAAAAAATGTTTCCTTACCTATTATAATTTATAATGTACCTGGTAGAACAAGTGTAAATATTGAACCTAAAACTTGTTTAGAACTTTCAAAAATCGAGAATATAGTTGCTATTAAAGAAGCTAGCGGAAATTTGTCTCAAGTAGCTGAAATAGCACATCTATGTGGCGAAAATTTGCATATTTATTCTGGAAATGATGATCAGATTATACCTGTCTTATCTCTTGGTGGAATTGGAGTTATATCTGTCCTTTCAAATATTTTTCCTGAATATACTCATGATATGGTTCAAAACTTTTTTGATGGAAATATAGAACATTCAACTAAAATGCAATTAAATGCAATTCCTTTAATAAAAGCTTTATTTAGCGAAGTTAATCCTATTCCTGTAAAAAGTGCATTAAACTTATTAGGATATAATTATGGGATTCCTAGATTGCCTTTAACTCAAATAAGCAAAGAAAAAGAAGAATTGTTAAAAAATGAATTATTAAAATTTAGTAATTAATGTAGAAAGGATTATAATAATTATGTTAGAAGTAATGGTTAATGGATGTTATGGAAAAATGGGTCAAATAGTTTGTGACTTGATAGAACAAAATGAAAATTTAGTATTAAAATGTGGCTTTGATAAAAATATAACTGGAGAATTTGCTTTTCCTGTATATGATAAAATTGAAAATATTGTAGAAAAACCTGATGTTATTATTGACTTTTCAATTCCAGTTGCTACTCTTACTATTTTACAATATGCTGTTTCAAATCATGTGCCTATTGTAATTGCTACAACCGGATTTACAAATGAAGAAGAACTTATTATTAAAGAAGCTAGTAAAAAAATTCCTATTTTTAAATCCGCAAATATGTCTTATGATATTATGATTATGAAAAAATTAGTTCAATGGCTTGCTCCTTTATTAAAAAATACTGACATTGAAATAACAGAAACTCACCATAATAGAAAAATAGATAGCCCAAGTGGAACTGCACAAATGCTTGCAGATTCTATTAATAAATCTCTTGGAAATTCTCTTTATTATGAATATAATAGACATGATAAACATGAAAAAAGAAATAAAAATGAAATTGGTATAAATTCTATTCGTGGAGGAAATATTGTAGGAGAACATACTGTTCAATTTTTTGGTGAATATGAAACATTTGAAATCAAACATACTTCATATTCAAGAAATTTATTTGCTGAAGGTGCTTTAAAAGCTGCTGATTTTATTGTAACAAAATCAAACGGATTGTATAACATGGAAGATATGTTTAAATAAGTAAAAAAATTAGTAAATTTTCTTTTAAGACAATTTACTAATTTTTTATGTTTATTATTCAGCTTTTTTATCTGCTACTTCTTCAGCTTTTTTATCTGCTACTTCTTCTGAAACTTTTTCTTCAGCTTTTACTGTAGCTTCTTCTTTAACTTCTTCAGCTACTGGTTCTTCTGCTAAATCTTCTTTTATTGTAATTTCTCTATCTTCAATTCTAGCTCCTATTTGTTCCTTAGTTTTAGCAGCTTTACCAACTCTGTCTCTTAAGTAGAATAATCTAGCTCTTCTTGCTTTACCTACTCTTACTAATTCTACTTTTTCAACTAATGGTGAATGTACTAAGAAAGTTTTTTCAACACCTACTCCATAAGAAATCTTTCTTACAGTGAATGTTTTATTAACTCCTCCACCTTGTACTTTTATAATAATTCCTTCAAATACTTGGATTCTTTCTTTGTTTCCTTCTTTGATTCTTACGTGTACTCTAACTGTATTACCAACTTTTAATTCTGGTATTTTATTTTTTAATTGTTCATGTTCAATAGATTTTATAATATCCATTTTAGAATTTCCTCCTTTTTTCTATTCTCCGAGCGGTGCAACTTAAAAATTTTTGTGCACTTCTTTTTCACCTCTTTTGCTTTACTTTAAAAGCAAATCCGGTCTTTTACTTTTTGTTATTTCCAAAGATTTTTGTTTTCTCCATTTATCTATATTTTGATGATTTCCAGAAAGCAATATATCAGGAACTTTTTCTCCTTCAAATACTTCTGGTCTTGTATATTGTGGATATTCCAAAAGGCCATTTGAAAAACTTTCCTCTTTTATAGACTCTTTGTTTAAAACACCTTCTACATATCTACTCACACTATCTATTAACACCATAGCAGGAATCTCTCCTCCTGTTAATACATAATCTCCAATTGATACTTCTTCATCCACAATTTTATCAAGAACTCTTTGATCAATTCCCTCATAATGTCCACAAAGTATAATTAAATGGTTTTGTTTTGCTAAATCTTCTACTTTTTTTTGGTCTAATTTTTTTCCTTGTGGTGTCATATATATTACTTTTGCATCTTTTGTTTTAACAGATTCATAAGCTCTATATACTACATCTGGCATCATTACCATGCCACTCCCTCCACCATATGGAGTATCATCTACTTTTTTATGTTTATTATTTGAAAAATCTCTAATATTTATCAAATTAATATCTATTAGTTCTTTTTCTTTAGCTCTTCCAATAATACTTTGATTTAAACATTCAAACATATCTGGAAAAAGTGTTAAAACATCAAATTTCATTTTTTCCTCCATTAAATTAGTCCAGATATTAAATGAACTACCATTTTTTTATTTTCCATATCAATGTTTTTTACCACATCACTAATTGCAGGTAAAAGTATTTGTTTTCCTAGTTCACTTTTTACTACGTATATATCATTGCTACCTGTATTAAAAATATCTTCTATATTTCCAAGTTTTTCCCCTTCATCAGTATATACGTCCATTCCTATCATATCTACTATATAATAAGTTCCTTCTTCAAGAGGTTTTTCTTCTTCTCTATCAATCATTAAGTAACTATTACGTAATAAATTTGCTTGTTCTGGATTTTCTATTCCTCTGAATTTGATTAATATCATATCTTTATGATACTTTACCTCTTCTATTTGATATTCTTTTAATTTTTCTTTATTTTTAATATATACTTTTTCTAATCTATCAAATCGCTTATTGTCATCTGTAAATGGTTTTACTTTTACCATTCCTTTGATTCCAAATGTATTTACAATTTGACCAATCTCAAGATATTTTGTCATATAAAATACTCCAATTATCCTATAAATTCAACTGACACTTTTTTATGTTCTCTTGCTGCTACTGCTTTCATTACAGTTCTAATAGATTTTGCAAGTCTTCCTTGTTTTCCTATTACTTTTCCCATGTCAGCTTCTGCTACTTTTACTTCAAATGTAATTGATTTTTCACTATCTATTTGGTTTATTTCAACAGCCTCTTCATTATCTACTAAATTTGAAATAATGGTTTTTAAAACTTCTTTCATGGTCGTATTCCTTCCTTGTTTAAGTTTTATTTGTTTTAACATTAAGCTTTTTCAATTAAAGCCTTAACTGTATCTGTTGGTTTTGCTCCATTTTTAATCCATTTTTCTACTTTTTCTTTATCTAAAACAATTGTAGCTGGATCTGTCATTGGGTTGTATGTTCCTAATTGTTCAATGATTTTTCCATCTCTTGGAGATTTTGAATCTGCTACAACTATATGATAGAATGGAGCTTTTTTCTTTCCTTGTCTTTGTAATCTAATTTTTACCATTTATTTCACCTCCTGAAAATTTCATTTCTATTATCTACAATCTCGCTTTGCTCAATTGCATAAGTTATCTGTGACAAGCAAAGCTTAAACAGTTAACTTAAAATTTAATAACATAATTTAATTAGAACTTAAAGTTTTTTAATGTATTTTCATCAATGCCTTTCATCAACTTTTTCATTCCGCCTTTATCGCTTTTCATCTTTTTCATCATTTTTTGTGTCATTTCAAATGACTTAATGAATTTATTAATGTCTTGTACTGTTGTTCCACTACCTTTTGCTATACGTTGTCTACGACTCGCATTTAAAAGTTTTGTATTTCTTTTTTCTGCTTTTGTCATAGAACATATCATTGCCTCAATTTTTACAAATTCTTTATCATCTATTTTTACATCTTTTAATTGATTCATTCCTGGAATCATTTTTAATAAAGATGAAAACGAACCCATTTTTTTTATTTGTCTTATTTGTGATAAATAATCATCTAAGTCAAATTCTTTTTTTCTTAATTGCTTTTCTAATTTTTCTGCTTGCTCTAAATCAAATGATTCTTCAGCTTTTTCAATGACAGATAATATATCTCCCATTCCTAATATTCTTTGTGCCATTCTATCTGGATGAAATACTTCAATATCACTTAATTTTTCACCTGTTGCAGCAAACTTAATTGGTTTTCCTGTTACTTTTTTTACAGATAATGCAGCTCCACCACGTGTGTCACCATCTAACTTGGTTAATACTACTCCATCAATTCCTAATGCTTCATTAAATTTTTCTGCTACATTTACAGCATCTTGACCTGTCATACTATCAACTACAAGCAAAATTTCATGTGGTTTAATTCCAGCCTTTAGATTTTTTAGTTCATCCATTAAAGCTTCATCAATATGTAATCGTCCAGCTGTATCTAAAATTACTACATCATTTAATTTTGAAATTGCTGTTGACATTGCTTGTTTTGCTATATGAACTACATCTTTTGATGTTTCATTTGCAAATACAGGAATGTTTAATTGTTTACCTACTACTTGTAATTGTTTTATAGCTGCTGGTCTATATACATCACATGCTACTAACAAAGGATTTTTCCCTTGTTTTCTAAGTAAATTAGCAAGTTTTCCTGATGTTGTAGTTTTACCAGACCCCTGAAGTCCAACTAGCATAATTACTGTTGGTGGATTAGGAGTAAAATTTATTCTGCTCTCTGTTCCTCCGAAGTAACTCTACTAACTCGTCTTTTACAACTTTTACAACTTGTTGCCCTGGTGTTAAAGATTTTAATACATCTTGACCAAGTGCTTTTTCTCGAACAGTTTCTATAAAATCTTTTACTATTTTATAGTTAACATCAGCTTCTAAAAGTGCAAGTTTAACCTCTCTTAACATTTCTTTTAAGTCTGATTCTGTAATTCTTGCTTTTCCTCTAATTTTTCTTGTTATTTCTTGTAATCTAGAAGATAAACCTTCAAAAGCCATAATTTCAACTCCTATTCTTAACTTTTTATTATACTAAATAGTTTAATTCTTTTTTTATACTCTCTAAAACGCTTACTACCTGCTTATCTGAAGAATCTTTTTGTATTTTTGTCAATTCTGATAAAGCTTTTTCAATTCTTTTTTCTTGATTTAACATCCTTTTCATAAACATTAACTTTTCTTCATATTCGAAAAGTTTCTTTTCCCCCTTCTTTATGATGTCCCTAACAGCTTGTCTGGTTATATTATGATTTTCTGCAATTTCTGATAATGACAAGTCATTATTATAGTAATCATCTATGAATTCAAATTGTTTTTTTGTTAGAAGTTTTCCATATAATTGGCATAACATACTAATTTTTACTTTTTCCTCCATAGCTATTACCTCTTTCTTCTGAAATCATTACATATTTTTGTAATGCTAATATACTTTACACTATTTTAGCTTATTTGTCAATAGTTTTTAGTAAATTTACTAAATAAACAGTTTGAAGTAAATGCAGAAACAGGTGAAATTAGAAGTAATATATTTTATTGTGATGCACAAATGCCAAGCCAGAAGCCACATGGAGAAAATAATCATGAATTTATACGAGATATTATACTAAAGAAAAAATCTATGTCAAATTTGACGCAGAACAAGATTGACTTAATGTTCTCACACATAAATTCCGTGCCAAGAAAATCTCTTGGAGGAAAGACTCTATACGAAGCATTTGAATTCTTCTATGGTAAAGATACTTTAGATAAATTTAATATACAAAAGATAAAAGAAGATGAGGTCACATTACAGCCTTATCTTCTTCAATTATAAAATAATCTTTTTAAATACAAACAAGAAACATCTACACTAACTACATATTGCCGCTGTTGCGAGCACAATTATACTTATCATTTACTAACCTTATAACTATTTATTTTCTTAAAGTAGCTCCTAATGTTTTTTCTAATTCAGCAACAATACCATCCATAACACTAGTAATCTCAGAATCACTTAAAGTTTTCTTTTTATCCCTAAAAATCAAACTATAAGCAACACTTTTCTTTCCAATTCCTATTTTTTCATCTCTATAAATATCAAACAATTTAATACTTTCTAATATTTTTTTAGCTTTTTTAGAAATTATTTTTTCAATTTGACCAACTTCAACATCTTCATTAACAATCATTGCTATATCTCTTTCCACAGCTGGAAATTTTGGTACTTCTACATATTTTTTATTTGACTTAGCATATCTTACAATCTTTGTAATATTAACTTCTGCTAAATAAACTCTTTTTTCGATGCCATAATTCATCAAAACTTCTGGATGTACCTCACCAATTGTCGCAATAATATCAATTCCTACTTTTAGGTTAGCACATCTTCCTGGATGATAAGAACCATTTTTAGTTTCTTTTTCTATATCATATTTACTAACTCCCGCTTCTTCTAAAACATTTTCTATTATTCCTTTTAATACATAAAAATCTATATTATCTCCATACATACCAATTGTTAAAATGTTTTCTTGTAAAGGTACTTCTCCTTTTTCTATTTCTTCGTTCATGTTTTTATAACTTCTTGAAATATCAAATAGTTTTACATTTAAATTTTTCTTATTATTGTTTCCCTCTAAAATTTGCATCATACTAGGAATTGTTGTGGGTCTCATCAATTTATATTCATCACTCAATGGATTAATTATAGTAATTGATTTATCTATTACTTCTTTGTCTATATTTGATTTTTCTAAGTCTTTTTCACTTACAAAACCATATGTATAAATTTCTGAAAATCCATTGTTTACTAGAGTTTGTTTTATTTTACTTTCTATTTTTTGTTCTTTGTTTCTTACTCCTAATGTTGTATCTGCTTTAATCAAGGTTGTCTCTAACTTATCATACCCATAAAATCTTACTACTTCTTCTGCTATGTCTGCCACACATTGCAAATCCATTCTAAAGTATGGAGCAACTACTTTATCGCCTTCTACTTTGATTTCTAACTTTTCTAATATATTAGTCATGTCCTCTTTACTTATGTTAGTTCCCAATAATTGATTAATTCTATTTACATCAAATTTTATTTCATTTATTTTTTGCTTTGTTGGGTAAATATCAATTTTTCCTTCTATTTTTTCTCCAGCACCAATTAATTCTACTAATTCTATGGCTCTGTTTATCGCTCTTAAAGCATTTTCAGAAGATAATCCCTTTTCAAATCTAGAAGAGCTCTCTGTTCTTAGTCCTACTTTTTTAGCTGTTTTTCTTATGTTACCACCATTAAATACTGCAGACTCAAATACAACTGTTGATGTATCTTTTTCTATTTCAGAGTTTAATCCACCCATTACTCCTGCAATTGCAACTGCTTTTTCTTCATCTGCAATTACTAAGTCATTACTATCAAGTTTTCTCTCTTGTTCATCTAATGTAGTTATTTTTTCCCCATCATTTGCTCTTCTTATTGTAATATGTTTTCCCTTAATTGATTCAATATCAAAAGCATGCATTGGTTGCCCCATCTCTAACATAACATAATTAGTAATATCAACAATATTATTAATACTTCTTATTCCACAAGCTTTCAATCTTCTTTGCATCCAATCTGGTGAAGGACCTATTTTAACATTTTTAACCATTCTAGCAATATAACGATAACATAAATCAGGTGCTGTAATATCTACTGTTAATCCTTCTATATTTTTCTTGTCTTCTACTTTTAACTCATCTATATTTTTTCTAGGATTTTTAAATTCTTTTCCTAATGATACAGCTGTTTCTCTTCCTAACCCTTCAATTGACAAACAATCTGGTCTATTAGGTGTAATTTCAAAATCTATAATATCTTCTTTTAATTTTAAAACATCAACAATATCTTGACCTAATTCTTTTTCTAGACTTTTATCTAAAATCATTATTCCATGTTCAATTTGTCCAGGATAATTTTCTATATCTAATCCTAATTCGCCAACAGAACACATCATACCACAAGATTCAACTCCACGTAAAAGTCCTTTTTTTATTTTTACTCCACCTGGTAATTCTGAACCATCTTTTGCAATTGGAACGATATCTCCTTCTTTTATATTATTTGCACCTGTTACAATTTGGACTTTTTCATTTCCTAAGTCTATTTGAGTTATAACAAGATGATCAGAATCTTCATGTTTTTTTATTTCAAGTATTTTTCCAACAACAACATTTTTTATATCATTTCCCTTTTGTTCAATTGTTTCCACTTTTGAACCTGTCATTGTTAAAATATCTCCTAGCTTTATACTATCAACATCAATATCACTATATTCTTTTAACCATTCAACACTTGCTTTCATTTGATTTCTTTCCTTTCTCTTTTACTTTTATCTTTCATAATTTGTATATTCTCTTTTAACTTGGCTACTTTCCCTAAAAGCATATTCTAAATTTTTAGATTCTTCTCCTATGGAAAGTCCTTCTATAAAATCATTTCTTTTTTGTCTAATTGTTTTAATATGTACATCAGCTTTATCATCTGGTATTAATTTAAATCCTCCTATTGTTTCTATTGCTGTATAATTTGGATTTCTGCTTATAAATTCCTTAGTTTCTTTTATTGAATATACTTTTTCCTTTTTTGGTCTTTTATTAAAAAATCCCATTATCTTAACACTCCTTATAAGAAATAAATCTTTATTTCAAATTATTTTTTAAAATTGTTTTAAAAATCTTACATCATTTTCAAATAACAATCTCATATCATCTATCCCGAATTTCGCCATTGCTATTCTTTCTACACCAAATCCAAAGGCAAATCCTGAATATTCTTCTGGATTAATTCCACAATTTTTTAATACATTTGGATGAACCATTCCACATCCTAGTAACTCAATCCATCCTTCTTGTTTACATACTCTACAACCTTTTCCTCCACAAACAAAGCAAGATACATCTGCTTCAGCACTTGGCTCTGTAAAAGGAAAATGATGTGGTCTAAATCTTATTTTTGTGTTCTCTCCTAAACACTTTTTAGCAAACATCTCTAATGTTCCTTTTAAATCTGTCATTGAAATATTTTTGTCTACTACTAAACCTTCTATTTGATGAAATACCGGAGAATGTGTAGCATCTACACTATCAGAACGATAAACTGTTCCTGGACAAATTATTTTTATTGGTGGCTTTTTATTTTCCATTACTCTTGCCTGTACTGGAGATGTTTGGCTTCTAAGCACAATATCATTTGTAATGTAAAAAGTATCTTGAATATCTCTTGCTGGATGATCTGGTGGTGTATTCAATTTATCAAAATTATAAATTGCCTTTTCTACTTCTGGGCCATCTGCAATTTCATATCCCATTCCTAAAAATATATCTTCTACTTCACTAATTATTTGTGTAATTGGATGTAATGATCCTAATTCAACCTTTTTACTAGGTTCTGTAACATCTATATTTTCTGTTTCTAATCTTTTTAATAGTTCCTCTTTTTTTAACTGTTTTTCTTTATCTTCAACTAAACAACTTAGTTCATCTCTTACTTGATTTACTAAGCTTCCAATTACTGGTCTTTCTTCTGGGCTTAAAGCTCCCATTCCTCTTAATACAACTGTTAATTCACCTTTTTTACCTAAATATTTTACTTTAATTTCATTTAGTTCTTTAATATTTTCACATTTCATTATTTCTTGTTTTGAATTTTCTTTAATTTTTTCGATTTGCTCTTTCATTTAAAAATATCCTCCCTTTTAATATGGTTTATAAATGCCTGTGCTCTTGTATTTTCCATATTGATTTTTATAAGCCTTTTCTAATCGTCTATTTTTTTCTTTTCCAAAATTATCTTTCTTGTTTCCATTTGCATCTTGTAACATTAATGTCTTTTTTCTCTTAAAATAAAGTATAATCTTTGAAAACCAAGTTTTTTTATTTTCAAAATTAAATGTAATTACATACATTCCAAATGAATTGGTCGTTACATTTACAGAAAATTTCTTTTTTGGAAAATCTTTTTTAGTTTCTTCAATATTCTTTTCTACATCTTCATAATTATAGACCTTAGAGTCTAAATAATATTCCAAGCATTTACTAGTTTCTTTCATTTTTCATCAACATCCTTTATTAAATTTTATTTTAAATTTAATTTCCATCTAAAAAGCCATTCATCCTATATATAACATAGGACGAAATGGCTTATCTTTCGTGGTACCACCTAATTTTATTAGTTTAATATCTAACCTCATTATAGTTTTAACGGTTCAACCGCTTTTTCCTACTTATCTCTTTTCAGAAAAAGACCTAAAAAGTGAAATTTCAATCTACAAAATATAAATGATTTCCAGCCTAGATCATTTTCTCTTGAATATTTTTCTAATAGATTTACTATGCTTTTTAATTGGCTCTTTTTTATCACAGTTATTATTTTAACATATTTTGCCTATTCTTTCAATACTTTTTGTTTGTTTTTATTAAAATTATTGTATTTATTTTTATCTTATGTTAAAATATATTAGGATTATATGAAGGAGTGAAGTTATATGAATATAAAAAGAAAAATATTTATTTCATTATTTTTAATATTAATTTTATTAACGAACTTATCTTTTGCTTCTTATAGTACTGTAACTATGAACGTTGTAGAAGAACCAGTTTGTACTATTGAATTAGGTGAAAACTCAAAATTTGAGAAAAAACTAATTTCTAAAGACTTAAACAATAAAGAAGTAACTATACAATTACAAGTAAAAAATGATGAAGTTGTAAATAAACCTACAGGAGAAATTATGTTAGTTTTAGATAATTCAGATAGTATGAATAATACTGTTGATGGAACTAAAACAAGAAAAGAATTAATCTTTGACTCTGCTAAAACTTTAGTTTCTAATCTTTTAAAAGATAACGAAGAATTAAAAATAGGAATTGTTAGTTTTTCTACTAATACAGATATATCTAAAGAAGGCTCATCTGAAGATGCTAATTTAGTTTCTTCTTTAAGTAATGATATTTCTAAATTAAACAATGCGATTTCAAACATAAAAGCCGATGGTCCTAGAACAAACTTAGAATCCGGATTAGATTTAGCAAGTGGACAATTTACAAAAACCGATAATAATAAATATATGATTGTTTTAACAGATGGTGTTCCTAATGTTGCTTTAAATTATGATAAAAACTATTATTCAGATGATGTTATTTCAAAAACGAAATCAAAATTACAACAATTAAAACAAAGTAATATAAATGTAATAACAATGCTAACTGGAATTGATGATGAAAAATATATTCCAGCTACAACAACTAAATCATTTGGTGAAATTATTGAAGAAATATTTGGAACAACTTCAAACCCTACTGTTGGAAAATTTTATTATGTAACAGATAATGAAGTAGAATCAATAATAAAAAATGATATTTATAATTCTTTAATACCAGAAAATAAAACATTAAAAGATATTAAAATTATTGATTACTTCCCAGCAGAAATAATTAATAACTTCGATTTTGCATATGTATCAGAAGCAAATATTGGAACAATATCAGCAACAGTTGATAAATCAAATAATTCTATTACTTGGACAATACCAGAACTTGCAAATGGAGAAACAGCAACTGTTCAATACAAATTAAAATTAAAAGAAAATTTTGATAGTTCAATCGTTGACAAAATATTAAATACAAATCAAAAAGTTGATATTACTTATAAAGACTATGATAACAAAGAGCAAACTAAAACATCTGATATATCACCTAAGTTAAAACTTACTGAACCACCAGCAACTTTACCAAAGGCAGGTATAACAACATTTATAGTAACTGGAAGTATTGTTGCAATTAGTATCCTTATATTCTCAACAGCAAAGTTGTTAATTATTAATAGAAAAATGAAATAATATATAAAATCTATTTATATAAAAAGAACAAATTATTATACTAAAAGAATAATTTGTTCTTTTTTATTTTTATAACTTATTATATTTCTTCTTCAATATATAGTAACCTATTATATTTAGAAACTCTATCTGTCCTACAAGGTGCTCCTGTTTTTATTTGGCCAGCATTTACTCCTACTGCTATATCAGCTATTGTAGTATCTTCAGTCTCTCCTGATCTGTGTGATATTACTGTTTTATATCCATTTTGTTTTGCCTTTTGTATTGTATATAAAGTTTCTGTTAATGTTCCAATTTGATTTGGTTTTATCAATATGGCATTTGCAACATTTTTTTCAATTCCTCTTCCTAACCTTTTTGGATTTGTTACAAATAAGTCATCTCCTACTAATTGAACTTTATTTCCTAACCTCTCAGTTAATACTTTCCATCCTTCCCAATCTTCTTCTGCTAAACCGTCTTCAATAGAAAAGATAGGATATTTATTACACAATTCTACAATATATTCTATCATTTCTTCTTGTGTTTTATATTGTTTTGTTTTCCAAAAATAATATCCTTGTTTATTAATCTTCTTTGCTTCTTCATACATTTCTGTACTAGCAATATCAAGTGCTAATTTTATATCTTTTCCCGGTTCATATCCAGCTTTTCTTATAGCTTCTATTATAATATCTAAAGCTTGTTCTTCGTTTTCTAAGTTTGGTGCAAATCCTCCTTCATCTCCAACACCTACACTATAGCCTTTTTCTTTTAATACCTTTTTTAATGTATGATAAATTTCAACTCCTCTTCTCATTCTCTCTGTAAAGGTAATGTTACCAATAGGCATAATCATAAATTCTTGTATACTTATATTATTATCTGAATGTTTTCCTCCATTTAATATATTCATCATAGGAATAGGTAATTCTTTTCCATTTATTCCTCCAATATATTGGTATAAATCTAACCCTAATGAATTTGATGCAGCTTTTGCTACTGCCAAAGAAACTCCTAAAATGCTGTTTGCTCCTAAATTTGATTTATTTGGAGTATCATCTAATTTTATCATTTCTTCGTCAATTTTTCTTTGTTCATATACATTCATTCCTATAATTGCCTTCGCTATTTTCTTATTAACATTTTCTACAGCCTTTTCTACTCCTTTACCTAAATATCTACTTTTATCACCATCACGTAATTCCACCGCTTCAAAGCTTCCAGTAGATGCTCCAGATGGTACAGATGCTTTTCCAACATATCCATCTTCCGTAATTACTTCTACTTGAATAGTAGGATTCCCTCTCGAATCTAAAATTTGAAGTGCTTTTACATCTCTAATACCTAAAAAGTTTTTCATAATTTTCCTCCTTTTTTTTAGATATATTATGTACCAAGTATTAAATACGTAAACACTTTAAATCAATTAATTTTTAATTTTAATTATGAAGCTTTTTTGTTTCTTAATTCTGTTGCATATTTTAAAGAGACTTCATTTATTTCTCCCGAAGAAATTCTTGCAATTTCCTCTATTACTTCATTTTCATTTAATAATCGTATTTTAGTCTTTGTTCTATTATTATTTACATCTTTACTAATAAAATAATTATGGTCTGCATTTGCAGCAATATTTGGTAAATGTGATATACACATTACTTGATGTTCTTTAGCAATTGCTTTTAATTTTTTAGCAACTGCATTTGCAGCTTTTCCACTAATTCCTGTGTCAATTTCGTCAAATACTAACACTGGCATTTTATCAGATTCAGCTAAAACTTTTTTAATTGCCAACATTATTCTTGACATTTCTCCTCCAGATGCAATTTTTGAAAGTTCTTTTTCTTCTTCTCCAACATTTGTAATAATAGAAAATACCACTTTATCTTTTCCATTTTTTAGGTAGCCATTTTCTAAATAACTTACATTCACCTTTATTTTAGCATTTTTCATTTCCAAATCAATTAACTCTTCATTAATTTCCTCACTTAACTTACAAGCACTCTCTTTCCTTTCCTCATGCATTTTTTGCGCAATAATATTCATTTGGTCTTCAACGTTCTTTAACTCTTTTTTTAATTTATTTGTATAATCTTCTAAATTTTCAATACGATTTATCTCCTCTTTTATTTCTTGTTTGTAATTTAAAATTTCTTCAATAGTATTTCCATATTTTCTTTTTAATGAATGTATTAAATCTAAACGTTCTTCTATATAATTTCGTTCTTCTTCATCAAAATAAATATCACTATTATAATTTTCTATATCTCTTGTAAGTTCTTGTAATTCATAATATATATTTTTTAAATTAGCTGATACTTTTTCGTATTTTTCGTCAATATTCTCAATTTTTTCTAAAGCCCTAATAGCCATACTAATACTATCAATTCCATTATCAGCTATTAATCCTTCAGCTTCTTGCAAATTTTGCGAAATTTTTTCAGAATTCATTACTATTTTTCTTTTTTCTTCTAATTCGTATTCCTCTTCTGTTTTTAATTCTGCTTTTTCTATTTCGTCAAATTGATATTTTAGCAAATCTAATTTCCTTTGTTTTTCTTTTTCATCACCATAATTGGCTTTTAATTCACTTTTTATTTTGTTATATTTTTCATACAAAACATAATATTTATTTAAATTGCTTTCTATTTCTTCTCCTATAAATCCATCTAAATATTGTAAATGTAATTTATTGTCTAATAAATTTTGGTTATCATTTTGACCGTGAATTTCAATAAATTCTTTCATAAATGTTCTTAATTCATTTACAGTTACCATTCTTCCATTAATTTTGCACATATTTTTTCCATTTAAATTTATCTCTCTTGAAACAATTATATTTCCGTCTTCTGATTTTTCATTTTTAGGATCATACATGCATAATTCAACAAAAGAATTGTTTTCTCCTCTACGAATCATATCTTTTGAAAATCTTCCTCCTGATATAATTTGTAAAGAATCAATAATTAATGTTTTTCCAGCTCCTGTTTCTCCTGTTAATACGTTTAAGCCTTTGTTTAAATCGATTGTTAAATCTTCTATTATTCCTATATTTTTTATATGTAATGTTGTTATCATGTTATACCTCCTAAAAATTTTTACTAAAAAAATGTTCGCTTTTATTGTATATACAATTTTAAAAATTGTCAATACTTTTTACGAACATTTTTTCTTTTTATATTTATAATTATAATTTAGTAAGAATCAATTATAATGTCCAGACTTTAGCTCTCCCTATAATACTTAAATTTTATTTAATGACGTTTGATTGGAATGAAAAA
>FR888039.1 GCA_000431335.1 Clostridium sp. CAG:343 | reverse complement strand
TTATAGTTGGAACCAATGCTTGGACAACATAATCATTTCTTAATGAACTGTAACAGGAATAAAAACTCAACTATTGATTTTCTTGACAAATATGCTATTTGCTAGTAAAATATAATAGAATAAGTATAAGGAGAAATTTATGCAAAATAATAATAGAAAAGTATTTGAAACATTCATATCTAGAACTAAAATTTATTTAGCAATTATTTTAGTTTTATTAATTATTATGTGTGTTGAAAACAATAAATTAATAATAACTAGTATTATAGTATATTTAGCAATAGTTGGATATACTTATTATGCAAATCGAAAGAGAAAAAGTGAAATATCAGAGACATTGCAAGATCTAACTTTAACAGTAGATTCAGCAGCTAAGACAAGCTTAATTAATTCTCCTTTCCCTCTTATTATAATGGAGACTGATGGAAACATAATATGGAAAAGTTCAAAATTTAATTCAGAATTTATGGATGTTGATATTAATTCATATATGAATGATTTAAGCATAGAACTAAGAAGCGATATAGAGAGCAGAGAAGATAAGAAAAATAGAGATATTGTAAGACAAATTACTATAGGAAATAGAATCTATAAAATAATAGGAAGATATGTAGATTTTAAAAACAAAGACAGAGATAAAAAAGGCAAAAAGGAATATATGATAATTTTACATTTTATAGATGATACTGAAAATGTAAAACTTCAAAAAGAATATAAAGATTCAAAGTCTTGTGTTGGAATTATCATGGTAGATAACTATGAAGAAACGATAAGAGGCTTAGATGCAAGTGAAAAACCAATTGTAACAGCAGAAATTGATAAAAAGATGTATGACTGGGCAAGTTTAACAAATGGAGTGCTAATTAAATCAGACAGAGATAGATATGTTTACTTATTTGAACAAAGATATTTAGAAACTTTAAAAGAAGATAAATTTAGTATATTAGACAAAATAAAGGAAATTGATACAAAAGAAAAGGTACAATTTACTTTAAGTATAGCAGTATCAAACGAAGGTTTAACAGATAAACAAAAATATGAATCAGCACAAGGTGCTATGGATGTAGTATTAGGACGTGGTGGAGATCAAGCAGTTATAAGAGAAAATGAAATATATAAATTTTTTGGAGGAAGAGCTGAAGAAGTAGAAAAAAGAACAAAGGTAAAAGCTAGAGTGGTAGCACATGCTCTAGAAAATCTAATAAAAGAATCAAAAAAAGTTATGATTATGGGTCATAATAATCCAGATATGGATAGTATAGGTTCTTGTATGGGAATTTATCGTTTAGCAAAAACTTTAGATACTAATGCATATATTGTAAGCAGTGAAGATGTTCCAGCATTGAAAGCCTTTAATAGAGAATTAGATAAAGATTCAGAATATGAAGATGTTATTATAAATAAAGAAGTAGCAATGGAGAACGTAGATGAAGATACTTTGTTAGTAGTTGTAGATACTCATAAGGTTAATTATGTAGATGCACCAGAATTATTAAAAGAAGTCAAAAAAATTGTGATTGTTGACCATCATAGGAGAAGTGCAGATTATATTGAAAATGCTACTCTTATGTTCCAAGAAGTTTATGCTTCTTCTGCTGCAGAATTAGTAACAGAGCTATTACAATATGCAGAAACTAAAATCAATTTGAAAACAATTGAAGCAGAGAGTTTATATGCAGGAATAATGATGGATACAAAAAACTTTACTTTTAAAACAGGTGTTAGAACATTTGAAGCAGCAGCATATCTTCGTAGATGTGGAGTAGATATTATTAGAGTAAAGAAATGGTTCCAAAGCGACTTAAAAAGTTTTAATACAATAGCTGATATTGTGAAAAGAGCGGATATTGTAAATACTACGATAGCAATATCAATTTATGATAAAACATCAAAAGAAGCTAGTTTAATTTGTGCAAAAGCGGCTGATGAATTATTAACGATTAGTGATATAACTGCATCTTTTGTTCTAGGAAATACAGGAGAGAAAATTTGCATTAGTGGACGTTCTATAGGTGATATAAATGTACAAGTAATACTAGAAAAATTAGGTGGTGGAGGTCATATCACTTTAGCTGGTGCTCAAGTAGAAGGAATGACGATAGAAGAAACAAAACAAGAATTAATAAACCGAATCAATGAATATTTTTCAGAAATAGAAAATTAACAAAAGATAGGAGCTATTTTTAATGAATATAATAAAAAAATTCAGAAAAAGCGAAAAAGGGTCTATTACAGTAATGGTATTGTCAGCTATGTTGTTTTTAATAGGGACTATAACAGTTTCTTATTTTGCAATGTCTAATAAATCTATTGACCAAAATAAGAAGGTATCACAAATAGCGAAACAATATAAAGCTAGTGACGAAGATATGGAGAAAGAGTATCAAAAAGCCGTGAATAATTTAAAAGTTGAAGATTATGTGAAAGTAGGAGACTATGTGGATTATAATCCAACGATAGCGAGCAAAGATGGAACAAAAGTAGAAGAAAGTAAATTGAGTTATACATCGCCTACTGGAACTGCGTCAGAGCATGGAAATGGATATACAAGTACAGAAACAGGAGGAGGACAAACATTTACCGCTAATAGTAATATAAAATGGAGAGTATTAAATGTTGAACAGGATGGTACAATTGAATTAATATCAGAAGATGCGATAAAGACAGACTCAAATCAAAACTTTATACTAACGGGAGCAAGAGGATATTTATATATTGAACAAGAATTAAATGAAGTATGTAAAATATATGGTTATGGATATGGAGCCGATTTAAGCAAAGGTGGAACCT
>FR888038.1:193-718 GCA_000431335.1 Clostridium sp. CAG:343 | reverse complement strand
GTTCCATATCTTTTGCAGATATTCCTGCATCTTCATAAACTTTAAATACTTCATAGCCTTTAAATGCACAGAGTTGTAATAGCTTTTCTTTTTGTTCTCCTAAAGAAAATCCTTCTCGTGCTTGATCCTCTGTTGAAACACGAATATAAACTGCTGCAATCATCCTTTCATTATTCATACTTTTTCCTCCTTTTCTTTTAATGAAAGGCACCAAAAAAGGTGTCACATAACAAGACACCTTATACTTTATATTGATTATTTACACGACAAAATAAACCAATATTATGGGAGTATATAAACTCTCAATTAATTAATGCCTTGCTATGTATTCTGATAAATCAGCAATAGGGATTTTCTTCTTTAAATTCCCAATATAAAAATGTTTTTGTTCATTGAAGAATAAATATAGTGTATCTCCAATAATTACTTTGTGTGGCTCAACATACGCTAAATTTGTATGTTCCACAATTCTTAGGTGACCTTCAATAATCTGATAGGGTCTGTTATTAAATTTGCAAGACCAAT
>FR888038.1:0-142 GCA_000431335.1 Clostridium sp. CAG:343 | reverse complement strand
TTCATCACTCATATTGATTTTCTTTTTAATTATTTTAATCATATCACATCACACCTTTCTTTGCAATAACGCACAAAAAAATCAATCTTTTCAGATTGATTTAATCATTAACGTCACATGGTGCGACGATTTTATCTTATGG
>FR888037.1 GCA_000431335.1 Clostridium sp. CAG:343 | reverse complement strand
AGATAAGCAATGTAATATATTTGATATGGCAGGAAATTGTAGGGACTGGACAACAGAAACTTGTAGCAATTCCGACAATCCTTGCGTTTATCGAGGAGGTAGTTGCTACTACAGCAACCGTTACACGAGTATTCGCAGCGGCTACAGTACTTCCAATGCTAGCAGCAACCTTTCGTTTCGCCCACTTTTATATTTGTAGAGCTGAACTCTGTGAAAACTAAAACTATAACAATAGAAAAGTAGTTTTAATATAGTGTTAATTAAATAAGAGTAATTAACGAATGAAATACGTTAATTAGAGAAAATTTTCATTCATTTTCAAAATACGTTTTAAAGAAACAATTGAGAATTTAATCATTTATTTTAATAAGAGTACACAAACAGGAAACAATTAAAAATGTTTTCTGTTTTATTTATATCTTGAGATTTATACCATAGTATGATAAAATTCTAGCAGAGGGAATAAAAAATGAAAAAGAAAATAATAAAAAGTGTACTTGCCCTATTATTAATTATAACTTTAATAATAGGGGTGGTAATAATATATTATAAAACAGTAGATATAAAAACAGAAAATCCAAAAGAAATAGAAGAAATATTCAATGTAGAAATTAAAGAATACAGTGGAAGAAAAGTTTTTATAGTAAATCCAAAAGAGCAAAATAAAAGTGAACAAACAATATTATATATACATGGTGGAGCATATATGGCAGAAGTAACAAAAGACCACTGGGATTTTATAAAAAAAATAGTAGAAGATACAAATGCAACCGTTATTGTTCCAGACTACCCATTAGCACCGAAATATACATATAAAGAAGTATTTAATATGATGGAACCACTGTATAAAGAAATAATAAGCAAAGTAGACATGGAAAAATTCATTGTAATGGGAGATTCAGCTGGAGGAGGTCTAGCATTAGCATTAGAAGAAAAACTTTCACAAGAAGAAATAGAAATGCCAGAAAAGACAATATTAATATCTCCTTGGTTAGATACAAGACTAACAAATCCAAAAATACCAGAAGTTCAAAAAAGAGATAGACAACTAAACAAATTTAAATTACAAATAGCAGCATTAGGATATGCAGGAAAAGATGGAAAAGACAATTATTTAGTAAATCCAATAGATGGCGATTTGTCAAAATTAAAAAATATAACTATATTTACAGGAACAAATGATATTTTAAATCCAGATGTATATGTTTTAAAAGAAAAGGCAGAAAAATCAAATATAGAAATAAATATAAAAGAATATGAAAATGCAGGACATATATGGTTTATAGAAAAAAACAGTGGAGAAGTATTAACAAACAAAGGATATCAAGACTGTTTAGAAACCATAAAAAATCAAGCAGAATAGGTAAAATTAGAGATCTTCTTAAAGAAAGGAGAACAAATGAAAAAAGAAAAGGAACAAAAGCTATATTGGAGAAGGTTAGACAACTCAGCAAAAATATTTCCAATATCAGCAGGAAAAAAATATAGTACAGTCTTTAGACTATCAGTAGTTTTAAAAGAAAATGTAAATCCTAGAGTGTTGGAAAAAGCTCTTCAAAATGCGCTAGAAACGTATCAATCTTTTAAAGTTAGAATGAAAGCAGGTTTCTTTTGGTATTATCTAGAGCATAATCCAAAAGATCCAATAATAGAAGAAGAAAAAGAATATCCATGTCAATATATTAACCCAAAAACAAATAATAATTATTTGTTTAAAGTGACTTATTTTGAAAAGAAAATAAATATAGATATTTTTCATTCTTTAACAGACGGAAATAGTGGAACTATATTTTTTAAAGAAATAATTTATAACTATTTAGAATTGATGTACCCAGAAGTATTTCAAGAAGAAAGAAGAGTAAGAAAAATAGAAGGCTACGACACAGAAGATAGTTATATGAAAAATTATGATAAAAAAGCAAAATCAAACGCATCTTCAAAAAAAGCATATATTTTAAAAGGAGAAAGAATTAGATTAGGTGCTGTTTCAGCTATACATGAAATAATTGATTTAGAAGCATTAAAGAAGGAAAGCAAAAAAAACGAAGCAACTATTACACAATATTTAGCATCAGTTTTAATTTATTCTATATATGAAGAAAATTATAAAAATAATAAAGGAAAAAAACCAATAAAGGTATGTATACCAGTAAATTTAAAGAAGTATTTTTTATCAAAGACAATGTCAAACTTTTTCTCTTATATAACATTAGAAGCGGAAATGGAAAAAGACAATTTAAATACTTTTGATAAAATATTAGACTTTGTAAAAAAAGATTTTAAGAAAAGACTAAATGAAGAAGAAATAATGAAAACAATGTCAGCAAATGTTAAATTAGGAAACAATCCTATAATAAGAGCAGTCCCATTGGTATTAAAAACAATATTAGTAAGATTAAGTTATATTGAAATTAGAAAATATACAACAATCACATATTCTAATATCGGAAGAATCGGTATGATAGGAAAATACCAAGATTATATAGATTATTTTTTGATGTTAATTGCACCAGAATCAGTAGAAAAAATAAAATGTTCTAGTTGTACTTTTGAAAACAAAATGGTTTTTACTTTTACATCAATTTTAAATGATAATAAAATTGAAAAAAGGTTTTACGAGTTTTTAACAAAAAAAGGAATTAATGTCAAAATAGAAAGTAACGGTGTTTTAGATGATATATCCTCAGAAACTTAATAGTAAAAAAAGTAATTTAATATTAAAATTAGGAGTGGTGCTATCAGTTATAGTGGCTATATTATTAGTATTAATAAATAAATTAACAACTCCACAAATTCCATGGGCAGCCATAACAAATGGTGGAATTATTTATATTTGGATAGTTCTGTTTTATTCTATAAGAAAAAATATTAATATTGCAGGACATGTTTTACTACAAACTATAGCAATTTCACTATTAACAGTTTATATAGATTTTGAGCTACAATTTAAAGGATGGTCTATTAATATGGTAATACCAATTTTAGTTATTACTTCAAATATTGCAATGTTGATATTAACAATAGTTAGTCATAAACAATTTATAAAGTATGTAATTTATCAATTGATGATACTATTATTTAGCTTTTTACCAGTAATTTTCATAACAGAAAATATGGTTCAAAACAAGATTTTAAGTGTAATAGCAAGTGGAATATCTATAATAAATTTAATAATTAGTTTAGCATTATGTACAAGAGACGTAAAAGAAGTTATCATTAGAAAATTTCATATGTAAATATAAAAAATATGTTAAAAAATATATAATTGCAGAAAAAATATGAATAAAAAACTTGAATAAAAATTGGTATAAAAACAAAGGTGATAGAAATGTCAAAAATATTAGAAACCAAAAGTTTAGTTATTAAGCAAGAAACAAAATTTGATAAAATAATAAAAGCAATATATCAAATATTCTTTAGAGAAGAATATTTATTTGAGATGGAATTAGAAGAATTAACAAAATTACATAGGCCAAATCCTACAAAAATAATAATTCCAAAAGAAATGAAGAGTAAAAAATAATTATATATAAAATATTTAGATATAAAAAGAGAAAGGATTTAAAAAAGTGAAAAACATAAAAGATTATGATTTAAAAGAACTAAAAGAAGAATTAGCTAATATAGGAGAAAAGCCATTTAGAGCAGAGCAAATATTTAAATGGCTATATCAAGAAAAAGTAAAAAGCTTTGACGAGATAACAAATTTATCATTAGAATTAAGAGAAAAATTAAAACAAAATTATACCATTTGTAATTTTAAAATATTAAGAAAACAAGAAGCGAAAGATGGAACAATAAAATATCTATTTGACGTACTAGACGAAAATGCTATTGAAACAGTATTAATGAGTTATCATCATGGATACAGTATTTGTGTATCATCTCAAATTGGATGTAAAATGGGATGTAAATTTTGTGCTTCAACAGGAATAAACTTTGTCAGAAGCTTAACAAGCGGAGAAATAGTAGAACAAATATTAGCAGTAGAGCAAGACACAGGAGTTAGAATATCAAACGTAGTATTTATGGGAATAGGAGAACCTTTAAACAACTATACAAATGTTATAAATGCAATAAGAATAATAAACAATCCAAAAGGACTAAATATAGGAGCAAGACACATTAGTATATCAACAAGTGGATTAGTACCAGGAATAAAACGTCTAGCAGAAGAAAACATTCAATGTACACTATCAATATCATTGCATGCCACAAACAACGAAAAAAGAAGTAGTATGATGCCTGTAAACAACGCATTTCCAATAGAAGAATTAATACAAGCATGCAAAGATTACATAGAAAAAACACACAGAAGAATATCATTTGAATATGCATTAGCAAAAGACAATAATGACAACTTAGAAGATGCAAAAGAACTAGTAAAACTTCTAAGAGGAATGAATTGCCATGTAAACTTAATACCAATAAACAAAATAGAAAACGGAAAATTCGACAAAAGCTCAAATGAAAACATAATGAGATTTAGAGATTACTTAAATGACCATGGCATTGTTGCAACAATACGTAGAGAGCTAGGTTCAGATATAGATGCAGCATGTGGACAATTAAGAAGAAAAAATTTGAGACAGTAGGGACAGGTCTCAAGTGTCTCATAAAAAGAAAACAACTATTGTAGAATAAAATTAAAAATGATATAATAACTAAGTAAAAATAAATAGGGAGACAAAAAATGTTATTAAAAGATATAAAATTACCATTTATAAATAAAATAAAAGTATATGCATTTGTTGGACCATCTGGAACAGGAAAAAGTTATAGAGCACAAATGATAGCAAGTGAAAGAGGAATAAGCTTTATTATAGACGATGGATTACTAATAAAAGAAAATGAAGTAATAGCAGGTGAATCAGCAAAAAAAGCAGCAACTAAGGTAGCAACTGTAAAACATGCTTTATTCTATGAAGAAAGTGAAAGAGAACCAATTATAAAAGCATTTAAAAAGTATAAACCAGAGAGCATATTAATATTAGGGACATCAGATGGAATGGTACAAAAAATAGCTGCAAATTTAGGATTGCCAGAAATTTCGGAAACTATATATATTACAGATGTTGCAACAGAAGAAGAAATGAAAACAGCAAGAAGAATCAGGGTAACAGAAGGAAAACATGTAATACCAGTTCCAACATTTGAAATAAAAAAGGATTTTTCAGGATATTTATTAGATCCACTTCAGATTTTTAAATCCAAAGGAAAAGGACAACAACCATACATATCAGAAAAATCAATTATAAGACCTACATTTAGTTATTTAGGAAAATTCACAATATCAGATTTAGTATTTAGGCAAATACTAGAATATTTAGCGGTCCAAACACCAGCCATTCATAAAATTTTAAAAGCTAGAGTAGATAACTTTGGAGAAGGTGTTAAAATTTATATGGAAGTAAGCATAGTATATGGATTTAATGTTGTAGAAGGATTAAATAAATTTAAAGAAAAATCAAGAAAAGAAATTGAAAAACTAACAGCGATGAATGTTGTGGAATTAGATGTAGTAGCTAAAAATATTTATGTACCACAAGAAGAGGAGGAAAAATAAATGGCATATATAGTAGCAATTGATGGACCAGCAGGTAGTGGAAAAGGAACAGTAACAGAGCTTGTTGCAAAAAAACTAGGACTTGTTAATATAGGTTCAGGCTCAGCATATAGATGTGTAGCACTAGAAACAATAAATAAAGGAATAGATTTAAAAGAGAAAGAAAAAATAATAAATTTACTAGATGAAATAGAAATTGAATTTAAAATGGAAAATTCAAAAGATATAGTATATTTAAATGGAAAAGACGTAACATCAAGAATTAGAGAAAAAGATGTTGCAAAAATAGTTTCATTTGTATCTTCGATAAAAGAAGTTAGATTCAAATTAAATGAAATATTTAAGAAATGTGCAAAAAGCAAAAATGTCATTATGGAAGGACGAGACATAGGAACATATGTATTTCCAAATGCAGAAGTAAAAATATATTTAGATGCTACACCAGAAGAAAGAGCAAAAAGAAGATATAAACAAAATCAAATCTTAGGTATTGATATGCCATATGAAGAAATTTTAGAAAATATAAAAATAAGAGATAAAAATGATATGGAAAAAGAAATAGGAGCATTGAAAAAAGCAGAAGATGCAATCTATATTGATTCAACAAATATGACAATTGAAGAAGTTGTAAACAAAGTAATTGAAACTATAAAAGAAAAAATGTAAAAAAACAATAAATCTGTATCAGGAGGAAAAAATGAAAGAATTTTTTAAAAAAATAGGTAGAGGAATTGTAAAAGGAGCAATATATATTTATTGCAAAGTTGTTTACAGAGTAAAAGTAGTAGGAAAAGAAAATATACCAAAAAAAGGACCGATAATAATTTGTGGAAATCATAGAAGTTTTTTGGACCCACCATTAATAGAAGTAACATGTGGAAGATATACACGATTTTTAGCAAAAGAGGAATTAACAAAAAATAAATTTTTAGCTTTTTTAGGAGTAGTTTTTAATGCTATTTTAGTAAAAAGAGACTCAAAAGAAGTAGTAGCTATTAAAGAATCTTTAAAAACATTGAAAAATGGAGATTGTTTAGCTTTATTTCCAGAAGGTACTAGAAATGGATTAGAAAAAGGAGAAAAGGTAAAAGATGGAGTTGCTTTTTTTGCTGTAAGAAGTGGAGCAAAAGTTGTTCCATGTGGTATAAAAGGAGGAAAAAAAGGAGATTGGAAAGTTACAATTACTTATGGAAAGCCTTTAGATTTTAGTAAATACAAAGGAACAAAAGATAAAGAAACTTTAGATAAGGTAACAAGTGAAATTATGGATAACATTATTAGTTTGACAAAATAGAGAAAAAGGTGTATAATTTAAGAAGTTTTTAAGAGATAAAGACGTTTTTTGAATTAAAATAAAAAACGTCTTAAGTTATGTAAAAATCAATTAATAAGAACTACTAAAATTTACTATATGAAAGGAAAGAAAAAAGATGAACAACAAAAAAATAAGAAACATAGCAATTATTGCACACGTAGACCATGGAAAAACTACATTAGTTGATGCAATGCTTAGACAAAGCCATGTATTTAGAGAAAACGAACAAGTAGCAGAAAGAGTAATGGATTCAAATGATCAGGAAAAGGAAAGAGGAATTACAATTCTTTCAAAAAATACATCAGTTATGCATGATGATATAAAAATAAATATTGTAGATACTCCAGGACATGCAGACTTTGGAGGAGAAGTTGAAAGAGTACTAAAAACAGTAGATGGAGTACTTTTATTAGTAGATGCTTTTGAAGGAGCAATGCCACAAACAAGAGAAGTTTTGAAAAAATCTTTAGCATTAGGATTAAAACCAATTGTTGTCATAAATAAAATAGATAGACCAGGAGCAACACCAGAGAAAGTTGTAGACCAAGTAATAGAACTATTTATTGAATTAGATGCAACAGATGAACAATTAGATTTCCCAGTTGTATATGCTTCTGCAAAAAATGGAATAGCTAAAATGGATTTAGCAGATGAAACAACTGATTTATCTTGTTTATTTGAAACAATTATAAATACAATTCAAGCACCAGACTGTGATGAAGAAGGACCAGCTCAAATGTTAGTTTCTAATATTGATTATGATGATTATGTTGGAAGAATAGCTGTAGGTAGAGTAGAAAGAGGAATTATAAAAGTTGGAATGCCAGTTGCGATTTGTGGAAAAGAAGATAAAATAATACAAGGAAGAATTGCAAAAGTATATACACATGTTGGATTAAATAAAGTCGAAGTAGAAGAAGGAAAAGCAGGAGATATAATAGAACTTGCAGGACTTCCAGATATTAATATTGGAGATACAATTTGTGATTTTAATAATCCAGAAAAAATACCATTTGTTGATATTGACGAACCAACAGTATCAATGACATTTAGTGTAAATAATGGACCTTTTGCAGGAAAAGAAGGACAATTTATAACATCACGTCATATTCGTGATAGATTATTCAAAGAATTAGAAAGAAATGTATCTTTAAGAGTTAAAGAAACAGAAACACCAGATTCTTTTGAAGTATCAGGAAGAGGAGAACTTCATTTATCAGTATTAATTGAAACAATGAGAAGAGAAGGATTTGAACTTTTAGTATCAAGACCAAAAGTTATTTATAAAGAAATTGATGGTGTAAAATGTGAACCAATAGAATTGCTAGTAGTAAATGTACCAGATGACTCAGTAGGAACAGTTATTGAAAAATTAGGTAGAAGAAAAGCAGAAATGATAAATATGGAGCCAGCAGAAACAGGACATACAAAAATAGAATTTAAAATCCCTGCAAGAGGATTAATTGGATATAGAACAGAATTTTTAACAGACACAAAAGGAGAAGGAACAATGAACCATATATTTGATTCATATGAACCTTTTAAAGGAGATATCCAAGCAAGAGTAAGAGGAACAATAGTTGCATTTGAACCAGGAAAATCTGTAACATATGGTTTATATAATGCTCAAGATAAAGGAGATTTATTTATAGGACCTGGTGTAGAAGTATATGAGGGAATGATAGTTGGATTAAATTCAAGAGGAGAAGATTTGGCGATAAATGTATGTAAAGAAAAACATTTAACAAATACAAGAGCTTCTGGTTCTGATGAAGCACTTAGACTTGTACCACCAATTCAAATGTCATTGGAAAAAGCAATTGAATTTATCCAAGATGATGAATTAGTAGAAGTAACACCTAAGTCAATTCGTTTAAGAAAGAAAATATTAGATAGCAAAGAAAGAGAAAGAGCTAATAGGAATAAATAATTTTTATAATTATTATAGAGAAGGTGATTGAATTGGCAAATAGTAAATATATAAATAAAAGAACAGGAAAATATGGACCAGATAGTAGTACATACAGACAAGATCGTTTGGCAAGAGTGATGCGGACAAATTGATCAAGAAATAAGAAATAAGGAACCTAAAAAGAAACCTCAACATGGGAAAAGAGCTGATTTTTTAGCACAGTATAAAGTAGTAGGATATGAAAAAGCTAAAGAAATAATTAATAAAGATTTTAAAAATAAAGATTTTAAAAGAGAAGTTTTCAATGATGAGACATTAAAAAAATGGATAGAAGAAGAAAATGAAAAATAGTAAATAATAAGCAAGTTAAAAGGCGGGAATAACCCGCCTTGAAACTTTAGAGTTTAGAGGCTTAATATCTTAAATCAATCACGAAATGTAATAAATTCCGTAATTGATGCAAGTCTTATCATCGTTTTTTAACAAAGCGATGATATTTCTCATGGAATTGTCAAAATGATTACCAGGGAATTTCTGATTCATGAAAATGAAAGAAATTAACCTTGAAGAATCGTTCTCCATGATTTTTTCAAAAGTGACTCTGTTCAAATTACCGCTTAAGTGTAACGGTTGGTAGTTAGCCCAACTAAGGACTAATTCGATATTCTCTGGTTCGACGCCGTCTTTTGCCAATAAACCACTTAAATTTTTTAAATACGCCTTTTTCATTATTTTTTTCCTCCTATGGTGCATTTGCACTGTTTTTAAAAAGTCAAACTCTGTTGTCCATGAGGATTATAAAGAAGTTTGCTAAACTCAGTATATCATATTTTACATAAAATATCAAGTTTTTGTTTACAGAAATAAAGAAGGGATTGATAAAAAGTGAATAAACAAGAAATAGAAAATATAAAACAAAAAGCACTTGAGGAGCATATTCCAATTATTATGGATGATACATTAGATGTGATAGCAAAATATTTAAAAGAAATAGAACCTAAAAGAATATTAGAAATAGGAACAGCTGTTGGATATTCCGCAATATGTTTTTCTGAATTTTTGGAGCATAATGGAAGAATAGATACTATTGAAAGAGATAATGAAAGGGTTAATGAAGCAAAAGAAAATATAAAAAAAGCAGGAGTAGAAGAAAAAATTCATATTTATGAAGGTGATGCGGTTGAAATATTACCTACATTAAACGAAAAATATGATGTGGTATTTATAGATGCTGCAAAGGGAAAATATCCGTTTTTTCTAAAAGAAGCTTTAAGAATGATAGAACCTAATGGAATTATTTTTGCAGACAATATTTTGTACAAAGGTTATGTGATGAGTGATTATAATAAACATAAACAACGTACAGCTGTTAGAAATTTAAGAGAATATATAAAGGAAGTAAGTGAAAATCCAAATCTTGAAACTGAAATTTTAGAAGTAGGAGATGGATTAGCTATTAGCAGAATTAAATAAAAGAGCCCCCACTAATATAAAATAGCGAGGGGGTGAGAGTTTGAATTAGATCGTTAAAATGTTTTGTGACGCTCTTCTACGTGAAGAGCTTTTACTAATCCAATGTTGTCTACAATAATTTTTTCACCATTGCGTTGAATGACACGGAAATGTGGAATATTTATTTTTTCTACATCAAATTTTATTTTTGATACACTTTTGTATTGAGTGTCTTTAAATGCTGCATGCTGAGCACTACCATATTCATTTTCGATATCCATATTCATTGTTCGAATCTGAATTTCAAATGATGGTGGAGCAACCAACTTAACATTTTCACTAAAAGCAGTATCAAAATTAAAAATCAAATGAATGGACTTATATCCATTCTTTTTTGGATTAGTAATATAATCCTTTAAAAGAAAAAGTTTACATTTTCGCTTATTCTTGAAATATTGTGAACAAAAATTTTTCGTAATTTCACAATATTCAATATTTTTTTCTTCACCATCAGTTGAATCAATAATGATTCTAAAGGCAAAGATGTCGTTTATTGTGTCTTTACCGAGGGAAGGATTTAATACGATCTTTCTCAACGCACTTTCAACACTTTTCCGTCTAGATATGAATTTCACTCTGACGGAATTTGGTAAAATGGCACATAATTCATGCCAAAGATCACTGATACTTGAACGAATCATTTCGAACAAGTTTTGAGAGGTTAATAAAATTAAATATCTCTTTATTTCAGGAATCAATTTGAGAAACTCGTTGTTTCCAGAAGCGCTCAGTGATTCAATGAATTTGTTGAGTCCGTCTGGTACAGAGTTTGCTTTTGCAAACGAATCGTTTAAAAGCCTATTAAAACATTCCAGATCTAATTGTTGTGAATTGTCAATGTTCAATTCAAACACTCCTTTAAAAAATTTTTTACCTATTAATTATACCACAAATTTTAAAAAAAGAAAATCAAAAGGGCTTAATTTGTTGACAATCTAAGGTTCAAGCTATATAATATATAAAAAATAAGAAGGAATGAATAGAATGAAAACAATAGAATTATTAGCTCCAGCAGGATCATTTGAAAAAGCAAAGATAGCATTTTTGTATGGAGCAGATGCAGTATATTGTGGAACATCATCATTGTCACTTAGAACAAGAGCAGATATGCAAGATAATGATTTAGAAGAGACAATAAAATATGCACATGAAATAGGAAAAAAAGTATATGTAACACTTAATATATTTGCGTGGGATGAAAAATATAATGAAATAATAGAAATGGCAAAAAAATTAGAAAAATTAAAACCAGATGGAATCATTGCAGCAGATGGAGGAGTAATAGATGTTTTAAAAGAATATGCACCTAGTGTACCAATTAATGTTAGTACACAAGCAAATTTGGTTAGTTTGCATAGTTGCAATTTCTGGTATAAAAATGGCGCTAAAAGAATGATTATGGCAAGAGAAATGAATAAAGAACAACTAAAATATATAATGGAAAATAAACCTAAAGACATGGAAGTTGAAATATTTATTCATGGAGCTATTTGTTTTGCATATTCAGGTAGATGTTTCTTAAGTGATTTTCTAGCATGTAGAAGTGCAAATTTAGGAGATTGTGCACAAAGTTGTAGATGGTCTTATAATTTATATGCTGAAGAAAAGAACAATCCCGGAGAATTAATGCCTATTGAAACAAATGAATATGGAACAAGCATTTTTTCATCTAAAGACTTATGTTTAATAAAAGAAATACCAGAAATTATTGAAATGGGAGTAGATAGCCTAAAAATAGAAGGAAGACTAAAAACAGAGTATTATTTGGCAAGTGTGATAAATGCATACAGAAATGCAATTGATGATTATGAAAAAGACCCTGAAAATTATGATTATACAAAGTATTTAAAGGAATTAGAGAAAGTAAAAACTAGAGGTTTAACAACATTTTATTTTAATGATAGAAAAAATAAAGATATACAAGAATATAGTGGAAGGCAATATAACGAAAACTATGAATTTGGAGGAAAAGTAGTACAATATAAAGAAGAACTTTCCACAATTGAAATAAAAAATAAACTAATAGTAGGAGATATATTAGAAATTATTGTACCTAATAAAATTGAACCAGTTGAATTTAAAATAGAACAACTTTATGATGCTGAAACAGATGAAAAAATTCAAGAAATTAGTCCAGGAGTAAAAGGTCAAAAAGTAAAAATAAAATTACCAATTAAATGCGAAAAAGATTGGATAATAAGAAGAAAAAAATAAAAATATAAAAAATACCACATAATTTATAAAATGTGGTATCTTTTATATTTATGAGTGATTAAAGATTTTAAAAAGATAAATCCCTAATAAAATACACAAAATGCAAAGCAATCCACTTAAATCAAAACTAATATTAGGCAAAAGTACAAATGTTGAACCAAGTGTAAATCCTATAATACTATAGAATGTTTGAGCATAGAAATGGTCTAATAAAAATTTTGTTGTTTTCATGCAAATTAAGCAACCAATAATTAAACCAATCCCCATAGGTATTAATACAGGAAAGTATAAATAAGAAACAGATGACAAGTAAGTAGAATATACACCCATAAGCATTAAAATAATAGTGCTACTAACTCCAGGAACAATAATTCCGATAGACATAATTAATCCGGAGAAAATAAGATATATATAGCTAAAATTATT
The DNA here is from genome assembly GCA_000431335.1 of Clostridium sp. CAG:343. Taxonomy (GTDB): domain Bacteria; phylum Bacillota; class Clostridia; order TANB77; family CAG-508; genus CAG-269. Next base: position 17,074 of record FR888037.1, on the reverse strand, counting down.
AGCAGAAAATGAATTAGATACATATTTTTCTAATATAACAGAAGCTATCCCAATTATAAATGCTAATATAGAGTAGATGAGATAATGTGACTTAAAAGAGGTTTTTATATTTATTTCTTTTATTAGAGATGGAATACTGCCTAAGATTAATCCAATAAAAACAGATTTTGTTTGTATAGGAAATTTAAACAATAAATAATTGAGAATATTACTAAATAGTAAAATTCCAATACCAGCACCAATTATTAATGGAGTTAGAAATTTTGAATTATTTTTAAGATCTTTAAAAAAGTTTAAAATACTATCTAAAAGTTTTTCATATATTCCAAAAATAACACAAAGTACGCCACTACTAATTCCTGGAAGAATAGCACCAGCTCCTATAGCGATACCTTTTACACAATTCACTAAAAAGTTCATAAAAAATCACCTCTATTATTTAACTTATGAAATAAAAAATAAAAAATTCAAAAAATATAAATTTTGAAGGTCAGGCACTTTTATTTTTTTAATTCATATAATTGCAATATGAGAAAAAGATGGGGGTGCATTTATGTTAGCAGCACTTTGTATGACTGGTATATACAGTTTTTTAGGGTTTTTAAAATCGGCAGTATTTGTTGTTCGGATACATTCAAGGAGGAAGTTTGTTTCCTGAGCCATTGTCAGCAGAAGAAGAAAAGAATTGCTTGGAACAAATGGCAAAAGGAGATGAAGAAGCAAGAAATATTTTAATAGAAAGGAATTTAAGATTAGTAGCACATGTTGCTAAAAAATATAGTAATTCTAAAGTAGACCAAGATGATCTTATATCTATAGGGAGTATAGGCCTGATTAAAGGAATTAATAGTTTTAATTTAGAAAAAGGAGCAAGGTTATCTACATATGTTTCAAGATGTATTGATAATGAAATATTAATGCATTTAAGGGCTACAAAGAAATTGGGAGCAGAAGTATATTTAAATGAGCCAATACGGCAAAGACAAAGATGATAATGTGGTGACATTACAGGAGGTGTTAGAAAACAGTGATAGAAATGTAGAAGAAATAGTAGATATAAAAATGAAAGTTAAGTTGTTATATGAGAAAATGAAAGATTTGTTAAAAGATAGAGAAAAGACAATTTTAGAACTTAGATTTGGACTTCGGAGGTCATAAGCCTAAAACGCAAAACGAAATTGCAAAAATGATGGGGATTTCACGTTCTTATGTATCTAGAATTGAAACAAAAGCTATAGGAAAATTGGCAAAAGAGATAAAAGAATAATTTATTATAAAAATAGATGTACAAAATGATTTAAATTGTGGTATACTTATAAAGTAAAAAAATAAGGAGAATTAAAAATGAAAAGAACAAAATTAAAAGATAGAATATTACCTACATATACAAAAGGTGAGGAAATATTTAATATGACGTCACATATTGTAGGAGCTGTTCTTGGAATTGTAGCAACTGTATTATGTGTCGTTTTTGCAGCAATTAATGGAAATGGATATGGAGTTGTAAGTGGAGCAATATATGGATTTACTATGATTTTATTGTATACCATGTCAAGTATTTACCATGGACTAAGTCCTAAGAGACATTCAAAAAAAGTATTCCAAGTATTAGATCATTGTTCAATATTTTTATTAATAGCAGGTTCATATACACCTTTTGCACTATGTACAATAAGAGGTTATGATGCTTTTGCAGGTTGGATGATTTTTGGAATTATATGGGCGATAGCTATATTAGGAATTGTATTAAATTCAATTGATATTAAAAAATTTAGAGTATTTTCTATGATATGTTATTTAGCTATGGGATGGTGCATTATAGTAAAAGCAAATTTATTACCACAGTTATTAGGAGCAAAAGGAGTGATTTTGTTAGTTTCTGGAGGAATAGCATATACAGTAGGAGCAATATTATATGGATTTGGTAAAAAACATAAATATATGCATTCAATATTTCATTTATTTATATTGCTAGGAAGTTTGTTGCAATTTTTCTGCATTTTATTATATGTAATGTAAAAATAAAAAAAAGTAGAGACTTAAATCTCTACAACTCACAAAGTTAATTTATTTTAGCATATTTAATAAATAAAATCAAATAATAAAAGAATGCAAAATAAAGAGAATGAATTTGAAAATTAAAGATAATATAATATAAAGTATAAAGAAGAAGTATTTAAGGAAGAATTTTCATTTGTAAACTATATAGAGGTATGCTAAAATATAAATAACTTAAGAAATTAAGTAATAATTAAATAAAAGTAAATAATTTTCCCTGCATAGTACGATAGACTTAAATTTTTAGAACCAACACACGATAAGAGGGGCCGAATCTCTCAAATATGGCGTGCAAGCTCACATTTTATAGTGAGAAGCCCATGAATATTTAGGTAGGCACCCACCTGTTTTTAGGAGCAGGTCCTTAAAAATTTAGACATCTAACGGCTAAGGCGGGGTTTTATTTTTTTATAAATATTAAAATTTTTTAGAACTTAATTCTTCAATAGCTTTAGCATAAATTTTACAAGATAACATTAAATTATTAATATCTATAAATTCATCTGTTTGATGACACATATCTTGTTGACCTGGAAAATTTGGGCCAAAAGATACACAATTTTTAAAAGCTCTGGCATAAGTCGCACCACCAATTGCAATTGGTTCGGCAGATGAATGGGTTACTTCATTAAAAATTTTACAAAGAGTTTGCACTAGTGGAGTATCTTTTGGAATATATAAAGCTTGTTGAGAATGTACATTAGTAAAAGTTAGATTAGGGTAAATGTTACAATATTTAATAAAAGCTTCACTAACTATATCTATTTGTGTATTAATAGGTATTCTTATATTCATTCCAAATTTTAAAATAGAGTTTTCTAAAGATAAATTACCAATATTTAAAGTAAGTTTTCCAGATTCATCTTCGAAATTAATACCAAGAGATTTTCCATTGTATTCTGTATTTATATATTTTTGAAAAAAGTCAAATAGTTCAATTTTTGTATTATATTGTTTAAAAATTTCATTTACTACTAAGATTAATCTAGAAATAGAATTTATTCCTAAGTCAGGGTGAGCACCATGGGCTTGGATTCCATGTGATATAAGTTTTAATTCTACATCATTTAATTGATAAACTTCAATTTCAAAATTGAAGTTTTTTATGACTTCTTGTGAAGTTGTGATTATTTTTGATATAGGTATATTTTTGTCATTAATTTTAAGTACAATAGTGCAAGATTTAGGAACAACATTTAGAGCGTTATTATTACAATTGACTTCTTTAATAGTAATTGGTACATATTCTGAATTTGAATGTGGCATATTTATATAACAATTTAAAATAGATTTTTCTGCATATATACAAGGAAAATCTGCATCAGGACTGAAGCTTAAAGTAGGGGATTCTTCTACTTTTTTATAATGTTTTATACAGTTCCAATTTTTTTCTTCGTTTAATCCTAAAATTAGTCTAACTCTTTTTTGTACGTGACAATTTTCCATAACAGCTTTCATAGCATATAAAGAACTAATAACAGGTCCTTTATCATCAATGGCTCCTCTACCAAATATTTTATTGTCATGAATTGTTGCACTAAAAGGTGGAAATGTCCAACCTTCCCCTTCAGGAACAACATCCAAATGTCCGATTATGCCTAGAAGTTCTTCACCTTCTCCAAATTCTATGTAACCGCAATAACCATCTAGGTTTTTAACTTTGAATCCTAAATTTTTACCAAGGTTTAAAACATATTCTAAGGCTTTGTTAGCGTTTTCTCCAAAAGGCATATTGATATTGTTTGAAGTGGATCCAACACTTGGAATTCGAATTAGTTCTTGTGTGTTTTTTATAATTTCTTCTTTTAAATTTTCAATATAATTTAGCATAAAATTAACCTTTCTATTTAATAATTTGTACCTGTCCTAATTAATCATATTATAGCATAAAGTAAAATATAACAAAACTACTATTTTGAAATATGACTTTATAATTTTTAATTGGTGTGGAACTTGGCTGCTGGAGGGGTATTATATTTTTATAATTCAATCTGTTTGATTGGAGAGAAAAATAGAAAATTTTATATAAAAAAATAAGTAATGTTCACGGGAAAATTTATATATGTATATGGTTTTATAATTTTTTCAACTTCAATACGCAATATAAAAATTTCTAAAATAAATTAATGGCACCCTTTCACTTAGTCCGAGCTAAAGCTCGACGCGAACATTTTCCATTAATTTATTTAAGAAATTCTAATATTGCTCCAATCATATTTAAAAATTATAAAACCATATACATATATAAATTTTAGCCTGAGTGAAAAATCCTTGTTTTTTTATATTAGATTTTCTTTTTGAACGTAATGAAAAGGATAAAATTATAAAAATATAATACCCCTCCAGCAGCCAAGTTCCTCACTAGTTAAGAATTATAAGAATATAAACTGCAATACTATTTTGTATAAAAAAATAAAAAATTTTTATTAATATAGTAAAAAATACAAAGTTGTGTTATATTAAGTTTATAATAAAGGAGAGTGATTTTTGTGAAAATAACAGATATAGAAGAATTAAAAAATATGGCTAGAATAATTAGAAAAGGAATAATAGAACAAGTATATAGTGCTAATTCAGGACATCCAGGAGGCTCACTTTCAATAGCAGATATTTTAACAGTACTATATTTTAATGAATTAAACATAGATGAAAAAAATCCAAAATGGGAAGATAGAGATAGAATGATATTATCAAAAGGACATTGTTCACCAGCATTATATAGTTGTTTAGCTAATAGAGGATTTTTTGATAAAGAAGAATTAAAAAAATTTAGGAATATTAATAGTAGATTACAAGGACATCCAGATATGAATAAAGTACCAGGAGTAGATATGACAACAGGTTCTTTAGGACAAGGACTATCTGTAGCAAATGGAATGGCAATAGCAGGAAAACTAAATAAAAAGGACTATAGAGTTTATTGTGTATTAGGAGATGGAGAAATAGAAGAAGGACAAATATGGGAAGCTGCGATGGCATCAAATAAATATAAATTAGATAATTTATGTGTAATAGTTGATAATAACAATTTACAAATAGATGGAACAATAGAAGAAGTTATGAGTTCATATCCAATTGAAGAAAAATTTAGAAGTTTTGGATTCCAAATAATTAACATTAATGGTCATGATATAGAAGAAATAATTAAAGCATTTGATGTTGCAAAAAATATCAAAGAAAAACCTACATGTATTATTGCAAAAACAATAAAGGGAAAAGGCATATCATTTATGGAAAATCAAGTAGGATGGCATGGCAAAGCACCAAATGAAGAACAATATATACAAGCAATGAAAGAACTTGAAACATAGGGGACAGGTCTCAAGTGTCTCATATATTATGTAGAATTATGTTGAAAAAATAAAGAAAAAAGAAATTTTTGAAAGGAGAATGAAATATGGAAAAGGAGAAAAAAGCAACACGTCAAAGTTATGGAGAGGCTTTGCTAGAAGTAGGAAAAGAAAATGCGGATGTGGTTGTATTAGATGCAGATTTATCAAGTGCAACAAAAACAAATATATTTGCTAAAGAATTGCCAGAGCGTTTTTTTGATATAGGAATAGCAGAAGCTAATATGATGGGAACTGCTGCAGGACTTGCGACTTGTGGAAAAATTCCTTATGCAAGCACATTTGCAGTTTTTGCAGCTGGGAGAGCTTATGATCAAATAAGAAATAGTATTTGTTATCCAAATTTAAATGTGAAAATTTGTGCAACTCATGCAGGAATTACAGTAGGAGAAGATGGAGCTACCCATCAAATGTTGGAAGATATTTCAATGATGAGGACTTTGCCAAATATGATTGTAATGTCAACTTCGGATGATATTCAAACTAAATGGGCAGTGAAGGAGATTTCAAAAATAAATGGACCAGTATATTTACGATTATCAAGAATGAAAACAAGTCAGATTTATAATGAAAATCAGAAATTTGAAATAGGTAAAGCTGTTCAAATAGGAGAAGGTACTGATGGAACAATATTTGCGACAGGTGTTACAGTAGAACAAGCTATTAAAGCTCAAGAAGAACTAAAAAAACAAAATATTGAAGTAAGAGTTGTTGATATTCATACAATAAAGCCAATTGATAAAGAGATGATTGTAAAATGTGCAAAGGAAACTGAAAAATTAATATCAATAGAGGATCATAGCGTAATAGGTGGACTTGGAAGTGCAATTAGTGAAGTTTTAACAGAAGAATATCCGGTAAGATTGGATAGGATGGGAATTAAAGATACATTTGGAAAATCTGGAAAAGCAGAAGAATTGATGGAATACTTTGAAATTACAGCAAAAGATATTGTAAAAAAATTTTGAATAGATGTAAGACATGTACACCAAGAAAGTTTATAAAAATAGAAGAGACTAAAACTTTAAAAAGAAGATTAGGTTCTTCTTTTTCTTACTGTAGAAAAATGCTTTTACAATGGGACAAATTTCTAGCATTTTTTACTTTAAAACTATTGCAAAAAAACAAGTTTATTGTTATTATTAGATAGAATAAAAAAGTATATGTATAAATAGATAGAAAAACGTAATGTAAGGAGTACAAAAAATGATAGAATTTAGAAATGTGACAAAAACGTATGATACAGGGACAAAAGCTGTAAAAAACGCTAATTTTGTTATAGATAAAGGAGAATTTGCCTTTCTAGTAGGTTCTTCAGGAAGTGGAAAATCAACACTAATAAAGCTTATTTTAAAGGAAGAAGAACCAACTTCAGGAAATATTATTATTAATGGAAAAGACACAACATTTTTGAAACCAAATAGAATTCCATATTTAAGAAGAAGTATGGGGGTAGTATTCCAAGATTTTAGGCTTTTACCAGATAAAACAGTATATGACAATGTTGCATATGCTATGTATATTGTAAGAGCTACACCAAGACATATAAGAAGGCAAGTACCTATGGTACTTTCATTAGTAGGTTTAAGTGGAAAAGCAAAAATGTACCCAAATGAATTATCTGGAGGAGAACAACAAAGAGTGGCTTTGGCAAGAGCATTGGTAAACAATCCATCTATGTTAATTGCAGATGAACCTACAGGAAACTTAGACCCAGAAACTGCATGGGATATTATGAATTTGTTAAATGATATTAACATGAGAGGAACAACTGTAGTAGTTGCTACACATGCAAAAGATATTGTTGACAAAATGAAAAAAAGAGTTATACATATTCGTAAGGGCGAAATAATTAGAGATGATAAAAAAGGTGGGTATGATTGTGAAATATAACAGATTAGGATATTTAATAGGGGAAGGATTTAGTAACGTATTTAAAAATAAAAAATCAACTGGTGCATCACTTATGATTATGTGTGCTACTATGATTATATTTGGAATATTTTTAATACTTGGAGAAAATATTAATCACTTTGTAAAAGAAATTGAATCAGCACAAGGAATACAAGTTTTTATCAAAAATGAAGCAACACAAGAACAAATAGAAGAATTAGGAGAGAAAATCAGAAAAATAGATGGAGTTAGTACTATTGAATATGTTTCTAAGGAAAAGGCACTAGATCAGATGAAAGAAAAATTTGGAGATAAAAAAGATTTGTTAGAAGGATACGAAGGAGAAAATAATATATTTACTGCTTCATATGTAGTAACTCTTACTGATTTAAACCAAAGTAAAACTGTTCAAGATCAAATTTTAACTTTTGACCAAGTAAAGAAAATAACAAGTAAAGATGAAACAGTAACAACTTTGATTAATTTGGCAAATGGAATAAAGATAGTAACAGGAGTAATCTTAATGTTATTGATAGTAATATCTATATTTATTATAGCTAATACTATAAAACTTACAGTTCATGCGAGAAGAAAAGAAATTTCAATTATGAAATATGTTGGAGCGACAAATGGATTTATTAGATGGCCATTTATTGTTGAAGGTATGATTATTGGAATATTTGCAAGTATAATTTCTATTGTTATTGTTGGTGTGGCTTATAGCTTCTTAGCAGAACAGTTAGTAAATTCACAATTTATGCAAGTAATTAACATGAGTCTAATTAGTTTTGCAGATATGTTTAATTCTATCATATTTGTATATATGCTATTAGGAATAGGAATAGGAGCTCTAGGAAGTGTTATTTCTATGAGAAAATATTTAAAAGTATAAAGGAGAAAACATGCGTAAAATTTTATGTATTGTTTTAGCTTTTGCAATCTGTAGTTTTTGCGTATTTCCATATGTACACGCAGAAGATACAGCAACAGATTTACAAACACAAAGAGAAGAATTGCAAAATCAGTTAAATGACGCAAATGAACAACTAGATGGAGTACAAAGTGAGTTGTCAGAAAATTTACAACAAGTTCAAAAATTGGATGAAAAAATATCTACTTCACAACAAGAATTAGATGAGTTAAACACTAAAATTGCAGATTTGCAAACTTCAATGGATGAAGTCGAAGCTAAACTAAAAGAAGCAGAGGAAAATTATAAAAAACAAAAAGAGTTATTAGATAATAGACTAATTGCAGTTTATGAATCAAGTGATACTCAATATTTAGATGTTATTTTAAGCTCTAAAAATATTTCAGACTTTTTATCCAATTATTTCCTAATTACAGAATTAGCAACAAAAGATACAGAGTTATTAGAAGATATGCAAGGAAAAAAGGAAGAAATTGAACTAGCTAAAAATAAATTGGAAAAAGATAGAGAACAACTAGGCAATATAAAAGTAAATCAAACAAAAACAGCAAAAATATTAGAAAACACAAAAACAGTAAGAGAAAATTATATCTCTAAATTGTCAGATCAAGAAAAATCAATTCAAGAAAAAATAGATGAGTATAATACTAGATTTGCTGAAATAAATGCTGAAATACTTGCTATTGCAAGAGATGGTATAGATACACAATATATAGGTGGTGAATTAGCTTGGCCAGTTCCAGGATATACAAGAATAAGTTCTAAATATGGAATGAGGACTCATCCTATTACTGGAGTATATAAATTACATACAGGTGTTGATATTAGTGCACCTTTAGGAGCTAATTTTATTGCAGCGAATGATGGAATTGTAACAAAAGCTGGATATAATAGTGCTTATGGAAATATGGTTATAATTGATCATGGAGGAGGAGTATCTACATTATATGCACATGGATCAGAAATTTTAGTACAAGTAGGACAAGTTGTAAAAAGAGGAGAATCTATATTAAAGGTTGGCTCTACAGGTTATTCAACAGGACCACATGCACATTTTGAAGTAAGACTAAATGGAGTTGTTACAGATCCAATGCCATATATTACTAATGGTTTGATACCAGGAACAAAAACAGAACAAGAAGAACAAGATTCGAATACAAATGAAACACAAAATACAGTACAAAATTAAAAAAGAGATATACCAAAAATAAAAATAGGAGGAACTTATGAAAAAATTAAGTTTAAAAATATTAGGGATGATAATTATAGGGATTGTAGTGTTACAAGGTACAGTTTTTGCAACATCTAATATTAATCAATTAAATAATAAAAAAGAACAAAACCAAGATAAAATTGATGAAACAAAGGAGAAAAAAGATGAGGTAACAGCTGAAAAAAATAAAACAGTGCAAGAAGTAGAAAAGCTAGATACTCAAATCTCAGATTATGAAACGCAAATTGATGAATTGAATACAAAAATAGAAGAATTAAATAATAAAATTCAAGAATCACAAGAAAAATTAAATAAAGCACAGGAAGATTATACTAAACAACAGGAATTATTGAATTCAAGACTTGTGGCAATCCAAGAAGCGGGAGAAACTTCTTATTTGGATTTTATATTATCTTCAAACAGCCTTACAGATTTAATTTCTAATTATTATTTAGTAACAGAATTGACTACAAATGATACAGAATTACTAGATAAAATACAAAAACAAAAAGAAGAAATAGAAAAAGCTAAAATAGATTTGGAAAATAGTAAAAATGAATTAAATACATCAAAAGCAAGTAAACAAAGTGTGTCTATTCAATTGAAAACTGCTAAAGATGAAAAAAATAAACAAGTTGCTCAATTATCAGAAGATGAAAAGAAATTACAAGAACAAATAGATGAATTAAACCAAGCAAATAAATCTATAGATGGTCAAATAAAAGCAGCTCAAGTAGCAATAAAGAAGGCACAAGAGGATGCAAAAAGACAACAACAATCTGGTGGTAATAGTGGAAGTGGAAGTGGTTCTTCTGGAAGTGGAAGTACAACAAGTTCATCAGGTTTTATAAAACCAGTAAATAGTTATATCACAACAGGAATGTATTATTCTAGTGGTCAATATCATGGCGCTGTGGATTTTGGTGCAGCAGGAATTAATGGCGCTCCAGTATATGCGGTAGCAGATGGATATGTAGTAACATCTACAAGATTAAATGGAAGTTATGGAAATTATATTATTATTGCACATTATAATGGTTTATATACTTTATATGCACATGGACAAGATGGATCTAGAAAGGTTTCAGCTGGTCAAACAGTAAAAAAAGGACAACAAATTATGAATGTAGGATCTACAGGAAATTCAACAGGGCCACATTTACATTTTGAGGTTAGAAGAAGTCCAGGAACTTATTCTAATAGAGTGGATCCGCGTATTTATTTACCATAGTAATTAAAAATAATAAAGTACATATAATAAAGTTATATGGGCGGAAAAATTCCGCCCAGTTAGTTTATAAATTTGGAGGAAATAAATGGAAGAAAAGAAAAGATTTAGAGCTTATAAAATTATAATGCTTATAGTGCTAGTTGCATTTATAACTTTTTTAGTAACATCAATAGGAATGTATCAATATTTTACTAACAGTAATTTTGGAAAACAGTTAGTTGTTTCTTCAGAAAATAATGGAGATATAACAAGTGAGTTAAGCAAATATAGAAGATTAATTGACAAATATTTTTTAGGAGATATAGACGAAGAAAAATTAAAAGAAGGAGCTATAAAAGGCTATATTGAAGGCTTAGATGATCCTTATACTGAATATATTTCCAAAGAAGATATGGACGATTATATGGCAGATGCAACTGGAAATTTTGTTGGAATTGGTATTTATATGGTAAAAAATACAGAGTCTAATAAAATAATGGTATTATCACCAATTAAAGGAAGTCCAGCAGAAAAGGCAGGAATTTTACCAGGAGATTTGATAATCTCAGTAGATGGTGTATCTTATACAGCAGAGGACATGTCAGTAGCTTCTAATAAAATAAAAGGAGAAGCAGGAACAACTGTAAAAATGGAAATTTTAAGAGGTACAGAAACTAAAGAGTTTGAATTGAAAAGAGAAAGCATAAAAGTAAATCCAGTAGAAGGTAAAGTGTTACAAAATAATATAGGATACATAGAGTTCTCTTCTTTTGATGAAGAAACTGCAGATGAATTTAAAGCTAAATTTGAGGAATTACAAAAACAAGGAATTAAGTCATTAATTATAGATTTAAGAAACAATGGTGGAGGAATTGTTGACGAAGCATTGCAGATAGCAGATTATATATTAAACAAAGATGATGTTATATTATATGAAGTAGATAAAAACAACAAAGAGAAAGTAGAAAAAGCAGAAAAGGATCCTATTATAGATATGCCAATAATTTTATTAACAAATGAAAATACAGCTAGTTCATCAGAAATATTAGCAGGAGCTTTAAAAGACAATGGAAAAGCAAAAATAGTAGGAACAAAAACATATGGAAAAGGAGTAATTCAACAATTATTAACATTGCCAGATGGAAGTGGATTAAAAATAACATCAGAAGAATATTTGACACCAAATAGAACAAAAATAAATAAAGTGGGAATTGAACCAGATGAAGAAGTAAAATTGCCAGATAGTGTAAAGAATGTTTTAAAAGTAGAGGAAAAAGATGATACACAATTGCAAAAAGCAATTGAGATGGCTAAATAATGTATAGAATAATTAAGAAATAAAAGTATAAGGGCGAAAGGAGAAAAAATGAACTTACCAAATAAACTAACAATATTTCGAATAATATTAGTACCAATTATGGTAATAATACCTTTTTTAGGAATTACAGGAACTATTTCAGGAATACCAATTTCGTGGATTATTATAGATTTAATTTTTATATTAGCATCTATAACAGATAAGTTAGATGGATATTTAGCTAGAAAAAACAATCAAATAACAACTTTTGGAAAATTTTTAGATCCATTAGCAGATAAAATACTAGTTTTAGCTGCTATGACTATGTTAGTAGAAATGACTAAATTGCCAGCATGGATTCCAATAATTGTTTTAACTAGAGAATTTATGGTTTCAGGATATAGGTTAGTTGCAGTTGAAAAAGGCGGAAAGGTGATAGCTGCTTCAAAATGGGGAAAATTAAAAACAGTTACTCAGATGATAGCGATTATTTTAGCTTTTGTTGATTTGAATCCATTTGGAGAATGCTTTTCAGGAACATTACAAGGTGGAGATTTAATTTTAAATATAATAGTAACAGGTATGATGATTATTCAAACAATAGCAACAATTTTTTCAGGACTAGATTATATGAAAGGTGCTAAAAAATTGATGAAAGACTAAAATTTAATGTGAATTTGCTTGACAAATTTTAGTTTTTGCCGTAATATATTAAAAGATTTTTTAACCGAAAGGAGATAATAACATGGAAGAAAAAGAAGTTATATTAACACAAGAAGGATTTGATAACTTAGAAAAAGAATTAAATTATTTAAGAACAGAAAAAAGAGCTGAAATAGCTGATAGAATAAAAGTTGCATTAGGATTTGGAGATTTATCAGAAAACTCTGAATATGATGAAGCAAAAACAGCACAAGCTGAAAATGAAGTGAAAATTGCAGAATTAGAAAATAAAATAAGACATGCAAAAATTATAGATGAAAAAGATATTGATACAGAAACAGTTCAAGTTGGAAATATTGTAAAAGTGTTAGATATGGAATTTGATGAAAAAATTGAATATACAATTGTTGGTTCAACAGAAGTTAATTTAGCAGAAAATAAGATATCAAATGAATCACCTTTAGGAGCAGCATTACTTGGAGCAAGAAAAAATCATGTTGTGGAAGTTAATGCACCTGCAGGAATTATGAAATACAAAATATTATCAATAAAAAAATAAGGTATTGAGATTAAGTGCTATTATAAAATAGAAATAATAGCACTTAATAAAATATTAATTTAATTAATAGTAATACTTGTAATTTATATATATAAGTGGTAAACTAATAATAGATTAAAAAAAAACCAAATTTATAGGTCATTTTTTTAATCTTTTTTTATATATTAGGAAAAAATAGGAGGAAGAGAATGAATACAAAATACATATTTGTAACAGGTGGAGTTGTATCAGGATTAGGAAAGGGAATTACAGCAGCATCTCTAGGAAGATTATTAAAAAATAGAGGATATAAGGTAACTATACAAAAATTTGATCCATATATCAATGTAGATCCAGGGACAATGAATCCATATGAACATGGAGAAGTTTTTGTTACAGATGATGGAGCAGAAACAGATTTAGATTTAGGTCATTATGAAAGATTTATAAATGAGAATTTAACCCAAAATTCAAGTGTTACAATGGGAAAAATATATTCTAATGTTATTGAAAAAGAAAGAAAAGGAGAATATTTAGGAAAAACAGTACAAGTAATTCCACATATAACAAATGAAATTAAGGAAAAAATATATGGATTTGAAAATACAGACACAGATATTGTAATAACAGAAATAGGCGGAACAGTAGGAGATATAGAAGGTTTATCTATTATAGAGGCAATTAGACAAGTAGGACTAGAAAAAAATCCAGAAGATGTTCTTTATATTCATGTTACTTTATTGCCATATATATTTGGATCAAATGAAATAAAGTCAAAACCAACACAACATTCTGTAAAGGAATTACAGAGTTTGGGAATTAAGCCTAATATATTAGTTTGTAGAACAGAAACAGATATACCAGAAAGCATTAGAGAAAAATTATCATTATTTTGCAACGTAAGAAAAACAAGTGTTATTCAAAATAAGACAGCAGATAGCTTGTATGCTGTTCCATTAATGCTAGAAGAAGAGGGATTAGCAAGAGAAGTTTGTAATTATTTGAAATTAGAAAAATATATTCCTGATAATTCTAAATGGGAGAAAATGATAGAAGATATAAGAAAAATAGATGAAAACGATATAGTAAAAATAGCAATAGTAGGAAAATATATAAAACTAGAAGATTCATATATTTCAGTTATTGAAAGTTTATATCATGCGGGTTTTGCTAATCATGTAAAAGTAAAAATTGATTTAGTAGATTCTGAAAAAATAACAAAAGAAAATGCAAAAGATACACTTTCTGGATATAATGGAATTGTTGTGCCAGGTGGTTTTGGAAATAGAGGAATTGAAGGAAAAATAGAGACTATTAAATATGCTAGAGAAAATAAAATTCCATTCTTGGGAATTTGTCTAGGAATGCAAATGGCAGTAGTGGAATTTGCAAAAAATGTGTTAAAACTAGAAGACGTTAATTCTGCTGAATTTGATGAAACCACTAAAAACCCAGTGATACATATTATGGAAGAACAAAAAGGTATTGATAAAAAAGGTGGAACAATGCGTTTGGGAGCTTATCCATGTTTGTTAAAAGAAGAAAGTTTAGCATATAAGTTATATGGAAAAAAAGAAATTTCTGAAAGACATAGACATAGATATGAATATAATAATGATTATAGAAAAATATTAGAAAAATCTGGATTAAAAGTTTCAGGAACTTCACCAGATGGTTTGTTAGTAGAAATTGTAGAGATAGATCAAAAAGAACATCCATATTTTATAGCAGGACAATTTCACCCAGAATTAAAATCTAGGCCAAATAAGCCAGCACCATTATTTGTGGGATTAGTTGATGCAGCAAAGAAACATCGTGGATAATATTACATTTTGATTACAAGGTTGTAAGAAAGTGATTAATATTATATAATAAAAGTGGTAGTTTTAGAATACAATTAAGGAGGTGAAATTGAATTTGAATAAAAATGAAAAAAATACATCAGGAGAATTAAATGAGATAAAAATGCCAAAACAAGAAGAAAAAGATTCGGGAGGAAATGATCTATTACAATTTTTTATTGGAATTGTGTTATTAGGTGCTGGATTATTTATGTTAAGTAAAAGAGTGATGGTACATAGTAGTTGGTATGTATGGCAAATAGGAGGATTTGATTTATCTTCTGGAACTGTAACTATACCACTTATTATTGGTATTATATGGTATTTTATTAATAATAAATCTATTGCAGCTAAAATACTAATAGTGTTAAGCGTGGTATTCATTATTGTTTCTATTATTATGAGTATCAGAATTAATTTTGTTACTACTTCAATGTTTGATTATATATTAATTTTTGGAATGGTAGCAGCAGGGACAGGATTATTATTAAAAACTTTATTTAAAAAGAGAAATTAAAAGAAAAAATGGAGGAATTTAAAATGGCAATATTTGAAAGGATTAGTGATTTAGTAAAGGCAAATATCAATGATTTAATTGATAAGGCAGAAAATCCAGAAAAAATGGTAAAACAAATTATAATTGATATGGAAGATCAATTAAGAAAGGCTACACAAGGGTTAGGAACAGCAATGGGAAGTTGTAATCAAGTAAAAAAACAATTAGCAACAGCTCAGGAACAATCTAATATGTGGCAAGCTAAAGCTAAAACATGTTTGGAGCAAGGAAATGAAGACTTAGCAAGACAAGCATTAGAAAACAAAGTAAAACAAGATAAAATGGTTGCACAATATCAAGAAATGGTAAACTCAATGGAAGCACAAGTAAATGAAATAAAAACACAAGTAGATGTATTAAAACAAAAATTAGAAGAAGCAAGAAGTAAACAAGCTATGCTTGTAGCAAGAAGTAGAATGGCTGATGCAAAATCTCAAATGGCAAAAACATTAGGTGGAATGGATAGTAAAAGTGCTTTTGCTAAAATGGATAAAATGGAAGAAAAAATTTCACAAAAAGAATCACAAGCAGATGCATTTTCTGAGGTATCAGGAATCCAAGAAAGCGAATCAGATCCATTTGCACAAATGGATAAAGAAAATAGTATAAATGCAGAATTAGAAAAATTAAAAAATGAAATGAATAACAATAACTAGGAGGAACAAAATGAGCATAATAATAGCGATAATCTTAATTGTTGGAGGATTGGCAACAATATTTTATATTAGACCAAAAATTCAAGCACATGTTACAGAAATAAAATATTTACAAACAAAAAATATTTCAGAGTTAAGAGATATGTTTACTCAAATGGATTCTACTGGAGTAGGGGATCAATATAGAGAATTTGTAGAATTAAAAGGAAAAATCGTTGCTAACAATTTAATAGAGACACCTTTTTCAAATAGAAAAGTTGCATATTGTAAATCAAAACTAGCCCAAGTTACTGAAGAAAGAGAACAGTATAGAGATAGTGAAGGAAATTTGAAAACAAGAATAAATAAACATGAAAATACAATATCTGAAGAAAAATCTAGTCAAGATATATATATGAAAGATGACAGTTCAGAAGAAAATGTTGTTTTAGAGATAAATGGAGTAGACTGTGATTTAGATATACCAAAGACATTTGATAGATTTGAACCAAAGAATAATTTGAGTAATTACAGATATTTTAATTCATTCTCAGTTAATAGATTTGGGGCAGAAACATTAGGATTTAAAATGACAGAGGAAACTATAGAAGAAAATCAAAATTTATATGTAATAGGAGAAGCTTTTAGAGTTGGGGATACTATACATATTGGCAAACCAGAAGATAAGAAGAAACCTTTTATTGTAACAACAAAGTCAGAAGAAGACTTAATTAATAAATCAAACCAGAATGCAATGTTTTCATTGGTTGGTGGAATAGTAGCTATTATAGTTGGAATAATTTTTATATTTGTAAAATAAAAATAAAAAATTTTTGATATTACTATTGACAAAATAGTAAAAAACATTTATAATCTATAATTGTCAGGA
>FR888036.1:3046-8071 GCA_000431335.1 Clostridium sp. CAG:343 | reverse complement strand
TTTCTCTTCAATCAAGCTATTTATTATTTAAATTATGGATATATCCCCTCTTACAAAAAAAGCTGAAACTTAAATAACATTTTGGGACTTTTATATTTTTATTTATCTACTAAAAAGAGTTCAACTTAATTAAAAGTCAAACTCTTTCTTATATCATAAATACTATAATACATATTTTCTAATTAGTACAACTCCACCTGCTACTGTAACTAATACAATAAATCCTAATGTAAAGTAAATTCTCATTTGACCTGTACTAATTGATAACATAACTGGTGCATCATCTATATCATCTTCTCCTGGTTTCTTATTATCAGGTGTAGAATCTCTATCTGGCACATGGTATTCGTTATAATCTTTTGAAATTTCTGCTGTATTTGTCATAACTCCCATATTGTTTTCACTATTAATCCATGTAAGTACAACTTCAACATCTGCATACTCTCCTGGTTGTAATAATGTATTTTCTAATAAGTTTGTTGAAATTACGTTGTTTCCTAAATCTGTCCATCCTGGATTATCTTCTGCAACAAATTTTAATCCTTCAGGAACATAATCTTTTACTTCTTTAGCATATCCAGCTATATCGCCTTCGTTTATAACTCTAATTGAATATTTAAATTTAACTGTTACTTGATTTAATTTTTTTCTATGTAATTCAACTTTTACTACTTGCTCAGGATCATCATATGGTTGGTGTCCAGTTTCTGTAACTGTTTGTTTTCCATTTTCTATAACAATAGCTTGTGTTACCCATTTTCTTAAAGCTAAATCAAATTCTACTAATTTTAAATCTTCTATATCTACATCATCTTGGTCTTTCCATTCGCTTCCATCACCAGGTACTGAATCTTCGTCATCTCCATTGTCATCACCAATTTCTGCAATATTTCTTAATTTATATTCTGTACCTTCTGCAACTTCTTTTTTA
Source organism: Clostridium sp. CAG:343 (assembly GCA_000431335.1). Taxonomy (GTDB): domain Bacteria; phylum Bacillota; class Clostridia; order TANB77; family CAG-508; genus CAG-269. The sequence goes on along the minus strand of FR888036.1, from coordinate 7,140 downwards.
GCTTTTACTCTTGTTGCCATAAATACTTCTCCATAAGAAGCTTCTCCTTCTCCTGTATATGCTTTAATTGTTGTATCTTTTAAATAGTCTGTAGCATATAATGTAATTTCTTTTGAGTCAAAATCTACTTCTTCATAGTATTTTTCTCCAATTTTAACTGCATTTTCATTGTCTGTACTTGATTCTTTAAATGCTTTCCAACCATATTTTTTATTTACTTCATTATCTTTTAAATATTCTAATCCTGATGGTAATATATCTGTTACCCAAGTAGCTGTTCCATCTATTTTTCCTTCATTATATACTCTAATTGAATATTTTACTACATCATTTTCTACTACAGTTGGTATGTTAGATTCTACATCATAGTAATCATATATTGTATTTGTTTGTTTTTTATCTGTATCTAATTTTGCATATCTATCATTATATGCTGTTTCTTTTTCTGCATATGTATGGTTAATTGATACTATTTGTTTTCTTAAAGCTAAATCAAATTTCTTTATTATAACTTTTTCGAAATCATCATCATCTTCTTGTCCAGGTATATAATCTCCTGTTTCATTATCTTTATAATTTGGTAAGTTATTATCATTTGGAAGTTTTACGTTATTTTCTTCAGAATCTCTATCTATTACAGATTTTTTATCTTCATCTAAGTATTTTGTAATATCTGCTATATTTGTTATTTTTTCATCTGTTTTAGCAGTATCTTTCACTTTACACATAATTGGAACTTCTTTGTATGATAATGTATATGTTTTCTCAGGTGTTGTTGGATTTTCATTTTTTACTGCTTTATTAATTTTTGCATTTTCTAAGTATTTTGTAGCTACTGTTCTTCCATCTTCTGATACTGTCCAACCATATTGTTTATTAAAGTCTCCATCAACAAATTCTAAGTTTGATGGTAAATGGTCTTTTATTTCTGCTGCATATCCATCAATTTCACCTTCATTATATACTCTTAACATATATACTACAATATCGTTTTTCTTAACTTCTACTGGCTCTTTTGTATGATTATATGTAGCTGTTGTTATTATTTTACCATTTTCATCTTTTGTATTTAATTTTGATGTATCTACAACTGGTGCTCTTTTGTAAGTACCCTCTGTATTTTTTAAATATTCACTATTTTCTATTTTAGTATCATCACTTACTGCTATAATAAATTTTCTTAAGGCTAAATCAAATGATTTTAAAATGATATTATCATAATCTTCATCATCTTGATATTTTACCCATTTTTTTGGATTAGAATCTCTATCATCTATTGGATTTCCATCTTTATCTGAATCTTCTGAAATACATGCTTCATTTCTAATTGTAGTTCCTGTTATATTATCTGATATAACTTTCATTTTTACTGAAATTTCTTTATAATGAATGTCTTTTTCTGTTTTTGTTCCATCATTACTTCCAAATGCTGTTATTAAATTTTCTCCTACTGTTGCTTCATTTTCTTTTGATAAATAGTCACTTGAAATTTGGATAATATTTTCTTTTTTATCATCATATACAAAATTTCCCCATAAATATTTTTGGTTAAATTCAATTGCTTCTTTTTCTTCTGCTGTTAAAGTAGTATCATTAGCTAATTCACTACCTTCTTTTTCTGACCATAAGAATTGTAAACCACTTGGGATATCTTCTGTTATTTCTGAAGCATATCCATCAATTGTTCCTTCATTATATATTCTAAATGTATATGTAACAATATCACCTTTTTTTACTGCAACTGGTACTTTATTTAATGTATAATCTCCTGTTGTAACTAATTTTCCATTTTCATCCAATGTGTTTAATTTACTTACATCGACTTTTTTAATTCTTTCAGGAACATTTTGGTTATTTACTGCGACAATTCTTTTAATTAATTTTAAATCAAATGATTCTGGCATTAAAACTAATTTTTCAAAATCATCATCATCTTGTTGTCCTTTATAATAATAAGTAGAATCACTTAAATCCTCTTTATTATTATTTCCTGAATAATTTTCCATATTATCTTTATTTACACTTGGTTTTGTTGATGGTTCTGAATCTCTATCTGCTCCATTTTGATTTGTAATTGTAATATTACTTTCACTATCAAATTCTTCTGATATCCATGCAACATTTGTTAATATTTTTTCATTTACAGTATCAGGAGTTGCTGTTACTTCACATTCAATCTCTATTATCTCTGATGATAAATTACCAGATGTATATGCTGCTAAGTTGTCTGTATTATTGGCTTTTCTCTTCAAAGTTAATGTATTATTTCCTGTACTATCATAAGAATCTAGTTCAAAATTTCCACTTATTACTTTACTAAATTTTAATCCTGTTGGCAATTGGTCTACTATTTTTGTAGCACGACCTGCTTTTTGTCCTTCATTATATATAGCTAATTTATAAGTAACTTTATTACCTTTTTCTACTAATACAGGATCCTTTTTATGCTTATATGTAGCTGTTGTTCCTGATGTTAATGTACTTTCATCAATAACTGGTACTCTAGAATTTGCTCCAGTTAATTCTTTATCATTCATTTTTGTAATATATTTTCTTAATGCTAAATCAAAAGGTTTTTCATTTGGTGTTACTTCTAAGTCTACATTTTCACTTTTTTCTTCTTTTTCAGGTATCATAACTGGTTGTGTTTGATTATCAGTTGTTGATGCCCATAAAGTAAGTTTAGAATTACTATACTTTATACTAATAGAAACTCCAACTTTTTTTGTTGTTTCTTTTGGCATAGAAATATAAAAATCTTTTCCTACTAAATCTTTAACAGTAGTTCCTTGTGCTACTTCTTTTTTATTACTATCTAATAATTTATAATTATCTATTTCATTTCCACTGTTTTTTACTTTAAAGTCTATTGTATATGGTATTGTATTTCCAGATACTTCTGTAATATTAATTGGTCCTATTACATAATTTTCTCCTACTTCTTCATAATTTAAAGTAGTTGTATTTATTTTAGCTGGTGCCCCTGTTGCAGATGAATTTGAATAGTTATTGGCATTTGCTTTTGCTGTTTTTATTAAATAATCATATAATTGTTTTGCTTGCATTTGTCTTTGTTTTCCAGCACCACTATTAGGATCAACACCTGTTGGATTATAGTTAGAAAAAGAAGTATATGTATTTCCATCTAATGTATAATATAACCATGTTTCATCATCAGATGTTTTATCATATTTTCCATTTTCTTCTCCGTAATTAGTAAAATACCATATAGCAGCTTGTTGGATTGCTCCAATATCATCATCTGTTAAAGAAAAGTCCCAATTATCAGCATTAATTCCAGCAGCTTCTAACAATGCTGTTTTATCTGTTTCACTTGATTCTCCTGTAAGATATAACATATCTCCTAATGCTAATAAAGCATCATATTTACTAATAGATGTATTATCATCAATTTTTATAGTTCCTTCAACTATAGATTTTAACACATCATTTTGTTGTTTTATCTTTTCTCTTTCTGTTTTCATATCATAAAAAACATTATATGTTGCACGCTTTTTAATATCACTAAATCCAACTCCTGCTTTTACACAATATATATTTTTATGTCCATCTGCTTTTAATGAAGCATTATCTCCTGAACTAGTATATTCAAGAATATTCCATATATATTTGCCTCCTGCATTTGGATTATTAATTGAATATCCCATATTAGGTTCACTATTAGTTCTTAATTCTGTTATCCCTAAATATAATGGAGTTGTTGCATTTGTTGCAAATACTATGTTTTGCATGCTACCAACAATAAATGCTATTATCAATATTGAAACTCCTAGAAGAATCTTTTTTGTTTTCATAAATTTCTCTCCTTCACTTACCTATATATACCTTATTATATAATATTTTATACTTTTTTCTAAATTAGTCAATAGGCATTTTTTAGAATATTTTTCCACTTATATTAGTAAAGCTCTATTTACTTACGGAAATAGCTTTACAATACTTTTTATAACTAAAAAGTATTACATTACAATTATATTACATTTTAGTTCTAAAATCAAGATTTTATGTGAATTAAATCTAATTATTTTGGCCTCCCTAGCTTTACATTAAACTTCATTTAACCAGTTGCATAT
>FR888036.1:0-3005 GCA_000431335.1 Clostridium sp. CAG:343 | reverse complement strand
TTTATCCAATATATTCATATATTTTTAATGGTGATTAATAAATATGAAAAAGCTATTTCTAAAACTATTGATTATTGAAGTTGTGTTCATTTTTTTATTTAGTTATATTAGCACATTTGCAGATGATTTAGATAATTCAACTGATTTATTAGATGTTTCTAAAGAACTAAATGCTCTAAACGCTGTTGAAACATCTAGTTCAGGTACTTCTACTTTAAATTTAAATACTCGCTCTTGTATAGTATTAGATAGGTTAAGTAAAAAAATATTATATGGAAAAAATGAATATAATAAGGTAAAAATGGCTTCAACTACCAAAATAATGACAGCAACTATTATAATTGAAAACTGTAATCTAGAAGAAACTGTTGAAGTCTCAAAAAAAGCTGCAAACACAGGAGGTTCCAGACTTGGTTTAAAAACTGGCGATAAAATTACCATTAAAGATTTATTATATGGCTTAATGTTACGCTCTGGAAATGATGCAGCTGTAGCACTGGCTGAGGTTTGTGCTGGTAGTATAGTAGATTTTAGTAATTTAATGAACAAAAAAGCAAATGAATTAGGTCTTGTTAATACTCATTTTGAATCTCCTCATGGTTTAGATTCTGATGGTCATTATACAACTGCATATGAACTGGCTCTTCTTTCAGATTATGCATTAAAAAATAAAACTTTCCTCCAAATAGTTGGAACTTCTAACTTCACCATATCAATTAATGGCTACCCAAAAAGTTTAACAAATACAAATGAATTGCTAGGTAATTTTAATGGTGTATATGGAATAAAAACTGGTTTTACTAATGGTGCTAATCGTTGCCTCGTAACAGCCTGTAAAAGGAATGACATGGATATTATCTGTGTTGTGTTAGGATGTGATACTAAAAAGTTTAGAACTTCTGACAGTATAAAACTAATTGAATATACTTTTAGTAATTTTGAATATGTAAATATACAAGAAAAAATAGATACGGAACTTGAGAATTGGAAAAAAGAAAATGAAAATTATTTCTTTATTAATAAGGGAATTTCATCTGATTTAATTATTAAATACTCTGAATTAGATACTCCTATTATACCTATTAATAAAAATGAAATTTCATCTATTGATGTGAACATTTATATAGATTCTATATTAGAATCTCCTATACATATAAATGATGTAATAGGTAAAATTGAAGTTACTTCAAATAACAATTCTATTTTAAGTTGCAATATATTGGCTAGTAATACAATTAAGAAAAAGAATTTTTTAGATTATAATATGGATTTTTTTAAGTATTATTCCAATATTTTAAATTCATTTTCAATACTATAAAAATTGATATAAAAAAAGAAAGTTTTTAAAACTTTCTTTTTTTATTATTAATTTACATTTTCTTTTATGTAATCAACTACATCTCCTACTGTTACAACTTTTTCTGCATCACTATCTGGAATTTCTATATCAAATTCTTCTTCTAGTGCCATTACTAATTCAACTATATCTAATGAATCAGCTCCTAAGTCATCTATAAAAGATGCTTCCATTGTAACTGCATTTTCTGCTACACCTAATTGTTCAACAATAATTCCTTTTACTTTTTCTAAAACTTCTTCTGAACTCATAACTTAGAGTTCACCTCCTCTCAAGTTTGCAAATGATATATTCATTTGATTTTTACTTTATCATATTTCATTTATATTATATGTTTCCATATTTGTCAAGTAAAATTATGCTTTTTTTAAAATTTATACTAACAAGTCAGGGAAGCCTTGATTTTATAGTATTTAAGCTTGTTGTTGTCTTTGTTTTTCAAATTCTTCTATCATATGGTCTACTGCTTTATTTTCAACAAATTTTTCAGCTTGTATAATTGTATATTCAAATAACAAAGCATCACTACTTCCATGAGCTTTTACAACAGGCTTTTTAACTCCCAAAAACAATGCTCCACCATATGATTTGTAATCCATGGCTTTTGAAAGTGTTTTTATTGGTTTATGCGCAATAAGATAAGAAATCTTTGAGAATATGTTTGCTGTAAAACTCTCCACCAAACTTTTCTTTACAAATTTTCCCAATCCTTCTGTTGTTTTTAAAAATACATTTCCAGTAAATCCATCTGTCACTATTGCATCTATTTTACCAGAAAAAGCATCTCTACCCTCTACATTTCCAATAAAATTTATATTTAATTCTTTTGATTTTTCTTTTAATAAATTATAACTTTCTCTTACTAGTTCATTTCCTTTTGTTTCTTCTGTTCCAATATTCAATAATCCAATTGCTGGTTTCTCTATTCCAAATGTATTTCTTAAATATATTGTAGACATTTGAGCAAATTGTAATAAATTAATTGGCTTACAATTTGTATTAGATCCAGCATCTATCAATAATAACTGACTTTTATATGCTGGTAATATTCCAGCTAATGCTGGTCTATCTATTCCCTTTATTCTTCCAACAATTAGTGTTGCTCCTGTAAGCAGTGCTCCTGAATTCCCTGCTGAAATAAATACATCTCCTTCATCTTGTTTTAACATATTAAATCCCACTACCATTGACGAATCTTTTTTATGTCTTATCGCATCTGTTGGTTTATCTACCATTTCGATTGTTTCTGTAGCATTTACTATTTTTAATCTATCTGATATTTGTTCTATTTCCTTTCCATAAAATTCTTTTACCTTTGTTCTAATTATGTCTTCTTTTCCAACTAATACTACTTCTGCCTTTACTTTATTAATTGCATTAATAGCTCCTTTAATATTTGCATCTGGTGCATTATCTCCACCCATTGCATCTAAAATAATTCTCATCTTGTTTCCTCCACTTGGTTTTTTATATTCTAATTTTATTTTTAATATATCTATTTTATTATTGTTTATTAAAAAAATCAAGTATTTTTACTTTTTAAGTTTCGTTTTTTGTTATAATTCAGTAAAAAAAGATTATGAAATGACTCCAACTGTAATGCTTAAATTTTATTTAATGTCGTTTGATTGGAATGAAAAATAGAAAA
>FR888035.1 GCA_000431335.1 Clostridium sp. CAG:343 | reverse complement strand
GAAATAATCCAGATAAAGTTTGTTTTTTATCATGTGTAAAATGCCAAACAATTAAAGCAACTGCAACAGAATGGTCTAGACTTGAAAAGAAAAAATCGCTTTCAAATAAGTCTGAATAAATAGTGCCACAAGTAACACTAATATATTGCTGTGATAATAATTCTTTTGTATCTATATATTCATTTAACCATTCTGGGAAATTTGGCTCTAAAATTTCAAAATAATCTTTTATTTCTTTGCTAATATTGTCATAATATTTACTCATTTTTATTATTCTCCCTTAACTATTTTCTATATCTTCTAAGAATTTATTCCAATCATCTCGATATGATGCATTAGTAAATATCTCATCTAAATATATGTTATAAATGTTTTCATTGTAAGTAGGATGAACTAATGGCATATTTGCCATCAAATTCTATTTGTTTTAGTGCTCTTTCAATTTCGTCTTTATCAGTCAAATTTCCTTTTATTTTTATTGCGTAATCTACTCCACGTTTTTTCCAAAGATTATAGTATAATACATCAATATCATTTTTTGTTAGTTTCATAAATCCATCTATAATATTTTCAAAATTGTCTTCTGACAAATTTAATAAATCTACAGCAATTTCTATAAAATCGTCTTTTTCTTCTGAAAGAACTTTCACAATTAAATTTCTAATTTTATATCTATTTATAATCTTATACTTAAATATATTAAAATCTTCCAGTTTCTTATTTAGAATGTCTATATTTTTATTAATAACTTCAATTTCATCTCTATTTAAATAAGAATCTAAATATCCATTCATTAGCGAACCAATTGTACCATATTTATTTATTGATAAGTCATTGTATTCTTTTATTTCGTTCATTAAATATCTCCTTTAATAATTGGCTTAAATTTAAACTTATTATACTATAAAATAACAAAATTCTCCATACTCCCATTGAATTTTAAGAAGATTTCATATATAATGTTTTTAGAAAGAGAGTGTTATAGTTCGTAAGCTGTTGCTTAACTGCTCCAGTAAAAGTCGACTTAGTTGGTTTATTTTTATTAACTTTAGTGGTAAACCACAGGTTATACCCGTGGTACCAGAAAGCTTATGGCGTTGAGCAAAGTAACAAAAGTATCCACTTCAAACATGATATAATATTTAAAGTAAAAGCACATTGAAAAGTTAAAAATATACAAAAAAAGCATGATAAATAATACTTCAGACTAAACAATTTTAACGATATTTGTAAATGTTTTGTCAAGTGGTCACTTGCAAGGTGTAAATGCATTTTAAGTTGGTTAAGCCGAAGTAAGGTAAAGTATGAAGTTACAGTAAATTAAGTTTCTTGTTGTTTGATGATTAATTGCTGAGAAAGTTCAATTAATATTTGCCATTTAGCAGGCATAAGTTCAGCTTTTTCTAGTTCTGGCACTTCATTTAATGGTTTCCAGTAGGTGTAAGAATGTAGTCTTAAAAAGTTGTAATAAGCCAGTGAGCATCATTAGGAACAGGATTTTTACCACGAGATTTAATATAGGTTTCAAAGGCTTATCATGTTCTTTAAGATATTGATTTAAAAGTTGCTTGTAATCTTTCTTTTTAGGAACTTTAATCAAAGGCAATTTATCAACTTTTAATTTATTGTATTTAGGAGAAAACAAAGAATCATCTTTAGATTTTTCTAAGTTTAAAGGTATATTTTTAACAATAAATTTGAATAAAAATTAAATTTGTTTATTTAGCTCTTGAATATGAGCTAGTAATAGAGGTATAATTGTATACATGATACACCATTCCTTTATGGTAATTATTGGTTATTCATTGTAACAATTATACCATAAAAAAAGGGAAGATCATTTTTTATTGTAAAAAATGATATAAACCTTGAAAATACAGGTGTGTAACTAAATGTAATATAAAATTAGTTTACACTACCAAATAATAAAAGGAGAGATATAAAATGTATAATTTTACAGAAATAGAAAAAAAGTGGCAGAATTATTGGAAAGAAAACAATACATTTAAAGTTAATATATGGGATTTTTCAAAACCTAAATATTATGCACTTGATATGTTCCCATATCCATCTGGTGTGGGGCTTCATGCAGGGCACCCTGAAGGTTATACTGCAACAGATATAATATCACGTATGAAGAGAATGCAAGGATATAATGTTCTGCATCCAATTGGATATGATTCTTTTGGTCTTCCTGCTGAACAATATGCAATACAAACAGGAAATCATCCTGCTGAATTTACACAAAAAAATATCAAAACATTCCAAGGTCAATTAGAAAGATTAGGATTTTCATATGATTGGGATAGAGTAATATCTACTAGTGATCCTAGCTATTATAAATGGACTCAATGGATATTCAAAAAACTATATGAGGCTGGATTGGCTAAACAAATAGATATGCCAGTTAATTGGTGTGAAGAATTAGGTACTGTTTTGGCGAATGACGAAGTTATAGATGGTAAGAGTGAAAGAGGAGGATATCCTGTAGTACGTAAAAATATGAAACAATGGATTATAGATATGCCTGCATATGCTGAAAAACTATTAAATGGATTAAATGAACTTGATTGGCCAGAATCTACAAAAGAGATGCAAAGAAATTGGATTGGAAAATCTGAAGGTGTAGAAGTTGAATTTAAAATTAAAGATGGTGGCAAATTTTCAATATTTACTACATGTATAGAAACTATATATGGTATTACATTTATGGTGTTGGCACCTGAAAATGAATTAGTGGATAAATTAAAAGATAGAATAAAAAACTGGGATGAAGTAGTCAAATATCGAGAAAAAACTGCAAAAAAATCAGATTTCGACAGGACAGAACTTAATAAAATCAAAAGTGGTGTTAAGTTGGAAGGAATATTTGCAATTAATCCTGTTAATGGTAAAGAAGTGCCAATAGTTTTAGGAGATTTTGTTTTAGCTACTTATGGTACTGGGGCTGTTATGGCGGTTCCAAGTCATGATCAAAGAGATTTTGAATATGCACAAAAATACAATTTGCCTATGATTCAAGTAATAGCTGGTCGTGATACTAAAGAATGTGCTTTTGAAAAAAAAGATTATTTAAATAATAATTGCAAATTAATTAATAGTGAAGAATTTACAGGATTAGTTGTTGAAGAAGCCAAAAAGGCTATTACAGAAAAACTAGTTAAAATGGGGTGTGGAAAAAGAAAAAATAATTACCATATAAGAGAATGGATTTTTGCACGTCAAAGATTCTGGGGAGAGCCTATTCCAATTGTTCATCTAGAGAATGGAAAAGATGTAGTACTTAAAGATAGCGAGTTACCATTAACACTACCAATGATGGATGATTATAAGGGAAAAAATGGTAAGGCACCATTAGAGAACGCTGTTGAATGGAAAAGTGTTGAGATAAATGGAGTGAAAGGTGTTAGAGAAACATCTACAATGCCAGGCTCTGCTGGATCAAGTTGGTATTTTCTAAGATATTTAGATCCTAAAAATGATAAAATGTTTGCTGATCCAAAATTAATTGAACATTGGATGCCAGTAGATTTATACATAGGAGGTCCAGAACATGCAGTCGGACATTTATTATATTCTAGAATGTGGAATAATTTCTTATTTGATCAAGGGTTGGTTAGTGTTAAAGAACCATTCAAGAAGCTTGTTCATCAAGGTATGATATTAGGCTCAAATGGTATAAAAATGGGCAAACGTTTTCCAAAATATGTGGTAAATCCAGATGATATAGAAAAGCAATATGGAACAGATACACTTAGAATGTATGAAATGTTTATGGGACCACTTGAGGCTGACAAGCCATGGAATGATGAAGCAGTTAGAGGTATAAAAAAATTCTTGGATCGTGTTTGGAGATTATATCATGAAGAAAAAAGAGAATTTAAAGATAATCCAAATTTAGATAAAATATATAATCAAACAGTAAAAAAAGTAACGGATGATTATGAAACATTAAATTTTAATACTGCAATTTCACAAATGATGATATTTGTAAATGCAGTTTATAAAGAAAAATCATGGAATTTGGAATATGCTAAAAATTTTATCAAATTAATGAATCCAATTGTTCCACATATTACAGAAGAAATATGGAGTGAAGTGTTTAATAATAAAGAAACAATTGCATATGAATCATGGCCTACATACGATAAATCAAAATTAGAGAATGATACATATGAAATGGTAGTACAAGTCAATGGTGTATTAAGAGGAAAAGTACAAGTACCAGTTTCGTATACTGAAGTGGAAATGAAAGAGACGGCAAAAAAAATTGAAAATGTAAAGATGAGAATAGATGGAAAAACTATTGTAAAAGAAATAGTTGTACCTAAAAAATTAGTTAATATAGTTGTAAAATAATTTATAAAAATTTTTAAAGGAACTTCGTAAAAATTTATGCTTTTATAGAAATACAACAATATATTTGTATTGAAAAAAATTTATATTAAATTAGTTTTAAAATGTGATTTAAAAACTAATTTCGAGATTTGAGGCAAATGGATATAAGATTAGCTTAAAAGGTTTAAAGAAGAGAATAAATAAAAATATGAGAAATCCCACTAAAATAGGATTTCTCATATTAATTTTAACAATAATTAATTATTTAAATATTTTTTTAGAATATATAATCTATGTAGTGTGTAATTTTGGTATTTTTAGGAAATAAATGTAAAATGTTATAACTAACTTTATATAAGTTTTAATTTTATTTCTACAAAATACTAAAACTTAAATATAAATTACTTGTAAATTTTTGCAATTTAGTGTAAAATACGTTTGTATTGTAAATAATAAAAAAGACACAAATTGAAGATTTTAAAAAGCCTATTTTTTAAATATCGACGATTGGACAAGGAGAAGTAATGAGATTTGTAGATAGTGAAGAATCAAAAAAAGAATATAAAAAATTTTTAGAAGAAAATGAAAGATGTAACTTTCAACAATCATTAGAGTGGGCAGAAGTAAAGAAACCAAATTGGAAGCCAGAAGTCATACTTGCAGAAAATGAAGATGGAAATATTATAGGTTCTTTATGTGTATGGATTCGAAAAATGCCTATTTTTGGAAATATTATGTATGCATCAAGAGGACCAGTATGTGATATACATGATATTGCAGTAATGAAGCAATTAACAGATGGAGCAAAAGAACTAGCAAAAAAATATAATGCTATTGTTTTAAGAATAGAACCAGACGTTTTGAAAAGTGACAAAACATTTAGAGATATTGTTACTAATTTAGGTTATAAAATAAAAGATGATGCAAAAGATTTTAAAGATGAAATTCAACCAAGGTTTGTAATGCAATTAAATATAAAGAATAAAACAGAAGAAGAAATTTTAGCAGGATTTAAACAAAAGTGGAGATATAATGTACGTTTAGCACAAAAGAAGGGAGTTGTAATAAAAGAAGGAAAAAGAGAAGATTTAAAAGATTTTCATAAAATAATGCTAACAACAGGAGAAAGAGATAACTTTATTACCAGACCATTATCTTACTTTGAAAAAATGTATGATTGTTTAGGACCAGATCATATGAAACTTCTTATGGCATATTATGAAGATAAGCCAATATCAGGTGTTATACCAATATTCTATGGAAACAAAACATGGTATTTATATGGTGCAAGTAGTAATGAACATAGAAACTTAATGCCAAATTATTTACTTCAATGGGAAATGATAAAAATGGCAATTGCAAGACATGATGACATATATGACTTTAGGGGTGTTGTTGGAAATGTTGAAAAAACACATCCGCAATATGGATTATATAGATTCAAACAGGGATTTGGTGCAGATCTTATTGAATGGATAGGAGAAATCTATATGCCATTTAAACCAATTACTTATAAATTATATCGTTTTTCAGAAAAAGCATTTAGAACAATAAGACAAATAAAAAGAAAAATAGCAAAATAATAATAAGGAGTAATAAAATTGAACACATTAGTTATTAATAAGGAAGATTTAAGACACAATATTAATAAAATAAAAGAATATGCAAAAAAAAGTGGACAAGATGATGCAGGAAAAGATGTTAAGATTATTGCTGTAGTAAAAGGTAATGGATATGGGATGGGAATTGTAGAATATACAAAATTTTTAATTGATAATGGAATTTCTATGTTTGCTGTTTCAACAATGGAAGAAGCACTGAAATTAAGAAAAGAAGGAATCAAAGAAGAGATTTTAATGCTATCTTCTACTGCAATAGAAGATGATGTAAGAACATTGGTAAAAAATAAAATAATATTAACAATTGGATCAAAAGAAGATATTATAATTGCAGAGAAAATAGGAAAAGAAGAAAATCAAACAATAAGAGTACATTTAAAAATTGATACAGGATTTGGAAGATATGGATTTGTATATTCAAAAAGAGATGAAATGGTAGAAGCATTAAAAAATATACAAAATGTTAAAATAGAAGGAACATACACTCATTTTTCAATTAGTTTTTTTGATGAAAAATATACGAAATTACAATTTAAGAGATTTATTGATGTTATTGAAGTGTTAAAAATGAATAAGATTGAAACAGGAATGTTACATGTATGTAATTCTTCTGCTTTTGTAAAATATAGAGAAATGCATCTAAATGCTGTAAGAATTGGTTCAGCTTTTTTAGGAAGATTATCTTTTGAAAATAATGTAGGACTAAAAAAAATAGGTTATTTAGAGTCAGCAGTCTCAGAAATAAAAGATTTACCAAAAGGATTTAATGTGGGATATTCAAATACTTACAAAACCAAAACGGAAACTAAGATAGCTGTAATTCCATGTGGATATATGGATGGAATTAATATAATAAATAATAGAGACATGTTTAGAACTATTGATAAATTAAGATATATTGTAAGAGATATAAAAGATTTTTTTAAAAAGCAAAAAATTTATATAAAAATAAAAGATAAAAATTATGAAATTATAGGACGAATTGGAACTTATCATATTATATGTAATATATCTAATAGTGATATAAAAATAGGGAATAAAGTTATAATTAATGTAAATCCAAAATTTGTAGATTCTAGCATAAGAAGGGAGTATAGGTAAATGGAAGAAGAGAAAAAGGAAGAAAAAAAGCAAACAAAAACAGGATTTTTTAAGAGAGTTTGGTATTCAATTACAAAAATAGAAAAATATCCTGATATGGCATCAGAAGGCTTAGGTAGGGCTTTAGGATACTTAGCAAGAATAACAGCTATACTTACAGTTATACTTTGTGCAGGAATGATGTATAAAACTTATAATATAGTACAAAAAGGAGTAAAATATATTCAAAATGAATTTCCTGAATTTAGATATGAGGATGGCAAAATAAACGTAGAGGCAGAAAATGAAATTATAATTCCAGAAGATAAATCAATTTTAGGAAAGATTATAGTAGATACAAAAACAGAGGATGAACAAAAAATAAATCAATATATTAATGATATTACGGAAGTAGAAGAAGGAGCTATTATCTTAAAAGACAGAATTATTTTAAAGAATTCTTCAGTAGTTGGGACTATAAGTTACACATATAAGGAAAGTTTTGAATCATTTGGAGTAAGTGAATTTACAAAGCAGGATGTTATTAATTATGCGAATAGTAGTAAAATAGTAACATTATATGTTAGCATATTTTTAACAATATTTATTTATGCTTTTATTATGTATTTATTAACAATAATTTCAAATGTTGTATTATTAAGCTTCTTTGGGTATATTACAACATTATTAGCAAGAATAAAAATGAGATATGTAGCTGTATTTAATATGTCAGCATATGCATTAACATTGTCAGTTATTTTAAATATGTTATATGTGGCAGTTAATATTTTTGTTACATTTAATATGGAATATTTCCAAGTTATGTATGTTGCAGTGGCAGCAATTTATCTAGTGGCAGCAATTTTAATTTTGAAAGCAGATTTTATGAAAAAACAATTAGAATTGATGAAAATAGCAGAAGCAGAAGCGATTGTAAAAAAAGAAATGGAGCAAGAAGAAAAAGATAATAAAGAGAAAGAAGAACGCAGAAAAAAAGATAAAGAAGAAGAAAAAAATAATAGAGAACAAAAGAAAAAGGATAAAGAAGAAAAAGAAAACTTGGGAAATGAAGCAGAAGGCTCAAATGCATAATTTTTATAAAAAGGAAGAAGGATGGAAAAATGAGCAAAAATAAGGGAAATAACAATGAAAAGAAAAATAAAAAATCAATGCTGTTAATAGGTTTATCAATATTATTTGTAATAGTTATAGCTTTGGTAAGTATATTTTGGGTAAAAAATACTAGTAAAAAAGATGAAAATACATTAGCATATACAGATTTAATAAAAGAATTGTCTTATGGTAATATAGAAAAAGTAGAAATGACTACAGGTAGTACAACAGTAAAAGTAAAACTAAAAGATGTAGAAGAAGAGAAAACATCAATTGTTCCGGAAACAGAGAGTTTTATGAATTTAGTTCAATCAAAAGTAGCTGAAGGAAATGAACTGGAATTAATACAAAAGCCAAAAAGTATTTTGGCACAAATACCAAGTATGGTAATGTCTATTTTACCAACAGCTATAATGCTTGCATTATTTATTATGATATTTAAAATGCAAGGATTGGGAGAAAAAGGCAAAGTATATGATGATACAGAAAGAAAAACAAAAATCAAATTTGATGATGTAGCTGGATTAGATGAAGAAAAAGAAGAAATGATTGAAATTGTTGATTTCTTAAAAAAACCTGAGAAATTTAAAAAAATGGGAGCTAGAGTACCAAAAGGAGTATTGTTATATGGAAAGCCAGGAACTGGTAAAACATTGATAGCTAAAGCAATTGCAGGAGAAGCAGATGTACCTTTTATTTCTATGAGTGGATCTGAATTTATTGAAATGTTTGCAGGATTAGGAGCTTCCAGAGTTAGAAAATTATTTGAAAAAGCTAGAAAACTGGCACCATGTATAGTGTTTATTGATGAAATTGATGCAATAGGTTCTAGAAGGACATCTAATAGTGGGGCAGAAACAGAAAACAATCAAACTTTAAATCAGCTTTTAGTTGAAATGGATGGATTTAGTTCTGAGGAAACGATTATTGTTTTAGCAGCAACTAATAGACCAGAAATGTTAGATAAAGCATTGCTTAGACCTGGTAGATTTGATAGACAAATAACAATACCAGTTCCTGATTTAAAAGGAAGATTAGAAATTTTGAAAATTCATGCAAGAGATAAGAAAATATCAGATGACGTAAATTTAGAAAGTATTGCGGAAGATACAGCAGGATTTACAGGAGCTGAACTTGAAAACATATTAAACGAAGCGGCAATTGTTGCAACTAAAAATAAACATGAAGATATTGAAAACTTAGATATTGAAGAAGCTGTTAAAAAAGTAACAGTTGGATTAGAAAAAAGAGGCAGGGTATATTCAGAAAAAGATAAAAAATTAACAGCTTATCATGAAGCGGGACATGCAGTAGTAAGTAGATATTTACCTACACAAACAAATGTAAAAGAAATATCAATTATACCAAGAGGTGTAGCTGGTGGATATACAATGTATAAATCAGACGAAGATAAATATTATATATCAAAAACAGAAATGCAAGAAAAATTAATAGCTTTATTAGGAGGAAGAGCAGCTGAAAAATTGGTATTAAATGATATATCAACAGGAGCAAGTAATGATATAGAAGTAGCAACAAAAATTGCAAGAGATATGGTAACTAAATATGGAATGAGTGATAATTTAGGACCGATTGATTTCCAAGGAAAAGAACCTTATGAAATGCAAATGTTTGGTGAAAATATAGGAGATAAGATTGGGGAAGAAGTAAAAAAATTGATTGACATTGCATATAGTGATGCATTAAGTTTATTACAACAACACAGAGATAAATTGGATATGATTGCACAAGCTTTATTAGAAAAAGAAAAAATCAATGAAGAAGATTTTCAGAGGTTTTTTGAAGAATAATTTAGAAGTTGCCAAAATAAGAAATTTTCATTTTTGGCGACTTTTATAGAAAAAAGCAAAATGGATAGAAAGAAGGTGCTAATATGACAATACGAGAAACAATAAAAAAGGGAATGATTAATTTAAAAACAAATGGGATAGAAGAACCAAACTTAAAAGCACGACTTCTAATGCAATTTATATTAAATAAACCTAGACAATATTTATTAATATATGATAATCAAACATTAAGCTTAAGACAAGAAGTAAATTATTTTAAAGCAATAAAAAAAATAATAAGTGGCGTACCACTTCAACATATTACGCATATGCAAGAATTTATGAAAATGAATTTTTATGTTGATGAAAATGTATTAATACCAAGATCAGACACTGAAATATTAGTAGAAGAAGTTATAAATATTTCAAAAAAAATAAATGCTAAAAAAATTCTAGACCTATGTACAGGAAGTGGAGCAATCGCTATATCATTAGCTAAATATATAGAAAATAGTGAAATTACAGCGGTAGATATTAGTAAAAAAGCTTTAGAAATAGCAAGAACAAATGCAAAAAATAATGATGTAGAAAATCAAATAACATTTGTAGAATCAGATTTGTTTAAAAATTTAAAAGAAGATAAATATGACGTAATAGTATCTAATCCACCATATATAAAAAGAGAAGTAATAAAGAAATTAAATAAAGACGTACAAAAAGAGCCAATAATTGCATTAGATGGAGGGTATGATGGACTGGACTTTTACAGAAAAATTATAAATGAGAGTGAAAAATACTTAAAATTTAATGGATATATATGTTTTGAAATTGGTTATGATCAAAAAGAAGATGTTATAGGAATCATTAAAAATAAAGAAAGATATATAAATACATATAGTAAAAAAGATTTATATGGAAATGATAGGATAATAATTACAAAACTAAGTTAGGAAAGGAAAATGTAATGTCTTTTTCATCTGAAATAAAACAAGAATTAAATAAGAATAGTAATTTGACAAATAAGAAAATGGTAGAATATGAATTAATGGGATATCTAATTTCAGGAAATATTGATTTTATAGGAAAAAACAATATTAAATTTTCAACAGAAAGTGATTATAATATTAATCGTTTTTCTAAATTACTAGCTAATTTAAATATAAATCACAATATAGAGATAAATCGGAAAGAATTTTGTAATAAAATTAAAGATATCAGAAATAGAACAAATTATGAAATACAATAAATCCGAAATTTCATTGAAAGAAGATGTCGTAGAACAGGAAGATAAAGAATGTTTAAAGGCAATAATAAAAGGGTTATTTTTAGGTTCGGGTTCTATTAATAATCCTGAAAATAAATATCATTTAGAGATTGTATTAAATCAAGAGGAAAATTTAGAAGATTCTATAAAAATATTAGAAAAGCTAAGAATAAGAAGCAAAAAAATGACAACAAAGAATAAATATTCTATTTATATTAAAGAAGGTGAAGAAATTTCAAAATTTTTAGCATTGATTGGTGCAAACAAAGCAGTTATGAGATTTGAAGAAATAAGAGTGCAAAAAGAGATGAAAGGAAAAGTAAATAGACTAGTTAATTGTGAAACTGCAAATTTAAATAAAACATTAAATGCGTCAATTGAGCAAATAGCAGCTATAAAAAAATTACAAAAAACAGGAGAATTTAATAAATTAAATGATAATTTAAAAGAAATAGCTAAGTTAAGATTAGAAAATCCAGATATGTCATTAACTGATTTAGGAAAAATATTAAAAGAACCTATAGGAAAATCAGGAGTAAATTATAGATTGAAAAAAATAATTGAACTTGCTAAGTAACTAAAACGGTTACTATTTTAAACATAATTGCCAAAAGAGTAAAATATCTTTTGGCAACTTTTAAAAGGAAAAGGTGATAATTAAATGTTAAATGAATTAGGAATCTATATACATATACCATTTTGTAAACAGAAATGTTATTACTGTGATTTTGTTTCTTATTCTAATAAATGTAGTGAAGTAAAAGAATATATAGAAAGTTTGAAAAAGGAAATAGAAGAATTTGATTTTTCAAATTATAAAGTAACTAGTATTTATATAGGTGGAGGTACACCATCGTATATAGATAGTATATATATAGTAGAAATATTAAGTGAATTAAAAGAAAAGTTAAAATGTAATTTAATAGAATTTAAAGATATAGAAATAACAATTGAAGTAAACCCAGGAACAGTTGATACAAAAAAGTTAAATGATTACAAAAAATTAGGAATAAATCGATTAAGTATAGGACTTCAAAGTACAAAAAATGATATTTTGAAAAAAATAGGAAGAATTCATACATATCAAGAATTTTTAAAGATATACAAACTAGCTAGAGAAACTGGATTTAAAAATATCAATATAGATTTAATGATAGGGATTCCAGGACAAAAGATTGGAGATCTAAAAAATACATTACAAGATATAATAAAGTTAGAGCCAGAGCATATTAGTGTATATTCTTTAATAATAGAAGAAAATACACCAATTGAAAAAATGTTAGAAAATGGTGAGATTAAATTACCAGATGAAGATTTAGAACGAAATATGTATTGGTATGTAAAAAATACATTAGAGTTAAATGGATATAATCATTATGAAATTTCTAATTTTGCTAAATTGGGAAAAGAATCAAGACATAATTTAAATTGCTGGAATCAGGAAGAATATATTGGTTTTGGAGTTGCTGCTCATTCATATTTGAATGGCATTAGATTTTCTAATACTATAAATGTTGAAGAATATATTCAACATATAGAAAACAATAGGAAAGAAGAAAATATACAAATAGAAGAAAGTCAAAGTTTAGAAGATAAGAAAAATGAATTTATGATGTTAGGCTTTAGAAAAATACAAGGTGTTGATATAGCAAGATTTAAGGAAAAGTTTATTGATAATCCGATTTTTTTATATCGTGAAAATTTAAATAAATTAGTAGAAGAAGGATTAATAGAAGTTGATTTAAATCATATTAAGTTAACAAATAAAGGAATTGATTTGGCAAATTTAGTATTTGAGGAATTTGTTGATGATTGCTAGTTATAGATTGTAAGAAATAATTATGATGTCCAGGCTTTAGCTCTCCCTATAATACTTAAATTTTATTTAATGTCTTTTCATTTTATTCAAAAAGAAAATCTAATACAAGAAAATAAGGCGCTTT
>FR888034.1 GCA_000431335.1 Clostridium sp. CAG:343 | reverse complement strand
GGAATTAGTTGGACTTAATACAAAATGGTATAGATATCAAAATAATTTAACACAAGAACAATATGCAAATAAAACAAAATTCAAAATGGCTTATATTAGTGTTATTGAAACTGGTAATGCTAACTTAACTTGTAAAAATATAGATTTTATAGCAAAATCATTTAATATAAAACCAGAATTATTATTTAATGAAAAAACTGCTAAACTTGCTCAAAAACTACCTGTTAGAGTAGATATGTATAAGAGAAAATAACTTTTTTTAAGTTCTTTTCCTCTTTTTTGTTATAAACTACCTTTCTAAATCCCATTCCTTCCCTCTTTCTTCATTCTTTATCTGCTTTTCTGGATCTATAAAAGTATTTGTTTCCTTTTGAAAATCTCTAATTAAATTATCTTCTTCAGCAATATCGAATTTTTTACAAATCCAATGTATAAATTTATCAAGAGTTTCCCAGAATTTATTTATTATTTTATTCAAATATTTATTCTCTTTTTCTAATTTACGAATTTTACTTTTATATTGATTTTCTATATCATATGTTTTATATTCAAATTCTTTTTCAAGCTCATCTTTTCTATTATTGAATCTTAAATCAAGAGTATCACTCTTTTTCTTATATTCTTTTTCCAAAATCTTAACTGTATTGTTTAGTTCTTTGTTATCAGCAATTATTTTATCTCTTTCATTCTGATATTTTTCTGCTTCTTCAATTGTTTTAGCTTGTTTTGATAATTCTTTATGCAATGCTACATTATCTTGATACAATTCTTCAATAAGTTTATCTTTAGGTTTTATGATATCATTTAAAATCTTTTCATCTCTACCTATCATAACCTTTTTTATATCTTTTAAATCTGGAATTTCTGGTAATTCCAACTTTATACTTTTTAAGGTTTCTTTTGTTTTTTCAAAATTAGTTATGTTTTTATATTCCTTTACTGTGTAATGTTCTCTATTAGTTTCTTCTTTTGGTAATCCTCTTTTAAAATCAAATCCATTTGATACCATATACTCAAAAAAAGCATTTTGTAATTGTCTATAACTATCTTTAGCTTTCCAAAATTCACTGCAAGCAAGTTTATCTATATTATTGCCTTTTTTATCTGTTGTATGAACTACAGGCAAAAAAAGTAAGTGCATATGAGGAGATCTTTCATCATAATGCACTTTTGCAGATAAAATATATTGTTCACCTAAATCTTTATATTCACATACAAATTTATATGCTGTTTCAAAATATCTTTTTGTTTCTTTTTCTCCTATTCTTTTAAAGAAATCATTATCCGATGTTATTACATATTCACATACAATATTACTTACTGTTTTTATTTGACCTTTCAAGTCGTATTTTTCCCTTATTTTATCAATTTGTTTTTCATAATTAAATTCAGGTTCTTTTAATGCATAATTTAAATATGATTTTGTTTTATCTATATCCTTATTTGAATAATTTTTATTCTTTCTTTCATTATGGCGATATACTGCCTTCAAATTTTCCCTTTTATATTTTGCATTTCTAATTATCGCATAACTCATATAAAACCTCCTTGCTCGTGCTCAATAACACAAATAAATTTTATTTTTCTACTCTAATTTCAATTGTGTTGTAAACACACTACAACACTTTTTTAGCTGACTGCTTCAAAAAGTGTTAGTGTGGCAGGGATACCCCACACCCAAAGCCAAAAAAACTAAAGCATTTTTTATGTTCTTAAATAAAAATTTGCTAACTGCAATTTTTATTTAATTGAGCCCAAAAATAAATTTTTTGACTCAATCACTTTAGCAACACCCAAGTAGAAACCAGAGGAAATGAGCTAAAGTGAAAAGGTGCAATAATCCCTTATTTAAAAAAGGAATTATTACACCTATTTAATCAGAAACCGTCGGTCGTTCGCCTCGTTTCATAGGTAGTCTAGTAAGTAGCATTGCTACTATAATTGCTGATACTAATAAGCATCTTTGTTCATACTTGTCCAAACTTTTTACAATTATAAATCCACAGCCAAGTTTTGCCACCGAATACTCTTTTTTTATTGTGAGTCTGTGTTCTAAAATCTCACTCACGCACTTCATACCAATAGACTGTTAGCACTTATACGAATGAACTTTATAGCATCGGCTCATTACACCTATCACTTTTTAAGAGTTTGAGGCATTATCTCTTGCATAGAAAAAAAGACATCTGTAATTTTAAAATTACAAATGCCTTTTCTATTAAATATTTAATTTTCTTTGCCATCACGTTTTATTTTAAGTAAAATAAAACTGCAAGGTAATAAATTATGCCTACTCAAAAGAATAGGCACAAAATTTCTTATTTATTTAATTATCATTCCTAATCTAACAACTGGATTTCTCTCTGCCAAGAAAACCTTTTTTATTTCAATACTTTCTGGAATCGGGTCGCCGAGGGCTGCGACCCCTACATGTTTTATCGTTACCGTTCTGGAATGTTACATCTTTGTGTACTGTGCTTTTACTAATTCCAAATTTTTTAGCTGCTCCTCTTACAGTATCTTTTGATTCTATAATATAGTGTGCGAGTTCAACACTTCGCTCTTCTATAGATAACTTAACTGTTGAGGAATTTCCCATTACAGGTAAGTTATGTGTAACTATTCGTTTCATAAAGAAAAACCCCCTATGTGAATACTTTTGTTTAATTGTATTCGACATTGAAGGTTATTAGAACTTTTCTATTTTATTTCTTCTTTGTTATTATACACCTTATCTAAATATTTATCTGGATACATATTATCTAAAAATATATCTACTTGATTTTTAGCCGGAATATCATTATGTCTTTCTTTTTGTCTATTAGCAGCCATACATGAAATAGTAATATCAAAAGTCATAAATAGCATAAAAAATATAGTAAATATTCTAACTCTTTTTTTATAAATTAATGGTTCTATCTTTTGAAGCCATGGATATACTACTTTTAAAAATACTACAGCAATAATTCCCCAATAGAAACAATATAATATTGATGTTCTTCCATTAAGATTTAAAAACAAATCACTATAATTCCATGAAATAGTACCAAATAATATTTCTTGAAAAAATGAGCATAAATATTCTAAAGTTCCACCCATTATCATTCCAGCAAAAAATGCCTCTTTGGGATTTTTTATTTTGCTTACTAATAAGTAATAGGCTACTGCTCCCATTCCATAAATTTGTATAAATGGTCCATATACAAGACCTTGTCTAATAACAATTGTCCTAGTATATACTGCTCCGTATATCATTTCTGCAAAGAACCCAAATATACTTCCTATTACAAAAATCCAAAATATTTTTATTATAAAATTTATTATATCTTTTATCTTGTTATTTTTCTTTTCCATATATTTCCCCAATTACTTTACTTAACATTATTATATACTATAAAAATAAAAAAGCAAATACTTATCTAGTATTTTTCAAAATATTTATATTACTTCTTTAACATATGAATTGATTATAGTTATTTTTATAATTATATGCTATAATATATTTATATATAGGAGGCTTGTATGATACAAATTAGCAATATAAAAATAAGAAAAGATATATCAGATACAAAATTATTTGAAACAATAATAAAAAAATATAAAATTGAACCAAAAGATGTTGTCGAATGGCATATTTCAAGAAAATCTATTGATGCTAGAAAAAAAGACGACATCCATTATATTTATTCAATTGATTTAAAATTAAAAAATGAAAATAAATATAAAAAATTTAATAAAGTTAAAGAATTTAATATTCCTAAAATAAAAGCTATAAATACTGACAAAAAAAATGTAGTTATTGTCGGTGCTGGACCTAGTGGCTTATTTTCTGCGCTTACACTTGTTCAAAATGGTATTTCTCCTATTGTTATTGAACAAGGAGAATCTGTTGAAAACAGAAAGATTTCTGTTGATAAATTTTTAAAGAATGGAAATTTAAATGTACTTTCTAACGTTCAATTTGGTGAAGGTGGTGCTGGTACATTTTCTGATGGTAAACTTACTACTGGAATTAATAGTCCTTATTGTAAAAAGGTTCTTCAAGAATTTGTTAACTTTGGAGCACCTGAACAAATTTTATATCTATCAAAACCTCATATAGGAACAGATAATTTAATTAATATTATTAAAAATATTAGAAATTATATTATTTCTAAAGGCGGATCTTTTTTATTTAACACTAAAGTAGTTGATTTTAATATAATTAATGAAAAAATTATATCTGTTTCTTGCTTAAATAATAGCAATTTACAAGAAATTTCTGCATCTCATGTTGTTTTAGCTATTGGTCATAGTTCTAGAGATACATTTGAAAAGCTTTATGAAAAAGGTATTACTATGGAAAAAAAGAATTTTTCCGTTGGTGTAAGAATAGAACATTTACAAGAAGAAATTAACAAATCTCAATATGGAAGTTTTACTAATCTAAAACTCCCTCCTGCTGAATACAAATTAGCATATCACTCACCTAATACAGGTCGTTCCTGTTATACTTTTTGTATGTGTCCAGGTGGAGTCGTTATGGCTTCTTCCAGTGAAAAAAATACCATTGTATCAAATGGTATGAGTAATTTTTTAAGAAATGGAAAAAATGCTAATTCTGCACTTTTGGTAAATGTTGTACCAAATGATTTTCCAAGTGAATCTCCTCTTGCTGGAATTTACTTTCAAAAGGATTTAGAAGAAAAAGCTTTTGTTTTAGGAGGTTCAAATTATTATGCTCCAATTCAAAGAGTAGAAGATTTTCTTCAAAACAAGAAATCAACATTTATTGGAAAAATTGAACCTACATATTTGCCTGGTGTCACACTTTCTAATTTAAATGATATTTTACCTGAATTTGTTTCTTCTACATTAAAAGAAGGTATTTTATATTTTAATAATAAACTTGAAGGTTTTGCTAACCCCGACAGTATTTTAACAGGAGTAGAAACCAGAAGTTCTTCTCCCGTTAAAATTGTTAGAAATGAAAGCTTAGTTTCTAATATTATAGGGCTTTATCCATGTGGCGAAGGAGCACGGCTATGCTGGCGGTATTATGTCTGCAGCAGTAGATGGAATTAAATGTGCTATTGCTATTTTGGAGAATTAAACTTTCTTAATCTATCTACTGTTTCTTGTAAACTGTTTACTAAATAATCTATATCTTCTTTTGTATTTTCTTCTCCAAAAGTAGTTCTTAATGCTCCATATGCTAATTCTGGAGATAAACCTATTGCTAATAATACATGAGACGGATTAGAAGAACCTGTTGAACATGCAGAACCGCTTGAAGCGCAAATCCCTTTAGCATCTAAATTTAATAATAAAGATTGCCCATCTACTAACTCAAAAGAAAAATTTGCATTACCTGGCAATCTTTCTTTTTTTGAACCATTTAAACGTACATTTGGTATCTTTTCTTGTACCTTTAAAATATAATAATCTCTTAATTTAGTTAAATATTTTTGATGTTCTTCTAAATTTATATTAGCAAGTTCACAAGCTTTTCCTAATCCAACAATTCCTGAAACATTTTCTGTTCCTGCTCTTTTATTTTTCTCCTGATGTCCACCATCTATAAATTTTTCAAATTCTATTCCGTTTTTTACATATAAAGCACCTGTACCTTTTGGTGCATATAATTTATGTCCTGATAAAGATAACATGTCTATTTGCATTTTTTGTACATTAATTGGTATATTTCCACACGCCTGAACTGCATCTGTATGAAAAACAATATTATGCATTTTTGCAATTTTAGCTATGTCATGTATTGGTTGTATAGTTCCTATTTCATTATTTGCATACATAATACTAATTAAAATAGTATCATTTCTAATCGAATTAATCAATTGATTTATATCTACTATTCCATCTTTATTCACATTTAAGTATGTTACCTTAAATCCTTCTCTTTCTAAAGATTGACATGTATGCAAAACAGCAGGATGTTCAATTTTTGAAGTAATAATATGTTTTCCTTTAAAGGCTCTTTTATGCGCTATCCCTTTAATAGCTGTATTGTCACTTTCAGAACCTGATCCTGTAAAATAAATTTCATTTGCTTTACAATTAATTAATTTTGCAACACGTTCTCTTGCATTTTCTATTGCCTTTTTAGCTTCTCTTCCAATTGTATACATAGAAGATGGATTACCAAATTTTTCTTTTAAGTACGGTAACATTTCTTCTAAAACTTCATCTTTTACTCTTGTTGTGGCTGCATTATCAAAGTATCGAACATTCATTATTATTCTCCTTTTATTTGAACATTATATATTAATATTATATTCATACTTTAGTATCATATTGACAATATTTCTTTAATTTTATCTAATTTTTCTATTACTGCCTGATATCCATATTTATAACAACTGTCTAATTTTTCAATATCTAATAATCCTGTTTTATCTGTTTTTATAGTTAAAACAAAATCACTTGTTTCTAAATTTTCTTCTGATATTTTATTTCCCATAATATCAATTGTTCTCATTGCTAAATCCATTATATTACTATTTTCATCGATATCATCTGCTTTAAAATTAATTGCAATTACTTTATCAGCTCCTTGTTTTCTCACTTCTGAAACAGGTATATTATCTAACATTCCTCCATCCATGAACTTGTGTTTTTTAAATTCACATGGGCAAAAAAAAGCAGGGAAACTACTACTAGCTCGCACAGCCTTTCCTATTGATATGTCTGTTATATATTGATATTTATCCCCACTATTTTGAGGAATTTTATTTGTAAATATATATTCTTTTGCATCACTAACATCTACTGCTGGAATAACAAGTGGCATTTTTTCTATGTCCTCAATCTTTTTTACGCCTTTTCTTAAAGCTAAACAATTATAAGTTTCTTCTATATTTTTACCGCTTCTTAAACCTTTTATTTCTATTTTCTTATTTATCATAAAACTTCTAATTCCAGAAATAATTGGAGTAGAATTAATTCCTGCAATCTCCTTTGCATATCTCTTAAATAATATGTAAATATAATAAGGAGAATAACCTAAAGCATATAAAGATGAAACTAAGGCTCCTGAACTAGTTCCTCCAATCACATCTATTTTTATTCCATTATCCTCTAATGCTTTTATTGCTCCTGCATGAGCAATTCCTCTTATTCCCCCACCTGATAAAGCTAATCCTAATTTCAAAAAAACACCTTCTTTTTTTTATCTTATTTTTTATTATTTACTTTTTTATATGAATTTAATCAAAAAGAGTTGATTTATTTTCACAAATAAATCAACTCTTTTTTACATTATATTAAATTTCTATAACTTATTCTTATTTTGCATCAGTATAATAAACTTCTCCAAATCCATATTTTACCTGATAATAAGTTCCAATAAATGATGGTTCTATTTCATCTTTTAGATTATAAGTTGGCTCTACTACTTCTTTACCTTGTGTATTAATTGCTCCCCATTTTCCATCTTTTTGTACAGAAGCAAATCCAAATTCATTAAATTCTGTTACTTTGTCATATTTTGCTTCTACAACCATATCTCCATCTTTATTTACAAATCCCCACTTATTATCTCTCTGTTGTGCAAATAATACATTATTTGGATAAACTTCAGTATTTTTAATTTCGTTTCCTTCTTTATTAAAATACTTTTTCTCATTTTCATTATATATAACAATATAATTATCTTTTACCTCAATTTTTGCATCTTTCATTTCACATATTTTTGACATATTTTTATCATATAATTTTGTAATATTGTCTTTTGCAATTACTGATTGTATTATAGACGTATCTTGTACTTTTTGAAGTGAATCATTTTCAATTTGAATTTTTACATTATCTTTGTCATCTATTACACCTAACTTTGAATTTTCTATACTTACTATAAAATAATTGTCATATAAATATTCAATATAATTATATTTTTCTTCTATAATTTGCTTTCCATCTTTTCCTATTATGCCATATTTAGTTCCATCTTCACTATTAATTCTAATTTTATATTTTTCATTACTAGTATTCAATATTGCAATATTAGTATCTATATTAGCTTCTGTTCCATTACTATTATATACTGTTGTTCCTTGATTATCTTTTGCATATAAATAGACTCCTGTAACATCTATTTGATCGTATTGAGCTGGAACTATAATTTTTCCATCTAATGATGCAACTCCATATTTTTTACTTCTCTCTATTAATAATATTTGGTTAGTCGTATCATATGTTATTGATTGATATTCATTTTTTATAATTTCTTTATCATTTTTAGTTACACCAAACT
The DNA here is from genome assembly GCA_000431335.1 of Clostridium sp. CAG:343. Classification (GTDB taxonomy): domain Bacteria; phylum Bacillota; class Clostridia; order TANB77; family CAG-508; genus CAG-269. The sequence goes on along the minus strand of FR888034.1, from coordinate 2,272 downwards.
GACCATTTTTGGCTCCTAACAAATAAGCATTATCATTATCTTCTATATCTGTTATTCTTGATAACTGATTATATTCAACTTTTAATATTAATTTTCCATTATTATTAATATAACCATAGCGATATCCTTCTTGAGTTTTATTTGAAACAATATATCCTGCAAATTTATACCCATTTTGTTCTGTATAATATCCATCAACAGTAATTTGTTCATATTCTATATTAATTAATTTACTTCCTTTTATATTTATAACACCATATTTATCATTTTGTTTTACTAATAGTTCTCCCTCTTTATATGGCAACCCATCAATTTCATCATAAATAGGTTTTGTTATTTCTTTTCCTTTAAAGTCTATTAATCCATATTTTCCATTTTTATAATATCTTAACACACTTTTTTCATACATTAAATCACTAGCAATGTTTTTTAGTCTAATTGGCTCCACTTTTTCGTATTTATTTAATATTTCCTCTTGCTTTTCATTTAAAACTTTTACTTCATTTGATTTATAACATATAAAAATAGCTTGTTCAGGATTTGGTATTTTTACGTCTTCATATTCAGTTTCAATTATCTTATTTCCGTTTTTATCTATAACTCCTGATTTTTCATTTTGCTTTAAAACAAAATAATTATATTGCTCTACCTTTGCAATTTCATATTTTTTTGCATTTTGCTCTATAAAATAATAAGATACTCCAGTTATAACTCCTATTAATATTACTAATATTATAATATTTCTTATAATAAATTTTCTTTTCATATGTTATACCCTCTTTCAATTATTCTTCTATTTGTTTTTCATTATTTTTACATGCTTTGACTTTTAATATTCTTTTATCTTCATATTTTTCTATCTTATAAGTTACTTCTTTAGTCTCTATTATTGGGTTTTCTTCTTCTTCAGGAATTCTCCCTAATTTTTCTTGTAAGAAGCCTGATAAAGTGTCATAATCTCCTTCTGGAATATTAGCATTTAAAAGTTTATTAACATCATAAATTGGCATACTTCCAACTATAATATAGGTATTTTCGTCTATTTTTTCAAATTCCTTTTCTTCTTTATCATATTCGTCATAAATATCACCTACAAGCTCTTCTAATATATCCTCCATTGTTATTAAACCTGCTGTTCCACCATATTCATCTATAATTATTGCTATTTGCATTTTATTTTTTTGTAGTTCTTTAAAAACTTCATTAATTAATCTAGTTTGTGATACAAAATAAGCATCTTTTACCACATTTTTAACTTTAAAGTTTTTCTTTCCTATATTCTTCAGAACATCTTTTATATATAAAATTCCTTTTATTTCATCAATTGTCTCATCATAAACTGGAATTCTACTATATCTATATTCTTCTTTTGAAAGTTCTTCCATTAACTCATCATTACTTATATTTATATCTACAGCAAAAATGTCTTTTCTATGTTTCATTATTTCAGAAGCAGTTATATCATTAAATTCAAAAACATTATTAATTAGCTCTTTTTCTTCTTCTTTTATTGTTCCTTTTTCTTCACCTTGATCTACCATCATCTTTATTTCTTCTTCTGTTACTGATTCTTCTTCATTTTCCCCTACTCCAAACAACTTAGATATTGAATTAGTAACCAAAGTTAAAAATTTTACAAAAGGTGATGTAATAATTGAAATGGCTCTAATTATTCCAATTGTTCCAAATGCTATTTTTTCATAATTTTTCATAGCTAGCCTTTTAGGAACAAGTTCTCCAAAAACTAATGTAAAGAAAGATAATATAATTGTAATAATTATAATTGAAATACTTTTCCATACTCCTAAACTAAGAAATGGCATACATTGAAATAATATCGGCGCTAGTTTTTCAGCAAATGTATCTGATGCAAATGCACTTGATAAAAATCCTGCTAAAGTAATTCCTATTTGTATAGTTGCTAAAAACTTGCTTGGCGTTTTTAACATTTTCTCAATTTGTTTTGCCTTTTTGTTTCCATCTTTTGCTTGTTTCTCTATTTTTGTGTCATTTAGTGAAATAAATGCAATTTCACTTGCTGCAAAAAATGCATTTAAAAAAATTAATACAGCTAAAATAATTAATTGTGATAACATTTAAATATCTACTCCTTTAAAAAATATCATATCCATTATATCTGTTTTTTATTTTTTTTTCAATAATATAACTATTAAGTTTTAGTTTTTTAGTTACAGTTCAATAAAAAATGATTATGATGTCTAAGCTTCGGCTCACTATAACACTTAAATTTTATTTAATGTCTTTTCATTTC
>FR888033.1 GCA_000431335.1 Clostridium sp. CAG:343 | reverse complement strand
GGGTAGAGGGAATCGAACCCTCGCTATCAGGTCGGAAGCATGACATTCTACCACTAAATTATACCCGCAAAAAATAATAAATGTGAGACAAATAAGACCTGTCCCCAGTGTCTCATTTTTTGGTGGAGATGAGGAGAGTCGAACTCCTGTCCATAATACTTTCCACATAGATTTCTACAAGTTTAGTTTGTTTTTTTTATTCATTACAATTTCTCCAACAAACAGGATAAATTATAATATATCTTTTTAAAATACCTACTACTTTAAAAGAAAAAGTAGCTTCGTTTCCCACTAGTTATGACATCCTATTAAAATACGTGGGCATATTAAAATAAGACGTAACTGCAATTAGGCAGCTAATGCTAATTCTTGTTTATCAGCGTTTATTTTTATTTTCCCGTTTTTTAAAGTGGCCAACGAGAATCCACTACTTGCTATCTATACTTCTGGTAGTATGTCGAAACCATTACATCCCCAAGTACCTTTTTATTATACGATATTCTTTAAAAATTATCAATCCTTTTTTATTTTTAATTTTCTTCAATATATCCAATATAAGGTAAGTTTCTATATCTTTCATCATAGTCTAATCCATACCCAATAACAAATTTATTTTCAATTTCAAAACATGTATAATCTATTTTTATAGGTACAGTTCTTCGTTCTTTTTTATCTAAAAGAACACAAATTTTTAAGTTTTTAGGATTTTTTTTACTTAAATAATTGTATAAATAATTTAGAGTTAATCCAGAATCTACAATATCTTCTATAATAATTACATTTTTATTTTCAATATTTTCATGTATATCTAGCTCAAAATTTATTCTACCAGAAGAAGATGTAGAGCCATTTTCATAACTACTTACTTTCATAAAATCTAATATAATAGAATTGTTAGTTATTTTTTTTGATAAGTCTATTGTAAAATAGACAGAGCCTTTTAGAACACAGATTAATATGATTTCTTCATTTTTAAAATCATTCGATATTTCATTTGATATTTCATTAATTCTTGATTGTAATTTTTCTTCATTAATTAGTACATTTATTTTGTTAAACATATAAATCTCCTTATTATATAAATTTATTTTTATCTAATATAAAACTTTTATTGGTTAAATAATTTAAAATACCAGAATTAGATTTAAAGTTGAATTTTATGATATAGCTGCAAAGCATTTGATATTTCTTTCCGAACTTTTTATTTATATCATTTAGTCCATATTTACCGATCTCCAATAATAGGGTAGCCTAAGTGTGCAAGATGTGCACGAATTTGATGTGTTTTTCCAGTTTCTATTTGAACATCCAAAAGACATGTATTATTGTTTTTTGTTTCTAAAATATTATAAGTAGTAATGATTTTTTGATAACCTTTTTTAAAAGTATCACTTATATAGACTCTTGATTTTTTATTATCTTTAAACAAGTAAGCTTCACATCTTTTATATTTTTGTTTTGGAATACCATATACTAATGCAAAGTAGTGCTTTTCAATTTCGTGATTTTTAAACTTATTTAAAAGAATGTTTAATGATTCTTCATTTTTAGCAAATAAAACTAAACCAGTTGTATTTCTATCTATTCGATGACAAGGCATAGGCTTAAAACCGTTTGGAATATTTTTGATGAACATATGTTGTTAAACTGTTATTACCAGTAACCTCTATATTATAAGGTTTGTTAATTACTAAAATGTTATCATCTTCAAAAAATATATCTATACTAATATTAGAAGTTAATAAATCATCAGAGATATATACTAAAATTTCGTCGTTAATTGAAACGGTAATATTTTCTTTTATTCTTAATCCATTTACTTTAATATCTTTTTTTCTTAAAGTTTTATAAAATAAAGTAGATGTAAGATTAGGAATTTTGTCCTGTAAAAATTTATTTAATTTTTTTTGATCATATTTTTTATCTACAATTAATCTTTTCATATAAGTATTATAAACTGGATAGGATAAAAATGCAAGAAAATAGAAAAAATTGTAATAAGCTTATGTATCAATGAATAAAATAGATATGTGAACTTTGTGTGAAAAATATAAAAATAGTATTGACTTTTTAATAAAATGGGTATAAATTATTAGCAGTCAACAAAGAAGAGTGCTAAAAATATAAGGAGGTAATAAATATGATTAAACCATTAGGAAGTAGAGTATTAATAAAAATGAAAGAAGGCGAAGAAACAACTAAAAGTGGAATTATATTAGCAGGAGCTGCTCAAGAAAAACCACAAATAGCAGAAGTAATAGAAGTAGGACCAGGAGAAGTTATAGACGGAAAAGCAGAAACAATGAATGTAAAAAAAGGAGATAACATCATTGTTAGTGAATATGCAGGAACAAAGGTAAAATATGAAGGAGAAGAATACATAATAGTAAAACAAAATGATATATTAGCAATTGTTTTATAATAAAGTAAAATAAAAAAAGCTATTTATAAAAATAGTTGTAACTTAATAAATGAAAGGAAGGATAAAAAATGGCAAAAGTTATTAAATTTGGAGAAGATGCAAGAAAATCTTTATTGGAAGGTGTAAACAAATTAGCAGACACTGTTAAAGTAACATTAGGACCAAAAGGAAGAAATGTAGTTTTAGATAAAAGTTTTGGAGCACCATTAATAACAAATGATGGTGTAACAATAGCAAAAGAAATAGAATTAGAAGATAAATTCGAAAATATGGGAGCTCGTTTAGTAAAAGAAGTTTCAACAAAGACAAATGATGTTGCAGGAGATGGTACTACAACAGCAACAGTTTTAGCACAAAGTATGATAAAAGAAGGAGTAAGAAATGTAGCAGCAGGTAGTGATCCAATGGCAATAAAAAGAGGTATTGATAAAGCAGTCAATACAGCAGTTGAAGGGTTAAAGGAAATTAGCTCAACAGTTAATGGAAAAGAAGATATTGCAAGAGTAGCAAGTATATCAGCTAATAATGAAGAAATAGGAAATTTAATTGCAGATGCAATGGAAAAAGTTTCTAAAGATGGAGTTATAACGATAGAAGAATCTAAAACATCAAATACAGAATTAAATGTAGTAGAGGGAATGCAATTTGATAAAGGATATTTATCACCATATATGGCAACTGATACAGAGAAAATGGAAGCGGTTTTAGATAATCCATATATATTAATTACAGACAAAAAAATTAGCAATATTCAAGAAATTTTACCATTGCTAGAAAGTTTAATGCAAGAATCAGGAAAATTACTAATTATTTGTGATGATATGGAAGGAGAAGCTTTATCAACATTAATCTTAAATAAATTAAGAGGAGTTCTAAATGTAGTAGCTGTTAAAGCTCCTGGATTTGGAGATAAAAGAAAAGCAATGCTTGAAGATATAGCAGTATTAACAGGAGGAGAAGTAATAACTTCTGATTTAGGATTAGAATTAAAAGATACAACAATTGCACAATTAGGTAAAGCAAAACAAGTTAAAGTACAAAAAGAAAATACAATTATCGTAGATGGAGCAGGAGACAAACAAAAAATAGCAGATAGAGTTGGTCAAATAAAAGCACAAATTAATGAAACACAAAGTGATTATGATAAAGAACAATTACAAGAACGTTTAGCAAAGATAGCAGGAGGAGTAGCTGTTATTGGAGTTGGTGCAGCAACAGAAGTTGAAATGAAGGACAAAAAACTAAGAATTGAAGATGCATTATCTGCAACAAAAGCAGCAGTAGAAGAAGGAATTGTTAGTGGTGGAGGAACAGCTCTAATTAATGTAATTCCAAAAGTATCAAAATTAGTAGATACATTAGAAAATGGAGAAAAATTAGGTGCTCAAATTGTATTAAAAGCATTAGAAGAACCAGTAAAACAAATAGCAGTAAATGCAGGATTAGAGCCAGCAGTTATTGTAAATAAAGTAAAAGAATCAGAAGCTGGAATAGGATTTGATGCTGCAAATGAACAATATGTAGATATGAAAAAAGTAGGAATTGTAGACCCTACAAAAGTAACAAGAAGTGCACTTCAAAATGCAGCTTCTATCGCATCAATGGTACTTACAACAGAAAGTTTAGTAACAGATGCACCAGAACCAAAAAATTGTAATTGCGGATCACAAGAAGGTGGAATGCCAGCAGGAATGGATGGAATGTATTAAAAAATGAAGTGAATTATAAAAAAGATAATTATTTTATAAGATAAAATAATTATCTTTTTCTTGATTTTTATAAGAAAAAATATTATAATTATACAGTAAAACAGAGTTATGCCAATATAGCTCAGTTGGTAGAGCAACGGATTCGTAACTCGTAGGTCGGCAGTTCGATTCTGCCTGTTGGCACCAATGACG
>FR888032.1 GCA_000431335.1 Clostridium sp. CAG:343 | reverse complement strand
AAACAAATAATATTCAACAAAATACAGATGAAATTATCACAGAACAAAGTAATATTCAAGAAAATAGTATTTGCGAAAGTGGTAAAGAATTAAAAAAAGACAACAACATGATAAAATTTAAAATATAAATTAACGGTAAAGGAGAACTTAACTTCAACTATGCATAAGTTCTCTTTTATTCTGCCATAACATCTTCAAAAAGAGGGTCTGAATAAAATTCGGCTAATGTAATATTAAAGGCTTCGCATATATGTAAAACTGTATCTGATCTTAAATTTTTTGTATCACCTTTCATAAAATCAGAAAAGGTTGGTAATGATATTCCTGCTTTTCTTGTTAAATCGTATGGTTTTTTTATATTGTTTTGATTCATTAAATTTTTAATTCTTTTCCTTGTTGCATCAGATAGTTGCATAAAACCACCTAGTCCTTTCAAAAAAAGTATAGCAAAATGAAAAAAATAGAGGAAAGGAATTCCTTAATACAACGAAAATTAAGAAATTGGTCAATTAAAAAAGTAAATTCTAGTTACCGAGTAAATGCTATTTATAAGCAAAAATTTAATGCTAAAACATTGATTTTTGCTTATTTTTAGTGTAAAATGAGGATATAGACAAAAAAAAGACGCACTTAAGCGAGTGAATTCAAATTAATTTTTTTACCTGTAAGACTAATTTCTATTCACTTAATTGTGCTCGCAACAGCGGCGATATTCAGTTAGTGTAGATGTTTCTTGTTATAATTTTAGTACATTTTATAAATTAAGAAGATAAGGTTGTAGTGTGACCTCATCTTCTTTTATCTTTTGTATATTTAATTTATCTAAAGTATCTTTACCATAGAAGAAATCAAATGCTTCGTAGGGAGTCTTTCCTCCAAGAGATTTTCTTGGCACGGAATTTATGTGTGAGAACATTAAGTCAATCTTGTTCTGCGTCAAATTTGACATAGATTTTTTCTTTAGTATAATATCTCGTATAAATTCATGATTATTTTCTCCATGTGGCTTCTGGCTTGGCATTTGTGCATCACAATAAAATATATTACTTCTAATTTCGCCTGTTTCTGTGTTTACTTCAAACAGTTGTGGCTTTGCAAATTCAGAGCCCCTGTCTGTTAATAATAATCCAAACAACTTTTGATACATTTCATCTCCAAGAAGTTCTTGAAAATAATTGAGTGAATTAGACATTTCTTCAGATGTTTTATGCTGTTTTAATCGTCCTATCATAAGTCCTGTATTTTCAAATATGAATGTTTGAATGTATGGACCTTCTTGATGATTATAAACTGTGTCCATTTCTGTTGTTGCATAAGTCGGATTATTCTTTACAAATTCAACATAATATCATATTTTCTACCAGTATAATTTGCTGATTCAGATCTTTTCTTAAGCTTATTTTTCTTTGAAATTTTTCTTGCTACTTTTCTTCTTAAGTCAATATTAGTGACACCCCAGTCTTTAAATAATCCCATTTCAATGTATGTATAAATTGTTTTTTCACATTGTGTAATTTCTTTATAATTTTGTAAAATCGTGTAAATTGATTGTCCTTGTTTGATTAAAGGACATATTATATGTGCTAATTCAAAAAGTTCGGTTGTATTTAAATTAACACCTTGTCTTGAATCTTTTAAAGAATATTCATAATTTTTCTGTGCGATGTTGGCATAATAAAAATATTTTGTTTTTTTACAACTTTTTATTTCAGAGAAACCATTACATGCACCAATAAACCTATCTCTTCTGAAGCATGGAACTTCTTCAAAATCAGAACATCTCCCAATACAAACTTTACAAGCTTTATAATGTTTACATTTCCAAGGTGAGTTTTCTGTTTGTGAATATCTATGTTTTCTGTTGTTTTTTATTTCTTTTCCGATTGTTGATTGACTCTTATTGAGTTCTTTTGCCGTTTCAAATTTTCTTAATCCTTTGTTGATGTTTTCTTCAATAATTTTTCTATCTTCTAAAGAAAGATGTTTACCATTAAAATTCATAATTAACCTTCTTTCCCAAGAAACATCTACTCTTTAATTATATCACTATAATTTAATCTTACAATAAGATATAATGTAACACTTATTTATATTGTACTTTAATCAAATAGAATTTACTTTTTTAATTGACCAAATTAAGAAATTCCTTAAGAAATCCCTTGAAAATATTGACTTTTATAGAAAAATATTATATAACTATGTTTAATTAAACTAAGTGAATATAGTATTAGAATTACATGAAAAATCATTATACAGATATCTTAATAAAAATACGATAGTAACAAAATAAGAATTTGGAAAGAGATTTAAAAAGGTAAGGAGAGTAAGCTATATGGAAGAAAATATAATAATTAAAAGATTAGTATCTAGTGATGGGGAAACAAAAAAATTTCTATTCAAACTAGTTGATGGACAAACTGTTGAAAGTGTTTTAATGAAATGTAAACACGGACATACAATCTGCGTTTCAACTCAAGTTGGCTGCAAAATGAATTGTGCTTTTTGTGTAACAGGAAAAGGTGGCTTTTCGAGAAACTTAACACCAGATGAAATATCACTTCAAATTGAAGAAATACAAAAGAGAGAAAATATAAAAATTACCTGTGTTGTTTTAATGGGGATGGGTGAACCTTTTGATAATTATGAAAATGTTTTAAAATTTTTAGAACATGCAATAGATCCTAAAGGATTGAATATTGAACCTGAGAGAATTACTATTTCTACATGTGGTTTAGTAGATAAGATTTACAAATTAACTGAATTTAATCCGCAATTTAAGTTAGCAGTTTCTTTACATGCTACAACTGATGAAGTTCGCAATAAGTTAATGAAAATTAATAAAAAATGGAACATCTCCGAACTTCTTAAAGCATGTAAATATTATACAGACCAAACAGATAAAAGTATTTTATTTGAATATATAATGATTAACAATTTAAATGATTCTAATGAGGATGCCAATAGATTAGCAGCTTTGTTAGATGGAATTATATGCCGAGTCGATTTAATACCAGCTAACGACTCTGGACAAGAGAAATTTAAGCCAAGTACACCAGAGCAACTAAATAGATTTGTTAGTATTTTAGATGAAAAAGGTATTAATGCTAGCATTAGAGGAACCGTAGGAGAAGATATTAAAGCAGCATGTGGTCAGCTGAGAGCCGAGAAGATATAAGCGTTATGGAGGAATTAATGGAAGAAGAAATATTAAATTATGAAGATGAAAAAGTTTTAACAGAAATACCCAAAAATAAAAAGGGGGTTGCTCTATGTAGTGGAGGAAAAGATAGTGGCTTAGCATTATCAATAGCTTGTGAAAGTGCAGAAATAGTTGCTTTGATAAATTGTTGTGAACAAAAACACCCAATGTTTCACCAGCATGATACAGATTTAATGGAACTTCAATCACAATCACTAAAAATACCAATAGTTTATTCTAATGGACATTGGAAAGAATCTACTGAAATTGAAGGATTATTAAAAAAATATAAATCTCAAGGAGTTGAATTTGTTGTTTTTGGAGATATATGTAGTATAAAAAATGCAAATAGAAAAATAAAATTATGCAAAGATGTAGGACTTATACCATGTATGCCATTATGGAATAAAACTTATGATTGGTTATTTGAAGAAATGAAAAAAAGAAATTTAAAATGCTTATTATCTTCTGTTCGACCTCAAATAAAAGACTTTGTTGGGAAAATATTAGACGATGAGATATATGAGAAATTTAAAAAAATGGAAATTAATTCCTTTGGAGAAATGGGAGAATTTCACAGTACGCTTTTAGATTTAGATATATTTGAATTTCCTATCAAATATGAAATAAAATCAGTATATAAATGCGAGGATAAATTTGGTGAAAAATGGGAAATAAATGCAAAATATTCTAAATAAAATATTATAAAAATAAAAAATGGAGGTATATTATGGAAAAAGAAAAAATTAATGATACTCAGTCAGGTTTAGGTTATTTGCTTCGTATTGGTGCTACAGATTTATGCAATAATGATTGTATTTTTTGTCATCCGCCAAAAGTAAAAGCACTTAATGCTCTTACAACAGAGCAATTATTAGAAATTGCACAAGTTATTTATGACAATTATAAATTAAAAACAATTCATTTTACTGGAGGAGAACCACTTTTAAGAAAAGATATTGTTGATCTAGTTAAAGGTTGCCAAAAGATAACAGGTGGAGAAGTTGAAATGGCAATGACAACAAATGCTCAATTATTATCAGATAAGATAGATGATTTAGCAAATGCTGGATTAAAAAGACTTAATGTTAGTTTACATTCTATAAATCCTGAAAAATATCACAAATTAACTAATTCCAAAGGAGAGTTAGTAGAAAAAGTAAAAGAAGGAATGTCTAAGGCAAAAGCATTAGGTCTAAAAGTAAAGGCTAATTGTATAGTTATAAGAGGATTAACTGATATGGATATGGGAGATATTGCAACTTATTGTTGGAATGAAGATATAATTCCAAGATTCCTTGAACTTGGATTATATGGACCTGTATCTGAATGGTTCACAAAAGATCAACAAGTACCACACGATGAAATCCTTGAAAAAATGAATCAACTATTTGGTCCTTTTAAGTTAGACACTACCCGTAGGGGAAATGGTCCAACAAAATATTATATAAATGATAAAGGACAATTATTCGGTATAGTGCATAATCAATCTAGCAATTTATGTGTAGGATGCGACAGATTTAGACTATCTTCAACAGGACTACTAAAAGCATGCGATTTTCCACCTATTGATTTAAAACAATTTATACATTCAAAAGATTTACTTGAAAGCGAAATATTAAAAGTTAGGGATATTTTGAAAACAAAAGGTAAAGACTATATTGGAAAGAAAACTCGTAGTATGGATTATAATTTCAGATGGAATCTTACACAAATTAATAAAGATAAGGAATAATATTTGTTAGGTCTCTAAATGAGACCTGAGTTATTTATATACAAAACATTGTTGAAATTATAAAGTGATTTAAGGAGTGGTAAGATGAATAGAAAAATTATTATTGGTGGAGCATGGCCTTACGCAAATAGTTCATTACATCTAGGACATTTAGCAGCATTGATTTCAGGAGATGTATTGGCTAGATATCATAGATTAAATGGAGATAACGTTATATATGTATCTGGAACGGATTGCCATGGCACACCGATAACAGAAAGGGCAAAAAAAGAAAAAATTACAGCTAAAGAAATTGCCGAAAAATATCATAAACAATTTAAAGAAGAATTTGAAAAAATGAATTTTTCTTATGACTTATATACTAAGACAGAAGATGAATACCATAAGGAAAAAGTAAAAGAATTGTTTAGAAAAATATATGATAATGGATATATTATAGAAAAGATAGATAACGATAATTATTGCAAAAAATGTGGTAAGTTTGTTGCTGATAGAGAACTTATGTTAAAATGTCCTAATTGTGGAAATGAAACAAAAGGTGATCAATGTGATTGCGGTTATGTTCCTACAAAGAAAGATTTAGAACGAGCAATTTGCAATGAATGCGGAAGTTTGACAACAACAAAAGAAAATAAAAATTTATATTTAGATTTACCAAAATTACAATCTGCAATTGAAAAATATGTAATTGAAAATGAAAAAAAATGGAGAAAAAATGCTCAAAATGAAACTCATAAATATTTAAAAGATGGATTAAAAGAAAGAGCGGTTACAAGAAATCTAGATTGGGGTGTTGATATCCCAGTAGATGGCTTTGAAGATAAAAAAATGTATGTATGGATAGATGCTGTATTAGGTTATATAACTGCCACAATGAAATATTGCAAAAGCAACAATCTTAATTGGGAAGATTGGTGGAAAGAAAATGAACAAAACAATAAAATATACATGGTACATGGAAAAGATAACATAGTTTTTCATACATTAATTTTACCAGGTTTACTTATTGGCTTAAATGAAAATTTTCATTTACCAGATACAATAGTTTCAACAGAATACCTAAATTTCAATGATCAAAAATTTTCTAAAAGTAAAGGGATAGGATTGACAACTTTAGAAGCATTAAATAAATTTGATGCAGAAACATTGAGGTTCCATCTAATTAAAAATGGTCCAGAAAGTAAAGATTCAAATTTTACAGAAGAAGATTATATAATGACGCATAATGAAATTACAAACAAATTAGGAAATTTTGTTAATAGAACTTTAAAATATAAAGGATTGTCTGAAATTCCAAGAGGAATAATGGATATAAATGTTGAAAAATATATTAATGAAAAATATATAGAAATATCAAACTATATAGAAAATATTGAATTTAGAAAAGCAACATTAAGCATAATAGAATTATTAGATTATTTAAATAAATATTATGATGACAAAAAACCTTGGATATTATATAAAGAAAATATGACAGAGTTTAATAATACAATATATACATGTTCAGTTTCAATTGCAAACCTATCTAATTTAATCGAACCATTCATGCCTAAAACTGCTGAAAAAATAAAAAATTATTTATCTATTAAAAATAAATCTTGGAAATATATAGATAAATTGGACTGCATTAAATTAAGTAATATCGAACCATTATTTGAAAGAAAATAATATAGAGCTACATCAAGTAGTTCTATATTATTTTTTAATTTATATTCATAACATCTGAATCCATATTTATAGTATGCAAATCCATTATTTTATTATCTTTATATGCTTTTATAGCATTAATTATCCAATAATATAATCTTAAATCGTCTTTCATATCAAGTAGTTCTTCATAAGAAAACCACTTAACATTCAAAATTTCGTTTGTATTAAAATTAATATTTTCATCTATCAATTTTGCTGAAAACATAAATCCTACGAATATTTTATCCTCAAAAACTCTATTTGATATTTGAAGTAAGCCTGTTAAATCTACAATACAACCTGTTTCTTCGAATATTTCTCTTTTAGCACCCTCAAAAATAGATTCGTTTATTTCCAAATGTCCCGCTGGTAAATTCCACTTACCTTTGCAGTTCTCTTTTGCTTCTTGTACTAATAAAAATTTTCCTTCTTTTTCTATTACTCCTCCAACCATTACAGGCATAATATATTCCTCCTTTACATATACATATTATAACACTATATAAATAATAGTCAATATTAAATATATTTAAGTCAGGGTAATTTCATCAAATATTACAAAATTGTAATATTTGATGAAATTACCCTGTATTTAAGTTTTGATTTTTTACGTAAAAAAATTGACAAAGTTCAGATTTATCTCTGAACTTTGCCAATAGTTACAAAAAAGACAAATTATTTACTTTTTTGTTTAAGGGGGTTAGTAATCTGTTCGAAGCTCAAATATTAATACTCTTTCATTATTTTGTCCAAGCGGTTTAGGAAATACTCCAAATTCTACTATTACATTAAAAAGGTTGTATTTAAAAATATAATCCAAGATAATATCTAAATCAGGAATTCTTTTTAATTTAGGATCATAATACGAAGTCGATATATTCCATTGACAATTAGACATTAAGCCACGTGTTTTATTTGTAACAGTATTAGATGCAAACAAATTTAAAGTTTCTAAGTCACGGCTTAAATATATATCGCCATGAAGAGTATAAGTACAATAGTTAAAACCACTCACAGCAATGGAGAATTTTGAAGTATAATTTGGTACTAAACTTAAAATTTGTTCTGGAGATACATTAAAGTAGGTTAAACCTAGTGGCTTAGACATATCTCTTATGATATAGAGTTTCTGTTGTGTTTTATCAATAAAATCTGAAATTTCATTGATATCATGGCTAGTAAAAATTTCTTCGGGTAAATGATTAAGATTCAATTGCCGAATTTTATTAATACTTTCAATTTTAGACCTAATTTTCATAATAAACCTCATTCCTTTCTGTATTTGCTTATAATGCATACGTTTTTATGAAAAACTTTCTTTTAAAGTAACCTCCTTAAATCAATTTAAATTACTTATATTATACTCTAAAAAATGCAAAAAGTCAAAATTAAATTCGATAAAAGGTGATGTTTATTTTTCTGGATAAGTGAAAAGTTAAATGCAATTATAAGATTATTGAATATATTTTAGTCCTACACAAGCATTTAATGTACAACTTAATGCAATTTTGATATAATTAATATGTAAATGTTTTTGGTAGAAATGAGGTATTAAATGGAAGAAAACAAGAAACAACTTACATTAAGCCAAAGAATAAAAATTGAAGATATGTTAAACCAAAGATGTAGAAAATATGAAATTGCAAAAGAATTAAATAAAAGTCAGTCTACAATTGCAAGAGAAATTAACAAACATAAAATTTTAAAGCCACACAATATATTTAAAAATGATAATGCTTATAATTGCAAATACTTTATAAATTGTAAAGTTTGTACAGGGAAATGTAGAATATATCAGCCAATATCTTGCAAAGACATGGATAGAAATATTGGTTCATGTAATAATTGTCCCAATATTAAAACTTGTACGCTAGACAAATACTTTTATAAAGCAGAAAAAGCACAAAAAGATTACGAATATACATTAAAAGATTCAAGACAAGGTGTAAATTTAAATACATCAGAATTAATATCATTAGCTCATATTATATGTTCATTAATAAAGAAAGGGCAATCAATTTATACAATTTTAAATAATCATCCAGAAATAAAATTATGTGAAAAAACAATATATAATTACATAGAAATGGGCTTATTTAAAGATTGGGATGTAACAAATTTAACACTTAAAAGAAAAGTCAAAAGAAAAATATCCAAGAAGAAATTAAAAAAACGAAAAGAACCAGCCAATTATGAAGGAAGAACATACACTGATTATCTTGAATATAAAATTCAAAATCCAAATATTCCAACAACAGAAATGGATACAGTATATAATTATCAATCAGGTCCATATATATAAACATTTATATTTGAAAATACATCATTTATGATTGGAATATTACATAAAAATAAAACAGCAGATTCAATGTCAGAAAGCTTAAATAATTTTCAAGATAAATTATCAGACAAAGAATACAACAGATTATTTTCACTTTTGTTAACAGACAGAGGCACAGAATTTGCAAAGCCACAACAATTCGAAATCAATATAAATACTGGCGAAATTAGAAGCAAAATATTTTATTGTGATCCACAACAATCAAGCCAAAAACCACATGTAGAAAATAATCACAACTTTATTAGAGAAATACTTCCAAATGGACAAAATTGGAGTGGCTTAACACAAGAAAAAATAAACTTAATGTTTTCACATATAAATTCAACGCCAAGAGAATCTTTAGGTGATAAAACACCCTATGAGATATTTACATTCATTTATGGAAAAAACTTAGCTGATAAATTAAATATACAAAAGATAGAAAAAGACGAAGTTTGCACAACCCCTCGTCTTTTAAAATAACTGTTTTATTAGATATTATATAACCAAAAACATTTGCATAATTTCATATTTGCAAACTAGAGTAAAATTGCATTTACTTTTACAAAATTGCATTTAACTTTTCACTTGACGTGTTTATTTTTCTGTAAAAACTTTTCCTGAATATGGCAAATTATCTCACAGAAAAGTAGATGAATTACTTAACGGTGTACGTATTGAACTTGAAGAAGGTAAAAAAAATCCAGTTGATTTTGCTTTATGGAAATCTGCCAAACCTAACGAAATTTATTGGGAATCACCATGGGGGAAGGGAAGAACTGGCTGGCATATTGAATGCTCTTCAATGACACTTGAAACACGTGGAGAAACAATTGATATTCATGGGGGTGGAAGAGATTTATTATTCCCTCATCACGAAAATGAAATTACTCAAAGTGAAGCATTAACAGGAAAGAACTTTGCAAATTACTGGACTCACTGTGGATTAATTAAAATCAATGGAGAAAAAATGAGCAAGTCACTTGGAAATTCATTAACAATAAGAGATGCATTGAAAATGTATAATTACGAAGTTATAAAGTACCTTATGTTTTCTAAGCATTATGCATCAGATATAGATATCCTTGATAGTGATTTTCAACTTTCCGAAAGGCATATGTACTATTTCTATAGCACAATAAAATCCATGGAAAATTTCATTACTTCAAATAATGGAAATGTAAAAGCGGAAGTATTGGAAGATGAAATTCCTAATACTATTATTTCAAAATTTGAAGAAGTTATGGATGATGACTTTAATACATCAGCAGCTCTTGCTAATTTACATACAGTTTTTAAATATGTAAATAACATTATGAAGAATTCAAAGAAGAGCAATAAACAGATAGTTGCTAATACTTTAGCTAAAATTTTAGATGATATTAAGAGTGTTTACAAAATTTTAGGAATCTTTGAACAAAAGCCTAATGAATTTCTTTTCAACATGAAAGAGAAGTATCTTGAAAAATTGAATATTGATGCCAATAAAGTCGAAAAGCAAATTGATCAAAGAGCAGAAGCTAAAAAAAATAAAGATTTTGAAACAGCAGATGCAATTAGATCAAATCTTGAAAAAGATGGAATCATTTTAAATGATACCAGAGAAGGAACAATTTGGGATTTCAAGACTCTTTACAACTTTAACTAAAATGGCAAAGATTATACAAAAAAATATTTATTAGGTGCAGATAGAGCTATTCAAATTATAAAGCAACATAATATTAAGGTGGCATACTTAAAACAAAACAGTCCATCTTGTGGATATGGAGAAGTGTATAATGGAAAATTTGAGAATAAAAAGATTATAAGGAATGGTATTTTTGCTGAAAAGATTAAAGATTTGGGAATAAAAATAATAAATATATAAATTTAAGAGAGAGAAACTAAATAATGAGGCTGCTGAAAAAGTAGCACAAAAAAATAGTGAATTGGAAAATATTTTTTCTAATTCGCTATTTTTTTCTATGTATAAATGACTTAATATGATATAATTAATATAGTTGAAAGGGTTGATATAACTATGTTAAAAGCAAATAATCAATTATCATTTTGTTTAAGTTCAAATGCTTCACTTTATGATATTTTGATAAAAAAAGATAATTTTTGGAGACAACTAAAAGATATGGTTGATTTTTCTTTTGTTTATGATGAATTAAAAGAAAAATATTCTTCTACAATGGGTAGAAAAGCTGAGGATGTAATTAGAATGTTCAAATATCTATTACTTAAAAATTATTACAAATTATCTGATAGAGGGTTAATTGAAAGAACAGAAACAGATATGTTGTTTAAATATTTTCTTGATTATCTGCCAGAGGAAACAGAATTAATTGACCCAAGTTTATTGACCGTATTTAGAAGAGAAAGGTTAAGTAACAAAGAAAATGAAGAAGAAACTTCAACAAATTTAATGGATAAATTAATTGCTAAAACAGTTGAAATAGCATTAAACGAGGGTTTAATAGAAATAAAAAATAAATTAATACAGGATTCTACACATACCAATGCAATGTACCAACACATTTCACCAAGGGAGGAATTAATTAGACAAGCTAAAGAATTAAGGAAATCAGCATATAAAATAGATGAGAATATGCATGATAAAATGCCTAAAAAAGAGAAAACAGTGGTCTTTTAGAAGACCAAATTGAATACACAAAAGAGTTAATAAAATTGCTAAAAAAAGATGCCAGATTTACAACAATACCAAATATAAATGAAAAAATAAACTTATTAGAAGAAACCATGTATGATACAGAATATGAAATTGAATATTCAAAAGACAAAGATGCAAAAGTTGGACATAAAACTGCTGATACATCTTTCTTTGGGTACAAAACACATATTGCAATGACTCCAGAAAGAATAATAACAGCAGCAACAATAACAACAGGTGAAAAACATGATGGAAAAGAATTACAAAAATTAGTAGAAAAGTCTCAAGCAAATGGTATTGAAGTTGAAGCTGTTATTGGTGATGGTGCTTATTCAGAAAAAGAAAATATAGAATATTGTGAAGAAAATAATATAAAATTAGCTAGTAAATTAAGTAAATTTGTAACACATGGAAATAGTCAAAGAAATAATAATTTTGAATATAATAAAGATGCAGGAATGTATGTATGTAAAGCTGGTCATATGGCAATAAGAAAGGCAAAACAAGGAGGAAACAATAAAACTTATGGAGATAATGGATGCTACAAAGATGGAGCAAAATTCAAGTCATATAGTGTAAAGATAAAAGATAATGTTCACATAAAACATATGGACTACATGGAAACAGAGGAATTCAAAGAATTATATGCCGAAAGATACAAAGTTGAAGCAAAAAATTCCGAGTTAAAATCTAATTTTGGATATGATACAGCCAATGCCTGTGGAAAAAACGGTATTACAATCCAAGGGGCGAGTGCGCTCTTTTTAGCTAATATAAAACGAATAATTAAATTAAGAGAAGAAAAATTACAAAATAACGGATAGAAATATCCAATTATTTTACACTTTTTTTATTTATAAGAAAAAATAGCGAATTAGAAAAATATTTTCCAATTCACTATTTTTTTGTGCTACTTTTTCAGCAGCCTCCTAAATAATAGCTTCTCTCTCTCTTTAGTTTGGAGCCGAAATATCAGTCAATTCTGGGAAACAGGATTGATACATCTTTCAACGTAACTCCAGGTTCAATTGAAATATATTCCCAATTAGGACTTGTAATTCCAAAGAAATCAAAGACCTTACGAGAAGAATCGGGAATAAATGGTTCATAAAGGTTGGCAATGTTGATAATCAAAGCAATACAGGTTGCTGTAGTGCTGTTAAACTCAGTTATGTCCTGCTTTACCTGAATCCATGGCTGTTTCTCGTCATAATATTTGTTAGAAAATCTAACAAGCTGTTGAATTTCTTGAATTGCATTTCTCAATTCAGCATTTTCAATGAAATGAGCCACTTTGCTGTATGTTTCCTTTATGATGGAAACTACATCAGGGTCGATTTGACCAGAAGGAATGATTCCATTGAATTTCTTAACAAGAAAAGAGAGATTCCTGTTTACGAAGTTACCATATTCTCCTACTAAACTCTTATTATGTAACTGCTCAAGAATTTCAGGAGTGAAGTTGGTATCTTTAAGCTCAGGAGCCTGATAAGTAAGACAGTAACGGATACTATCAGAAGAATAATCTTCTAACAGATCTTTTACAGCAATTCCATTTCCTTTACTTTTAGATATTTTCTCATCATCAATATTAAGAAACTGACTGGAAACAATGTGATTAGGTAACTGATAGTCGTCATTCAAAGCTAGCAACAATGCAGGGAAAATAATCGTATGGAAAGGAATGTTATCTTTTCCATGAACATAATAAGTGTCTAAAGTAGAAGAATCTTTGTAGAAGTCTTCCCAATTCAACCCATGTTCATTACAATATTTTATTCCTGTAGAGATATAGCCTAAAACAGCTTCAATCCAAACGTAGATTTTTTTGTCTTCAAATCCACGAATAGGTACATCAATACCCCAATCAAGTTGACGAGTAATAGCCCTGTCAACTAATCCAGCATTTGCTAGATATTTAAGTGATTCATTAGTAGAGCTAAAACGCCATAAGTCTTTATGGGAATTAACATATTCAGAAATTCTTTCCTGGTATTTAGATAATTTCCAATATAAATGGACATTATCATGTTTTGATACAGGAGAACCGCAGTATTTACACTTTTTATTAAGCAGTTTGCTTGCATCAAATGTTGCTAAACATTCATCGCACTGGTCACCTTTGGCATGACCGCCACAAATAGGACAGGTTCCTTCAATTTCCCTGTCAGATAAAAAATGCTGACAAGTTTCACAAAAATCTTGACTTTCTACTCTTTGATAGAGTTCATCGGATTCAAATAATTTCTTAATGACATCTTTGACAAATTCTGCATGGAATTCATTATGCGTCAAGGAATAAGAATCATAAGAAAAGTTGAGCTTTTCAAAGCACTTAGCAAATTCTTCGTGAAAAGAAAGTGCAATTTTTTCAGGAGTAGTACCCTCGTTCTTAGCTCGAAGAGTAATTGGAGTTCCATGACAATCTGTGCCAGAAACGTAAAGAACAGAGTCTCCGTTTTTGCGATAATATCTTGCGATAATATCACCAGGTAATAATGCTGCAATGTGACCTAAATGCAAAGAGTTATTTGCGTAAGGCCACGCTCCACCGATAAAAATTGTTTTATTCATAGTGAATACCTCCAGTTTATTGAATTTTTATGGGATTGATGTGAATACCATTAATTTTTTAGTTATTACCTCCTATTATTTTTGGCATTGTTGAATATTTTTTTATAAACCTCCTTATTCAATTGAAATAAGCCATTGAAAATCAAATAGCTATATCAAAAAAATGATATAGCTATTATAACATAAAAATACATGAAAGTCAATTTTATGTAAATTTAAGTTTCGGTGTTTTTTCTATGAATAATTTTACCACAAATACATTTCAAATGAAAAGAGAAATTGTAAATTTTTGACGGAAATTTAATCATATTACAAAAATATTACAAAAATTTCAAAATATATGATAAACTTATATAAGGTGATAAGAATGAATATAAAAGAAAGTTTTGAAATATATTTTGATTTAGTAGAAGACCCAAGAAGTCAAGCACATATAACATATCAATTATCTGACATATTATTTTTAATAATAGTAGGAATGTTGTGTAATTGTACAGATTTAGAAATGATAATAGAATTCGCAGAAGAAAAAGAAGAATTTTTAAAGCAACATACAGAATTAGAATGTATACTATGTTTAAGTACAATATCTAATATATTAAAAGTAATTAATCCAGAGCATTTAGAATTATGTTTATATGGCATTTTTAGTAATGTTTTAAAATCAAAAATCAAAATAGAAGAAAAACAAATATGCATAGATGGAAAAACAATATGTAGTACAGCAACCATGAAAAATCATGAAAAACCAATGCATATTATAACAGCATTATTGGCAGATGAAAGTGTTTCTCTTGGTCAAATAACAGTTGAAAGTAAAAGTAATGAAATACCAGCAGTAAGAGAATTAATAGAATTATTAAATTTAAAAGGTGCAGTATTAACAATGGATGCAATGCATTGTCAAAAGGAAACAGCAGAATTAATAATAGATAATGGTGGAGATTATGTTCTACAATTAAAGGGAAATCAAGGGAATTTTTACAAAGATGTATATGCCATGTTTGATGACAAATATATGGATGAAACAGATAAAGAATGTGAATATGAAATGTTTACAACTATTGAAAAAGCACATGGGAGAATAGAAAAAAGAACATGCTATGTTTTAAATGAAATAGAATTTTTTACCAACTATTTAGCTGAATGGAAAGGATTAAAGAAAATATTTGCAGTAAAAAGAGAAATTGAGAAAGATGGAAAGACAACAACAGAAATTAGTTGCTATTTAAGCAGTAAAAATACAACAGCAGAAAAATTATTATCATACACAAGAAAACACTGGCAAGTAGAAAGTTTTCACTGGTTATTGGATATGGATTATAATGAAGATGATAATAGAGTATCAAATGTAAATTCGCAAAAATGTTTAAATGTAATAAGAAAATATTGTATTTCAATTATAAAAAAATATATAGAGAATCATAATGTAAAAAGAAAAACAATAATAGCTAATATGAGAAAATGCTTACTAAATGAGGTGTTTCTCATTGAGGTATTAGCATATTATTGCAGTTCATTATAGATTCCAAACTATATCTTTACGTAATTTTGTAATATTTTTGTAATATGATTAAATTACCCTGTAAATTTTTCTAAAAAATTTCAAAAAATTCTTCTAAACATGAATCAAAATTTCTTATGGATATGATTTATGGTATTTCAAAATCAAAAGATATTTTACTTTCAAGTATTTCAGAAGCCTTAAATGAAAAAACAAAAAAAGCTTATGTAATTGACAGATTAAGCGACAAGCTTTCTTGTGAATTGGATGATAATATTGATAAAAACTATTGTAATACAGTAATAGACTCTTCGGGAGAAAGTCCAGTATTCATAATAGATGATAGTGATGTTGTTAAACTTTTAGGATCTAAATTTGAAGATTTAGGAATAGTAAGAGATGGTTCAAGTAAAAATAAAACTTATGAAAAAGGATATCATGTTACTGAGATAGTCGGATTAACAAAAAACAAGAAACAACCAATAAGTATGTTTTCAAAGGTGCATTCTTCAGTTTCTAAAGAATATGTTTCAGCAAATTCAATAACATTTGAGGGATTAAATAGAATAATAACCATTTTACAAGAGAAAAATAAAAAAGGAATTTTTGTTAATGATAGAGGCTATGATAATAATGAAATATTTAAATATTATTTTAAACAAAAACAAAATTTCATAATACGATTAAAAGAAAACAGAAAAGTATATAAAGACCATAAGTGGTATAAAATAACTACAATAAGGGATTCTAGAAAAGGCAAAGTACATATGAAATTATTTTTTCAAGGTGAAGAGCAAGTAATATATCGATAAAATGTAAAGAAAATTTAATTAAAACAGTACGATGTTATATAGACAGGTGGAAAATAGAAGAATATTTTAAATTCAAGAAACAAGAATATCATTTTGAGAATTTTAGAGTAAGAACATTAAAGGCTATTAATAATTTAAATAGAATGCCTACATACACAATAGGATTAATAGCATTACTTAGTGAAAAAGTAGGAAAAAAAGATTTTGTAAATATAATAATAAAAGAATCTAAATCCTTAAAAGAAAATGTATATTTATGGTTTTATCAAATAGCGAGAGGAATATATAATATATTAAAAATGGCAAGAACAGTAATAAGAGAATGGGAAAACATACGAAAGCAAAAGACATATAGTAATCAGCTTTCTCTGTTTTAAAGCCAATTCCATAATATGGTAATAAGCCTAATTTAAATTAGGCTTATTAAAAGAGAATAAAAATAAAATAATTGATAAAAAGTATTTAATCGCATACATATTTTACCAACTATTTCATTTTAATTGATTTATCTTTGCAAAAAACCGAAACTTAAAAAAATCTATGGAAAGATATTTTCTAATATGATATAATGTCAATTAGTTTTAAGAATGTTAGGCATTATATATTATGCAATTTAGGAGAAAGTTATGGAAGAAAAGCAAAGAAAAGAGTTGATAAAAAAGATAATAGAAGAACAAGACATAGTTGCATTATATACATACGATGGATTTAATAAATCATTAGGGATAATGCAGGAATATTCTAAAGGAATTTTATATTCTGGACTAAAAAAATTTATATTGCAGAATTCAGAAATGCTAAAAAAATTCACAACAAAAAATTTGTATACATTGCTTGCTAGTACTTACGACGAAAGTGAAAAACAAATGATAAATGAACAAATTGCTGAAAGATTAAAGAAAGAAGAATTTTTTTGTGAAGATATAGATAGTGAAGTTTTTCTACACCCAATACATACATATGATTCATATGGAAAAATCGATAAAGATGTGAGAAATAAAATAAACATTGAATTGGAGAAACAATTAAAAGAATTAGGAAAAGAATATGAAATAATTGATAAAAATATAAAGAATTATCCAGATGCAGCCAATTTTTTGAAATATTATAAAGATGGAATTTTTAATAATGATAAAATTGCAATGATTAATAAATTTATAGAAAAAGATTCAAAAGCACTAGAATATATGAATTTTGGGATATTTAAAGATAACATATTTGAAATAGGTTCAGAGTTTTGTGAATATATATCAAAATTTCCTACAATTAGTTATCAATTAATTTTTTTAGAAGAAAAATCACCTGAAATATTTAAAAAAATTTCAGAGAGATTTAAGAATTATAATGATATAAAAGAAAATCTAGATGAAATAGAAGTGTTAATTACATATTGTGCAAGAAATGCATTTGATTTAAAAGAAAAAAATATAAAAATAGAAGATTTTTTAGAATGTGCATATAGAAATTCTAATGAATTTAAACTAATAAATGTAGAATGTGGAGAAGACTATAAAAAAAGGCTTAATCAAGAATTAGATAAACAATATACAAATGCAAAAGATATAAAAGAAAAGTTAAATATATATATGAATAAAAAATATTCATTATCTTTAAGTGGGGCAAAAGACTTACTAAAAGATTTTGGAACAGATATAGAAAATCTAGAATTATCTGAAGAAACTAAAAAATTATTTTTAGAATTAGGTGAAATAGTAAATTTAGAAGATGAAAAAGAGATTGATAGATTATTTAAAGAAAATGAAATGACATATTCTACAATTCAGGTAAAAAAGATAAAAAATGAAATTGCAAAAGAATGTGCAAAAGATTTTTCTAAAGAATTCAATAACACAGATGAAAAGATAAAAAACAAAATAAAAAATAATGAAAATGTAGCAAATATTGAATATAAAGGAAAGAAAATACCATGTGTTAAATTAAAAGAAAATTTTAATTTGTTGGTACATAGTACAGATGCTGAATTTGTAAACACAAAAAATTCTGTAGAAAACTTTGCAGAGGATTGGAGTTCAGGAAAAGATAAGAAAAATCATATAATTTCGACGACATATATAAATCAGGACTTTTTAGGAATGGCACCAGTTGCAAAAAATGGGGTGAGATATGCGTTTTCAAATTTAGAAAAAAGTAAATTGAAATTAATGGGAGTAACAGATTTAAATACGTATTCTAATAGTTTTGCATATGACTCAGTTAAAAGACAATATATGTCGTCAAAAACTTTAGTATATAATTCAAGGAGAGTATATAGTGAATTTGGAATTGAAAGAGAAGGCACTATTCCAGATTATGTAGTTATTTGTGATGATGATTTACCAGAGGTTATTGAAAATTCATATAAAGCAGCAAGCCAATTTGAAATTCCTATTATATATATAAACAAAGCTGAAATTGAAAAAGAGCAAATTAAAAATCTTGAAGATATGTTAGGAAAATTTCGAAATACTAAGGATACAGAAGTATTACATAAATTGATAAATACATATGAAACTAATATGGCTGGATGGTTATTAAATAGAAGTGATGAAATACAAGACGATAAATCACATACAGCAAATGTAGATAATACAAGATTTAAAGAAGATTTCAAACAAATTCAATCGCAAATTGAAGATACTGTAAAAGAGTACTTTAAAGAGTCAAAAGAAAATAAGATATCAGATAATAAAATATCTGAAGTTATTAGTATTTTACTAGATGAAATTGAATTATATGAAGGATGTGAAGAAACAAAACCTATTAGTAAAACTAGAGTTAGTTTTAATGTACAAGAATTATTGCAAGAAGCAAATAAAACACTAGATGATATTGGAAAAAGTGAACTAAAGGTTGATTTGGATGCTAAAATGACAAGTAAACAATATAAAAAGAAAATACAAGAATTTGTTAAAAATGCTTTAAATGGAGAAGAATTAATAACAACAGAGTATAAAAACGATACAGAAAAAATAATAAATACATTAAAAGAAAAAAGTAAATTTCAAGAAACACAAAAGAATTAGGGGGAAGTATATGCAAAAAACATTTGCAATGTCATGTACAGAAGTTTATGAAATAATAAATAGTTTGCCAAAAGAAGAATTTGAAAAAATACCATTACATGAAATAGAATTCTTAAAGAAAAATAAAGATAATGAGTATAAATTTATAGTAGACAAAAACATTAATATAGAAGAATTAAACATTTCTAAAAGAGCAAATGCTATGATAGTAATATTGTGGGAAAAATATTTTGCAAGTGATATACAAAAACAAAAATTAAAAGTAATTTTAGATAATAATCAGAAAATTGTTAACAAAAAAAGAGAGGAACAATATAGTTATCAAGAATTATTCAACAAAAATAGAAAACAAAATAATCATCCAACATTAGAAAACTCACTATTAGATATACGAAAAGAAAAATGGTATAATAAACTACATAATTTTTTTAAAAGGATTATATATAAATTTAAACTTTAAATAATGATTTTTATTATGAGAATGAGGTTAAAAATATAGAAAACTATTTATAATAATAATAGGAACATTATGTGCAGTTCTATATAATACAAGAAATAAAAATAAATTAAAAAATATTGGAGGTATATAATTGGATAAATTAGTATTAATAGATGGAAACAGTATAATGAATAGAGCATTTTATGGAATTATGGGAAGTAAAATGTTAACTACGAAAGATGGAAAATATACTAATGCAGTATATGGATTTTTAGCTATATTATTTAAATTATTAGAAGATATAAATCCAAACTATTTAGTAGTTGCATTTGATTTAAAAGCTCCAACAGCTAGACATAAATTATATGAGGGATATAAAGCTAATAGACACGGGATGCCAGATGAATTGGCAGAACAAATGCCAATGATAAAAGAAATTTTAACAGCTATGAATATTGATATTGTAGAAATGGAAGGATATGAAGCAGATGATGTCCTTCGGAACATTGTCTCGTTATGGAGAAAAGAAAAATTTAGAAGTTACTATTTTGTCAGGAGATAGAGATACATTCCAACTAGCAACAGATAAAGTAACAATTAGAATACCTCATACAAAAGGTGGAAAAACAGAAACAGATTTATATAATAAAGAAAAAATCATAGAAAAGTATGGAATAGAGCCACAACAATTAATTGATGTAAAGGGATTGCAAGGAGATACTTCTGATAATATTCCAGGAGTTCCAGGGGTAGGAGAAAAAACAGCTTTATCATTAATTCAGAGATATGGTTCAATTGAAAATTTATACAAAAAAATAGAAAATGGAGAAGACGATTTAAAAGGAAAACAAAGAGAAAAAATAATAAACAATAAAGAATTAGCATTTATGTCAAAAACATTAGGAACAATAAACTTACAAGTACCAATTTCAGATACATTAGAAGATTTTAAAGTTGAAGAATGGAATAAAGAAAAAGTACTTGAAATATTTAAAGAACTTAATTTTAAAAGATATATAGATAGATTTAATTTATTAGAAAACAATAAAGGTACTGAGAATCAAGAAAAAGAATTATTTAAAAGTGTAAATAAAAAAGAAGAAGAAATAATACAATTAATAAAAGAAGAACAAGAAATTATTTTTTATTTTGAAACAAAGAAAAATGATTTAGAAGAGAATATTATAAAAGAAGAAATTGTTGGAATAAACATTTATAATCAAAAACAAAATGAAGTTTATAATTTGAACTTAAATAATAATAAAATATTGAATTTTAAAGAAATATTAGAAGATGAAAAAATAAAAAAGATAAGTATAGATTTAACTAAAATATATATTTTA
Organism: Clostridium sp. CAG:343; assembly: GCA_000431335.1. GTDB lineage: Bacteria > Bacillota > Clostridia > TANB77 > CAG-508 > CAG-269. The sequence continues at coordinate 7,309 of FR888032.1, read as the reverse complement.
TTAAAACAAGTGGGAATTAATATAGAAGGAATGCATTATGATATAGCAATTGCATCATATATTTTAAATCCAACCAATAATAAACTAAATATAGATAATTTGATTGAGCAATATTTAAATATAGATATAAACGAATATACAAAATCAGAGGATTCAGGTAAACAAATTAACTTATTTGACAATATGGAAAAAGAAGATATAAATCAAGAAGAAAAAGAAAAGTATATGATGTATGCATATTCAATTGGTAAAATAAAAAATATTACATCTGAAAAATTAAAAGAGGTAAATAGTTTAGATTTATTTTATAATATAGATATGCCAACAGTTGAAGTATTATCAGATATGCAATGGAATGGAATGTATGTTGATAAAGAAGAATTAGAACAATTTGGAAAAGAATTAACATCAAAATTAGAAACAATAACAAAAATTATATATGAAATGGCAGGAGAAGAATTTAATATTAATTCAACAAAACAACTAGGAGAAATCTTATTTGAAAAAATGAAGTTGCCAGTAATTAAAAAGACCAAAAGTGGCTATTCAACAGATGTAGATGTATTAGAAAAATTAAAAAAGGAAGATCCAATAATAGAACAAATATTAGAATATAGACAATTGATGAAATTAAATTCAACATATGTTGAAGGATTAAAACCATACATTAATATAAAAACAAATAGAATTCATTCATTTTTTCATCAAACAATAACTGCCACAGGTAGAATCAGCTCAACAGAGCCAAATCTTCAAAATATACCAACTAGATTTGAATTAGGGAAAAGAGTAAGAAAAGTATTTAAACCAGAAAAAGGAAAGATATATTTAGATGCGGATTATTCGCAAATAGAATTAAGAGTATTAGCATCGATTTCTGGAGATGAACATATGATAGAGGCTTTTAAAGAAGGAAAAGATATACACAAACAAGCTGCATCAAAAGTGTTTAAAACTCCGATTGAAGAGGTTACAAAAGAACAGAGAAGTAATGCAAAAGCAGTAAACTTTGGAATAGTATATGGAATAAGTGATTTTGGTTTAGGTGAACAATTAGGAATAGGAAGAAAAAAAGCGAAACAATATATTGAAGAATATTTGGAACAATATGCAGGTATAAAACAGTTTATGGAAAACATTACAGAACAAGCAAAAGAACAAGGATATGTGGAAACTTTATTTCATAGAAGAAGATATATACCTGAATTAAAGTCAAACAATTATATGGTAAGACAATTTGGAGCAAGAGCAGCTATGAACACACCGATACAAGGTACAGCTGCTGATATCATGAAAATAGCAATGATAAAGGTTTATAATGAAATTAAAAGTAGAAAATTAAAATCAAAAATTATTTTACAAGTTCACGATGAAATGATGGTAGAAACACCAATTGAAGAAAAAGAAGAAATGATAAAAATTATGAAAAAATGTATGGAATCAGCTGCAAACTTAGAAGTGCCACTAATAGCTGAAATTTCAGATGCTGAAAATTGGTATGAGTGTAAATAATATAAAAAAAAAGAAAGCAAAAGGAAATAGATGTAGAAAAAGGAGAGAATGAAAGATTGAAAAACAAAAAAATACTAGTATGTGGATTGATTATTTTAATTTTAATTGTTTTTCTAATAGTTTTTAAAAACAAGATACAAAGAATTTTTTATCCAAAGTCATATGAAGAATTTGTATCTATGTATTCTGATGAATATGGTGTAGATGAAAATTTAATATTTGCAGTAATTAAGGCGGAGAGTAATTTTCAAGAAGATGCAGTTTCGCATAAAGATGCATTAGGTTTAATGCAAATAATGAAAGAAACAGCGGAAGATGTGGCTAGAAAATATAATATTGAAATTGATTTTAATAATTCGGAAAGAGAGATATTAAATGTACAAAATAATATAAAAATAGGAACTAAATATTTGGCTGTTTTATTAGAAAAATATAAAAATATAGAAGTTGCTGTAGCAGCTTACAATGCAGGTATTGGAACTGTTGATAATTGGATTGAAAAGGAAATTATTAAGTCAGATGGAAGTGATATTGAAAATATTCCATATAAAGAAACTAATAATTATGTTAGAAAGATACTAAGAAATTATAAAATTTACCAAGACTTATATAAATAACTAGACAAAAGATAAAAAATGAAATAAAATAATAATAGAATGAAACAAGAAAGAGGAGTAAACAAAATGATAATAGAACAATTAATATTTACATTCATTTCATTTGCAATCTTTGTATACATGTTTTTTAGAATGATAAAAAATAATGATACTAGTTATGTATTTGTATTAGTAATAGAAGCAATAGGAATCACATTGAACTTTGCAGAAGTACTATTTGGAATAAAATTAAATTTATTATTTATGATACTAAAATATATATTTGCAATTTTATTTCCAATAACAATTATTATTCTAGAGAAGAAATATGTTCCACTATTTGAAATGATAAATGTTATGAAATCGAACATATATATGTTTTTTGGAGATACGAAAAAAGCAAAACAAGCTTTAATATCAATACTTGACAAAAACCAAAATAGTTATCAAGCACATAGATTACTTGCTGAAATTTATGAAAAAGAAGGCGGAATGAGAAAAGCAATTGATGAATATGTACAAGCCGTTGATTTAAATAAACAAGATTATGATTCTTATTATAAAGTTGCAGAATTATTAAATAATTTAGATAAAAAAGAAGAAGCTTCAGAGATGTTATTTAATTTATTAAATAAAAAACCAGAAATGTATGAAGCAAGTATACTTTTAGGTGAAATTCTAATAAACAGTGAGATGTACAAAGAAGCTGTAAATGTTTACCAAGAAGCGTTAAGATATAATCCAATAAGTTATGATTTAAATTATAATTTAGGAATAGCATATACTATGCTAAATGATTTTCAAAATGCTAAAATATGTTATGAAAAAGCAGCTGAAATTAATACATTAGCATATAATGCTAAATATTCTTTAGCTGAAATAGCTTTAATATATAAAGATTTAGAAGAAGCGGAAAAAAGATTTTTAGAAGCAATTGAAGAAGAAGAATTATCAGCTGATGGATATTATGAACTATCAAAAATTCAATTAATTAAAGGGGAAAAAGACACAGCAATTAAATATGTAAATCTTGCAATTGACATTAATAGTAAAAAAATAGTAGAAAAAGTAAAGAAGGACCCTATATTTATTCCTATTATGGCAAGAATTTCTATCCCATTTAATTTAGAAAATCAAATATTAGAAAAAGAAGGAAAATTACAACAAAAAGATGTAAAGTCAAAAGAACATTTAGAAGAAATGGCAGAAATAACAAGACATTTAAGCTATAATGACATAAAATTATTAAGAAAAAATGTGGACAATGGTAAAAAGAAAAATATATCAAAAGAAATTGAACAAAAAGAAATACAAGAATAAGAAGTAAGAACTCATAAAATCCTAAAAAAACAATATAATAAGTAGAGGAGGGATTTTATGAGTACAAATTTTGCAATAATTGGTGGAGACTTAAGAATTATTAAATTGGCAAAAATGCTAGCTAAAGATGGAAATAAAGTATATACGTATGGATTAGAAAAAGCAGAAGAATTAAAAAATGAAGAAAATATTATATTTTGCGAAAAGATAAATAAAGCAATTTCTGAACATGTAGAGGTGGTTATTGGACCAATACCATTTTCAAGTAATGGAATAAACATTAATGCACCATTTAGTTATAAAGAAATATCAATAAGAGAGTTAATGCATGTTTTAAATGCAAAAATATTAATAGCAGGAAGCATTACACCAGATGTTTATGATATGGCAAATGATGAATATATTGAAATTATAGATGTAATGAAAAGAGAAGAATTAGCAGTTTTGAATACAATATCAACAGCAGAAGGAACAATAGAAATTGCAATTGCTAATACAAACAAAATAATACATGGAAGTAATGTATTAATATTAGGATTTGGAAGAATTGGAAAAGTGTTAGCTAGAAAAATGACAGGACTATCAGCTAAAGTGACATGTGCAGCAAGAAAAGACGAAGATTTAGCATGGATAAAGGCATATGGACATATGGCAACAAATATAAACTTCTTAGGAGAAAATTTATCACAGTATGATATTATAATTAATACAGTTCCTCATTTGATTTTAACTGAAGAACGAATGGAATATGTGAAAAAAGAGTGCTTATTAATAGATTTAGCATCTAACCCAGGTGGAATTGATAAAAAAACAGCTAAGGATAGAAATTTAAAATTAATATGGGCATTAGCATTACCGGGTAAAGTAGCACCAGTTACAACAGCTGAATTTATAAAAGATACAATTTATAATATTTTAAAAGAAATATATAAAAAATAACGAAAGAGGGAGAATTTATGGTAGTAGAAATTATAAAAGCAATTATATTTGGAATTGTAGAAGGAATAACAGAATGGTTACCAATTAGTAGCACAGGACATTTAATACTAGTAGAGCAATTTTTAAAATTTAAAGAAGTATCACCAGAATTTTGGAATATGTTTCAAGTGGTTATACAATTTGGAGCAATATTAGCAGTAGTAGTTTTATATTTTAAGAAAATATGGCCATTTACAAAAAACAAAGAAAAAGCAATTAAGAAAAATGGATTATTATCTTACTTTGATAAAAATATAATGAACCTATGGGGAAAAATATTAGTTGGTTGTATACCTGCAGCAATAATAGGATTGTTATTTGATGATGTTTTTGAAGCTTTATTTTATAATCCATTTTGTATAGCCATTGCGTTAATTGTATTTGGAATAGCTTTTATTATTGTTGAAAATTGGAGAAAAGATAAAAAAAGCGCTAAGGAAAAATCTAGTCAAATTACATATAAAGATGCTTTAATCATTGGATGTTTTCAACTATTAGCTGCAATATTTCCAGGAACGTCACGTTCAGGAGCAACTATAATAGGGGGATTATTAATTGGGCTATCAAGACCAAATGCAGCTGAATTTACATTTTATTTAGCAATTCCAACAATGCTTGGTGCGAGTTTATTAAAATTAGTTAAATTTGGATTTGGATTTACATCAATAGAATTAGTTGTTTTGTTAGTAGGAATGATTATATCTTTCTTGGTATCATTAATCGTTATTAAGTTCTTAATGAGTTATATTAAAAAACATAATTTCAAAGTATTTGGATATTATAGAATTATATTAGGAATTATTGTTTTAACATATTTCTTTTTTACAAAAGTATAATAACTTAAAAATTATAAATGACAATATAAATATAAGTACATCCTAAAATTGACATAAAACATAAAAAATGATATGATATTTATGTTAAATATATTAATACATTAATGTATATATAATTATATGTACATTAAAATTTATTACAATTTTAGGAGGAATAAAAATGGAAACTATATCAGAATGCATACGGAAGTATGTAGAAGCTCATGACAATGAAGTAACTTCTTGCGAGGTTGTAAACTATATTCTCGAAGAAAAAAAATTTGAGACTACTGAACAATCGATAAGAAATAAACTAACTAGTGTCTTAAAGGAAGTTGGTGGAAAATTAAAACCTTCACCACGTTATGTGGGATTGATACAAGAAGAAATAATGAAATATTTAAAGAATAATAATTGTGTAACTTATGATGAAGTTGTAGATTATATTCTTAAAGAAAAAAGGATAAATATAATAGGTCGAAAAATTAGAAATACATTATGTATGATAGTAAGAAAATCAGGAGGAGAATATAGTATATGTTCTAAAAAAAATAATTGTAATAAGTAAGAAAAGTGCTGACAATTTTGTCAGCACTTTTCTATTATGTCATCTACTTTTTTATTCTATTTTCCTATGAGTTTTATCACTTACATTATTAGCGGAATTACACATTTTCTCATATTCTTTGCACTTTATTTTATATTCCATTTGCATGCACATATAACGATAGTAACAATAAGCTTGTTCATATTGAGCCATAGGGTTAAACATAGGATCTCTATATAATTCATTCATATCCATCCCAATATTAGGTGGAGGCATTCCATAATCATTAAATTGAGTCATATAATTATTATTAAAATCTTTTTCCATACAATCATCTCCTATAAATCAAAATTAAAAAATGGAAGTACATTTATAAAAATATATGTATAAAAAGCAGCTAATATACCATGTAATAATTTTCCATACAAATAAGGTTTTATTGATAAGTCAGTTTTTGAAGTGATACTTAAAACTTGTAGTAATACAGATATTCCACCAAAACCAAGTAAAAAAGCTGTAAATATTATATTAATAGAAATTTTTTTACAAGCTATATTAGAAATTGAATTAATTCCATTTGTTATTTCCAAAAATCCAGAAATTAATGGAGCAGCAAAAGAAAAATCAATATTTAGAGTATCAAAAATAGGTGCAATCAACAAAGCTAACATATTTAAGATTCCACTTGCTTTTAAAATAGATATAACACTAGAAAAAATAACAACAAATCCTCCAATTAATAATATTGTAGAGATACTACTCATTATACTTTCTGATAAAATAGAACCTAGGTTAGAAAAAGTAATATTTTCTTTTGAAGCAGAACTAGGAGTTATGTTATGGTAAGAAGCAGAAGATTTTTCATTTCGCTTCCAAAATCTAAATATAATTCCTACACTAATACATGCTAAAATATGCGTTATAAATAGTAAGATACCAATAGATGTATTCTTATACATTGAAAGTCCGACTGTACCTATTATAAAAAGAGGTCCGGAATTATTGGTAAAACTAAGTAGTCTTTCACATTCTTCTTTAGTGCAAGTATTGTTTTTTCTGAAACTAGTAGCAATTTTTGCACCTACAGGATATCCACTTATTATTCCCATAATAAAGGCAAAAGCTCCTTCACCACGAATATTAAAAAGTGGTTTCATATATCTATTTAAGATATTTCCAAGTTGTGTAATTATATTGGTATGCATTAAAAGTTCTGTAGCTACGAAGAAAGGGAAAATAGAAGGAATTACAGAGTTTGCCCATAGAGCTAAGCCAGATTTTACAGCAGGTAAATTACTTTTTGAAAATAATAATAAACTAAAAGTGAAAAATAGAAAAATTAAAGGTAGAAAGTTTCTTTTTAGTTTAACAACATAAAAATTGTGTTTTAAAATCATAATATACCTCCAAAGTTTATTATATAAATATATGTGGTAATACAGAAAATATTAATAACTTATTAAATTTGTAGTTTTAAATTTGCCATTTTGAATAATAAAAACGTTACAGTTCAGTAAGAAATGATTATGGTGTCCAAGCTT
>FR888031.1:5686-12873 GCA_000431335.1 Clostridium sp. CAG:343 | reverse complement strand
TTATTGTTTACTTTTCAATGTACTTTTTTGTTTCGCTCTTGCGGAACGATTTTTATTATACATTAACTTTATTTCTTTGTCAACACTTTTTTTGTTTTTTTTCAAAAAATTTTCTATGCATTTTTTGTCATGTCGAATTTTGTTAATTTTTCAAGCTTTTTGAGATTTGTGTTAATATCTCTTCTTATGCTCTTTATATTAATTCAACCATAAAAAATCATAAGAACCAAAATTATAAAAATAAATTTTGGTTCTACAATAGTTTTTATCTTTTTTTAGCAGGTGTCATTATAATATATTTTACAAGTTCTGTATTTTCATCATATTCTATTTTTATGTCGTATTTTTTATCTTTTTCCTTTTTTATATATTCTTCTAAAGATTTTTCTATATCTTGATTGCTTTCATTTCTACTGATTTCTATTTTTATTTCTTCGTTTGTATCAACCTGTGCATTAATAATATTGTCCTTAACAGCTTCAACTACTTTTAAGACATTTTCATTATCTAACTCTTCTCCTTTTAAAATCTCAAATTTAGAATTAAATCTATTTTTTTCAGTTTCTGTTATTCCTCCAGCCTCTATGTTTTGTTGCTTATTAATAATTCCAAGTGTCTCTAATATTTCTTGTATATCGTTTATTTTTACCTCTTCAGAAATAGAATTTATCTTTTGTTGAACTTCTTCTGATACTTGATTTAATACAGCTTGTAATTGTTCTTTTTCCAAGCCATTTAATAATATACTATTTTGATCATTTAATGTATTTTCATTTTCAAAATTATCTACTATATTAATTTCTTGTTCAGCACTTACTTCTAATTTACTATTTGCATTTTCATATTTTAAATTAATATTATTAGAACATTTTTTATCAGATTCATTTTTATTTTGTTCTAAACTAATCTTTATAGGATTAGTTTCATCATTTGAATATATATCTAATTTTATTCCATCTTTATCTTTTTTTAATTTAATATTATAAGTTTCTATTTCATCTTTTTTTACTATTAATTCAATATTCTTTTCATCTTGAGTATTAATATAATCAAAATTTATTTCATAATCTTTTCCTTGTATTGCAGTTCTTATTGTTTTTCCTGAATTTTCATATACAATAATTTTGGTTTCTTGATTTCCAATATTAGTCTTATTAATTTTTTCTATTTGTAAGTCAATTTCTTCTGCAAAACTTTCTTTCAAGTCTTTACTTTCTGAAGAATTAATGTTTATTGAATTTATTTTATTTTGTATACTTTCTATCTTATTTAAAATAATTTCATCTTGTTTTAAACTTTCTAATAAATCTACATACAGATTATTTAGCTCTTCATTTGTTAATTTTAAAATATAAGCATTTGTCGTTATGTTTTTTTCATTAATTGTAATTACTTGTTTTGAATTTTTTTCGAATTTTTCTTTTGATACTTTTTTATTAATTATCTCTGAGTATTTTTCACTTAATTGTTTTATTTCGTCTTCAGTAAATTTAATATCACTTAATGTTATATCATTTATTTCTATGCTATCTGGTACATTTTCTAATTCTTGTTCAGAATATCCTATTTTTCTAAATAAATCTTTTAAATTGTTGTTTTCTACTAATAAATATTGTTTAAATAAATCTGAAAATCTAATTCCGTAATTATTATCATTTTTTATATATTCTACTTCCATGATATTTTGTTCTTTATTGTTTGATTCATTTGAATTTTCACTGCTACTCTGATTTTCTGTATTTGTCGCAATATTTTTGTCTTTTTCTAATTTAAAATCTTTATAACTATATTTATTATTTTTATCTTCTTCTCCTTTTATAAGAAGTTTTACATTATTGATTGTATTACTATTATCTTCTGATGTAGTTTGTAAATTATTTGTGTAATTAACTTTTATATTTATGTCATCTGTATATTTATTATTTTGCAAATTTTTCTCATATTCAGTACTTTCAAATATTTCTTCTATTTCTTTTATGTTTTCAGAATTTTTTCCAAAATATTTAAAAAATAACGTTTTATTAGATTTAAACATATCTGTATTTAAATATAATAATATTCCTGTTATTATAATAATAATCACTATAATAGACGGTATAGCTATTGCTAATGCTATTCTTTTTTTTCTAGGCATCATAATTTTTTCTCCTTTTAAATTATTTTAATCTTTGTTCTACTGATTCATATATAATAATTCCAGCTGATACAGAAGCATTTAATGATGTTATTTTTCCCTTCATAGGTATTTTTACTAAAAAGTCACAATTTTTTTTCACTTTTTCACTTATCCCGTTCCCTTCATTACCAATGACAATTCCTAAAGCTCCTGTTAAGTCTTGCTCATAATAGTATTTATTTGCATTAATATCTGTACCGCAAATCCACAATCCTTCATTTTTTAGTTTTTCAATACTATCTGTTATGTTTGTGACTCTAGCAATTTTCATGTGTTCTACTGCACCTGCTGAAGCTTTATTTACTGTTGCATTCACTAAAGCCGCTCTTCTTTTTGGAATTATGATTCCATGAACTCCTGCTGTCTCAGCAGTTCTTATTATAGAGCCTAAATTATGTGGATCTTCTATTCCATCTAAAATTAATACAAATGGTTCTTCTTTTCTTTTTTTAGCCTCATTTAAAATATCTTCTATTTCACAATATTCAAAAGGTGGGACTATAGCAATAACTCCTTGGTAGTTTTGAGTTTGAGCCATTTCTTCCATTTGTCTTTTATCTTTTTCTACTATAATTATCTTTCTTTCTCTTGCTTTAGCTATAATTTTATGTATTGAGCCATGTTTTTCTCCCTTTGTTACAAATATTTTATTTATATCTTTACCACTTTCTAATAATTCCAATACTGAATTTCTACCTTCTATTTGATCTGCATATATTGTTTTTTCTTTTCCTTTTTCTTGCATTATTTCCTCCTTATTTTTATTCATCATCTAATTTCAGAACAGATAAAAATGCTTCTTGTGGTATCTCTACATTTCCTATTTCACGCATTTTTTTCTTTCCTCTTTTTTGTTTTTCTAATAATTTTTTCTTTCTTGTAATATCTCCACCATAGCATTTAGCTAACACATCTTTTCTCATTGCTGAAATTGTTTCTCTTGCTATAACTTGTCCTCCAATAGCTGCTTGAATAGGTATTTTGAATAATTTTCTTGGTATAACTGTTTTTAATTTTTCTACCATTTTCTTTCCTCTTTCATAACTACTATCTTTATGAACAATAAAACTTAATGCATCTACTTTTTCTCCATTTATATAAATATCTAATTTTACTAAATTTGATTTTTTATATTCCTTAAATTCATAATCTAAAGATGCATATCCTTTTGTTTTTGATTTTAGATTATCAAAAAAATCATATATTATTTCATTCAAAGGCATTTCATAAATTAAAGTTACTCTGTTTTCATCTAAATATTTCATATCAATATATATGCCTCTTCTTCTTTGGCATAATTCCATAATGTTTCCAACATAATCTTTTGGTGTTAATATATTTGCTGTTACAAATGGTTCTTCAATATAAGAAATCTCCTGGCTAGTCGGTAAATCTTCTGGATTATACAATTCTATAATTGTTCCATCTGTTTTATATACTTTATAGATAACAGATGGCGCTGTTGTAATTAAGCCTAAATCAAATTCTCTATCCAATCTTTCTTCAATAATTTCTAAATGTAATAATCCTAAAAAACCACATCTAAATCCAAATCCTAATGCTGCTGACGATTCTGCCTCATATTCTAAAGCTGCATCATTTAATTTCAATTTTTCCAATGCTTCTTTTAAATCTTCATACTGACTACCATCAATTGGATATAGCCCGCAATATACCATAGGTGTGACCTTTTTATATCCTTTTAGCGGTTCATCTGCTGGATTTTCCTTTAATGTAATTGTATCTCCAACATGAATGTCTGATAAATTTTTTATACTTGCTGCGATATATCCAACTTCTCCTGCCTTTATTTCTTGTGTTGGCATATAATTACCTGGCAAAAAGTACCCAACTTCTGCAACAACAAATTCCTTATTTGCCGCCATTAATTTAATTTCGTCTCCAACTTTTATTTTTCCGTCAACCACTCTAACATATGCTACAGCACCTTTATAATTATCATAATAAGAATCAAATATTAAGCATTTTGCCTTTGCATTTTCATCGCCATTTGGTGCAGGTAAATCTGTTACAATCCTCTCTAACACTTGTTCTACATTAAGTCCTGATTTAGCAGAAATACATGGTGCATCTTCAGCAGGAATTCCAATAATATCTTCAATTTCTTTTTTCACTTCATCTACTCTAGCATTAGGCAAATCAATTTTATTTAACACTGGTAAAATCTCCAAATTATTATCTATAGCTAAATATACATTTGCTAAAGTTTGTGCCTCAACACCTTGACTCGAATCCACCACCAAAATCGCTCCATCACATGCTGCTAAACTTCTAGAAACCTCATAATTAAAATCAACATGACCTGGTGTATCTATTAAATTAAAAGTATATTCTTGTCCATCTTTAGCCTTATAAATCATTCTAACAGCTTGAGACTTTATAGTTATTCCTCTTTCCTTCTCAATTTCCATATTATCTAAAACTTGACTTTCCATTTCTCTTTTAGACAAAACACCCGTCATCTCAATCAATCTATCTGCTAAAGTTGACTTTCCATGATCTATATGTGCTATAATACTAAAATTTCTAATTCTATCTTGTCTATTTCCGTTCATCTTACCTCCATGACACATTGGGGACAGGTCTTAAATGTCTCATAATTATGTCGAATTTTGTCCCAAATTTTAAATGTTTATCTCTCTTTATATTTTTCTTTTATTCACAGATTTATTCTAACACATAAATTTTAAAATCTCAATAGTTTTAATTTTAACTCTCTATATTTTAAGCTTTTTGTTAATATCTAACAAAAGTTACCTATAATATTTTGAAGGTTATAGTTACCATGATATATGAACTTAAATACATGTTTATAAAACATCTAAATTAAAATTTTGAATTCCATTGTATACATTATATACATTCTTGTATCCCATTTTTTCTAACTTTCTTTGTGCTTTTTTACTCCTTGATCCAGTTGAGCAATATACAATAATTACTGCACTTTTATCTTTTAATTCATATTTACATGTCTTTATAATCTCATACTCTGGTATTAACTTTGTTTTTTTCAAATGCCCCTCTTTGTATTCTTGAGGACTTCTTACGTCTACTAAAGTCGCTCCTTGTCTAATCATTTTTTGCATTTCTTCTATATTAATATCATTTTTTCCCATTGTTCGATTTAACCTCTGTGTCAACATACATCTTAATCTATTCCACATACTTATCTCTCCATTCGACTTTTTTTATTCTTTTATATTATTATATGATATTTTTCTATTTTAGTTATTTTATAATTATCCACAATTGATATTTTGATTGCAAAGTTTTTATATTACAAATTTATAACAGATATGTTTCAAACCCCATATTTAATTATTATTTTTTAAAACAGTTTTCATGATTTTTATTCAATATATTATAAATTTCTCCATTTTTTTCATTTATTTATTTCAAATATATTTCATTTCAATTACAATTATGTAATTCTTTTTGCATTATGTTACTTGTTTTTTACTGCTAATATTTAATATTGTTTTTGTGGAAACTGTGGATAACTTTGTGAATAACTCAAAATAGGCTTTTTCAGTTTTTAAGTTATTCACATGTCAATTTATTCTTAATGATTTTTTTTATGTAAATTTTATTTTTTTTACTTTTATGTTTATCTTTTTTTTAAAACACAACCCCACATTTAATGAATTTTGTAATATACATCAATAATAGTTGTACGTACTATAAAATTATACGTATTTCACTTGTTATCAAGGTTTCTTAAAGAATTTTTCTGTACAAAGGATTTGTATTACTCGAAATATTTTTCTACAAAATAAAAAGAATCGGAATCTCCAATTCTTTTTATTAAAATTATTTATTATAGAACGCAAAATATATAATTGTCACAATTTCAAGTATTGTAATAAACGGAAAACCTATTACAAATTGAATTTTTTTTGTTTTATGTTTAAAGGTATACATCCCTGCAATTGTTCCAATTCCTCCTCCTAACGCAGTTATGATAAACAATGTTTTTTCTGGAATTCTCCATGCTCCTTTTTTAGCTTTTCTTTTATCTAGCCACATTATAAAGAATCCAAATATATTTATACATATAAAATATAAGATTATATTTCTCATACTAAATAATTCTTGAAAACTAATGGTTTGAGTGTTAAACATCATACTTTTCCTCTCTCGTTTATTATATTTCTACAAATTTCGACATAATTATGAGACATTTAAGACCTGTCCCCCATGTGTCATCCAAATAAACTCATTTGATTACTTTGGCTCATTCCTTCTAAGCAACCATATTTTTTTAATAGGTCTGTTACTGAGTTTCCTACTTTAGAACGTATTTTTAAATCATCTATTGACATGAATTTTCCTTCTTCTCTGGCTTTGGCAATTCCTTCTGCTGCTACTGTTCCTAGTCCTGGTATACTATTTAATGGGGGTCTTATTTTTCCTTCTTCTACTAAAAATTTGCTTGCATGTGATTTATATAAATCCATCGGCAAAAATTCATATCCTCTTTCATACATTTCTAATACTAGTTCTAGTATTGAATACATGTTTTTGTCTTTTACTGTTGCATTATTTCCTTGTAAGTCTATTTCTTTCATTTTATTTTTTACTTTTTCTTTTCCAAATATCATGCAGTCACTATCAAATTCATCTGCTCTGATTGAAAAATATGCTGCATAATATGCTAATGGTTGGTGTACTTTAAACCATGCTATTCTAAATGCATTTGTTACATATGCTGCCGCATGTGCTTTTGGGAACATGTATTTTATTTTTTCACATGATTTTATATACCATTCTGGTACGTTGTGCTCTTTCATTAATGTTTTATATTCTTCCCATTTTGCAGGATCTTTTAATGCTTTTCCTTTACGTACTGTTTCCATTATTTTAAAAGCTGGGTTTGGTGGTAAACCTTGTTTTATTAAATATATCATTATGTCATCACGACAACAAATAGAATCTTGTAATGTTACTGTTCCTGCTTCTATTAAGCTTTGTGCATTTCCAAGCCACACGT
>FR888031.1:0-5653 GCA_000431335.1 Clostridium sp. CAG:343 | reverse complement strand
ACACGTCTGTACCATGTGATAGTCCAGAAATACGAATCAATTCATCAAATGTTGTTGGTTTTGTGTCTACTAGCATTCCGCCTTACAAATTTTGTTCCAAATTCAGGTATTCCAAAACTTCCAACTTGAGAATGTATTTGTTCTGGTGTTACTCCTAAAGCTTTTGTTGAACTAAAAATTGACATTGTTTCTTTGTCATCTAATGGTACTTTAGTTGGGTCTATTCCTGTAATATCTTGAAGCATTCTTATTACAGTTGGATCATCATGACCTAAAATATCTAATTTTAATAGATTCTGATCAATTGAGTGATAATCAAAGTGTGTTGTAATAATATCTGAGTTTGGATCATCTGCTGGATGTTGTACTGGGCAGAATTCATAAATTTCTCTTCCTTTTGGTACAACAATTATTCCTCCTGGATGTTGCCCTGTTGTCCTTTTTATTCCTGTACAACCTTGTGCTAATCTTTGTGTTTCAGCCCTATTTATTGGTATGTTTCTTTCTTCAAAATATTTTTTAACATATCCAAATGCTGTTTTATCAGCAATAGTACCTATTGTTCCAGCTTTAAAAGTTGTTCCTTTTCCAAATATTACTTCAGTATATTTATGAGCTTTTGCTTGATATTCTCCTGAAAAGTTTAAATCTATATCTGGCTCTTTGTCTCCATTAAATCCTAGAAAAGTCTCAAATGGTATATCCATTCCATCTTTGTCTAATTTATGTCCACATTTTGGACATTGCTTATCTGGTAAGTCAAAACCATTTTTATATCCATAATCTGTAAAATCTGAATATTTACAATTAGGACAACGATAATGTGGTGGCAAAGAATTTACTTCTGTAATTCCTGTCATATTTGCAACAAATGAAGAACCTACAGAACCTCTTGAACCTACTATGTATCCATCTTCATTTGATTTCCATAC
The DNA here is from genome assembly GCA_000431335.1 of Clostridium sp. CAG:343. Taxonomy (GTDB): domain Bacteria; phylum Bacillota; class Clostridia; order TANB77; family CAG-508; genus CAG-269. The sequence continues at coordinate 4,721 of FR888031.1, read as the reverse complement.
TAATTTTTGAGCAATAATATACATAACTGAAAATCCATTTTTTATAATAGAATCCAATTCTTTATCTAATCTAGTTTGTACTATTTCTGGTAATTGCTCTCCATATAATTTATGTGCCTTTGAGTATGCTATGTCTTTAATTGTTTGCTCACATCCTGGTATATGAGGTGGACATTTTTCTGGTGAAATTGGGCTTATTTGATCACACATATCTGATATTTTATTCGTATTTGTTACTACTACTTCATATGCTTTTTCTTTTCCTAAATAACTAAATTCTTCTAACATTTCTTCTGTTGTTCTTAAGTATAACGGTGCTTGGTTATCTGCATCATCATATCCTTGTCCCGCTTCTAATATACGTCTATACACTTCATCTTGTGGATCCATAAAATGTACATCACATGTTGCTACAACTGGCTTATTTAGCTTTTCTCCTAATTCTACTATTTTTCTATTTATATCTTTTAGTCCTTCTTCATCTTTTACAACTTCATTTCTAATTAAAAAATTATTATTTCCAATTGGTTGGATTTCTAAATAATCATAAAAGTTTGCTATTTCTTCTATTTCTTCATCTGTTTTGCCGTAATTCTATTGCTTGATATAATTCTCCTGCTTCACAAGCACTTCCGAATTATTAATCCTTCTCTATATTTTTTTAATAAACTTTTTAATATACGTGGTCTACGATAGAAATATTTTATATGTGATAAAGATACTAACTTATATAAATTTCGTAACCCTACATAATCTTTTGCTAAAATAATAGCATGATAAGTTTTTAATTTTTTATATTCTTCTTTTTTTGCTTCTTCTGTTCTACTAACTTTATCAATATCTTCTACTTTTTCTACTCCACGTTTTTTTAACATATCTAGCATTACTTTAAATACTTTTACTGTTGTATCAACATCATCTAAAGCTCTATGTGCTACTTCTACTTTTATTCCTAAATTATCTGCAATTTTACCTAATTTGTATTTTTTATAATCTGGAAATAAATCTTTTGCTAAACTTAAAGTATCTAAATAAGTATAATCAAAATCATATCCTAATGACTTAGCATTTTGTCTTAAAAAGCCTACATCAAAACCTGCATTATGAGCAACTATTACAGAATCTTTAATAAAATCTAGAATTTTTGGAAATACCTTGTCTATAGTTTCTGCATCTGCAACCATTTCATCCGTTATATTAGTTACTTCTGATACTCTTTGAGGAATATGTTTTTCAGGATTAACAAAACATGAAAACTCATCAATTACTTCTCCATCTTTTAACTTCATAATTCCTACTTCTGTAATTTTCTCTGTCGTTGCTGAAAAACCTGTAGTTTCCAAATCTAATACACAATAAGTTGTATCTATACTTTGCCCTTTTCCATTAGCTACTACTGGATTTTTATCTGGTGCTAAATAAGCTTCTACACCATATATTATTTTCATGTCTGGATTATCATATCCAAGCAATTTATGTGCCTCTGGGAAAGCTTGTACAACGCCATGGTCAGTAATTGCAATTGATTTCATTCCCCATTTCATAGCTCTTTTTATTAAGTCTTTTGCTGATGTCATTGCATCCATTTGACTCATTTGAGTATGCATATGTAGTTCTACTCTTTTTACCTCACTATTATCTTGCCTTGTAACTTTTTTTAATCCTTCTGCTTCAACAATTGTATTTGCCATTACAGTTAATTCATTTGAAAACGTATCCATTTGAGCTGTACCTGATATTTTTAATCCTGGTGCATTTTGTATTCTTTTCATTGTTTTCTTAGCTGTTTCTTTATTTAAAAATGCTTTACATGTAATAGTACTAGTTCCATCATATAAATCAAAACTAAATAATGTCTTTCCTGATTTTAAAGTTCTATCTTCTGTATAAATTACTTCACCTTGTAACGCAATTTTTCCATCATCTACACCCAAATCTTCAACTTTTACCAATGGTTCTGTTATATTTTGCGAAGTTCCTAATATAAGAGGTGTTTCTTCCTGCTCTTCTTCATCTGGTAATTCTGGAACCTCTGAATTTGTTTCCATTATTGTATTAGCAATAACAGTTACATCACCTGCATATGTGTCTAATCCTGCTTTTCCAATTACTTTTATAGCTTTTGCATTTTTTATCTTTTCAATCATTTCTTGTCCTTCTTTTAGGTCTTTTGCAAAAGATTTTATTGTAATTGTTCCTGTGCCATCATACAAATCAAAAATAAGCATTCCTTTACCTGATCTTGTTTCACGAACTTCACTTGTCAAAATTCTTCCTTCTAATGTCACTTTTCCATCATTTGCCGTAATGTCTTTTATATTAACATGTTTTTCTTTTGCTTTTGATGATTTTCCCATAATATATTCTTGTGTCTCAGAATAACTTTCATTTTCTTGTATATTAGGTTCATCTTCATTTGGAATATATCCTTCTATATCTGTTGGCATTTGATAATCTACGTCATTGTATTCTGGTATTGTTGGATTTTCTTCTTTTTGCATTGCATGTTGTCTATTAGCTTCTTCAATATGTGCTACAATCTCTGCTTCTTCTTGTCTTACTTTTTCCTTTATCGTCATTATCTCTTCTTTTGATAATTCTTCTATTAGTTCTATTTTGTAATCTATTCCAAATAAGTTTTTTAAAACTTTTATTAATTCTTTATCTGTTTTCTTTGCCTTTAGAAAGTCTGCTCCTTTTATATGCATCTTTATTGTAATTTCTTGATTTTCTACTTCTAAATCACTTTTTAATAATAGCATTGGTTTAGTTAGTGGATATTTATGTGCCATATATGCTATGATATTTTTCCATTCATTTTTTATTGATTTTTTTTCTACTTTATCATGATATTTTATTTTTATATCTACATTTTGAAATTGAAATCTTTCTCTTAAAAATTTTTCAAAATACCATATTTCTTTTATTTCTATATATTCATCAAAATAAAGGATTACTTCTAATGTATTTATTTTTTTTACAACATTCAATCCTATTACTTCTGCATATTTTATATTTGAATTTGTATTATAATCACTAAATATTTCTCCTACTTTTTTTGATTTTTCTGACATCCTTTTTCTCTCCTTTTGACTTATTGAATTGTATCATATTTTCCAAAAATATTAAAGCGTATTTTTATTTTTTTATTTCTGTAACACATTTTTATATTTCTCATATTATATATCATACAAAGGAAACAACAAAAGAAAACATATTTCTTTAATCGGAAGGGGGTCTAGACTATGCCAGAAAATAGAGGATGCGGTGGATTCGGATTTGGTGATGACTGTTGCTGGATTATAATCCTTATATTATTAATTTGTTGCTGCTGTGGTGGTAATAGAGGAGGATGTTGCTAATCCTTTCCTAAACTGTTAAAAGAAGTTCCTAATTTAAGGAACTTCTTTTATTTACACAATTTTATTCATTTTATTTAAATCTTTTTCCCTTATGTTTTTTCTTTTTAGTTGGTTCTTCTATTTCTTCATAACTCTCTAATCCATCTTCATCATAATTCTTGTTATAATTACTTAAAAACTTTTCTCTTGCTTGTTCTTTAGTAAATCCTATATCTTCATTTTCTTCAATTTCGTCAATAGAATTTTCTTCTTCTTTGCTTTCATTTATTCCTGAAAATGGTACTGTATATTCTTCTTCCCATTGTCTATTTCTTCTACGTTTTACAACAATGACAATAATAATTATTAATATAACTACTATACCTATTATTGATCCTATTATTATTTTTTGATTTTTTTGTTCCTCTTTTTGTTTTTCATCTGCCAAAGCTTTTTCGTCTACTAAACTTTTATTAACTGTTATTTGATAAGTAGCAACATTTTTTCCGTCAGGATCTGACACTAATATATTTATTATGTTTTCTCCTTCTTTTAAATCTTCATTTCCAGTTATCTCTGTTGTATAATATGGATCTGTAGTTGTAACATTTATATCTAATTTATCCTTTTCTCCAATATATTTTACTGTATATTCATGTATTGTAGTATCAAATTTAGGAGATAATTCTAATTTTTCTATTTCTAAACTTGCTAAACCGTCTCCTGAATATTGTTCTTGAACACTTTCAGTATTTTCTCCTTTTCCTTCTGATTTAGTTATATTAATTGTATATGTTTTTTTCGTTCCATCTTCAGCAGTTACTACAACTGAAAATGTATTTTTTCCTGCTTCTAATTTTTTACTTCCTGTTCCACTTATTTTTGCATTAGAGTCTTGTGCAGTTGCATATATTTCTATTGTATCTGTGTCTGCTGGAACTGTTACATCATATGAAGTTGTCCCTGCTTTAAATCCAGAAAAATCATTTGGTCTTATTCCTAAATTACTTAAATTTGCATTACTTGATTTTTTATTAGAACTATTTGTACTAGAGCTATTAGTTGTTTTATTTGAACTAGATGTATTGCTTTTAGTAGAGTTACTTGAATTTGTAGTATTATTATTTGTTTTGTTTTCTGCATAAGAATATTTATTTAAAATACCACAGAAATTAAACATTATTATAGTACATATTATTACTGTTAATATTTTTTTGTTTGATTTTTTCATTGCTTTCCTCCAATTTTCATTTGTTTTTTATTTTCTTCAACAGCATTATATCATTTGCATTTTTTTTAGTCAATAAATCAAAAATTTATTTTACCAAGTTACAATTCACATTGTTACAGTTCAGTAAGAAATGATTATGGTGTCCAAGC
>FR888030.1 GCA_000431335.1 Clostridium sp. CAG:343 | reverse complement strand
ATTATCCAAAGATGTAGAAGAAGATTTGATAGCAGAAGTTCAAAGACTTAGAATGGAAAATGCATACTTAAAAAAATTGCAAGCCTTAGTTCAGAAAAGAACAAAGCCAAAACAATCGAAAAAGTAATTGTAATAGATGAATTAAGGCAAGAATTTAAGTTAGAGGCTTTGTTAAAATATGCAGAAGTGACAAGAAGTACATTTTATTATCAATTAAATAGAATGAAGGAAACAGATAAATATAAAGAGATAAAAGAAGAAATAACAGCTATTTATCACGAAAACAAAGGAAGATATGGATATAGAAGAATAACTATGGAACTTCATAATAGAGGATATAATATAAATCATAAAACAGTTTCAAAATTAATGAAAGAATTAGGACTGCAATGTTTTGTGAGAATACAAAAATATAAATCTTATAAAGGTGAAGTAGGAAAAATATGTAATAATTTATTAAATCGTGAATTTGAAGCAAAAAAACCAAATGAGAAATGGGTTACAGATGTAACAGAATTCAAAGTAGATAAAGCAAAAATATATTTATCACCAATAGTAGATTTATTTAATGGAGAAGTAATTAGTTATAATATATCAAGGCATCCAGTATTTGCACAAGTAGTAGACATGTTAAAAAAAGCATTTAGTAAAATACCAGATAATACTAATTTGATATTACATTCAGACCAAGGATGGCAGTATCAAATGAAACAATATCAACACTTATTGAAAGAAAAAGGAATTAGACAAAGTATGTCTAGAAAAGGAAATTGTTTAGATAACTCATTAGCAGAGAATTTCTTTGGTTTATTAAAATCAGAATTATTTTATATGAAAGAATATAAAACAATAGAAGAATTAGAAACAGATATAATAGAATATATAGATTATTATAATAATAAAAGGATAAAGGGCAAGTTAAAAGGAATGAGTCCTGTACAATACAGAGTTCATTCCCAAGCAGCCTAATACCTAATAAAAAAATGTCCAATTTTTTGGGTTCAGTACAGTGAAAGTGCCTTGTTTTCTTGTATTAGATTTTCTTTTTGAATGAAATGAAAAG
>FR888029.1 GCA_000431335.1 Clostridium sp. CAG:343 | reverse complement strand
TGATAATGTTGTTTCTTGTTCTTCATATACAATCTTTATTACTTGATTTCCTGTTTTGTCTGGATCGTATGTTCCTGCTTTTATCATATCTTTTGTAACTGGTATTGTTGTTGTTCCACTTCCTTTTACTACATCTATTGTTACTCCTGTTAGGTCAATATCTTCTCCGTACTTTGTAGCATTTGTTGGTCCATTTTTTACACTTATACTTGTTACAGTATCTTTTACTGTATATACAAATGTTGTTGTTTTTGTTATTCCGTTTTCTGTGTATGTTATTGTTGCTATTCTTGTTCCCTCTGTTGCTGTACTGAAGTTTGTTAACATACTATTTGTTACTGTTATTGCTTCTGGTACTCCAACTGCTCTTGTTACTAATATTGATAATCCGGGTTGTAATGGATCATTTATATTGTATTGTGATTGTGCTGTTCCTTGGATAGCAATTTGCTTTACATCATTTATTATATCAATTGTGTAATTTTCTTGTTTTTGTATTCCGTCTTCTTGATATTTTATTAATAATGTTTTACTTTCTTTGTTTGTGTCTCCATATGTTGATGGTGCCATGTTTACAGGACTTCCATCACTTTCTGTTATCATGCTTACATCTAATTCTTTGTCTTGTGTCGTTCCATCTACATATGTTACTTCTATTTTTCCTCCTGTAACGTCTAATGTCTCTCCATGATTATACGTTGTTTTTGTTGGAGTTGTTATATTTATACTTCTTACTCCATTTTGTACTGTTATATTAAATGTTGTTGTTTTTTCTTCATAAGTAACTGTTACTTCTTTTGTTCCTTGGCTTGTTGTTAATGTACTTAAATTTGTTAGAGTTACTCCATTATCTGTTAGTGCTACTATTTCTGTGTTTCCTGCTTTTCTTGTTACTTTGATTGCCCCTCCTGCTAACTTGTATGATGTATCTCCTATGTTATATGTTGTATTCGTTGGATTTGTTGACATCTCTATTTTGTTTACAACATTTTTTATTTTGATTGGATAATTTACTGTTCCTGTTACACTGTCTTCTTTATATTTGATTACTAATGTTTTTGATACTTCATTATTTACGTAATCAGATGCTGTTGGAGCCATATTTACTAAACTTCCGCTACTTTCTTTTACCATATCAGCTGTTATTTGTTTTGTTTGTGTTGTTCCATCTTCATATGCTACTTCTATCTCTCCACCTGTAAAATCTAACGAATCTCCATGTTCATATTCTGTTTTTGTTGGTGGTGTAATTGTTATTGTTTTTGCTGGGTTCGTAACTTCTACTTCATATGTCATTGTTATTGGATCTTGTATTTGTGCCCCATCTGACAATGTATATGTAAATGTATATGATATTGTTAATGTTTGTACCCCTAACTGTGTTTTGTTATATCCTGTTACCATGCTTGTTGTTAGATTTACATTTGATACTGTTCCATTTGCCCAGTTTACTTTTATTCTTCCTCCAGTTACATCTAGGTCTTCATTATATTTGTAGTCTACTTTTGTTGGTTCTGTTAGAGTTGTTTCTTTAACATAGTTATATGCTTCTACATCTATTGTTTCTGGTGCTGTTTTGTTGTTTATTGTTACTGTTAAGTTTTGTTTACTTCCTGTTTGTGTATTATCAAATGCTGATACTGTTGCACTTCCATCTGGTAAGTTTATATTAGTTGTATCTCCACTTTCCAATGTTACCTTTACTGTTGCTCCTGTTATGTCTAATGTTTCTCCATATTTGAATACTGTTTTGTTTGGCTGTGTCACCACATTTATACTAGCTATTTTGTCATTTACTATTATTGTTTGTTGTACTGTTTTTCCATCATATGTGAATTTTATTACCTGTGTTCCTCTTACTTCTACATCACTACTTCCTGATGTCTTTGTAAAGTTTGGTGAATTTATATTTGCTGTTGTTTCACTTATCGTTAATCCTGGTGTTGTACTTGATATTGTTGTTGCTGCTCCACTTTTTGTTACAGCTGATAATGTTAATCCTGCAAAATTTAATGTATCTCCATGATCATATTCTCCCTGTGTCATTGGTGTCGCCACTGATAATGATTGGATTGGGTCTGTTACTGTTATATTAAAACTTGTCTCTTGTCCTTTATAATCTAACTTTACAATTGGATTATTTACATCTGCTGGTGAACCTGTTGTTATTGACACTGATGGATCTGTCATATCTATATCTTCTGCTGAATTGTCATCATATGTCACTTGGATTACTCCTCCTGTTAAATCTATTGTATCTCCATGTTCATATGCTGTTATTGTTGGATTTGTTTTTACTGATATTGATGCTATTTGTTTTTCTGCATTTGTAAATCCTTTTGTTGCTAATGGCAAATCTTTACTTATTTTTATTCCTGATTCATTTGTGTAATTTACTTTTAATCCTGTTGGTAATCCTGCTCCTGATGGTACCAATGTAAATAAGTCTGATGGTAAACTATTTTCATCTACTGAGCTATCTAATTTGAATGATAGCTTTAATATTGGATAATATACTGAATATCCTTGTCCATTTACGTCTATTGCATCATCTCCTACTTGCCCTGGAATGTATCCATTATCTGCTATATCTGTTCCTCCTGATGGCTCTGTTGCAAGGAAATGGAATTGATTTGTATTTTTGTCATAGCTTTTCACTTGTAATGTTCCTAAGAAGTAATCACTTTGAGCCATTATCATTCCTAATGATGTTGTTGCTGCTCCTGTATTTTTGTTACATGGCGTTATTTTACTTGTATCTATTTTAAATTGGAAGTCAAATCCATTTAAGACAGCTTCTGTTACTGCAGCTATTTCTACTGTTAGTATTTTGTTTGATCCTTTTGTTGTTACCCCTAAGTTGTTTAATATAATTGGATCATCTCCTAACACTCCTGTTGCTGCATTCGATATGTTATTAAATAATATACTGTATGGTGAAAACATATTTAATATCATTACCAATAATGTTATAAGTGCCATCTTCTTCTCTTTTTTCATATCTTCTTCTCCTTCTTTATATTTTTTTATTTTTCTTTTGTATTTTTTACTTTTGTTTTTGCATTATTTTTGTTATTAGAATTTTTTATTATCTTGTGTAATCTTGTATTGTTATTGTTTTATATAGATTTGTTACTACACTTACCATATCGTCTAATGATACAACGTCTTTCTGTCCAAAGTCATATTGTTCTAAATATGTACTATCTCCAACATTTGCTCCCATACTATTTACTATTTCTATCGTATCATTTAAATCTATTATTCCGCTTCTGTCTGCATCTCCCTCATATAGAATCTTTGTTCCTAAATCTATTTCATCATTTTCGTTTATTGTCATTTTGGTTGTTATGTCTGCTAAAAATCCTTTTCTTTCTATATAAAAATCATATTCTCCTGGAATTACACATATTTCATAATTTCCATCATTATCAGATTCTGTTTCTTTTTCTATTTGCTCATTATCTACATCATCTAATGAAAGATTTCCTGGTATGATATCATCCCAATTTACTTGTCCTTGCTTATATATTCTTATGTCTGCTATAAACTTCATTTCTATCCCATACGATTCATACATACTTTCTTTTAGTCCATCTCCTAGCTGTACTTTTCCTTTTATTTTTCCATATGGTCTTTTTATATGTATTTTATATATTTTCTCTGTTACTCCGTCTTCTGCAGTTACCGTAATTTCTACTATTGTGTCTTCTTCACCTAATTGGTTCAGTGTTATTTTTTCTGAAAATTCTTGGCTTATTTGTTTTTCTTCATATATTATGTTTCCATTATTGTCTCTTTCTGCTTTTCCGTCATCGTCTCTTTTTGGATATTTTATTTTTATTGTTGAGTTTGCATCTTCTGCTTGTATATTTAAGTCTACTGTATCTACATATTCTAGTATTTTTGTTTCATATTCTAGTGTTTCTTTTTCAAATATTGGATTTAAATCATATTTTCTGTAGTCTCCATTTTCATCATTTCCATTACTTATCTCTATTTTGGATAAGTTTGCATTTTTTGATGTCAAATCTAATGTAAATTCAAATAGTGACTGTGCTTGATAGATGTTTGCTTCACTTGTTACTACTTTTATTCCTGTTGTTGGTGATGTGCTTCCTGTTTTTAATTTAATATCATCTGTAGTTATTGCTGTTTCATCTTCCATTTGAAAACTTATTTTTCCTATTATAGCTTCGTCTTTTACTTCTACTATTGGTTCATTTACTGTTTCTTCTTTATAATATTCATTTGTTCCTGTTCTTTCATCTTCTCCTAATATTGAATACACCATTCTTAATTCGCCTTGTGTTCCCTCTATTTCTAACATATCCATATATTTTTCAAATCCATTTACATATTTGAAATTACTTGGTATGTCATCTGCATCATTTACGTCTATTGCTGTATTTGTTTCTATATCCGAAGGTGTTAATAAATCAGTATTATATTGTAATCTTAAATCTATTCCCTTAAAGTTTAATTTTCGTATTCTTACTTCTATTATTAGTTGTTTTTTCCCGTTTACTATTTCTTGTGATATTGCTCTATATTCTATTTTTTGGTCACTTGTTGGTTCTAGAGTACTTGCATATGTTTTTTCTATTGGCATGCTCACTATTGTTACCATTGCTATTGCTATTATTATTAAAACATGTTTTAATGCTTCTTTTAGGGCTTCTTGTAGCATTGCATTTCCTCCTTTTCCTGACTTCTTTTATATAAAATCGGCTTTCTTTGTATATTTTCTTTGTTTTATTACTTTTTACCCTATCTTATTTTCTTATAATTCTAATTTATCTTATTTGTCGTTTAGAGTCAATTTATGTCTATATGCATTTTACGATTATACTTTTACGGCTCTTCTTTCTTAACTACCTTTTTGTCATTTCTTTTACATCTTTGTTACATTTATTTTATCTTTTACTATTTTCCTTAGGGATCTTAGCTTTTCCTACTTTCACATAATAAGATTTAGCTGAATTACTATTTGTAAAAATATATGTTTTTAAAGCCAAAAAAAAAGCTAATATGGATTGTTTTCCACTTTAGCTCCTTTGCTTTTTATTCTTCTATTGGTATACTGTTTACCCTTGTTATTTTATTATCTTTTATTCTTACTTCTACAGTATTCTCTTTTGCCGATATATAATAATAGTATTCTCCTTTTCTTTTTATCTTTAATACCTCTAGATTTTCTTTTTTTGTTTTTTCTCCTAGTTCTTTAAACTTCTCTTGTGCTACTTTTACTGCTTTTGCTCTTTCTTTTTTATCTTCTTCGTCTTCTTGTTTCTTCTCTGTTATTCCTACCAACTTTAATACCTGTCCATTAAATGTATGTTGACTTTTGTCTAGTATTAACATTGCTATAAATATTGCTATTATAGCTATAACTACTATTACTGCATTTCTAATTCCTTTTTTTACCTTTATTTGTTTAATTTTAGTTATTCTGTTTCTGCTTCTTTCTGTTTTCTCCGTATCTGTTTTTATTTCTTCTTTCTGACTTTCTATTACAATTTTTTCTTCTTTTTTTTCATCCATCTTTAGTTTCTCCTTTTTTTTATTTTACCTATTTTTCTCTTTTTTATTCAATTTTGATGAATAATATATGCATTTATATTTCTTCTCCTCTGTATCTTAGCTCTTTCCAGTTTGCCTTTTTATTTTATATCACATTTGAATTTTTTTCAATAATTTTATATCAATCAATTTAAAAATACTAGAACTTAAATTTACCACACAAAAAACAACAGTTTATATTTACTGTTGCTTTTAAATCTTCTTTCTTATTATTAGTCATCAAATCTTCTCTCCAAATTGACAAACTTAGTATAACTTCCAAGCCATAACAATTCAACAGTTCCTGTCGAACCACCTCTATGTTTTGCAATAATAATTTCTGCAATATCCTTTTTCTCACTATCTTGATTGTAATAATCATCTCTATATAAAAACATAACGATATCGGCATCTTGTTCTATAGCTCCAGATTCCCTTAAATCTGAAAGCATTGGTCTATGATCAGGACGTTGTTCAGCAGCTCTTGATAATTGTGATAATGCAATTACTGGAACATCTAGCTCTTTTGCTAATATCTTTAATGAACGACTAATTTCAGAGATTTCCTGTTCACGACTTCCCCCTCTTTTATTAGAACCTTGAATCAATTGTAAATAATCAATAACTACCATTCCAATATTTTTTTCTAACTTTAACTTTCTACATTTCGCCCTAATTTCCGTAATATTAATACCTGGAGTATCATCAATAAAAATTTCAGCCTCTGACAAAGGTCCTATTGCTCCAGCAAGTTTTGTCCAGTCATCTTCTTCTAATTTTCCAGTTCTTACTTTGTTACTGTCTACCATAGATTCACTACACAATATTCTGTTTACTAATTGTTCTTTTGACATTTCCAGACTAAATACTGCTACTGGGACATTTGCTTTCACTGCAGCATTTGTTGCAATATTTAATGCAAAAGCTGTTTTTCCCATAGCTGGTCTTGCTGCAATTAAAATTAATTCCGATCCATGAAATCCTGCTGTTCTATAGTCTAACTCTGTGAATCCAGATGGAACACCTGTAATATGTTGTTTTCTATTATATAATTCCTCTAATTTTGTAAAACTTTCTACCAAAACATCTTTTATTGGTGCATATCCTTTTTGATTTTTTTCTTGCATTATATTAAAGATTTTCTTTTCTGCACCTTCCATAATATCTTCAACATCTTCTGTTGGACTATACCCTAATTCTATTATTTCATTTGCTGTTTTTATTAATCTTCTTAAAGTTGATTTTTCTTCTACTATCTTGATATATTTCATTGCATTAGCAGTTGTTGGAACCTTTTCTGGTAATTCTGCTAAATATTCTAATCCACCTACTTGTTCAAATTTTCCCATTGATTCAAGCTCTGATTTTACTGTAATAATATCAATTGGCTCTGCACGATTATATAAATTTAAAATTGCTGTATAAATTGCTTTATTATCTTCTCTGTAAAAATCCTCTTCTTTTAGTATCTCTATTGCTGATATGACAGCATCTCTATCAGTAAGCATACTACCAATAATTGCTTGTTCTGCTTCCAAATCATGTGGTGGTACTTTTCCTAATTCCATTTTAATTCCCCCAAATATTCTGAACATTGTTTTTCAAACTTAAAATATCTTAATTTTGAATCTATTTACTTATTACATCAATTTTTAAATTTCCTATTACTCCTTCGTATAACTTTATTGTTAGTGTTCTAACACCTAATGTTTTTATTGTCTCTTTTAGTTCTATTTTCTTTTTATCTACTTCTATTTTATATTCTTCTTTCAATAAATCTGAAACTTCCTTTGCTGAAACTCCACCAAATATTTTTCCATTTTCTCCAGCTTTTACTGGAATTTTTAATAATATTTTAGAAAGTTTTTCTGCTATTTTTTTTGCTTCTTCTTTTTCTTGTGATTTCTTATATGCATTAGAATCTTTTTTTGCCTTTAATTTACTCATATTCTCAGCATTTGCTTCTACTGCTAAATTTTTAGGAAATAAAAAATTTCTTGCATATCCATCTGATGCACTAATAACTTCATCTTTTTTTCCTACCCCTTTAATATCTGCTTTTAATATTACCTTCATATTATCACGCCTTTCTATTGTTTCTTATTTTACAACATATATAACGTTTTTTCAAGGAAAAAATCAAAAAGTACAGAAGTTTCTCTGTACTTTTGTATTATCCTTATTTTAAATGCCATATCTTATCCCTATTATAATTTATTGATAAATCTATAACATTAGATTTTATAGTTACAACAGGACGAACTGCATAATAATCTATTTTTGTCTCATAAAAATTATAGTTAAAACCATAACACAAGTCAATTGGTCCAATTCCAGAAGAAGTTGCTCTACGT
>FR888028.1 GCA_000431335.1 Clostridium sp. CAG:343 | reverse complement strand
CTAAATGGAGATGGAGAAATGGGAGATATTGATTTACTAAAATTAGTAAGATATCAGGCAGGATTAGATACGAGTTTAAATGGAGCATATTTGAAAGCAGCAGATGTATACAAAGATGGGACTTATGCTGACAATAAAGATTTATTGAAGATGGCAAGAGTGTTAGCTGGATTAGATAGTTTATAATGTATATGTGTCAATTAATAGTATATACTAAAAAATGAATTTTACTAAAAACATTGAAAAACAGCTAGATTTGTGGTAATATAGAAAAAGTAAAAAGCAAACGGAGGAATCAATATGTATAGAACAAAAACATGTGGAGAATTGAATATTCATAATGTAGAAGAAGTTGTGGAATTAAGTGGCTGGATTCAAAAAATAAGAAACTTAGGTGGAATGATATTTATAGACTTAAGAGACGAGTTTGGAATAACACAAATTGTTATAAATGATGAAAAAATGCAACAAGAAGCAAAAGAATGGAACACAGAAAGTTGTATCCACATAAAAGGAAAAGTTGTGGAAAGAAGTAGTAAAAACAACAAAATTCCAACAGGAGAAATAGAAGTAGTAGCAAGTCAAGTAGAAATTTTAGGAAAATGTAAAAATGTATTACCTTTTGAAATAAATAATAATCAGGAAGTAAGAGAAGATTTAAGATTAGAATATCGTTTTCTAGATTTAAGAAATGAAAAATTACATAACAATATTTTACTTCGTTCAAAAATACTAAAGACTTTGAGAGAAAAAATGGACGAATTAGATTTTACAGAAATTCAAACACCAATTTTAGCCAATTCTTCTCCAGAAGGAGCAAGAGATTATTTAGTACCAAGTAGACTAAATCCAGGAGAATTTTATGCACTTCCTCAGGCACCACAACAATTTAAACAATTGTTAATGGTATCAGGGTTTAATAAATATTATCAAATAGCACCATGTTTTAGAGATGAAGATCCAAGAGCAGATAGAGCACCTGGTGAATTTTATCAATTAGACTTTGAAATGAGTTTTGCTACACAAGAAGATGTGTTTAAAGTAATGGAAGAAGTAGTACCTTATACATTTAAAAAATTTACGAATTGGAAAGTAGATGAAGGACCTTTTATACGTATTCCATATAAAGAAGCTATGGAAAAGTATGGGATAGATAAACCAGATTTAAGAAATCCTTTAATTATCCAAGATGTAACAGATATATTTAAAAATTCTGATTTTAATGCTTTTAAAGGAAAAACTGTTAAAGCTATTGTAGTGCCAAATGGAGCAACTCAAGGAAGAAAATTCTTTGATAAAATGGGTGAATTTGCAACTACAGAAGAAGTAGGAGCAAAAGGATTAGCTTGGACAAAAATAGAACAAGACGATTCTGTAACAGGAGGAATAGCTAAATTTATAACATCAGATATAAAGGGAAAATTAGAAAAACAAATAGGAGCAGAAAAAAATTCAGCAATTTTCTTTATTGCTGATGAACTAGAAAAGGCACAAAAAATAGCAGGATTGGTAAGAATTGAATTAGGAAAAAGATTAGAATTAATAGAAAAAGATGTGTATAAATTCTGTTTTATAGTTGATTTTCCTATGTATGAATTATCAGATGAGGGAACTATAGATTTTAGCCATAATCCATTTTCAATGCCACAAGGAGGATTGGAAGCATTAGAGACAAAGAATCCATTAGATATTTTGGCATATCAATATGATTTAGTATGTAATGGATATGAAATGGCTTCTGGAGCAGTAAGAAATCATAATCCAGAAACTATGGTAAAAGCATTTGAAATTGCAGGGTATACAGAAGAAGATGTAAAAAATAGGTTTGGAGCACTTTATAATGCATTTCAATATGGAACACCTCCACATGCAGGTGCTGCACCAGGAGTTGATAGAATGGTAATGTTAATTGCTGATTCACAAAATATCAGAGAAGTTATAGCGTTCCCTAAAAATAAAAAAGCAAGAGATTTACTTATGAGAGCGCCATCAGTAGTTTCAGAACAACAATTGAAAGATGTACATATTGAATTAAGAAAAAATAAATAATAGAAGGTGAATTTATATGGAGTATAGATATAAACCAAGTGATATGGTATGTTCGCAAGAAATGATAATTGAACTTGATGGAGATATTATAAAAAAAGTTACTATTATTGGCGGATGTGCTGGAAATACATTAGGATTGTCAAATTTAATACAAGGCATGAATATTGATGAAGCAATTAAAAGATTAAAAGGAGTGCCTTGCGGTATGAGAGGAACTTCTTGCCCAGATCAATTAGCAATTGCATTACAAGAAGCTAAAAATTCTAAAAAAAACTTGTATTAAAGATGTAAGTATGATATAAATATACTATAAAAATAAAGCTAAATTAGAAAGGCGGAATTTTTGTGGAAGAAGAAATTGTAAAAGATGCAAAAACAATATTAATTGTTGATGATGAACAACCAATTGTAGATATATTGGTTTATAATTTAAAAAAAGAGGGATATAATACAATAGAAGCAAGTGATGGGATAACAGCGATTAATGTTGCATTAGAACAAAAACCTGATTTAATTTTATTGGATATTATGCTTCCAAAATTAGATGGTTTGTCAGTATGTAAAAGAATTAAAAATTCTTTAAATGTTCCAATTCTTATGCTAACTGCTAAAGATGGAGAAATAGATAAAATATTAGGATTAGAATTAGGGGCAGATGATTATATTACTAAACCATTTAGTGTAAGGGAATTAGTTGCAAGAGTAAAAGCAAATTTAAGAAAAGTAGAAGCTGTTTCTAATAATGTAGTAGTAGAGCAAATAGCAGAAGATAAAAAGAAGGAAAATAGAATTATAGTTGGGGAATTAGAGTTGGATTTAGATAAATTTGAAACAAAAGTACGTGGAGAAATTATAGATTTAACATTAAGAGAATTTGAAGTTTTAAAATTCTTAGCTTCTCAACCAGAACAAGTAGTAACAAGAGAAACTTTGTTAGAAAGAGTTTGGGGCTATGAGTATTATGGAGACATTAGAACAGTTGATGTTACTGTTAGAAGAATTAGAGAAAAAATTGAAAAAGACACATCAGCGCCTAAAATATTAATTACTAAAAGGGGAGTTGGCTATTATATAGCTAAAAGATAAATTATTATAAATAAGGACGTGATATATAAAAAAAGATAAAGTATATAACATAATAAAATAATATGTTATATACTTTATTATGTTATAATAAAATTTTATTGTAGAATATGTAAAAGTATTAGGAAGGAAAATAAAAAATGAAGCGAACAGAAACAAGAAAAATAATGGTAGGTAATGTACAAATAGGTGGACAAAATAAAGTGGTTATACAATCAATGTGTAATACAAAAACAAAAAACGTAGAAGATACAGTAAATCAAATTTTGGAATTAGAAAAGGCTGGATGTGAAATAATAAGAGTTGCATGCTTAGATATAGAAGATGCTAAAGCGATAAAGAAAATAAAAGAAAAAATACATATTCCAATTGTTGCAGATATACATTATGATTATAGAATTGCATTAGAAGCAATTAATTCTGGAGTAGATAAAGTTAGAATTAATCCGGGAAATATAGGAGCAGAAGAAAGAGTAAAAGCTGTTGTAGATAAATGTAAAGAAAAGAATATTCCTATAAGAATAGGAGTAAATGCAGGTTCATTAGAAAAAGATTTGTTAGAGAAGTATGGAAAACCAACAGCTAAAGCAATGGTAGAAAGTGCAAAAAGACATATTGATATATTAGAAAAATTAAATTTTTATGATTATGCATTATCACTAAAAGCTTCAAATTTAGATTTATGTATAGAAGCCTATGAAGAAGCTGCGAAACAATTTAAGTGTCCACTTCATTTAGGAATAACAGAGAGTGGAACTGAATTTAGTGGAACCATAAAATCAAGTATAGGCCTAGGATACATGTTAAGAAAAGGAATAGGAGATACAATTAGAGTTTCATTATCAGATGATCCGATTAAAGAAATAAAAGTTGCTAAAGAGATTTTAAAGGATTGCAATTTATATTCTAAAGTGCCAACTTTAGTAGCATGTCCAACTTGTGGAAGAACCCAAATAGATTTAATACCAATTGCGAAAAAGGTAGAGGAATTTTTGCAAACAATAGAATCAGATATTACAGTTGCTGTAATGGGATGTAGTGTAAATGGCCCAGGGGAAGCAAGAGAAGCAGATATTGGAATTGCAGGAGGAGTAAAAGAGGGATTGTTATTTAAAAAGGGAGAAATAATAAAAAAAGTTAAACAAGAAGAAATAGTAGAAGAATTAGAAAAAGAAATTTTAAAAATGATAAAATACGAGGAGGAATAATAATGCCATCTTGGGGAGTACATTTGGGAATAGCAAATAAAGTATTAAAAAATATAGATAATATTGATAAAAATTTGTTTATGTTTGGAAATGTGACACCAGATATTAATAATGGATATGTAATAAAAAATGTAAGTAAAATAATAGCACATAAGATAACACATTATGATGGAGAAAAAGATTTTAAAGGATATAGAAGATTTTATATAAAATATGCAAAATATATTCAAGACCCTGTAATATTAGGAAGTTTAACACATTTAATGACAGATTATTATTATAATAATATAACATATACTAAAAAGGCTATATGGGATGAAAAAATGGAAAACATAATAGGAGTAAAACTAAATAATGGAAAACAAATAAAATGTAACAAAGAAGAGCTAAGAAAATTGAAAAGAAATGATTTTAGAATATATGCAGATTATGTTTATAAAAATAGTAAATTTGAAGATCTTAAATTTGATGAAAAAATATTATCTGTAAATCAGATAGTAGATGAATTTGATATTACAAAAAAAGAGTCTGAAGAAACAATACAATATATAAATAAATATATAAATGGAGAAAAATTTATTATTGATATGTGTGAAAAACACGAATACTTAATGTATACAAAACAAGAAATGGAAAATATGGAAAAAGAATGTGTACAATTTATTACTGAATTTTTAAAGAGGATAAAAAATATAATAATAGGGAAAACAGCAGGATTTTGTTATGGAGTAAAAAGGGCAGTTGATGGAGTAAATAAAGATATCAAAGAAAATAAAGAAGATAATATATATTGTTTAGGAGAGATAGTACATAATAGACAAGTAATAAATTCTTTAAAAGAAAAGGGCTTGATTTTTATAGATGATATTGAAGATGCTAAAGGAAAAACTGTAATAAGAGCACATGGGATAAGAAAGGAAATATATGATTTAGCTAATAAAAAGGGTATAGAATTAAAAGACTATACATGTCCTAATGTTCTAAAAATTCATAAAATTGCAGAAGAATATGCTGGAAAAGGATTTTTTATATTTTTGTGTGGAAGTAAAGAACATCCGGAAAATATTGGAACAATAAGCTATTGCGGTAAAAATGTGTATGTTATAGAAAATGAAGATGATGTAGAAGAGGCCTTAGAAATATTAAAAAATTCAAATATTAATAAATTATTAATTATTTCACAAACTACATATAGTTTAGAAAAATTTAATGAAATAGAAAAAAGAGTAAAAAGTAAGTTGCCAAAAAATATAGAATTGATATTAAAAAATACAATTTGTAAAGCAACTGAATTAAGACAAAATGAAACTGAAAAAATTTCAAAAATGGTGGATTATATGATTATTATTGGAGGAGTTAATAGTTCAAATACTAAAAAATTATATGAAATAGCAAAAGCAAATTGTAAAAAGTGTATATGTGTTGAAACAGCTGTACAGCTAGATATAGCAGAAATAGAAAAAAGTAATAAAGTTGGTATTATGGCAGGAGCTTCTACGCCAGAAGAAAGTATACAAAAAATTTTAGAAAAAGTAGAAAAAATAATTGAAATATAAAAATGGAATAAGATTTTTCTTATTCCATTTTTTTATTTTAATTATTTAATGAGCATCTGTCAAATTTTGCTTTAAAGTAACCTTAATAACTGTTCCTTCTGGGACTTTTTCATCTTTGGCAGCATCTTGTGAAATAACAGTACCACTACCTTCTATACTAATATTTAGATTTTTCTCTTTTAATGTGTTAGAAGCCTGTGATGCATTCATTCCCTTTAAATCTGGAACTGTAACAGAAGTAGCAACGTCATTTCCTTCTCCATAAAGTACAACAACAGAATTTTTAGATAAAGATACTCCTGGTTTTGGCGTTTGATCTACTACAAGTGTATTGTTAGCATCACCGTTTACATATGTTTTGGTTGAAAAACCAGAGTTCTTTAAGATTTTCTCAGCTTCAGATACAGTTTTATTTCTTACATCAGGAACTACAATTAGGTTATCTGATGAAGAACTATCAGAAGAATTTTCATTAGAAGGTATGCCTAAATAAGGTAATATTTCTGATAACATTTGTGATACAACAGGTCCAGCTAATTGACCACCTTGGTGATTGCTTTTTGGAGGGTCATATAAAGTTAATAGTAAAACAACTTGAGTATCTTCAACTGGAGAAATAGCTACATAAGAAGCAACATAACCTTCTTCAGTTTTATTATAAACAGGTTCTGATGTACCAGTTTTTCCACCAATAGAGTATCCAGAAACAGCAGCATGTTTTCCTGTTCCGATAGTTACAACAGATTCCATCATAGATTTTACTTCTTGAGCAGTTTCTTTTGAAATAACTTGTCTAACTTGTGTAACTGGAATTTCGCTAACTGATCCAGAATCAGTATTAGTAACTTGTTTTACTATTCTTGGTTTCATTAAAACACCATCGTTAGCAACACAAGCAATGGCTGTTGCCATTTGAAGAGGTGTGACATTTAATCTTTGACCAAAAGACATTGTTGCTAATTCAACAGGTCCAACTTTGTCCAACTTTTGGAAAATACTACTTTGTTCACCATATAATCCAGAATTTGTTGAATCAAATAATCCGAAAGCTTCATAATATTTATATAAAGTTGGAGCACCAATTCTTTTTCCAAGTTGCATAAATGCAGGGTTACATGAATTACATAACGCTTGCCTTAAGCTTTGAACACCATGAGGATTTGCTCTCCAACATGAAATTTTTAAAGGTTGAGATGCGGAAGAATCTTCAAATTCTTCATATCCTTTACAATAAAAATCATTTGATTTATCAGTAGTTGTAATATTTTCTTCTAAAGCAACAGAAGCTGTAATAACTTTAAAAACAGAACCTGGTTCATATGTTTCAGCTACTGACTTATTAGACCACATTTTATAAAGAGATTCACTTTTTTCTTCATTAGAAAGAGAATCATAAGTTTCGGCTAATGTAGAATTTGGAGTATATGGAGAATTTAAGTTATAATCTGGATAACAAGCCATACCTAGTATGTCTCCATTTTTAGGATTCATAACAATAACGTTTCCACCTTTTTTACAATCATTATCTTCAACAGCTTGCTTTAAGTATTTCTCAATAATAGTTTGAATATTTAAGTCAATAGTTAAGGTTAAGTCGCTACCATTTTCAGCAGAGATATAAGTTTCTTCTGCATTAGGTATTTCTTCTTGATTACTTCCTTTAGAGCTAACTATTTTTCCAGGAGTACCTGTTAGGATAGAATCCCATTTTGATTCAACACCACTTAATCCTTGATTATCACTACCACAGAATCCGATTACATTAGAAGCAACTGTATTATAAGGATAATATCTTTTAGTATCTTCATCAATATTGATTCCTACTGAAATTTTATTATCTTCCATCCATTTTTTTAAAGTGTCAACTTTTTCCTGTTCAACTTTTTTTGCAATTGTTTCAACTTGAGAAGAACTATTTACATTTTCTAAAACTTCATCATAATTTAATTCGAAAATTTCAGAAAGACCTTTTGCTATTTTTTCTTTAAATTCTTTGGTTTCTTCATTAGAGTTTTTTACTAATTTATTAGGATTAATAGTTATTGTGTCTACTTGAGCACTAATAGCTAAAGCTTTTCCAGTAGAATCATAAATATTTCCTCTTTTTGGACTAATGATTTGATTAATTGTTTGCTGATTATAAGCGAGTTCTTTAAGATAATTGCCTTGAACAAATTGTAAAAATCCAATTCTTACAATCAATAATAAAAGTATTAATATTACTACAATTAAAGTAACTCTTAATTTCTTGTAATGCATTAAATTTTTGGAATTAAAAGATGTTTTCATTTTTATTATATTAGAATCATTAGAAAAATCTTTGGATAAAGAATTTTTATTTTTTTTATAATTATTATTATTTTTTTCCATAAACTAGCCTCTTTTGTTTAAATTAATTTTAACTATTAGATAAAAAATATAATGTTAAAATATACAAGAATCTAATAGTGATTATATTTTATATGAAAAAAATATAAAAATCAATAAAAACTTGAAAAAACAGCCTATTTATAATAAAATATAAGTGCAAAAAAAATAAATTAACAAAGATATGGAGAGTTAAAATATGGAAACATTAATAGAAGAAACTAAGTTTATTATGAAAAAATACAATATTAGAGCTAATAAATCATTAGGACAAAACTTTTTAATTAGTGAACAGGTAGTAAATGAAATAGTAGAAAGTAGTAAAATAGATAAAGAAGATTTGGTAATAGAAATTGGACCAGGCTTAGGAACGTTAACAAAATACTTATTGGAAAAAGCAGGAAAGGTAATAGGTATTGAATTAGATAAAAAAATGGTAGAAATCTTACAGGATAGATTTAAATTATATAATAATTTTGAATTATATCAGCAAGATGTTCTAAAAATAGATTTAAAACATCTTATAAAGAAAGAAAAAGAAAATACTAATATAAAGAAGGTAAAAATAGTAGCTAACTTGCCATATTATATAACTACTCCAATTATTATGAAATTATTAGAAGAAAAATTAGATTTAGAAAGCATAACAGTTATGATACAAAAGGAAGTTGCTGATAGATTAATTGCTATTCCGGGAGAAAAAGAGACTGGAGCTATTACATATGCAGTATATTACTATGCGATAGCAGAAGCAATATTAGAAGTTCCGAAAGAATCTTTTATTCCAGAACCTGAAGTGACATCAAAAGTTATCAAGTTAAATATAAGAAAAGAGCCTCCAATAGAAGTGCAAGATAAAGAGCTTATGTTTAAGATAATAAAAAGTGCTTTTATGCAAAGAAGAAAAACATTAATAAATGCGTTAAATAATGCTAAAATATTTCAAAATAAGGAAGAAGGAAATCAAATTTTAGAATCTCTTAAATTAGATGAGAGTGTACGAGCGGAAAAATTAACATTAGAAAATTTTGCGGATATTACTAATAGGATTTTAAAAAAAGGTATTTAAAAATGTATAAAACTATGTTATAATAAAATAGAAATATAAAGTAGGGAGAGTGCAATGAATCAAATTTTAGTTACTAAGAAATTATATATAACACCAGAACTAAAAAGAAAAAAGAAAATCTATAAGTTTGATTTCCTTTTGTCTATTTTTTTGGTATGCATTTTAATCTCTCTATGTATTTATGCAGAATATGACAGAAATAAGAGTGAAGAAACTTCACAAGAAATCATGAGTGAATTTAATACAGATGCACAAGAAGATACTACAGTTGCAAAAAATAATATTTTAATAGTTGTTTTGGATGACTCGGAACAAAATAATGGTTCAACTAACAATGAATTTGATAATACGCCACAAAAACAAACTCAAAATGGCTCAAATAAGAAAAATGTTCAAAAAACAAATGATGGATATAGATATACTACAATAGCTACAATTAATATTCCTAAAATTAATGTGCAATATCCGATATTAGATGGAGAAACAGATTCAGAAGCAGAGACAGAAGCATTGTTGAAGATATCTCCTACAAAATTTTGGGGAGCAGATCCAAATGAAGTAGGAAATTTCTGTATTGTAGGTCATAATTATCGTAATACTAGATTTTTTAGTAAGGTCCCTAGCTTAGAAAATGGAGATATTATAGAGATAACAGATACAAGTGGAAATACACTTAGATATTCAGTTTATAATAAATATGAGGTGATTCCAGAAGATTTAAGTTGTACATCTCAATTAACAAATGGAAGAAAAGAGATTACATTGATTACATGTACTAATGATAGCAAAATGAGAGTTATTGTAAAAGCAAGGGTAGTATAATATATAAGAATATAAAATAAATTATAAACAAATTAAAAATTCTTTCATAATATATACAAATAGTATATAAATGGGAGGATTTTTTATTATGGCAAAAATCTTGGTTTTTAATAATGATACAGATAGGATGGAAACGTATTATAGGGGAGAAGCAGAGCCGATGCCATATAATACAAATGGAACGTTAAGAGTAAGAGAATTTAGAGGAACAAGTAAAAGTAATATATTATGGACGACGAAAAGAACGATGCAAAGTTGGAATAGTCAAAGGTATATTTATGGAAGCCCAATACCGGTTGGATTTGCATTTAAAAGACCATATGAAGGAGGTCATGGAAATCAAAGTCAACATTATGCTGGAGTAGCTTTTGATGTTGGGCAAACATTAACTAGCACTCAAAGAACACGTTTATGGAATAGTGCAAAAAATTCTGGGGTATGGTATTATGTTGAACCAATTTCATTAACTCCTACTTGGGTACATTTTGATAAAAGATTTCGGGAAACCAGCATGTTCTACTGGAGGATTTCCGCTTTTAAAGAAAGGAAGTTTGAGTAATTATGTATTAATAGCACAAGATGATTTAAATACATTAGGCTATAGAACAAATGGATTAGATGGGATTTTTGGAGTTGCTACTTATAATGCTGTAGTAGCATATCAGCGTTCAAGAGGATTGACTGCAGATGGAATTGTTGGGTGCAATACATGGCGCTCTTTACAAGAAGATGTTGTTGGAACTGGTGCTACAGGAACAACTATAAATTAAATGAAATAAATAAGCAATATAAAAAGGTTATGCCTTTTTATATTGCTTATTTATTTCAAAATTTTCTTTTTGTAATTTAACAAGCTCTTTTGTTATAGAATTTACAATTACTTTATTATAATTGTTTAATTTTAAATAATCTTCTAAAAAGTTTTCATCAATTAAATCATTCATAATAGGTGAGTTACTTTTAATTAAGTCATAAAATAAGAAATCAGAAGTGATATTTAGAGCTTTACAAATATTAGTTATTGTTGTTGCACTTCCAAAAGCTATTCCTCGTTCTAGTTGGCTGATATACCTTGCCGAAAGAGAAAGCTTTTCAGCTAATTGTTCTTGTGTGTATTCTGCTTTAGTTCTTGCTAATTTTATTTTTTTTCCTATATTTTTTCTTAGATTTTTTTCTACATCATTCATATAGCTCCTCCTTGATTTTTTATATCAAAAGTATAGCAATTAGAAAGTTAAAATAAAACGAACTATTAATAAGAGAAATGATTCAAAACTACAATTAATAGTTTTACTGTTGGGATAAAAGTAATTTTAGATAATTATTAATAAAAATGCAATAAATAAAAAAAATAAAAAAATTTACAAAAAAGCTTGCAAAATATAAAAAGTTATATTAAAATTTAATTGAAGTGGAGAGAAGTGGAACAAAGTGGTAGAAAAGTGAAAAGAGGTGAAAGGTAATTGCTAATTGGTGAATACGAGCATTCTCTAGATGCAAAAGGCAGATTGATTATGCCTGCAAAATTAAGACAAGACATGGGAGAGAAGTTCATCGTAACAAAAGGATTAGATGGATGTTTATTTGCGTTTTCACAAAATGAGTGGTTAAATTTTGAAACAAAATTAAAAGCATTACCTTTATCTGATAGAAACGCTAGAAACTTTGTAAGATTTTTCTTATCAGGAGCAACTGAATGTGAAATAGACAAACAAGGCAGATTTTTAATTCCAAGTAATTTAAGAACAGCGGCAGGATTAGAAAAAGAAGCAGTTATAATTGGAGTAGGAACAAGATTAGAAATATGGAATAAAGCAACATGGGAAAAATGTGATGAAAATATATCAGCAGATGAAATAGCAGAAAATATGACAATGTTAGGTATATAACTTGTAAAAGTTTATATAGGTGCTAAAGAAAAATATACAAAAGACAATAATGCAAAAGATACTAATACAAAAGAAAAATATTATAATTAACAAAAGAAATTAATACAAAAGATAAAAATCAAACGAAAGATGATAGTACAAAAGAAAAATTTACAAAAGATATGATATATATGCAAAAGATATATCTACGAAAGAAAGTTAAGAACCAAAAGAAAAAACAAAAAGAAAATACAGCTGGTAGTTCAATAATTACCAGCTGCAATACGTTAAAAAGTTTTATTTAGAGGTGTTAAATTGGAATTTAAACATATGCCGGTCATGTTACAAGAATGTATAGAAGGATTAAAAATAAAACCGGATGGAATTTATGTAGATGGAACTCTTCGGAGGAGCAGGGCATAGCAAAGAAATTGCAAAAAGAATATCATCAAACGGTATGTTAATAGGAATAGATAGAGATCAGGAAGCTTTAAAAGCTGCTCAAAATAATCTGAAAGAATTTCATAACATAAAGTATGTTCATGATAATCATGATAATATAAAAAATATATTAGAAAAATTAAATATAGAAAAAGTAGATGGAATATTACTTGATTTAGGAGTTTCTTCTTATCAGTTAGATGAGAGAAATAGAGGATTTAGTTATTTAGGTGAAAATGAATTAGATATGAGAATGGACAAAACACAAAAATTAACAGCAAAAGAAGTAATAAATAATTATGAAGAAGAAAAACTTGCTAATATTATTTATGAATATGGAGAAGAAAGATTCTCAAGAAAGATTGCTAGAAATATTTGCATAGAAAGAAAAGAAAAGCCAATTACAACAACTAAACAGTTAGTTGAAATTATAGAAAAATCTATTCCTAAATCAAAACAAAAAGAAGGGCATCCTGCTAAAAGAACATTTCAAGCAATTAGAATTGAAGTTAATGATGAAATAAAACCATTATATAATACAGTTAAGGACTGCATAGATTCATTAAGATCAGGAGGAAGGTTATGTATTATAACATTTCATTCCTTAGAAGATAGAGCGGTAAAAAATGCCTATATAGAAGCTAAGGGAAAATGTACTTGTCCGAAAGATTTACCATATTGTGTATGTGGAGCAAAATCATTAGGAAAAGTTGTAACAAAAAAACCAATTGTAGCTTCAGAAGAAGAACAATTGGAGAATTCAAGAAGTAAGAGCGCAAAATTGAGAATATTTGAGAAAACATAAGAAAAGAGGAGGTGAATAACTTATGGCAAGAAGCAGATATGAATATAGTACTAGTCCACGAAAATTGGAACCAGAATATAAACCACAACAAAAACAAAATAAAAAAAGAAAATTACATGTAGTAGAAGATTTACCAAGACAAGGAATAAAAATATCAACAGAACAAAAGAAAAAAAGAACAAAGGCAACTCTAGTAGTTATTGCTATATTTGCATTATTATTGACCATAAGTTATAGAAACTCAAAGATAAATGAAAAATTTACAGAAGTACAAAGCTTAAAGAAAGAATTATCTTCTCTTCAAAAAGAAAATGAACAACTAAAGGTAAATATAGAAAATAGTTTAAATTTTAATAATATTGAAAAATTAGCAAAAGAAAAGCTAGGAATGCAAAAATTAACCAATAAGCAAACTGTATATGTTAGTTTGCCAAAAAAAGATTATGTAGAATCAGCATCTGAAAAAGTTGTAATTGAAAAAGATAAAAATTGGTTTGAAAAATTTGTAGATAAAATATTTAATAGATAAGTGAATGAAATTTTTGAGCATAAAGAAAAATCTTCCTAATAAAATTTAATTAGGAGGATTTTTTTATGGCTACAACAAAACTTTCAAGTAAGAAAAAAATGCGAAATACGCTTTTTATTTGTTTTATAATTTTATTATGTTTGATTGGAAGAATAGGGGTAATACAATTTGTTCAGGGAGAAGAATTGTCGAGCTTGGCATATCAACAACAGACATTAGATAGAAAAATAAATCCCAAAAGGGGAACAATTTTAGATAGTACAGGAAAAAAGATTTTAGCAGTTAGTAGTACAGTAGAAACAGTAACAATCAATCCTGGGAATATAGCAAAAGAAAACAAAGAAAAAGTAGCAAAAAAATTATCAGAGTTATTCGATATGGATTATGAAAAGGTTCTAAAAAAAGTAACTAAAAGAAGTTCGATAGAAACGATTAGTAAAAAAGTTGAAAAAGAAGAAACAGATGAATTAAGAAAATGGATGCAAGAAAATAATATAACAACAGGAATAAATATAGATGAAGATACAAAAAGGTATTATCCATATGGAAATTTTGCGGCACAAATTATAGGATTTTGTGGGAGTGATAATCAAGGGCTAGATGGAATAGAAGCAAAATATGATCAAGAATTAAAAGGAAAACAGGGAAGTATTCAAAGAAATGCAGATGCAAAAGGGCGGAGAGATTGGGCATGAAGGAGAAAATTATGTTTCTGCTATTGATGGAAATGATTTGGTTTTAACTGTAGATTTTACAATTCAATCTATTGTAGAAAAATATTTAGAAGAGGCATGTATTGATAATAAATGTACGGATGGAGGAAATATTGTTGTAATGAATCCACAAAATGGAGATATTTTAGCAATGGCTACATATCCGTCTTATAATTTGAATACACCATATGAAGCTTATACAGAAGAATTAAAACAAAGTTGGGATACAATGGAACAAGCCGAGAAAACAAAAAATTTGCAAGCTGTTTGGAGAAATAAAGCGATAGCAGATACATATGAACCAGGTTCCGTATTTAAGTTAATAACTTCGTCTGCAGCATTAGAAGAAGGAATAACTGATACTGATAAAGAAGGAGAATTTTGTTGTACAGGAGGAATTGAAGTAGCTGGAGTAAGAATAAAATGTTGGAGATATTATAGACCACATGGATCAGAAAGTTTGCGACAGGCACTTATGAATTCATGTAATCCGGTTTTTATAGGGCTAGGACAAAAAATGGGAGTACATACTTATTATAACTATTTAAATAAATTTAAATTATTGAACAAAACAGGAATTGATTTGCCAGGAGAAGCAAATAGTATATTTTTAGCGGAAAATAAAGCTGGACCAGTAGAACTTGCTACTATTAGTTTTGGACAGAGATTTGAAATAACACCAATTCAGTTAGTAACGGCAGTATCTGCAATTGCTAATGGTGGCGAAAGTGTAAAGCCAAGACTTGTAAAACAAATTATTAATAGTCAAACAAAGGAAGTTAAAGATATTCCAGTTCAAAAAGAAGAAAGGGTAATATCAAAAGAAACGTCAGAAAAGGTTTTAAGTATGATGGAATCAGTAGTATCAGAAGGAACACGGAAAAAATGCTAAAGTTGCAGGATATAGAATAGGTGGTAAAACAGGTACTTCAGAAGATGGTGTTAATACTAATAAATATGTTACATCATTTTGTGGAGTAGCACCTATTGATAATCCACAAGTTGTGGTATTAGTTACTTTATATAATCCAACAGGAGAGGGGGGACACCAAGGAGGTGTGTGGTTCATTTTATCGCTACACTTTAAGCAACATTCAAAAAAGTCTTACAATTTAGGTAGAAAATAGAACAATCAAATCAAAGAGAAAGTGATTTTAAAATTGCTTTCTTTTTTAAAGTATATGAAGGAGGACAAGCTATGGAAAAAGAAAATATTATTAGTACAAATTTTATAATGACTAATAGAGATATAATAGCTGAATTTGGAGTGAATTCAGCTGTAATGCTAGGCGAATTATATGGAAGAATGAATTATTTTAGAAAAAGAAATGAATTAAAATTTGGATACTTTTTTGCCACTAAAGAGAGCATAGAAAAGAGTACAAAATTAAGTCCATATAAACAAAGAAAAGCAACATCAATTTTACAAGCTGTAGAAATTTTAGATGTAAAACATATTGATATTCCGCCAAAGACTTATTATAAAATTAATGAAGAAAAACTTTTGAAAGTATTGAAAAATTCAGTAGTGCACGAGGTGAACAACTAGTAATTCATATTTTAAACGACTAGGTGTTAAAAATGTTGACTACAGTCTGTTAAAAAATTTAACACAAATAATAATAAGTAATAATAATAAAAAAATAATAAATAATAACACACACATAAAAATCTTGGATTGAAGAATATCATTAAATATAAAGTTGGACAAGTTGTCCTAAATGTACATATCCTTACAGAGAGTAAAGATATGTACCTAAAAAAGAAAATATGTTTTGTAAATAGTTCATTATAAAAAGTGGACAGGTTGTCCACAATTGATATAATCTTACAAAGAGTAAGGCTATATTAATAAAAGTATATTATAAAAATGTATGCCTTTTTGTAATACATTTTTGTAAAAGTAATACTATTAGAAAGCTTTGCTTTCAAAGGTTTTAGGGGAAGATGTAATACATCTATTCTTGCACTACGTGAAAAAAGTAAAAAAAATTTGAAAATGGGCTGAATTTATAAAATGAGCACGTTAGAATTAAGTTAGTTGTTCGAACAAAGTGAGTTATAAATAACTTATGCAACCGAATGCAATGAGGGTGTATGCATTAAAAAAATAAGTGTAAGGAGAGATGAAAGATGTTAAATAAGGAAGAGTTAAAATCATTTCAAGAAGAATCTCTTATTGATTCTTGGTATAATAATAGAGCAGAAAATTTATATATACTAAATGATGTCGATAAAAAGAAAATAGAAGAAATAACAAAAGGAGAAGATACCTATCAAATAATAGCAGATGAAATATCTAAATTAGCTAACAAAGATGATAAAGAAAAAATACTTGAGAAAATAGATAAACATTGTAATAAATTAGTTAATATTGGTGGTTATGAAAATGAAAAATTTTATAAGGTTGGATTTATTGATGGAATTAATTTGATTATTGAATGCATAGGAGGAAAATTAAGATGTTGAGTAAATATGGAATTTTATATAGTAAATATTTAGAAGAATATAAGCCAATAAGCTATCAAGAATTAATAATGAATGGAACTATAAATAATTTTTTAGAATTAAAAGATAAAGAATTTAATAATATAAGGAATTCTATTATAGATGAACTAAAAAATAAATGTAAGAAACCTAATACAGATAGTTTTATAGAATTAGCAAAATACAATAATTTTATTTATAATAAAGCAGATGAATTAGTAATTTGGACAATATGTCCAAAAATCATAAAGATATACAGAGAGTAAGAAAATATTGCAAAATGTTATTGTATAAAATGTCAGGCAAAAATCTGAAATTTTTTTGAAAATCCGACAAGTTAAAGGCTTTGCCTTTTAGTGTTTAGGGGTGTATGTCAGATACCTATTCTTATACTACATAAAAAATTACAATAATTGTCAGAATTAGTAGAAAAGTTTTAAAATTTATTATATAATGCTTACCAAGAGTAATAACATTCGAAATAAGTGAATATATGAATGATGAATATTTAATAAAAATACACAAGCCAAGAATTCAAGAAATATGTGATACATATTTTAAATGGAAAGACTTAAATGCATATGTAAAAAGTTTAGTGTTAAGAAGGAATAAAATATGAAATTTATAGAAAATATAAAAAGAATTTATGAATATGGTAAAGAATTAGAAATTTATTTAGATATGGACAGAACAATTATTGAACTTATATTTGATATAGAAGAAAGCTTTACTCAAAAAGGTAATTATATAAAGAAAGTACCTATAAAACCAGTAATTAATCAATTGGAAAAAATACATAGATTATATCCTAATATAAAGATTAAAATTTTAAGCTTTTCAAGAAATAATGATATGACAAAAGAATAAATGGCTAGATATAAATATGCCATATATAAATAAAGAAAATAGAATATTCTTGTCTGAAGAAAGTCATGAATATGGTAAAATTGATATTAATAAAATAAAAGGTGAATATATAAAAGCAAATATAACAGAAGATAAAATTGCTATTTTAATAGATGATGATGTAAGGATTCTTAATGAAACTAAAAAATTTTGAAAGAACAAGTATTTCCAATACATGTTACATCTGTACTTATATAATATAAAAGAGATAGGCAGACTAAATAGAGTCTGCCTACTGAAAGGAATTTAATGTTAAAAATTAAAGTTTTCTTAACTGTTCGAGTCTTTTATCAGCTAAGGCCAGTTTTTCATCTAACTCAGAATTGTGTTCGATTATTTCAAAATGTCTTTCGAAATGATCGTGAATAACTCCATCGGGTGTCATACTGAATTTCATGTGATTAGGATTTAAAGATTTGTTACCAAGTCTTGCTCTTGTTCCATCTGAAAGAATAAAAGTAGCCTTATTTGAAGTACAGAAAATATCATCGATAGGTATACTTAAAAAGAGTTCTTCCAAATATGAAACATACTGGGAATCATAAGCTCCTTGATTAACAGGATTCATTGTGTTGGCATATACATTCATGCCAGTTGCTTGTCTTGCATATGCAAGAAAGTCAAGTAGAGAATTGAGAGTCGGAAACTCTTTTTCTGTTACAAGTACTTCAAGAGCTAGTTTGGTTTTCCATTCAGACTGAATAAACTGCATAGATTCACTACCTCTATAAGAGATTTTGAATTCATCAACAATTCCATCTAACTGTTTTAAAACTTCAACCTTTTTTCCGTTTGTAAACATTTTGACAGTAAGGCCAGCGTTCTTTGCAATATGAGCAAAGTCTACAATATCTGGATGCATAGTAGGTTCTCCACCGTGCAAAAAGAAATTATTAAGACCATGCTCTTTAGCGAAGTTAACACCAGAAATAAAATTTTCTTTGTTTATAAAACCTCCAGTGTGAACTTCACGCTCAATGCAAAAAGCACAATTGCTATTACATTGTCTAGTTAGCAAACAGAAAAACTCTTGTAAATCATGTAACTCCCGAGGGTGTTTTTTAATAATAATTTTGTCACTCATGATAAATCTCCTTTCATTAAATCTTATGCATGTTGCATTTATAATATTATAACATAACACTTTTGAAATTGCAATTATGTTGACAAAAAATGGGAAAAGCTTTATAATATATAAAGATTAAATCTTTAAGGAGGAAAAATGAAAGTAGTAACTTTAAACCCAAACAAATTAACAATGGATGATATAGATAGAGAACAACATAGAGTTAAAGTATTATTATTTAATTCTAAAGATGAAATTTTACTATGTAAAATAAATGGAGTTTATAACTTTATAGGAGGACATATTGAGGAAAATGAGACAGTATTAGAAACAGCACAAAGAGAGATAAAAGAGGAAACAGGAATTTCAATGAGATTAGGGAATTTTTCAGCGCCTTTTTTCAAACTTCAATCTTTTGAAAAGAATTATTATGGTTCACCTAGAAATTATTTTACTACGATAGAATTTATTGAAGGTAGAACAGATGCACCTATTGATTTAAATAAAACAAATTTAGATCCTGAAGAACAGAAAAAGGATTTTAGACTTGAATATGTATCATATAAAGATTTAGAAAATACATTAGAAGAAAATAGGAAAGTTGCTAGAGAAGAAGAAAGAGAATTTATTATAGATGAAATGCTAGCAGTATTGAAAGTTTACGAAAAAGAAACAGTTAAAAACAATATACATGAGGAAGAAAGATAAATGATTGATAGAAGAAAATATATAAAAGATACATATTTAAGAGGTATTAATAAATATAAACACTATTTTTTTGAAGATAAAAAAAATAAATGTTATATTTCAATAAAAAAGATTTTAGAATTAGATGAACCTTTTTTTACAAGGAAAGGTTTATGCTTAATTAATCAAAACTATTACATTGTAGAAATAGTACCTTTACATGAAAATTATTGCATAAGAGTATTTGTAAATGATAAAAAAGAGATAATATTATATTATTTTGATATAACACTTCAAAATGGCTTTGATAGTTTGAATGATTCTTTATATTATGATGATTTATATTTAGATGTAGTAAAACAAGATGAAAATATAGATGTTTTAGATGAAGATGAATTAATAGAAGCATTAGAAAATGGAAAAATAAATAAAAATGAATATGAATTAGCAATTACAAAAAAAAATGAACTTATAGATAGCTTAATTAATGATAATAATAAATATATAAAAATAGATTTTTTTAAATATTTATAAGAGATAACAAAAATATATTTAACATCCTAAAGTAAGAGGGATATGAAAATAAGATGTTTTTTGTAAGATTTTATTATATAAATATTTTAATGGCAAATTATTGAGTTTATGACAAAAAGTATAAATAAAAATAACTAGAAATTAGTAAAAACTAATTATCTAGTTATTTTTTTGCGAAATTTTATAAAAAATTTAAAAATTTTTATAAAAATTACCGATTTTTGAGTTTTAAGTGGCATTTACCTAGTAGAGAGAAAAAAGTAATAAAATTTTTTTATTACTAATAAACTTAAATATCAAGTTTAAGAAGAGGTAATTGTCATATGAAATTTGAAAATATATGTTTAAAAAACAACCAATATCAAATGAAAGTTGGAGATATGCTAGTTGAAATGGAATACTCCAAAAATAATAAAAAAATTGAAGAATATATGTTAAATATTTTAAGACAAAAAAGCAAAATGGGCTGACATATTATACTGGACACGTTACACTATAAGAGAAGGGAGGGAAAAATAAATGGCTGGACGAAAATCAAAATATTCTTCAGAAAATTCAAATACAAAAGGAACAAAAATATGGTCAGTAGCAGTATATATAAGGCTTTCACAAGAAGATAGCAACAATGGAGAAGACAAGCAAGAAAGTAATAGTATAACAAGTCAAAAGGCATTATTAAATGAATTTATTGAAGAACATGATGATTTGATTGTCTATGATACTTATGTAGATGATGGTTATACAGGAACAGACTTTAATAGACCTGGATTTCAAAGACTATTAGAGGATATGAGAAAAGGAAACATCAACTGCGTTCTTGTAAAAGATTTATCAAGACTTGGAAGAAACTACATAGAAGTTGGGAATTATATAGAGCAAATATTTCCACTATTTAATATAAGATTTATTGCCATAAATGATAGTGTAGATAGTTTTAAAAATCCTACAAGCACAAATACAATATTAGTACCATTTAAAAACTTAATAAATGATGAATACTGTAGAGACACATCAATTAAAATAAGGTCAGCATTAAATGGAAGAAAAAAGAAGCGGAGAGTTTGTGGGAGCATTTCCATCATATGGATATATAAAAAATCCAGAAGATAATCATAAGTTAATCATTGATAAAGAGTCAGCCGAAATTGTAAGAAAAATTTTTGAATGGAAAGTAAATGAAGGTTTAGGGAATTTAAGCATTTGCCATAGATTAAATGATATGGGAGTTTTAAATCCAACAGGATATAAAAAGAAAAGGCTAAATCAAAATTATAATAATGTGCAAATAATGCAAGAAGATTATTCTTGGTGTCCATCAACTGTTAGAAATATTTTGAAAAACGATATTTACATAGGAAACATTACTCAAGGTAAAAGAAGAGTAAAAAGTTATAAAGTTCATAAAGTAGAGCAAGTGCCAGAAGAAGAATGGATTACAGTAAAAAATATGCATGAGTCTATTGTAGATAAAGAATTATTTGAAAAAGCACAGGGTATGAGAAAAGTTGATACTAGAGTACAAAATAGTGGAAACTTAAGTATGTGGGCTGGAATACTAAAATGTGCAGATTGTGGCAGAGCAATGCATAAAAAATACTGTAAAAATAAAAGTGGTACTGTTTATGAATATTACATATGTGGAACATATAGAAAAAAGTCCAATAAATTATGCACAAAGCATACTATAAAAGTGGAAGAATTGGAAAATGCAGTGATGGAGGCTATTAAATTACATATAGAATTGCTTGTTGATACTGAAAAATTACTAGAACAAATTAATAAATCTAATACTAAAAAATTAGCAAATGAAAATATGGAAAATATTAAAAAATCAAAAAAAATAGAAATAGAAAGAATAAGTAATTTGAAAAGATGTTTATATGAAGATTGGAAGAGTGATTATATAACTAAAGAGGAATATTTTGAGTATAAACAAAAATATGAAAAAAACATAGATAGAATAAAAGAAATAATAGAAAATTTAGATAAACAAAAAGAGAAACAAGAAGAAATTATAAATGGAAATAGTCTATGGATAGAAAACTTTAAAAAACATAAAAATATAACAGAGTTAGATAGAGATATTATAACAGAGATAATTGATTACATAGAAGTACATGAGAATAAAAAAATAACCATTCATTTTAAATTTATGAACGAATTAAATAAAATTTTAGAATACATAGATGAAGAAAATAAATCAAGTATCTTTGAAAGAGTAAAAGAAGCATAAAACTAAACCTACAATCAATGCTAAAATTGAGTTTAACTTTTTGTAGTGACAAAATACACCAAGGAGGTGGTGTTGCAGCACCTGTAGGAGGTCAAGTGTTTAGTGAGATTTTACCATATTTAGAAGTGAATCAGGGAAATACGGAGGAAGTGGAAGAAGTAGAACAAATAGAGACACCAGACATTGTTGGCAAAACTATAAAAGAAGCGGAAAGTATTTTGAAGGAAAGTGGATTAGAATTAGAGATAGAAAACGCACCTGAAGAATTAGATAAAGAAAACACATTAATTAAAGAACAAACGCCTAAGGCTGGAATTAAAGTAAATAAGGGAGGAAAGATATATATAACTATTGAATAAAGATATAATGATAGATAATTAAATTAATTTAAAAGCCAAAAGGTATAATAATTAGCCTTGGCTTTTTTGTTTTAATGTTTTTTAGTTCTATGTTATATAATATAAAAATAAAATGTAATAAAGATATTATAATTTGATTTTAGTGAGTGGATATATGCATAATATTAGGAAGTATTAATAAGAAAAATTATAAAAAAGTCTATACAAAATAGTAATTTAGTTATATAATGTAAAAAAATTGGCGACAAAATTTTGGTGCCTTTTGTTTATTAAAAAAGATATAGTTTATTACACAAAATAATAAATTATAATCGAAGGGATTGATAAAAATGGAATTGAAAAAGTTATTAATAGGGTTAGAAGGTTTAAAAGTAAAGGGAAACTTAGATTTAGATATAAATGGAATTGAAAAAAATTCAAAAGATGTAAAAGAAGGTTTTTTATTTGTAGCTATTAAAGGATTTGCTGTAGATGGTCATAAATTTATTGAAGATGCAATAAAAAAAGGAGCAATTGCAATTGTTATAGAAGAAGGATGTGACTTAAAAACATTTAAGGTTCCTGAAGGAATTACAGTAGTAATGACTAAAGATACAAGAGAAGCTTTAGCAATAATAGCTAGTAATTTTTATGGAAATCCATCTAGTAAATTCAAGTTGATAGGTGTAACAGGTACAAAAGGAAAAACAACAACTACTTTTATGATTAAAGAAATTTTAGAAAAAGCAGGAAAAAAAGTAGGATTAATTGGAACTATAGCAACATATATAAATGGAAAAAGAATAAAAGACAGTGATAGAACAACTCCAGAAAGTTTAGAATTACAACAAATATTTAAACAAATGGTAGATGCAGGAGTGGAAACAGTAGTAATGGAAGTATCTTCTCAAAGTTTAAAATTGCACAGAGTAACAGGGTGTGAATTTGATATTGTATTATTTACAAACTTTTCAGAAGATCATATAAGTCCAAATGAACATCCAAATATGGAAGATTATTTTAATTCAAAACTAAAATTATTCAAGATGTGCAATACAGGTATAGTAAATGCAGATGATTTGCATGGAGCAAAGATACCAAGATTATTTCCAGAAAGTAATATAACAACATATGGTATAGATAATTATGCAAATGTTTTAGCAAAAGATATAACAATTACAAATTCATATGTAGATTTTAGAGTGAAAATAAAAGATAGAAATGAAAGAGTAAAAACAGGAATACCAGGAAGATTTAGTGTTTATAATTCTTTGGCTGCTATTTGTGTGGCACAAAAATTTGGAATTTCACCTGAAATTATAAAAGAAGCATTAGAAACTGTTAGGGTACCAGGCAGGTCAGAATTAGTAGATAATAAATTAGAAATTCCAATAATGATAGATTATGCTCATTCACCAGAAAGCTTACAAAATATATTACAAGCTGTAAAAAGTTATACAAGAGGAAAAGTGATTAGTGTGTTTGGATGTGGAGGAGATAGAGATTCAGGTAAAAGACCTATCATGGGAGAAATTTCAGGAAAAATAGCTGATTATACTTTTATTACATCAGACAATCCAAGGACAGAAGATCCTCAAAAAATAGTGAACCAAATAGAAGAAGGAATGAAAAAGACAAAAGGTAAATATTCAGTTATAGTAGATAGAACAGAGGCAATAAAACAAGCAATTGAAATGGCAACAAAGAGAGATATTATTGTTTTAGCTGGAAAAGGGCATGAGCCATATCAAGAAATTAATGGAGTTAAATATCCATATGATGAAAGAATTATAGTAAGAGATTTAATAGAAAAAATGAAATAAACAAAAGGAAAGGTTTGGTAAAATTGAAATTTGAAACATTGATATTAATGATATCATTTATAACTGCAATTATTTTAGGGATTATCATTATACCAATATTAAGAAAACTAAAAGTAGGACAAATAGAAAGAGATGATGGGCCACAATCACACTTAAAGAAACAAGGTACACCAACAATGGGTGGAATTATTATGATATTAGCAATGATAATAGTTGTTACAGGAACTTACATTTTTTTGATATATAATAATCAAAGTGATATTGCTAATAAATTGTTACCAATATTGTTGTTAACAATAGGATTTGGATTAATAGGTTTTATAGATGACTTTAAAAAGTTAGTTTTAAAAAATACAAAAGGATTAAAACCAAGTTATAAAATGTTAGGATTGCTTATTATATCTGTAGCATACGTAATATATTTAGTATATGGCTTAAAAATTGGAACAGAAACATATATTCCAATTTTAAAGCAATCTATAACAATACCAATTTATATTTATATTCCATTTGCAATAATAGTTATATTAGCAACTACTAATGCTATAAATTTAACAGATGGAATAGATGGACTTTCATCAAGTGTTTCGGCAATAATTATTACTTGCTTAACAATTATTGGAATACAATATAATTTAACAGAAATTTCTATATTTGGAAGTATAGTAATAGGTTCAGTACTAGGTTTTTTAATGTTTAATTTACATCCTGCAAAAGTATTTATGGGAGATACGGGTTCTCTATTATTGCGGAGGTGTGATTTCAGCATTAGCATTATATTTAAAAATGCCATTATTATTAGTTGTGATAGCATTAATACCAGTATTAGAAACGCTATCTGTTATTATTCAAGTGGCATATTTCAAAAAGACAGGAAATAGAATCTTTAAAATGGCACCTTTACACCATCATTTTGAATTATCAGGATGGAAAGAAAGTAAAGTAGTTATTATATTTAGTTTAATTACATTAGTATTATGCATAATTGGACTAAAAATAATATAAGATTATAAAAGAGAAGAAATAGTGTATGAAATTTAATAGTATTAATAATAAACAAAAGTTAAGGAAGGAAGAAGGAAGATGGCAAAAAAGAAAAAGGAAAAAAGCTTTTCAAGTTTTGTAAATAATCCGATTGATTTTACATTGTTAATTACTATATTATTGTTATTATCAATGGGGTTAGTTATGGTTTTATCAGCAAGTTCACCTTCAGCTTTATCAGAAAGTGGTAATAGTTATGCATTTTTTTCAAAGCAATTAATTTTTGCAATTTTAGGAATTATAGCTATGTTATTTATATCAAAAATAGATTATAGATTTTATCAAAAATTTTATAAACATGCATGGTGGATTGCTTTGATTTTATTAGCATTAGTATTAATAGCAGGAGAAACAGTAAATGGAGCAAAAAGGTGGATTCATGTTACAGAAACATTATCTTTTCAACCTTCTGAAGTAGTAAAAATATTAATGATAATTTTTTATGCAGGAATTTTAGTTAAAAATAGAGATGAATTAGGATTATATACAAAGGGATTTATTAAAAACATGTGTCTTTTGGCACCAATTATAGGTTTACTTTTATTAGAACCTCATTTTAGTACATCAATTGTAATTATTGGAATTTGTGCGACTATGATGATAATGGCAGGATGTAAGTTTTGGCACTTTTTAGCGACTGGAGCAGTTGCTGGAATACCAGCAATGATTTTATTAATTGTAAAAGAACCATATAGACTACAAAGAGTAATTACATTCTTAGATCCATGGAAAGATGCAACAGGAGATGGTTGGCAAGTTATACAAAGTTTATATGCAATTGGTTCAGGAGGGTTATTTGGAGTAGGATTAGGAGAAAGCAAGCAAAAATTTTTATACATACCAGAACCTCATAATGATTTTATTTTTTCAATACTAGGTGAGGAACTAGGATTTATAGGATGTGCAGTAGTATTAATTTTATTTGCTATTTTTATCTGGAGAGGAGTGCTTATTGCTATGAAAGCACCAGATATGTTTGGAAGTTTAATAGCAATAGGAATAACAGCATTAGTTGCAATTCAGGTTATTATTAATGTTGCAGTTGTAACATCATCTATGCCAGCTACCGGTATGCCATTACCATTTTTTAGCTACCGGAGGAACAGCATTATTTATTTTATTGTGTGAAATGGGAATTTTACTTAATATCTCTAGAGCTAGTGCAAAACAGCAGTAGATATTAAAATCAAGAAAGGAAAAGTTAAAAATGAGAGTTGTTATTGCAGCTGCTGGAACAGCTGGACATATTAATCCAGGTATAGCAATTGCTAATAAAATAAAAAGAGAAGAAAAAGGTTCTAAAATAATTTTTATAGGTACTACCAGAGGTCTTGAAAATGATTTAGTACCAAGAGCTGGATACGAATTAAAAACAATAAATGCTTATGGATTGAGTAAAAAAATATCAATTGAAAACATAAAGAAAATGTGTAAGACAATTAAAGGATATGGAGAAGCTAAGAAAATCATTTCTGAATTTAAACCAGATATTGTAATAGGTACAGGAGGATATATTTGTGGTGCTACAATATCTTCA
Source organism: Clostridium sp. CAG:343 (assembly GCA_000431335.1). Taxonomy (GTDB): domain Bacteria; phylum Bacillota; class Clostridia; order TANB77; family CAG-508; genus CAG-269. Next base: position 9,491 of record FR888028.1, on the reverse strand, counting down.
GCACATAATTTAAAAATACCAACACTGTTACATGAAAGTAATGCATTTCCTGGAATGGCAATTAAAATGTTAGCAAATAAAACAAATACAATATTAGTTTCTTTCAGAGACGCTATTCCAAGAATTAAAAATTGTAAAAACGTAGTTTTTACAGGAACACCTGTAAAGATAAAGAAAAAGGATTTTAATGAAAATGAAAGAAATAAAATAATTCAGACTACGGGATTAAATAATAAGAAACCTATTATTTTAGTCTTTGGAGGAAGCCAAGGTGCAAAAAGAATAAATGATACTTTAGTTGAAATAATAAAAACTAAATTAAATAAAGATTATCAAGTAATTTGGGCAACAGGACCAAAGCAATATGATATTATAAAAGAAGAATTAGAAATGTCTAATATAAACATTAACAATATAGAGAATATGAAGATTCTTCCATATATATATAATATGGAAGAATTAATGAATGTTGTTGATGTAATTGTAGCAAGAAGTGGAGCTATGACAATAACAGAGATATCTAATTTAGGAAAACCAGCCATTTTAGTTCCACTACCTAATGTTAGCCATGATCACCAATTGTATAATGCAAAGGCTTTAGAAAAGGTTGGCGCAGCTAAAATTATATTAGATAATGAAATTAATGGGAAAATTTTAAATAAAGCAGTTGAAGAGATAGCATTAGATAAACAAAAAATGATAAATATGGGAATAAATGCATTAAAAAATTCAACTAAAGATGCAGAAGACAAAATTTATAAAGAAATTAAGAAATTAGTTAAATAGGAGTATAAAATGTTTAAAAATATACCAATTAAAATCGTACTAGTATTTTTTCTAATAGGCATAATAATTATTGGGGGATTTTGTGGATTTTTTTTGAATTCATTAAATATAATTAGTCAGAAAATTCAAGTAGAACAAAATTTAGATATTGGACAAGTTACTGATATGATTAACCAATTAGAAAATAATACAAAAGTAGCAGTAATAATTTTTTCTATTGCATATATAATAGTCGGAATAATTATAGCAGTAATTCTTTCAAAATTTGTTATTTATCCAATTAACAAGCTTATTAAAAGTGCAGAAAAAATAACAGAAGAAGAATCTAAAGAAAAGAAAAATAAGAAAAAGGGAGAAATGAGCAATTTAGAAAATGTATTTGGCATTATGACTACAGAATTAAAAGAAAAATTAAGTGAAGTTTCAACACAGAAAAACCAAATAGAAACTATTTTATTACATATGACAGATGGAATTATAGCTTTTAATAGAAAAGGAGAAATAATTTTAATTAATCCTGCGGCAAAGAAATTTTTAAGCATTAGACCAGAAGATAATACATTTGATGATATATTTAAAAAGTTTAATTTGAATATTAATATGGAAAAAATAATTTATTTAGAGAATTGGACTTCAACAGAGCAAAAAATCCAAGTAGATGACAGATATGTAAAAGCATTTTTTGCGCCATTTAAAGACGAAGAAGAAAGACCAGATGGAGTAATTGCTGTAATTCAAGATATTACAGAACATGTGAAATTAGATAATATGCAAAAAGAATTAGTGGCAGATGTATCACATGAATTAAAAACGCCGATTACTTCTATTATGGGGTATGCAGATACATTATTAGAAGGAGATTATAATAAAGAAACACAAGATAAGTTTTTAAATGTTATTGCAACAGAAGCAAGGAGAATGGCTAAATTAGTTACAGATTTATTAACTCTTTCAAGATATGATAGTAATAAAAAAAGGGCACAAAAAGAATCATTTGATTTAGGAGACTTAGTAAAAAAATGTCAGGATAAATTAGCTATTGAAATAAAAAAGAAAAATCATACTGTAAATTGTTTTGTTACTGCAGATGTACCACCAGTATATGCAGATAAATATGATATTGAAAGAGTTGTATTAAATATATTAACTAATAGTATAAAATATACAAAAGATGGTGGAGAAATAAAGATATATGTAGGATTTGTTTATAATGATGCATATATTAAAATTTTTGATAATGGTATAGGAATTCCGGAGGAAGATTTAAGTAGAATATTTGAAAGATTTTATAGAGTGGATAAAGCGCGTACTAGAGAAATGGGCGGAAGTGGATTAGGTCTTGCAATTGCTAAAGAAATATTGGATAAGAATGGTGGTAGTATTGATATAAAAAGTGTTGTTGGTCAAGGTACTGAAGTTGTTGTAAGGATTCCTACAAAAGGTGATAGAGAGTAATAATATTAATACAAAAGAGGTTACAGTTCAGTAAGAAATGATTATGGTGTCCAAGCTTTGGCTCCCACTATAACACTTGAATTTTATTTAATGACGTTTGATTGGAATGAAAAATAGAAAATTTTTTACTGAACTGTAACCAAAAGAGGAAAATATTTTAAATATATTCCTCTTTTTAATTGCTAAAATTTATAATATAATGTATAATATAAAGTGCAAAACAAAAGTAAAAAGGAGAGATAAATTTGAGTTCAACAGCAAAAGAAATATTAGAATGGGTATATTGTATTATAATAGCATTAGTATTAGCAATGGTATTTAGATATTTTATAGGAACACCTACTATTGTAAAGCAGGTGTCAATGTATCCGACACTAATAGAAGATCAAAGATTATGGTTAAATAGATGGGGAAGGACTACAAAAACTTTGCCAGAAAGAGGTAAAATTATAACTTTTGAAGAACCTGCAAAAATAAGTTATACAAGTTCAGAAATTGATTTATCAAATCCAGTAGCTAAATATGAAAAAAAGACAGGATTAAAATGGTTTGTTAATAATTTTTTAGAAATAGGAAAGAAAAGTTATATAAAAAGAGTAATAGCACTTCCAGGAGAACATGTACAAATAAAAGATGGAAAAGTTTATATTAATGAAAAAGAATTGGAAGAACCATATTTACAAGAAGGCATAGTAACAGATGTTACAGGTGTAGGATTTGATGATTTTGTCGTTCCAGAAAATTGTGTTTTTGCAATGGGAGATAATAGAAATCATAGTACAGATTGTAGGTCATTTGGATGTATACCTTTAGAAGAAATAGAAAGTACAGTTGCTATTAGAATATGGCCATTAGATAAATGGGGTAAGGTCGAATAACAAAAGGAGACTTTTAAAATGTTTGAAAATATCTTTGGAAATAATTCAATTAAAAATATACTAAAACAGTCTATTGATAGCAATAAAGTATCACATAGCTATTTAATGATTGGTGTATCTGGTATTGGAAAAAAGATGATAGCTACAGAATTTGCTAAAGGAATTTTATGTTTAAGTGAAGATAAAGCTTGCAATCATTGTAAGTCATGCATTGAGTTTGACAGTAATAATAATCCTGATTTTTTTTGTATAGAGCCAGAGGGAAATAGTATTAAAATTGAACAAATTAGAGAACTACAAAAGAAGATCCAAGAAAAGCCAATTATTTCTGAAAAGAAAGTGTATATAATTGATCAGGCAGATTTAATGACAAAAGAGGCACAGAATTGTTTGCTAAAAACATTGGAAGAACCTCCAGAATTTGTAACAATTATATTGGTTGGAACAAATGAAAATGCTTTTTTAACTACAATAAAATCAAGATGCATGATTTTACATTTTAATCCAATAGAAGATTTAGATATAAAGAAGTTTTTAGAAAGTAATTATCAAATGAATAATATTTCACAAAGTATGTTAGATGTATTTCAAGGAAGTATAGGAAAAGCGATTTTACTAAGGACTAAGCTAGAACAATATTTAGAATTGGAAAAAATGATAGATAAATTAGATAAAGTAGATTTAATTGAATTGATAGAATTTGCAGATGTTTTATATAAATTAAAAGAAGAAATATATGATATGTTAGATTATATAAATATTATTTTACTAAAGAAGGCAAAAAAAGACTATATATACACAAATTGTATCAAAATTGTGGAAAATACCAAAAAGAGATTGCAACAAAATGCAAATTATGATATGTGTATAGATAATTTGGTATTTAACATATGGGAGGAAGTAAATTGAAAAATATTATAGGAGTTAGATTTAAAAAATTAGGTAAAATATATTTTTTTAATCCAAAAAATTTAAAAGTACATAAAGGTGATAAAGTAATTGTTGAGACAGCACAAGGAGAAGAGTTTGGAGAAGTTGTGATTCCAAATAGATTTGTTGACGATGAAAAAATAATAGCACCATTAAAAAAAGTAATTAGAATAGCAAACTATAAAGATAAAAAACATAATGAAGAATGTAAAATGAAAGAAAAAGAAGCTTTTAAAGTATGTGAAAAGAAGATAAAAGAGCATAAATTAAACATGACATTAACAGATGTTGAATATAAATTTGATGATAGTAAAATATTATTTTATTTTACAGCAGATGGAAGAATAGATTTTAGAGATTTAGTAAAAGATTTAGCAGCTATTTATAAGACTAGAATTGAATTGCGTCAAATAGGTGTAAGAGATGAAGTAAAGAGGATAGGTGGAAACGGAGTTTGTGGAAGAGAATTATGTTGTTGTAGTTTTTTAAGTGACTTTGAAGCAGTGTCTATAAAAATGGCAAAGGAACAGAATATTTCACTAAATCCATCGAAGATTTCAGGAAATTGTGGAAGATTAATGTGTTGCTTAAAATATGAAAGTGATGTTTACGAAGAAAAGTTAAAAAGACTTCCAAATGTAGGAGCAATAGTAAAAACCGAAGATGGAGAAGGAGAAGTTGATAATATAGAGACTTTAAAAGAAGTTGTAAGAGTTAAAATAAAAGACGGAGATGGATATTTCTATAAAAAATATAATGCTAAAGATGTAAAGATAATAAAAAATAATTCTTTGAGTAAAATAGATGAAGAAGAGTTAAAAAATAAAAAAGAGCTAGAAGAATTAGAAAAATTAGAAGTTGAAGATGAAAAAGAACGAAAATAAGTTAATATTTTAGGAGGTGAAAAAAATGGCATATAAAATAACAGAAAAATGTATTTCTTGTGGAGCTTGTGCAGTTGAATGTCCAGTAGGATGTATTTCACAAGGTGAAGATAAATTTGTAATTGATGCATCAGCATGTATTTCTTGTGGCACTTGTGCAGGAGTTTGTCCAGTTGAAGCTCCAGAGGAAGAATAAAATAAAAGGGAAAAGACTGTTATAGTAATGTATTACTAAAAACAGTCTTTTTGTGTGAACATATTTAAGGAGAAAATCATGGAAGAAGAAATAAAAAAAGATGATGTTCAAGTTAATAAAGAAATAAGTAAAGAGGAGCTAAAACCTACTAATAAAAAGAAGATAATATTTAATTTTATACTTATTTTAACTATTTTTTTAGGATTATTAATTTACATGATTAAAGTAGATGGTATTGACAATATAATTAATTTACTTTATCAAGTTGATTATAGATGGGTATTAGCAGGCGTTGTTTGTTTATTGATTCATTGGGCATGTGAAGCTATTAATTTACACATACCATTGAAAAAAATGTATCCAAATCAAAATATAAAGAATTCTATAAAAGTATCTATGATAGGTTTATTATTTAACAACATTACACCATTTGCATCTGGCGGTCAACCAATGCAAGCGTATGAATTAACAAAGACAGGTAAAAGAGTGAGTGATTCTCTAAGTGCTATGGCAATTAAATTTATTATTACACAGATAGCATTAGTAGTAACTACAATAGTGGTTATATTTTTTGAATTTGACTTTTTTAAAAATTTAATGCAAAATTATCTTTGGGTAGCTATAATAGGTTTTTTAATAAATATATTAGCTATTGTAATAGTTATTTTAGTTGGAATAAAAAAGAGTATAATTTCAGCAATCACTACTCCAATAATTAAATTTTTAGGAAAAATCCATATTTTAAAACATCCAATAGAAATATTAGAAAAATTAGATAAAAGTATAGATAATTTTAGTGAACAATTTAAATTTATGAAATCTGAAAAAAAGATGGTATTAGAAATGTTTATAACAGCTGTAGTACAAAGTTTTGCATATTACTCTATTACATATATGGTATATAGAGCATTTGGAAATTATGGTATAAGTTTTTGGCAAATAATACCTACACAAGCATTCTTGCTATTGATTATGACGTTTATTCCAACTCCAGGTTCAGGACTAGGAGCAGAGGGAGGATTTTATATATTATTTAATACTATTTTTAAAGAAGGTACAATAAATATGTCTATCTTATTTTGGAGATTATATACGTTTTATTTGCCTATATTAGTTGGATTATTTTTCTTAATTCCTACAAGAAGTGATAGAAAAGAAAAAACAGAAAATACTGTAAAAAATAAATAAAAAAACAAGATATCAATATCTTGTTTTTTAAATACTTATTTATTAGTAATTTCTTCTAAATCTAATAATTCCTGCCATCTTTTATCAACTTCTTTTTGGAATTCTTCTATCATCCATTCATTACCTGGTTTAAACATATGTTTAAACCTTTTTTGAGGTTTTAAAAATTCTTCAATTGGTAATTTTTTAGCAGGTTTATAGTTTATTTTATATTTTCCATCAATTACTTCATATAATGGCCAATAACATGTATCAACTGCTAATTTATTAATTTGCATTAGCATATCTGTTGGATATCCCCATCCTCTAGGACAAGGGGTCATAACATTTAAGAATGTAGGACCTTCTGTATAAATTGCTTTCTCAGATTTTTCATATAAATCCTTAAAATTCATATAGCCAATTGTTTGAGCAACATAAGGAAGGTGATGACTTACCATTATTTTAGTTAAATCTTTTCTAGATTGCATTTTTCCAGGAATTACTTTTCCGGCAGGTGATGTTGTAGTATCTGCAAATTTAGGTGTAGCAGAAGATCTTTGAATTCCAGTATTCATATATGCTCCATTGTCATAACAAACATAAACCATATCATGACCACGTTCCATAGCTCCAGATAAACTTTGAAGCCCTATGTCATAAGTTCCTCCATCTCCACCAAATGCAATGAATTTTGTAGTATTAGATATTTTTCCTTGCTTTTTTAGTGATTGGTATGCAGCTTCAGTTCCTGATAAAGTTGCAGCTGCACATTCAAAAGCAGTATGGATAAAAGAATCTGTCCAAGCAGTATATGGATAAATAAAAGTAGAAACTTCCATACATCCAGTTGCACCAGCAACTACTGCATGATCTTCAGGTTTTAAAGCTCTCATAATCATTCTAGCAGCTGGAGGAGCACCGCAACCAGCACACATTCTATGTCCGGCAGTAAATCTAGAAGGTTTATTTGCTACGATTTCTTTTACATTGTAAGGCATTATTTTTCACCATCCTTTCTTAATCCAAAATATCTATAAGGATTTTCTACTTTTCCTGATTTACTAATTTCTAGTAAATCTTTATAAACTTTTTCAATATCATCAGCTTTTGTATCTCTACCACCAATACCATAAATATAATTTACAGCAGGTACATGTTTGTTATTTACATACATTGCAGAAGTAACATCTTCAAACAAAGCACCACCAGCAGCATTTAAAGAATCTGATTTATCTAAAACAGCAATAGCTTTTAAATGACTTAAGCTATTAGCAACTTCTTCAGCAGGAAAAGGTCTAAATACACGAATTTTTAATAATCCTGCTTTTATTCCTTGTTTTCTTAATTTATCTACTACAAATTTTGTAGTTCCTGCAGTAGAATTCATACAAACAATAGCAATTTCACTATCTTCTAATTTATATTCTTCAAATAATCCATATTTTCTTCCTGTCATTTTTTCAAAGTCTTTTGCAACATCTAAAATAACTTGTTTTGCGTGTTTCATAGCTTCTGCTTGTTGAGCTTTATGTTCAAATAAATAACTTTGTACATCTAAAGGTCCAACAGCTATAGGCTCTTTTTGATTTAATAAATAATGCTCAGGATGATATTCTCCTACAAATTTTTTTACTTTTTCATCTTCTTCTAATTCAATATTTTCAATTGAATGTGAAGTGATAAATCCATCTTGACATACCATTAAAGGTAGCATAACATCTTTATGTTCAGCAATTCTATGAGCCATTAAAGTATTATCATATGCTTCTTGGTTGTTTTCTGAAAATAGCATAATCCATCCACTATCACGTACTCCCATAGCATCTGAATGGTCATTATGGATATTTAATGGACCTGATATAGCTCTATTTACTAAAGATAAAACAATTGGTAATCTTAAGCTAGAAGCGATGTAAATCATTTCCCACATTAAAGATAAACCGTTTGCAGAAGTAGCTGTCATAGCTCTTGCTCCAGCAGCTTCTGCACCAATACAAGCAGACATAGCACTGTGTTCGCTTTCTACTGCAACAAATTCAGTATCGACAGTTCCATTTGCTACAAATGTTGAAAAGTATTGTGGGATTTCAGTAGATGGAGTAATTGGAAAAGCTGCTACAACGTCTGGATTAATTTGTTTCATAGCAGTTGCAGCTGCTTCATTACCACTTAATCTTTCTCTTATACTCATGTTTTTTTCTTCCTTTCTTATTTATTATTCTTCTTTCATTTCAATTGCACCAAATGGACAAACTTTTGCACATACGCCACATCCTTTGCAATAATCATAATCAAAATCTTCTCTTTTTAAATCAGAATTAACTGGTATAGCATCATCAGGACAAACAGGAAAACATAAACCACATTGTTTACACTTTTCACTTAAAAAGATAGGTTTTACGCTTCTCCAATCACCAGTTTTAAATTCTCTTGCATTTCCTGCAGTGTAGATATCACCACCAGGAGTCATTTTCTCCATAGGAGTATTAGGATTTATATTTGTCATATTTTTTTAACCTCCTTTAAGGCTATTTCTAAAGCTTTCATATTACCATCAATTACCTCAGGTTTTTTAGCAAATTTATGTTTAAAAGAACCTTTCATATCCTCTAGTAAAGCTTCATCAGTCATAACTTTACTTACTTTTACAATAGCTGCTAGCATAGGAGTATTAGGAAAATATCTTCCTAAAGCTTCTTCTGATATTTTTCTAGCATCTATAGTATATATATCACCTTGATATCCTTTTAAATTCTTTTTTAAATATTCTTCAGATTTAGTTGTGTTAATAACTATTGCTCCATTTTCTTTTAGTCCTGCTGTTACATCTACAGATTCTAAAAGAGTATCATCTACTACTACAACATAATCTGGTTCGTAAATATTACTATGAATAGTAATTGGAGTACTACTAATTCGATTGTAGGCTGTAATAGGAGCACCCATTCTTTCAGGACCATATTCAGGAAACCCTTGAATATATTTTCCTGTATTAAAAGCAGCATCAGCAAGTAATAAAGATGCTGTTTTTGCACCTTGACCGCCTCTACCGTGCCATCTTATTTCTATCATGTTATCCATATTGATAAATTGCCTCCTTTTCCTTTATTTTACGTGTTTAGTATATGCCTAAATATGTGCAATGTCAAGAGAAAATAGTCGAATTGAACGATTAGGCTAATAATAAGGTTA
>FR888027.1 GCA_000431335.1 Clostridium sp. CAG:343 | reverse complement strand
TGTTGTTTAGTATGTTATCGATGGTTAATATCTTACATTTTAATAATTTTTTCTTCTTGTTTCTGTTTCCTAGTAGTCCATAATATCTTATTTTCATAAAATGTGGTGGTAGTATATGCATTAGAAATCTTCTAATAAATTCTTGTATGCTTATTGTCATTTCTTTCATTTTATTGTTATCTTTATAATCTCTCCATTTAAAGGTTACCTTCTCACCTTCTATTTTTAATATTCTTTCATTCGATATCGCCACTCTATGTGTATATCTTCCTAAGTATTGTATTACACATTCTGCATTTTTGAATGGTTCTTTACAATACACTATCCATTCTTTGTCATACATTTTTTGTATTAAACTATTGTAACTCGCTGGATTTTCTAAATCTTTATTGCTTCCATAAAATTCTATTTTTTCTTTTTTCATATAATCTAAGAATTTTCCTCTAAATACTCTAGACATTACTTGTACTGGTATAAAAAAATCTTCTTCTTTTTCTTTCCATGTATTAAACCTCCTCCTGTTACTACTAAATGCACATGTGGATGATACATTAAATTTTGTCCCCATGTATGTAATATACTAAAAAATCCTATTTCTGCTCCTAAATATTTTTCGTCTCTTGCTAATTCTTGCAATGTCTCTGATGATGACCTAAATAATATTTTATATATCTTTTCTTGATTTTGTATCGCTATAGTATATAACTCACTTGGTATTGTAAATACAATATGATAATATTTTATATTTAAAACTTCCTCTTTTCTTGCCTCAATCCATTTCAATTTCTTTCCTGTTTGGCAATTCGGACAATGCCTATTCCTACATGAATTATAGGCAATTTCTTCATATCCACATTCATCACATATATACTTGTGTGCTCCAATATTTGCTGTTTTACAATTTTTTATTGCATTGATTACCTTTTTCTTATACATTACAATTTTATGTTCTTTTTCGTACCTGTCTAATCCGTTATTTAATATTTCTTGTATCTTTTCCATCTTATTTTTTCTCTCCTTTCAAAAACGCATCTAGTGGACTTTCTAAATCCATCTTTATATTCGCTACATGTACATATGCCATGGTACTTCTTATATTACTATGTCCCATCAATTCCTTTACTTGTATTAATGTTGCTCCTCTTTCTATCAAATCAGTTGCAAAACAATGTCTCAAGGTATGAACAGTTACTTTCTCGTTTAATCTTGCTTTTCTTCTATATTTTCTAAAATGTTCTCGTATTACTCCTACTGTTATCGCTTTTCCCGATTCGCTTAGAAATATCCTTCCTATTCTTTTATTCTGTCTATATTTTGACCAATATGTTCTTAACATTTCTAAACTTTGTTTAGGCAATATTGTATATCTTTCTTTATTACCTTTTCCTTCTCGTACAAATATTCTCATGTTTTTACCGTCTATATCTTCTACTCTTAAATTTGCTACTTCTCCGATTCTTAATCATGATCCATAAACTAACATAAATATTGTTTTAAATTTAAAATTATCACACACATTAAAAAAAGTGCTTAACTCTTCTTTTGTTAGCACCTTATAAACACACTTTTTTTGTTTTCTCATCGGTATTTGTTTCTTATTTAAAACCTTATCTAATGTAACTTCATAAATAAATCTTATTACTGAATTATAATAATTTATTGACCTATCTCCTAATTTTCTTTCGTCTTTTAAATATTTTAATAAAAATCTTCTTAATTCTTCTGTTGTTACATCTTCTAACTTCTTTTCTCCAAAGTATTTCATAATAGCTTTTGTTTTTCCTAAATAGCTATCATATGTGTAATGCGAAAAATTTCGCATTCTCATGTCATTCTTCATCTTGTTTAGTAATTGTTTGTTAGTCATCTAAAAAGACCCCTTTCTAAATATATTTGCAACTTTAAGTTACATAATATATTATACTAGAGATCTTTTATATTTTCAATTTATTGGCTTCTTTGCCGTTCTTTCGTTCCATTGCGAGGTACGAGCAAT
>FR888026.1 GCA_000431335.1 Clostridium sp. CAG:343 | reverse complement strand
GCGGCACATTTTTTTATATTAGATTTTCTTTTTGAACGTAGTGAATAATATTTATTGTTTAAATTATGGATTTGTCCCATCTTGCTTAAAAACCCGAAACTTAAATATTAGCTTTCTTGTTTTTTCCCATTATTTATGGTAATATTATAGCAGTTAATTAAAAATTATACAAGAAGGGAATTTGATTATGGGTAAAGTTTTAGGTATTGTAGGAGAATATAATCCTTTCCATAATGGTCATTTATACCATTTAGAGCAATCAAAAAAAATGACTAGTTCTAACTATACAGTTGCTATAATGGGTGGCAACTTTACACAACGTGGTTCAACTTCGTTAATTGATAAATGGTCTAAAGCTGAAGCTGCAATTCAAAATGGAATAGATCTAGTTATCGAACTTCCTGTTCTATATACTACTTCTAGTGCTGAAAATTTTGCAGATGGTGCAATAAAAATTTTAGACTCTTTAAAAGTTGTTGATTATATTTCTTTTGGTGCTGAAACCTCTGATGTTGACATATTGAATAAATTTGCAGACGTTTTATATCATGAACCAAGAAAATATAAAATATTATTATCTCATGAATTAAGTAAAGGAATCTCTTATCCTAAAGCTCGTGAAAACGCCTTAATGATATATTTAAATGATATTAGAAAATGTGTTAATGTACTTTCTTCTCCTAATAATATATTAGGCATTGAATATCTAAAAGCATTAAAAAAATATAAAAGTAACATTATGCCTATTTCAATTGCTCGTTATGAATCTGCTTATAATGATAGCTCTTATTCTGGAAATATAGCAAGTGCTACAGCTATACGTAATATTATAAAAAACAATGGATTTGATATTTTAAGAAGATTACTTCCATCTTCAAGCTACAGCATTTTAATAAAAAATATAAAACAAGGACATATAATACCAGACATCTCTGTATTTGAAAAACAAATTATTTATAATTTAAGAAAAATGGAAACATCTGAAATTGCTATGCTTCCTGATGTAACAGAGGGTTTAGAATTTGCTATAAAAAAAGCAGCAAATTCTTGTAATAATTTAAATGACCTTTTAAATATTATAAAATCAAAACGTTATACATCTACTAGAATTCAAAGAATTTTGCTTTATGCTTTATTAGGAATCACTAAAAAAGATATTGATATTTCTAAAAAAACTACTCCCTATATTAGAGTACTTGGTTTAAATAATCGTGGTAAATTCTTAATTTCTGAAATAGCTAAAGCTAATCCTAAACTTGAAATTATTACCTCTGTAAAAAGATTTTATGATAATAATACTAACAAAAATTTAAAATTAATGTTAGATAAAGATATTTTTGCTACAAATGTTTATACAATTGGTTATGAAGATGACTCATGGAGTAATTTAGATTTTACTCAAAAAATTATTAATATCGAATAAATTAAAGATTTTTTCAGCAAATTTGTTCGTGTGCGAAAATTTATGAAATAAATTTTCTGTACAGTGTAGTTTTATATATAAAAAAGAGTACGTATGCGTACTCTTCATTTTATTTATCTATATTTTTATATCTAATATATACAAATATTCCAACAATAGTTAAACTTATTATTAAGAATATTATAACTGGAATATATCCTGTGTTTGGTAATACTTTATTTGCTACAGTTGTATCATTTTTTGTTTTATTTGATGTTATTGTTGTAGTATCTTCTTCTTTTTTTGTTTCTATTTCAGATGAATATAATTTTAATTCTATTCCATTAGATATTACTGTTGTAGATTTTCCATTTAATGTTGCAACTTCTTTAATATATACATATACTGAACCATCTTCTTTTATATCTGCTAGCTGAGATTCTTCTGTAACCTCTAGTGTTAAAGCATATGTTCCATCATCTTGCTTTTCAAACTTTCCTGCTGGTATCCATTTATCTTCTTGTATGTTATTTTCCTTTGAATTTGATGACAAATAGAAATAATGTTGATATTTTTCACTTGAATTTTTAACTTCTATTCCTGTTACTTTTATTTTTATATTTACTGAACTTCCTTGATTATTTCCCTCTAATTTTATTTCTTGTAACTCTGCTTTTGCTTTATCATAGTTAGAATTATTATTATCTGTTTTTGAGTCTTCTTTTTCTTCTTCATTTGCAATACTTCCAGAGTATTGATTTACAGTTATACCTTTTATACATAAATTTCCCAAATAACTGCTGCTACTACTGTCTCCAATATCTAGCCATTGGCTATCTTTTTGTGCTTGTTCTTCTCTTACAACAAAACTCTCTTTAGCCTTGCTTAATACAATATCAGGATTTTCTTCTTTTGCTTCATATGTAAAATAAGAAATTCCCCCATCTTTATGTTTCATTTTTATAGCTACTACAAAATTATTTTCTTTTAATTTATATGCTTTTTTAAAATTTATTGTATGATAACCTGCTGTTAAACTAATTTCTTCTCCTGTTGTTAACTCTGCTTTTTGTAAATTAGACAATGATTTATCTGTTCCGTCTGGATTTATATAAACTTCATAAGTTCCCTCAACCAAACTTTGAAATCCTATCGAAGTTAAATATTCTGTATCTGTTTTAGTCCTTGTAAATACATTGGCTAAAAATATATCTTTTACATCGTTTCCTTTTATATAACCTACTTCTCCCCCACCTAAATTATCATATTGATACAAATTATCATAATCTTTTTTATCTTCTGCATTTTCTATTCCAAGCAAATCAGAATATATATATGCATCTTCATAAGATATATAAAATATTCCATTATCTCCAACTGAAACATTAAGTATTTGCCCATCTTCACTTAAAGTACAATTACAATTCATACTTGCTGAAAATGTATTTACAATCTCTTCATCTTCCAATCCTGGATTATTTTTTCTTAATTGCTCCATTGATATTTCTATTGCTTTTCCATATGAATTTCTAATAATCCATGCTCCATTATTCGTAGGTTTAGTTGAAAAATTATCTTTAGAATAATTATCATCCCATCCAATTATACTAACAGCATGATTGACATATACTCCATCTTTTTTCGTCATTTCTTTTTTTATATCTTCATAAGAATCTATTAAATTATAGATAGCTCCAGATTTCAAGTTAATATGTACATTTTTATCAAAATTTGGCATATAAATCGATGCTTTTACTGATCCACTAGTTGAAATATGTTCCTTTATTTGTTCTTTTAAATTTTCAATTTCTGAATCTTTTATTTTATTTTTATTAGCATCTATTGCTCCATCATTTTTAGTTATATATATTGAATTAAAATTTCTTATATCTTTTACTGTAGTTTGTACTTGTTTATTTTTTATATCATTAATATCTATTTCTTCCTGGTTATCTACAAATTTCATATCTTCTTCATTTATTGCTCCAGATCCATTTGTTAAATATGCCATTGACATTGTTGTAGTTCCACCATCTTTTGCCTTTTGTTTCCATCCGTTAGTATTTACTTGTCCATCTTTAAAACTCTGTGTCATAGAATAAACCATATGTCTTTCTGAATAATCATATATCTTATCATCTTTATTATCGTTATAATTTTTTAATGCTAAATTAGTTTCTAATGAACTTATTGAGGCAAAAGCCCAACAAAAGTTAGTACTTTTTTGGTCTTTTATTTCTAGATTATTATCAATTAATGTTTTTAATGAAAATTTAGGAGACGTGGCATATGTTGATGACTTTGCCATTTTTACTAAACTTTTCAAATTCATTTTTTGATTAGCTAGTTGTATTTCTTCTTTTGTATCTTTTGAATAAAAATTATATTTACTTGGCTCTATTACATTTTCTTTTTGTTCATCTGACAATTCAAGCCATTGTTTATATATTTCTGTATATTCCTTATTTTCTAAATTTGTATCATTTCCAAGTGCTATTCCTGTTGTAAATAATATTGTTATAATAAAACATAAATATATCTTTCTAATTGTTTTTTTCATATGATTAAATTACCCCTTTCATCTTTCGTTTATAGTCTATCATAACAAATTTTCTTTTTCAACATAATATAAAGCGTCATATAAATTTAATATTTTTGTAATATCTTTGTAACTTTTTCATCTTTATAGCATTACAAAAAGCTATGAACATTTTTTTCATAGCTTCCTTAAAAAGCAAAAATATTATCAAAACAATCAAAGTCTTGATAATACTAATGGTGGGCAGGGAAGGATTCGAACCTTCGTACTCGAATGAGAACAGATTTACAGTCTGCCGCCTTTAGCCACTCGGCCACCTACCCAAATATAAAATTAAAATGGTGCTCCCTCAAGGATTCGAACCTTGGACCCACCGGTTATGAGCCGGTTGCTCTGACCAACTGAGCTAAGGGAGCATGTGCTTCTAATGTTTAGCACAAGTAAAAGTATAACTTATTTTTTTTTAATTGTCAATACATTTTTTTAATTTTCCAACAAGTTTTTTTATATTCTTAATCATAGGTCACATTTTTTAAAAAATATGTACTTTTAACATTCTAATTACTATATAAAAGAGCACATCAAAGATATTTATTTTTTATCTTTTGCTCAATAGTGCTCTTTTTCAATATTTTATTTTTAATTTATATATACTATAAGTTTATTATTCCATCTATACACTCAATTTCACTTAAATTATTACTTCCATTTTTCCAACCTGTACTTTTATTTATATTATTCCACTCCTCCATCTTACCATCATACGTTATTTTCATTAAACTAGAACAATTTCCAAATATAGAATGTGAAATTTCAGTAACATTATTTCCTATCTTTACATTTTTTAATTTTCCACAGTTATAAAAAGCCTGCGTTTTTATACTATTACTATCTATTTCTACTTTTTGTAAATTTTTGCAATTTTCAAAGGCTCTTTGATCTACCAATTTTACTGATGATTGAATCTTGACTTTTGTTATATTGTCAGCATCATGAAATGCTGCATATCCTATCTCTTGAACTGTGTCTGGTATTATTGTTATTACTAATGCTATTAATGTTATTCCTTTTACTTCGTCTATTTTAAAATTCATAAAAACTTTTTCCTTCCATTTGTATGTCGTACATATTTTTTTATGTATTTGATTTTATTATAACTTAATGTGTTTTTCTTTTCAATTATTTTATTTTTTTTATATAATTGTTATATTTCTGTAATATTGTTGTAATCTTAAAAACTATATATTAATTTGCTCTCTTACTCAAACATAATATTTCATGTGTATCAAATGTTCTTACTCTTTTTTTGCTACAATTATATATAAATTAATAATATTAATTAGGAGGTTAATAGTGAGATTTAAAAGAATCAAAGATTTAAGAGAAGACCATGATTTATTGCAAAAAGATATTGCTAATTTACTAGGTATTTCCCAACAATATTATTCTGAATATGAAAAAGGAAATAGAACAATTCCTATTCAACACTTAATTACTTTATCCAAATTTTACGGAACCTCCATTGATTACTTAGTCGGCTTAGCAGATGTAAATTTATATTCCAAATATCATAAAAAAACAAGTTAAAACTATTTTTTATCTATAGTAATAACTTGTTTTTATTTATAATAAATTTTAAAATTATTGAATCTATATATCCATTTGACTTCCTAAAAAAGTTGCAGCAGATTGAGCTACCTTTTTTTCTACTTCATCCATCTTCTTATTTTCCTCTTTAGCCATAAGTATTACTGTTCCAATCGTATCACCATTAGATATAATTGGATAAACAATCTGTGCATTATTTTTTCTTTCATTATTGTCATTTTTAGTAATTGGCATTGCTTTATCACTATTTTCTTTACTTGTATATACTTCTTTATCTTCCATAAGTTGTTCTAGTTCTTTGCTAACATCTTGCTCTAAAAATTCTTTCTTTGACCCTCCTGATACCGCTATAATAGTATCTTTATCCGTAATACAAGCAATATGTCCTGTCGTCTTTGACAAAGTTTCTGCATATCCTGCTGCAAACTCTGAAAGTTCTCCTATTGGTGAATACTTTTTTAAAATAACTTGCCCTTCTCTGTCTGTAAATATCTCTAATGGGTCTCCTTCTTTTATTCTTAAAGTTTTTCTTATCTCTTTTGGAATAACAACTCTACCTAAATCATCTATTCTCCTCACAACTCCAGTTGCTTTCATAATTTTCCTCCTTCAATTTCAGCATAAATTTATTTCATACTCTTATTATTGCAAAAGAGGAAAAAAATATTCAATTTTTACAAATTCTATTAAAAATTTTAATACATAATAATTTTTAGTTTTTAAATTTATCTATTCCCGTATTAAAAACTAAATTTGTACTTTTCCAAAATAGATTCCAAACTTTTTGAAAATTCTTTTAGCATAACTATTTTTATTGTAGATTCTTTTCCTTTTATATAGTCATCTACAATTTGTTTAAATTGTTTAATATTTTTCATTTCTGGTTCTATTTGCTTTGTATATCTATTTGCTCTATCTAACAATTTTTCTTTTATTAACACTATATCTTCATTACTTGCACAAGATATCCTTTGGAATAATTGGAAAGGATCATAATATTTAAAAATTGGAACTTTCATACATTCTCTATCAAATTTTTCATAAAATTGCTCCATTTTCATTGGAATGCATTTCATTATTTCTTCTGCTTTTTCTCTATACATTTTATCTAATAATTGATCATTTAATTTATGGAAATGTTTCAATATTTCTTCCATATCTTCTTCTACTTCTTCTATTGCAATTTTTCCTAATTCTTCTTCTATATTAGAACAATATTCTGATGTTAAAGATGAAATATTCATACCATTAAAGAACATACTTTTTAATGTTTTTAAATCATATTTTATTAACCCTTTTCTAGAAAAATAACTAAAATATGCAAATATTTTTACCATATCTATTAATTTTATTTTTCCTTCTTTTACATCTTCTATAATATCTTCTATTACCGCCTCAAACTCATTATCTGAAATTTTCCAATATTCTTCTGTAAGTAGTCTTTTATAACTAGGCAAGTTTTCTGTATCTACTGTATTTCTTATTGTATCCATGTTTTCTTTAAATAACTTCATATCAAAAATTCTTGTTCTCACATAATATTCAATAAATTTAAAGAATCTATATTCTGATTTAAAATTATAATAATAATTTTGATCAAATTCTTTAATGTAAAATTGCCTATTATCCATTAATATTCTAGATGATACTAATATTGATTTGTACTCTTCGTTGTCTTTTATATTTATAAATTTTTCTTTTGTTATTTTTCCTGCTTTTATTTCAAATGATACTGCAATAGTAAATATTAGCATAGTTTGCATAACTCTATTGCTTGTGTTTGAATATGATTTATTAACCATTTCATAAATCTTTTTAAAGTCATTTAAAGCATGTTTTAATATTCTTAAATTCCTTGTTCCGCTTCTATTAAATGTTGATATGATTATTCCTGTATTTTCTCTTAAAAATCTAATTAATTCTGGATTATTTTCATATCTCATCAAAATTCCATTTATAATATAATCAAATTTTGGAGCATATTCAAATGTTTCTCCAATTAATTTTTCTTTTATTCTTTCATAATCATTTGCTTTATCAAATACGTGCTCTATTTTGTCCTGAATTTTTTCTACCATCGGCTTATCTGATTTATTTAGTTCATTCTGTTTGTCCAATAAATAAGTAGCAATAAAAGTTTTCATTTCTAAGTTAGAACTCTTTAATTTTGTTGCTAGCTCTTTTTCATTACAAATAATAAT
Source organism: Clostridium sp. CAG:343 (assembly GCA_000431335.1). Lineage (GTDB taxonomy): Bacteria > Bacillota > Clostridia > TANB77 > CAG-508 > CAG-269. The sequence goes on along the minus strand of FR888026.1, from coordinate 5,570 downwards.
TGTTTTTATATGGTCATGTTCAACGAAATTGTTTATATATCCTAATATATCAATTACATCAACATTTGCTCTTTCTAAGTCATCAAAACAAAGCACTTTATCGTCTGTCGCAAAAAATTCTGCATAATCTAATTTATTTCCGTTTTGAGTAACTCCAAAAAAGTTTGCCATATCAATACCTGTTTTTGCATATTCTGGTATTGTTTCTTGTCCTTTTGAATTCATAAATCTTCTTAAATTTTTGTCCATTAATTGTGTCGTTTCCATAAATATCTTCTTACTTATTTCTTCTAGATTAGATATTCCATATAAAGACATATATATTGTTGTATATCTTTTTCCATTTAATTGCATTGATTCTATTTTCTTTTTTATTTTATTGTTCCAAAAGTGGGTCTTTCCAGAGCCCCATTCACCATTAAGCATAACAGCATAATCTGTATAATCTGACCTAATATAATCTAAAATACTTTCTACTAAATCTTCCATGTTTCCTCCTTATTCTTACTATTTTACTATACTTTTGTATTTATCTATCATTTTTTTATTCTGATTAAATAATACAGAATAAACTAAATATTCTTCCCAAACAACAATTCCATCTTTCTCTTGTTCGTCTAATAATGTATAATCTTTTAAATAATTTTTTAATCCTTCAATACTTCTATTAAGTTCTTCTCCTTCTTTTGTTCTAAAATATGGATCTAATGTAGATTTTACATTATATATGATAAATGAGATTATTACTATTGTTGGATATAATGCAAAAATCATTAAAGCAATAACATAAATAACAAATGATATTATTGGAATCATATTATTTTCAAAATTCATTTCGCTTATTATATTGAAAGCCACTCTCATTACTATATTAACTATAACTGCAATTAAAATAGCTTTAAACATTCTTTTCTTCTTTTTCTTCTTTGACTCTTCTCTTTGCTCAACTATTTTATGTTTTAAAGCATCTTTTCTAACAGTCTCTTGTAACTTAATCTCACTAATATTTTTAACTTTTCCATCTTCTATACAAGATAACAAATATTTTTGTGTTTCATTTAAATTATTTGTATCAAAATTTTCTAACATCTCTATATTATCTTCATTTATTTTTATAACTTTTTCATTCTCTAATTGTAATAATTCTGCAATAATGTCTTTAGGAATTTCTAATTTAAAATCATCTATCCACGATAACTCACAAGCTCCATATCCATCTAAAATATCTCTATAATAATCTTTACTTCTTTTAAAATCATCTTTATTTAATTTTTCCTTTCTTATTTTTTTACTTACTAATTTTATTACTATAAATAAGATTATAAGAAAAATATTCTTAAAAAATGTAATTGCAAGGCTGATACCCAAAATAATAAAAATATTGATATATAGTCTTTGTCTAACATAACCTTCAAACTCATCATCAGGCATTTGTTTTATGATTTCTAATTCTTCTTTATCTTCCTCTGTCATATCTTGAAGTTCTTTTTCATATAAAGCTATAAAACTCTCTTTATTAAAATCTGTTCCTATCTCCACCTCATCAAAGTAGTCATAAATCATTTTTACCGAATTAATAAAAAAACTAATTATTAAATATACTATAAATAAAATTGTAATTAATTTGTTGTTTATTTTAATCTTTTGCAATTGTTAACACTCCTATCTTATTTGGCTTAGCTTCATTTATAATCTTACAACATTCATTTACTGTACTTCCTGTTGTATAAATATCATCTAGTACCAATACATTTTTATTCTTTAACTTTTTCCCATTTTTTAAGTAATACGCTCCTTGTATATTTCGAATTCTTTCTTCTTTATTTAACTTACTTTGCTCTATTATATTCTTTTGCTTAAAAATACAATTATTTTCATATTGGATATCTACTATATTAGCAATTTCTCTTCCTAATAACTCACATTGGTTATATCCTCTTTGTTTATATCTCTGCTTGCTAATTGGTACTGGCACAATTGTATCATAAGATTTAATAATATTAAAGAATTTTTTATTATTTAATAAAAAATTTACAAATGTTTTATATAAATAACTTTTATCCTGAAATTTATAATTTAAAAGCATCTTTCTTATAATTCCTTCATATTTAAAAACATATAAAAGTTCCTCAAAATTAACCTCAACCTCATCTCCCAAACATTCATGTCTCTGTACAATAAATTTAGCTTGTTGCTCCAATAACTTATTACATTTTTTACACAAAAACTCTTGACTTAATTTTCCACATATCCCACATGTAGGCGGATAAATCAAATCTAGGACACTGGGGACAGGTCTCATTTGTCTCATCTTTTTGTCGTTTTTTGTCTTATTGTCTGTTTTTATAAATTTATTCATCCAACCACCTATATAAAGTTGATCTGCTAATATTAAAAATATCTGATACCTCTTTTTTTGAAAACTTATATTGATTTAAATTTAAATATGATACAAATTTTTTTATAATAATTTTATTCTGTTTAATATGCTCTAAAGTCAACTTTTCTTTAATTAAAAAGTCTTCTAGAGCTTTTTTTAAGTTTACTTCTTCTTTTGAATTTTCATATTCAATTGATTGAAATTTTTCGATATAATTATTTGATGAATTAAAAATAAATTTTAAAATTTCCTCATGAATAAATCCTGTTTTATTTAAATAATCATTATAAGAAGAATATCTATAATCGCTTTCTTCCTTAACTTTTCCCGCTTTGACAGGATTCATATGAATATACTTTATACATGTATATAATTGTTTTCTATCCATTATAGGAACTGATTTAAATCGATTTCTAAATACGTATCCAACTCTATCTGTTTTTTTATTGTAGTACATTGCATATATTGAATTTATGTTTTTCATAAAATTACTAATCTGCTTGATATCATTTGCATATAACAACATATGAACATGATTATCCATAATGCAATATGCTATAATATCTATTTTGAATTCTTTGTAATATTTCTTTAAAAGCTCTATATATTTTTCCTTATTATCTTCTGTTTTAAAAATTTCTTCTTTGTTAATTCCTTGAACCATATGATGACACACCGTTTCACCCAATAGCCTTCTACTTTTTCTTGGCAATTAAATTCTCCTTTCTTGTCTACATAATTTATTTTTTCATTATAATACATATTTTATTATTATTCAAATTTTTTCATCGCATATTTCAACAAAAATAGACAAAAAAATGAGACAATTAAGACCTGTCCCTACTGTCTCATTTTATATTCTAGTCCAGTGTTTCTCTTTTTGCTATCTACATTTTTTATCATGAATTCTACAATTCTATCATTTCCTATTATAATTAACATTTCTTTTGCTCTTGTAATTCCTGTATATAATAAGTTTCTTGTAAGAAGCATTGGTGATGATTGTGGTATTACCATTATTACCACATCAAATTCACTTCCGTTGTGCTTTATGTATTGTTATTGCATAGCTATGTTCTATTTGATCTAAGTCTGAAAATTCATACTTTGCTATTTTTTCATCATCAAATTTTATTTCTATTTGCTTTTCTTTTTCGTCTACTTTTAGAATTGTTCCGATTTCTCCGTTAAATACTCCGCTTCCTATTTCTTTTTCTCCAAATAATTTTCTTTCCCAGTTTATATCATAGTTGTTTTTTATTTGCATTACTCTATCTCCAGTACGAAAAATTGCTCCCATACTAGCTTTTTCTGGTTCTTTATTAATATTTGGATTTAATTTTTCTTGCAATATTTTATTTAATTCTTTAGTTCCTAACATTCCTTTTTTTGTTGGTGATAATACTTGAATATTTTGAAAAAAGTCATAATTTCCATACTTTTCTAATCTTCCTGTACATAAAGATACTATTTGTGCTAGCATTTGCTCTTGATTGTTTTCTTTTATATAGAAAAAATCTTCTTTCATCTCTTCTGATGACTCGTCTTTTTTCAAAAAATTCTCTCCATTATTAACTTTATGTGCATTTAATATAATTTTACTTTTCGCTGCCTGTCTAAATATTTTTTCTAAATGAATAGTTGGTATTTGTTCAGAATTTATTAGGTCTTTTAAAACACTTCCTGGTCCTACTGAAGCAAGCTGATCTACGTCTCCAACTAATACTAATTTTGTTCCTTTATATATACATTTTAATAAATAATTCATTAAGAACATGTCTACCATAGACATTTCATCTACAATTATTATATCAGCATCTATTGGTGCACCTTCATAATCGCTTGTATTTTTATAAAAACTTTCTTCGTCAAATTTTCCTATTTCTAATAATCTATGCAATGTTGATGCTTCTTTATTTGTTGTTTCTGTCATTCTTTTAGCAGCTCTACCTGTTGGAGCAGCTAAAATTACCTTTTTTCCATGTTCTTCATATATTTCAATAATATTTTTTATTATAGTTGTTTTTCCTGTACCTGGACCACCAGTTATAATTGATACGTTGTTTTCATTTACTAATTTTAATGCTTCTCTTTGTTTTTCTGATAATTCAATACTTGAAATTTGTTCTGCTTTTTTTAATTGAGTATTTAAATTTAGTATTTTCTTTATATTTTTAGATTCCTGTAATTTTTTTATTCTGTAAGCTATTTCTCTTTCAGTTTGATAAAAATTGTACAAATAAATATATTCACTTTTTTCTCTTGTTTCTATAACAATCTCTTCTTTTACTTTTAAATTAATTAATCCATCTTCTACATTTTCAGAATTGACATCTAATAAATTTATTACAAATTCTATTAAATTATTTTTTTCCACACAAGCATGTCCATTATATGTGCTTCTAATAAGCCCATATTTAATCCCACTTGCAATTCTTTTATCATTATCATAACTAACACCTAAATCAAGTGCCATTTTATCTATTTGTTTAAAATCTACACCTCTTGCTATATCAATTAATAAATATGGATTGCTTTCTATTTCTTCAATTGCTTTTGTTCCATATAAATCAAATACTTTTTTTGCATGCTCTGCACCAATACCAAATCTCTCTAAAAATCCGACAATTTGCCATACTTCCCAATTTTCTATAAAACTTTCTGACATCTCTTTTGCTTTTTTCTCTGATATTCCTCTTACTTCTGCAAGTCTTTCTGGTTCATATTTAAAAATATGTATGGTTTCGTCTCCAAATTTTTTTATTATTCTTTTTGCAATCGCCTCTCCTATTCCTTTTATATTTCCATTTGACAAATATCTTTCTAAAGCTGATAAAGTTCTTGGCATCATTTTTTCAAAAGTATCTATTTTAAATTGTCTACCATATTCCTTGTGCTCTACAAATTTTCCTTCTAGTTTTAAAGTATCTCCAATATTTATGAATGGTAAATATCCTACTATTGTCACTAGTTCTTCTTCTGTTTCTAATTCTGCTATTGTATAACTATTTATTTCATTTTTATAAATAATATTCGATATTTCTCCTGTAATTTCCATTTGTCTCTCCTGTCTTATTTTCGTTTAGTTTATCACAAAAGTATAGTGTTTTCAAGGTTTTACTTTTTTAAAAATATCTTTTGTCTATGTGTCGTTACAGTTCAGTAAGAAATGATTATGGTGTCCAAGCTT
>FR888025.1 GCA_000431335.1 Clostridium sp. CAG:343 | reverse complement strand
ACACCATAATCATTTCTTACTGAACTGTAACTAAAAAACAAAACTAAAAAGCTATAGACCTTGTAATTTTTTGAGAAAAATGATATAGTAAATAAGAAAATTTATAAAAATAAATAACAAAAAAATATAAAAAGAATAAAATAATAAAAAATAAAAGAGGAAGTGAAACTTTGAACATAGAAGAAATATTAAAAAAGTCAAACTTACCAATAGAAGATAAAGAAATAAAGTTTAATGAACCAATGAATAAGCATTCAACATTTAAAATAGGCGGACCAGCAGAATGTTTTATAAAAATAAATAAAGAAGAGCAATTAAAGGAAATATTAAAAATAGCTAAGCAAAATAAAATTCCATTAACTATTATAGGAAATGGAAGTAATATCCTTGTTTCAGATGATGGAATAAAAGGAATAACATTAATGATAAACATAGAAGGCATAGAAATAGAAGAAAAAAAAGAAAATGTGGAAATTATAGCAGGGGCAGGAGAAAAAATAGGCAAATTAGCAAGAGTGTTTTTAAAAAGGGATATTTCAGGATTTGAAGAATTATCAGGTATTCCGGGAACATTAGGTGGAGCTGTTAGAATGAATGCAGGAGCACATGGAAAAGAAATGAAAGATATAATAAAAGGTGTAAAATGCATTGATTATAATGGTAAAGAAAAAATATTAACAACAGAAGAAATGCAATTTGATTATAGAAAAAGCATGTTAGTAAATAACAAATATATAGTTACTAAAGTAAAAATAGAATTACAAAAAGGTAAAGAAGAAGAAATAAAAGAAAAAATGGATAATTATGCTAAATACAGAAGAGAAAAGCAACCAATTGAATATCCAAATGCAGGGAGTACTTTTAAAAGAGGAAAAGATTTTATTACAGCGAAATTAATAGATGAGGCAGGACTAAAAGGATATTCTATAGGTGGAGCAGAAGTGTCTACAAAGCATAGTGGATTTATTGTAAATAAAGGAAATGCTACAGCGAAAGATGTTTTACAATTGACAAAATATATAGAAGAAGAGGTTTATAAAAAATTCAATAAAAAAATAGAATTAGAAATTGAATTGATTGGAAATTAAAATAAAAGAAGTATAAAAACATACTTCTAAAAATAGGACAAGGAGTTAGTTAAAATGAATGGATTAATGCAATGGTTTAAATCTAGTAATAAAATGAAAAGATGGATGTTATTAATTTTAGTAGGAATTTTATTTGCTTGTTATGGATTAGCTAAAATATTAGTTATGAAAGAAATTTCATTCAAAGAAGTTGGAGGAGTGATAATTGTATTTGTAATAGGTTTTGTTTCTATTATTTTAGGATTAATATTTTTAAATAAAAGAACATTAGAGGTTTTAATAGAATCAACAGATGAAAGAATGGAAAACAAGAAAAATGTAAATGTTAAATCTTTGATTTTTAATAAAACAGTATATGACAAAGGACCTAATATTGTTGTTATAGGTGGTGGAACAGGACTAAATACAGTTCTTTCAGGATTAAAAAATTATACAAATAATTTAACTGCTATTGTAACTATATCAGATTATGGAGAAGCAGCAAGCAATTCAAGAAAAGAACTACAAATGTTACCATTGGGAGATGTAAAAGATAGTATTGTTTCACTAGCTTCAAAAGAAGGTCAGATTGATAAACTATTTAATTATGAATTTACAACGGGAAAATTAAGAGGTCTTAATTTCTCAGATATTTATTTTTCAGCAATGAGAGACATAAATGGTAATTTTGAAGATTCTATCATAAAAAGTAATGAAGTATTAAATATGATAGGAAAAGTAATCCCTGTTACTTTAGATGAAATGAAAATAGTTGCAGAACTAGCTAATGGATATATTGTAGATGAAAGATCTAAGATTCCAGAGATTGTTTCAGAAAAAATAACAAAAATTAATAGAATATTAATAAACCCAACAAATTGTAGACCAGCTCCAGGAGTGATTGAAGCAATAAAAAATGCAGATTGTATTGTAATTGGACCAGGAAGTTTATATACAAATGTTATACCAAACTTGTTGGTAAATGGAGTAACAAAGGCAATTAAAGAAAGCGTAGCAATTAAAGTGTATATAAGTAATATAATGACAGAACCAGGTCAAACAGATAATTATAGTGTTTCAGATCATTTAAATGCAATTATTGATCATTGTGGAAAAGGCATAATAGATTATTGTATTTATGATACAGGAGAAATTATTCCTGAATTTATAAAAAAATACAATTTTGAAGGACAAGATTTAGTAGAACAAGATATTGAAAAAGTAAAAGGAATAAAATTCTTACAAAGAAATTTATCTATGATTAGTGATGAACATATTAGACATGATCCTAATTTAGTAGCTTCTTCAATTATAGAACTTATTTGTGATGATTTAAAATATCAAGATAAACAAAATGATCCTCAATATTTAATGCTAAATACTAAGCTAAAAGAAGAAAAAAGAATTAATAAAATAAAGAAAAATATGGAAAGAAAATCTAAAAAAGGTATTGAACCTAAAGAAAAAAATTCAAGTAAAAAAGGAAAGAGTAAATTTAGTAATAAATATAGTGATAGAATAGCATCTATTAGAGAAGCAGATGAAAAGGCAAGAAAGAAAAATGAAAAAGAATTTGCAAAGAAGGAAAAAAAGGGAAACAAGAGAACTAAAAAAGTAGGCGAAAAAGATATTCAAAAGAATAAAAAGAGAACATCGCAAGAACTAAGAGAAGAAATGCTAAAAAAGTTAGAAAATAGTAAATTGAAATAAGGGAGAAAGTATGGAATTTACAAAAGAAGATTTAAATTTAGAAAATGGTTTAGAAAAAGAATGGTTAATAACAAATGGAATAGGAGGATATAGTTCTTCTACAATAATAGGGGCAAATACTAGAAAATATCATGGGTTGCTAGTTGCACCATTAACTCCACCAGCAAGAAGATTTTTAATTCTTTCTAAATTAGATGAAAGTATAGAAATAAATGAAAAAAAATATGATTTATATACTAATATATGTAAAGAATATATTTCAAAAGGATATGAATATCAAGAAGAATTCAGAAAAGAATATGTGCCTATTTTTAAGTATAAAATAGATACAACAGAAATCACAAAAATAATATGTATGGAATATGGAAAAAATACAGTAGGAGTATATTATAAAATAAAAAATGGAGAAAATAAAGCAAAATTAACTTTAGCACCAATTATAAATTTTAGAGATTTTCATACTACTAATACAGATCATGAATTTAATTTGTCACAAAGCATTAATAAAAATAAAGTAAAAATAGTTGTAGATTCAAACTCTCAAACACCAATTTATATGAATCTATCAGAAGGAATTTATATTAAACATGAAAATGATAATTTTAAAAATATGTTTTATATAGAAGAAGAAAAAAGAGGATTTGAAGCTGAAGAAAATCATGCGGTTCCAGGAAGATATGAAATAGAAATAAATCCAGAAGAAGAAAAAGAGATTTCATTTGTGTGTTCTTTAGAAGAGAACATTGAACAAATTGATGTAAAACAATTAATAGATAAAGAAATTATTAGATTAGGAGAGATATTTAATCAATCTTTACTAATTAATAATAGAAAAGAGAAAAAAACAAAAGAAGAAATCAAAAGGGATAATTTAATAAAAACATATTTGATTGCTACAGATAATTTTGTAGTATATCGTCCTAATTTTGGATTGCATACAGTTATTGCAGGATATCCATGGTTTTTAGATTGGGGTAGAGATACTTTAATTGCATTTGAAGGATTATTATTAGTAACTAAAAGATTTAAGATAGCAAAAGAAGTATTAAAAACAATGATAAGAGATATAAAATTTGGACTTGTTCCAAATGGATATTCTGGATATGATAATAGACCATTATATAATAGTGTAGATGCTTCATTACTTTTATTTGAAGCAGTACAAAAATATATAAATTACACAGGAGATTATCAATTTATAAAAGAAGAAATTTATAAAAAATTAGAAGATATTATAGAAAGTTATATAAAAGGAATAGATGTAGATAATAATAATATTTATTTAGATGATGACGATCTTATAGTATCAGGAACACAAGATACACAAAATACATGGATGGATGCAAAATATGATGGAGTAGCAATAACGCCAAGATCAGGAAAAGCAGTAGAAGTTAATAGTTTGTGGTATAATGCTAATAAAATAATGGCAGATTTAAGTAAAAAATTTGGACATTCACAAAATGCAAAAAAATATAAATTAATAGCAGAGAAATGCAAAAAATCATTTAATGATAAATTCTATAATAAAAGAAGGAAATGTTTATATGATGTTTTAGGAGATAGTAAAATAAGACCAAATCAATTATTTGCATTAAGTCTTACTTATCCAGTTATAGAAGCAGATTCAGAAGAAGCAAAAAATATTATATCAGTAGTTGAAAAAAAATTATTAAATGCTTATGGATTAAAAACTTTAGCAAAAGGTGAAGAAAATTATGTTGAAGTATATGAAGGAGATGGCAAAAAAAGAGACTCTAGTTATCATCAAGGAATTACTTGGCCATGGCTATTAGGTTTATATTACAATGCATTAAAAAACATATTGAAAAAAACAAAGAAAAAAGATGCAAAAAAAGAACTAGAGACAAAATTAGAAAAGTTTATAGAAAAAACTTCAAAAACGTTCCAAAAAGAGATAAGTCATAATGGATGTATTGGAAGCATTTCAGAGTTATATGATTCTAGAAAACCATATTTACCAAAAGGAACTATTGCACAAGCTTGGAGTGTAGCAGAAGTATTTAGAATTATTTTGAATAAGTAGAAAAGGAAGAAAAAATGATATCAATTGAAAATTTAGAAAAAGAATTAAAAAACAATCATTTAAATAGCATGTACCTTTTATACGGAGAGGAACTATTTTTATTAGAGACTTCATTAAAGAAAATAAAAACTTTATTTGGAGAATGTATAAAGGGTATAAATTTTATTTCAATTGATGATACAAATGTAGAACAATTAATAGCAGATATTGAAACGCCAGCGTTTGGATACGAAAAGAAATTAATAATAGCTAGGAATACAGGATTATTCAAAAAAGAAGGAAAAAGGAAAAACACAGAGATTTCTAAATTAAAGGATAAGATAAATAAATATATTCAAGAAAATAGTAAATTAATAGAAGAAAGTGTTGTTCTAGTATTTGCAGAGGAAGAAGCAGATTCTAAACAAGAGCTTTATAAAACAATTGAAAAAATAGGAATTGTGTGCAAATTCGATTTTCAAAAACCAATTCAAATAGAAAAAAGAATGAAATCAATATGCAATGCATATAAAGTACAAATAGATGATAGCACTTTAAGGTATTTTATAGAGTGTTGCGGTACAAATATGCAAGATTTAATTAATGAAATTAGAAAATTAATTGAATATGCAGGAGAAAATGGAAAGATAAAAAAAGAAGATGTTGATAAATTAGTAACTAAAAAATTAGAGAGCATAATATTTGATTTAACAGACAATTTAGGAAAAAAGAATATTGAAAAGGCATTACAAGTTTTAAGAAACTTGATTTATGAAAAAGAGCCAATACAAAGAATTTTAATTACTCTTTATAATCATTTTAAGAAACTATATTTTACAAAACTGGCTGAACATTATAAAAAAGACATTATTAAAAGCTTAAAATTAAAACCAAATCAAACTTTTTTAGTAAATAAGTATAAAATGCAAGCTAAATATTTTAAAACAAAAGAATTAAAAGAAATATTACAAGACTTAAGAGATTTGGATTATCAATACAAAAATGGAATAATTGACTTGCAAATTGGACTAGAAGCTATACTTTGTAAATATTGCTCTTAAAAATAAAATGAATAAAAACATAATAAATAATGAATGTATAATAAAACCAAATATTGATAAAAATATAAATAGTTATATTTTTATAGATAGGTGGTTTTTTTATGTTTAAAAAAAAGAGATATATAATAATGATGATAATAGCTTTTTTATTAATAGGTGTAACAATATTTATAGTATATTTTCAAAATAATTCAGTAGAAGCATTATCAAAATATGGTTCAAGAGGAGAAGAAGTTAAACAAATACAAACAAAATTGAAGAGATGGGGATATTATAGTGGAAATGTGGATGGAATCTATGGTAGCCAAACAGTAAATGCTGTTAAGTATTTTCAAAGAAAGAATGGATTAACACAAGATGGAATAGCAGGCCCTGCAACATTAAAAGCAATGGGAATTTATAGTTCAAGTTCATCAAGTTCAAGTACAAGCAATTCAAGTAATGTTAATTTATTAGCAAGATTGATTTATGGAGAAGCAAGAGGAGAACCGTATACAGGACAAGTAGCTGTTGGAGCAGTTGTATTAAACAGAGTAAAAAGTAGCTCTTTTCCAAATACAATAGCAGGAGTAATATATCAATCAGGTGCTTTTGATGTAGTGTCAGATGGACAAATTAATTTAACACCTAATTCAACTGCAAAGAAAGCTGCACAAGATGCTTTAAATGGATGGGATCCTAGTTATGGCGCAATTTATTATTTTAATCCATCTACGGCTACTAATAAATGGATTTGGTCTAGACCAATGACAATTACAATTGGAAAGCATAGATTTTGCAAGTAAAATAAAGAAATCTTCTATATTGAAGGTGAGTAATAATATATTAAATAAAAAGCAAGAAATAAGTTGAAGTTTCAAAATTATTTCTTGTTTTTTATGTTTATAAAAAACTAAATTATTGGTAAAAAAGCAGTAGATGAAATAATTTAGTAAAAATACAATTGACAAAACATAACATAATTGATAATATAATATTGATGTATTGACTAATGGAGGAAAAGAATGTTTATTTATCCAAATGAATATTTTAATAAAGTAGAAGAAATAACAATAGAATTTTTAAAAAAGAATAAAATAAAAGCATTAATATTAGATGTAGACAACACCTTAATAAATTACGAAAAAAGGTTACCAGAAAAAGTTGCAAAATGGGCAAGAGAATTAAAAGGACAAGGAATAAAACTATACATATTATCTAATACTAATCAAGAAGAGAAAGTAAAAAGAGTAGCAAATGCATTAGAAATTCCATATGAATACTTTGCAAAAAAACCACTCAAATCAGGATTTTTAAAAGTACAAAAAAGCCTAAACGAAAAACCAGAAAATATAGGAGTAGTAGGAGACCAAATATTTACAGACATAATTGGTGGAAATCGTTGCAAAATGTTCACAATATTAGTAGATCCGATTGAACCAATAGACTATTGGTATACAGCATGGAAAAGACCAATAGAAAATAAAATAAAAATAAGATATAAAAATAAGCGAACAAAGGAGAAAAAATAAAATGTATTTTAATGATGTACATATATTATATTATGTAGCAGTGGCTATAATAGGGTTATTTGTTGGTGAATTTGTTAATTGGATGAATCAAAGATTACCTGAATATAAAAATGTTTTTTCAAAAGAATTTATAACAGAACATAAAATAAATTTTAAACCTAATTACATATTAATGTTATTAACATCATTTATCTATATTGCATTAGTATATAGATTTGGAATACAAAACACAATAATAGCAAATTTAGATTTAATTAAATTTATGATTTTAACACCAATGTTATTATCAGTATTTGTAATTGATTATAAATCTCAAATTATTCCAAACAGATTAAATTTAACAATATTTGAGATAGGAATAGTATTTGCATTTTTATATGGTCTATCAGATGTAGCAATTACAATTAACATGTTGCTTGGAATGCTTGCAGGAGGAGGAATATTCTTACTTATTACAGTAATAGGAGGAATATTTTATGGAAAAGAAGCAATGGGATTTGGCGATGTTAAATTAATGGGAGCATTAGGATTATTTTTTGGACTTTCTAACATTGTTGTAATTACATTAGTTTCATTCTTGATAGGTGCAATACTTAGTATAGTGTTACTTATTACAAAAATAAAAAAATCGGACGAATATATACCATTTGGACCATTTATTGTAATAGCAACATTTATAAGCATGTATGTGCCATTTGAACAAATAAAGATGATATTAATGCAAATATTTACATTAGGAATGTATAAAGGTTAAAATTAGATGTAAGGGGATGGTTTAAAATGAATCCTAAATTACAATGGTTAAGAAACACAATGTCAAGTTTAAATTTACAAGGATTAATTATATCAAATCCAATTAATATAAAATATTTAACAAATATAGAAGCAGAGGGAGTATTGTTACTAACTAGAAAAGAAAATATTTATATTACAGACGGAAGATATATAGAACATGTACATAGTATTTTGACATTATATGATGAAATTATAGTCTATGATATAAATGATGTATCAAAGGACGATTATGAAAATTTCTTTATGTTTTGCGAAAATGTAGGATTTGAAGAAAACTATGTAACATATGCTCGGTTATAAGGAATTAATAAGAAAATATAAGATTAACAATTTAGTTGAAACAGAACATATCATAGAAAAACAAAGAATGATAAAAGACCAAGAAGAAATAAGTAGTTTAGAAAAAGCATGTGAAATAACAGACAATTGTTTTCAATATATATTAACTTATATAAAGCCAGGAATGACAGAAAGGCAGATTGCAGATGAAATTGAAGAATATTATAAAAAAAGAACAGAAGGATTGTCATTTGAAACAATTGTAGCTTCAGGAGAAAATACATCAAAGCCACATGCAGTACCAACAGATAGAAAAATCCAAGAAAATGATATTATAACAATTGATATGGGATGCAAAGTTAATGGGTATTGTTCAGATATGACAAGAACATTTTTTGTAGGAAGTGTTCCAGAATATATAAAACCGGTTTATGATTTAGTATTAAAAAATCAAGTACAAACATTAGAACAAATGAAAGATGGAATAAGTACAAGATTATTAACTAAAATGGTTGAAAACGACTTTAAATTAAATGGATATGATTTAATTCATAGCTTAGGACATGGAGTAGGAATGGAAATTCATGAAGCACCATATGTAAGCTATAGATCTGATACGCAATTAAAGGAAAATATGGTAGTAACAGATGAACCAGGTATTTACATACCAGGAAAATTTGGTATAAGAATAGAAGATACTGTTCAAATTACAAAATTTGGTTGTATAAGTTTAACAAAATCCGAGAAAAATTATATTATAATATAATAAATATTCAATTTTTAATATAATTAATAATTTGCAAAATAAATAATATATGAAAAAGGTTTATATTTAAAAGGTCTACAAATACTTGATTTTTCTAAGGGTTTATGATAAAATAAAAAAAGTTTATAAAAATAAGAGAATTTTATATGAAAATTGAAAGGAGAAATTATTATGGCATCAGTATATTCAGCAGGAGATTTTAGAAATGGAACAACATTCGAAATGGAAGGAAATGTATATAGAATTGTAGAATTTCAACACGTAAAACCAGGAAAGGGATCAGCATTTGTAAGAACAAAATTAAAAAATGTAATAACAGGAGCAACATTAGAAAAAACATTTAATCCATCAGATAAATTCCCAGCAGCAGAAATTGAGAAAAAAACAATGCAATATTTATACAATGATGGAGGTTTATATTACTTTATGGATAACGAAACTTATGATCAAATGCCTCTAAATGAAGATCAATTAGGAGATTGCTTAAAATATTTAAAAGAAAACATGGAAGTTACTATTCTTTCATACAAAGGTAATACATTTGCAGTAGAGCCACCAACATTTGTTGAATTAGAAGTTACATATACAGAACCAGGATTTAGTGGAAATACAACAACAACATCAGGAAAACCTGCAAAATTAGAAACAGGATTAGAAATACAAGTTCCTTTGTTTGTAAATATTGGAGATGTATTAAAAATAGATACAAGAACATGCGAATACATGGAAAGAGTTTAAGAAAGGTGATTTAGTACATGAAAAATATAAAAAACGAATACAAAGGTTTTTTAGATGACATAGAAAAAAATATAAAAAATAAAGAAGACTTAGAATATGTGAAAAAAAGATTCACAGCTTTTCTAGATCCAGTATTAGATGAAATAAATTCTATTATAGAATATAAAAAAGAAGAAGTTGAAGAATTAGAAAAAAGACAGCAAGAAATTGAAAGAAAAATGTCTAAAATGCAAAGTGTAATAGATAATATCGAAAAAGATATTTATGCAGAAGATGGTTTCGATTTTGAAATTGTTTGTCCATATTGTAATCATGAATTTATCATAGATGTGGATGAAAATAAAACAGAAATTGAATGTCCTGAATGTAATAATTTAATTGAATTAGACTGGAGCGGAGATGTAGATGATGAACCATCTGCAGGTGGATGCTTAGGTGATTGTCATGGATGCCATGGATGTGGTAGTGAGGATGAAGATGATGATATGTAAATAAAAAGAAAACTCTTTATAAAAGAGCTTTCTTTTTTATTTTATATGAAGTTTTATTTGCAGACATCGTGATGATAGTATTTTCTATTTATATATGAAATTAAATATATTAGAAATAATTTAAAGGATTTTGGTATTTGTCATTAACTCTAATTCCTAAATGTAAATGACAACCTGTCGTTGCTCCATTTGTAGGTTTACCATCAGAATCATGATATTGATTTCCAGGAACACCATAGACATATTTAGGACCAACGCATCCAATAACTTGTCCTTGCTTAATTTCGTCACCAACAGAAACAATCCAATTAGGGTCACAGTGGCAATAGCTTACCTTAAAATCATCAAAAGAAAGTGTTATAGTATAACCACCAGCACCTAAAAAATCTCTAAAAGTAATCTTGCCATCTGCAACTGCAATAAATTTAGTGCCTTCAGGAGCAGGAATATCAATTCCAGAGTGTGAAGAAGAAGCACCGAGAAGTAGGAGAAGTACGTTTACCAAAGTTAGAGCTGATTTTTGTATAACCAGGAATAGGCCAAACAAAACCATCAGGATTTGTATCGATGATTTCTGAATCTAAAGAATTAGAATTAGAAAAACTGTTTGAGTTTAAGATTGGAACAAAAAATAAAGAAATAATTAAAGTAAGGATTATAATAATAAATAAAGAACGATTTAAAAAGCTAAAAATAAAATGCACCTCCTTAAAAATATATTGAAAAATAATAAAAACGTAAAATAGAATAAAAAAATAAAAAGCAGATTCTACCAATCTGCTTTTATTATGTGGCAGGGGTAGAAGGACTCGAACCCTCACAGGCGGTTTTGGAGACCGATGTGCTACCATTAACACTATACCCCTATATAAATTAAACACATTTATTATATTAGCACAAAAAATAAAAATACGCAATAATTTTTTCAAAAATTATTGACATTTTTAAATCTTGGTAATACAATGTATGCAACAAAATAGATTACGGTGAAAAAGAAAAAGTGCTAAAAACTTTATTTTTAGAGAGTAAGTGATGGTGAAATACTTACAATAAAGAAGCATGGGGAGCTTTGGAGTAACAATAAAAATAATTAAGGTGCTTGAAATAAAATTATAAAAGATTTCAAGAATTAGGGTGGAATCGCGGAAATAAAACTTTCGTCCCTAGCTGTACATTAGCTAGGTGCGAAAGTTTTTTGTGAGACAAGGGGGACAGGTCTTAAATGTCTCACAAATTTATATAAAATTTTAAAAAAGGTAATATTAGATAGAAAAGCGAAATATTACAAATAATGTGAGACATTTAAGACCTGTCCCTATTGTCTCAAGAGGAGGAGTTATTATGTTAAAATCAATGGACACATTAGTTGCTTTGTGTAAGAATAGGGGAATTATTTATCCAGGTTCAGAAATTTATGGAGGATTAGCTAATACTTGGGATTATGGTCCTTTAGGTAACGAAATTAAAAACAATGTAAAAAATGCTTGGAGAAAGAAATTTATTCAAGAACAAAAAGATATAGTAGGATTAGATGCTGCTATTTTGATGAATCCAGAAACTTGGGTTGCATCAGGGCATGTTGGAGGTTTTTCAGATCCTTTAATAGATTGTAAAGAATGTAAAACAAGACATAGAGCAGATAAATTAATTGAAGAATGGGCTCATGAAAAGGGGAAAGACATGATTGCCGATGGTATGAGTGATAAACAATTAACAGATTTTATAGAAGAAAATAAAATACCATGTCCAAGTTGTGGAAAAACAAATTTTACAGGGATTAGAAAATTCAATTTAATGTTTAAAACTTTCCAAGGAGTAACAGAAGATACTACTTCTGAGATTTATTTAAGACCAGAAACAGCACAAGGAATATTTGTAGATTTTAAAAGTGTCTTAAGAACTTCAAGAAAGAAAATGCCAATGGGAATTGCACAGATAGGTAAAGCATTCAGAAATGAAATAACACCAGGAAACTTTACTTTTAGAACACGTGAATTCGAACAAATGGAATTAGAATTTTTCTGTAAGCCAGGAACTGATTTAGAATGGCATAAATATTGGAAGGATTATTGCGAAAATTGGTTGTTATCCTTAGGAATGAAAAAAGAAAACATAAGATTAAGAGATCACTCTGCAGAAGAATTAGTATTTTACAGTAAGGCAACAACTGATATTGAATTTGCATTTCCATTTGGATGGGGAGAACTATGGGGTATTGCAGATAGAACTGATTATGATTTAACACAACATATGAATCACTCAAAACAAGATTTATCTTATCAAGATCCAGAGACAAATGAAAAATATGTACCATATGTAATTGAACCATCTTTAGGAGCAGATAGAGTGGTGCTAGCATTTTTGTGCAATGCATATGAAGAGCAAGAAATTGCAGAAGGTGATACAAGAACAGTGTTACATTTACATCCTGCATTAGCTCCTTATAAATTAGCAGTATTACCACTTTCTAAAAAATTATCAGAAAAAGCAAATGAAGTATATGCTAAATTAGCTAAGAAATTTATGTGTGATTATGATGAAGCAGGAAGTATTGGAAAACGTTATAGAAGAGAAGATGAGATAGGAACACCATATTGTGTAACTGTAGATTTTGATACATTAGAAGATGAATCTGTTACAATTCGTGATAGAGATACAATGGAACAAGTAAGAATTAAAATTGATGATGTAGAAAAATGGATTGAAGAAAAAATAGAGTTCTAAAATAGATGTAGTTTTACTAATAAAAAAGACTTGAGTAAATTTTAAAATTACTAAAGTCTTTTTTATATTGAAAATATTTTGATAAATTCAAGTTTATTCATATAAATCTTGAATTTCGACATCTTTTTCTTCAAAATTATCAATAAATCCAACTTTAGCTGTTGTATTGCTAATTCCTTGAATCCATACAGCTCTATTGTCATAAAAAACATCACATTTTTCCTTGTTATTTAAAATTGAATTAATCCTTTCTAAATTCATAATAATACCTCCATTCCTTGCATTCACATGCTAATTGTTAATGTTATTACAATATTCGACAAAATAGATGAAACACTTAAGACCTGTCCCCAGTGTGTCAAATCTTCTTAATTATAGTATATATAAAATCTGGAAAAATATACAAAAAGTATTGCAAGAAAAAAATGTTAATGTTATAATTTAGGATGTTGTGAATAATAATAAATAATAAATAATAAAATAAAATTTAGAAAAGGAATGATAAGATATGAAAATTTGTGTATATGGAGCAGCAAGTAGCTTAATTGATAATCATTATATAGAAGCAGGAATAGAATTAGGAAAAGAATTAGCTAAAAGAGGTCATGGTCTAGTTTTTGGAGGAGGATCTCATGGGATGATGGGAGCTTTAGCAGAAGGAACTTTTGAAGAAAAAGGATATATTTTAGGAATAATACCAGAATTTTTTAAAGAGGCTGGAGCAGAGGTTTCATTTAAAAATTGTACAGAATATATTTATACAGATACAATGAGAGAACGTAAAAGAGAATTAGAAGAAAATTCAAATGGATTTATTATAACACCAGGAGGTATAGGAACATTAGATGAATTTTTTGAAATATTAACTTTAAAACAATTAGGAAGACATAATAAGCCAATTGCTATTTATAATATTGATGGATTCTTTGATGAATTAGATGCTATGATGGATAAGTCTATAGAAAAAGAATTTATTACTCATGATTGTAAAGAATTATATTCCGTTTTTGATAACAAAGAAGAAATGTTAGAATATTTAGAAAACTATGATGAAAAAGATGTAGATATTAGTAAAGTAAAGATAAGATAAAATTTTGGGTGAGCATATGTTAAAAAATAGTAGGTTTACAGAGATTGACGAAGAATTTATATGTGAAAATTGTGGAAGAAAAGTATCAAAATTAGGATATTCTTGCAGAAATCATTGTCCATATTGTTTACATTCAAAGCATGTAGATAAAAACCCAGGAGATAGAGCTGAAGAATGTCATGGAGACTTAGAGCCAGTTAGCTTAGAAATTGATGGAAAAAAGGGTTATATTATTATTTTTAAATGCAAAAAATGTGGAGCAATTAGAAAAAATAAAGCAGCAAAAGATGATAATATGGATTTAATAATAAAATTAAGCAGTAAACAGATAAAATAAAAAATAAAAGTAGAACAATAATCAAAATAAAATTTCGTTCTACTTTTTTATTTTCTAGATTTCTAAATTATTCTATTTAAATTTCCGTTTGTAAAATCTTTTCCTTCAAATCTTTTACCTTCTTTTACTAATTTAATAGCATAATTAATTTCATCAATAGATTCATCTAAAATATCAATTCTAGCAAAATCAACATTAAAATCTTTAGGAGAGATAGAAGTAGTTTTGCTATTAAATATAGTAGTAACACTTTGAATATTATCAGGTAAAATTCTAAATTTCATATTTAAACGGTCTTTTAAATAATAAATATTATTTGTCGTACATTTTGTTTTACATTCAGGATAACATTTATTACTTTCTCCGAAGTAAACAATAATTCATATTTAACAAAGGTATTTTACCATAAACTATTAACTCTTTTTGCAAATAATTATAATTACATAAATTTAATAATGTATTTTTGTCAGACTCAGGAGATAAAGTGAATTTACTGATATCAAGTTTTTTCAATTCTAATACAGAATTAGAATTAAATACATTAAAAGTATAATTAGCAATAACTTTAAAATGAGTATTTAAATCAGTAAATAAATCATGTAATAATTTAATGTTACCAATATTAGAAATAACAAAACCTTTTATTTTATAATTCTGAACAGTATTTTTAGCATTTGAATAGAAAAGGTTTTTATAATTTCCTTTTAAAATGGTTGGTAAATATATATATGTATCAAATTTCTTAGTAAGAGTTTTTAAAATATTTTCATATTTTTTATTTATAAAATATTTTAAAGGAATATAAAGATTATCAATATTTTTTAATTTTGAATAATCAAAATCTAAATTTATTATATTTAGCAATACTGAAATTTTAGGAGGAATACAATTAGAAAGGTTTGTTTTATTTTGAGCAAAAATTCGCATATCTTCTATAGTATCATTTTTATTTATATTTGAAGATGGCGAAGTGTAAGTTCTATGTATTTGTGAAATAGCATAGTCAACAACATTTTCTAAAGATATTCTTCGTAATTCGTTTAAAATACTTAGCTTAGGCAAGTAAACATTTTCATCTAAATCAATGTTAATATTTTCAAATTTATAAGGAGTAGAATTTGTTTTTGAAATTTGTCTTATAATAGTTTCTTTATCTAAAGGTCTATTTTTAGCATCTTCAGGAATATATGGCATTTGATAAGTAATATCTAAATTTTTATATTCTAATAAATCATTACAAGAAGTAATTTTTATTGTTACAGGGCAAGATTTTTTTATTATTACATTACAATTTAAAGAAACTTTTCTTTTTTCAGATTTGTAACTTTCATTAGCAGTAGTAGTAATATATTTTGAAGAGATTTTATAAACCTTATCACCAGAAGAAATAGAACCTTTGATTCTTCCAATTGTAACAATTTGATTTACTTTGGTTTCTCTTATATTATTTTTATTTTCCATTAATTCTGAAATTGTATAACTTCCTGATTCTTTTTCAACAGAAACTTTATCTCCAATATTTATAGGCTCTTTTAATTTTAAAGTAATATATCCTTTATTTTTATTATATTTTTGAACAGTACCTAAAAATAGTCCCATATGATTAGGTTTATCTTTAAAAACTAAATTTTTATTAGGAGTGTTAGAAAAATGCCCTGAAGAAAACATTCCACGATTAAATACTTGTAGTAATTCTTTTTTGTCGTTTGAGTCAATAATATAAGGTTCGTTAGACATTGCTAAATCAATATATTTTCTATAAATTTTAGTCACAGTTGCAACGTATTCAGGGGATTTCATTCTTCCTTCTATTTTTAAACAAGTTACACCGAGCAGATAACAAAGAAGGAATCATTTCTAATCCACATAAATCTCTAGTATTTAGTAAATATCCAGAATCTATTTTTTTATCATTTTCTAATAATTCATAAGGAAGTCTACATGGACCAGCACATTTTCCACGATTTCCAGACCTACCTCCAATTAAACTAGAAAATAAACATTGGCCTGAATATGAAATACAAAGTGCTCCATGAATAAAACATTCAGTTTCTAGTTTAGTATTTTTACATATATGATTTATTTCATCAATAGAGAGCTCTCTAGATAAAACAACTCTTTTAAAACCAAGTTCTTGTAATTCCAAGGCACCATTTAAATTATGGATAGTCATTTGTGTACTAGCATGTATAGGAAGGTCAGGAATTAATGAAATTAATTTCATTGCAAGTCCAAGGTCTTGTACAATAATAGCATCAATACCGAATTCATAAGCTTTAATAGCTAAATTAATTGCTTTGTCAAATTCATCATCTTTTAATAATGTATTTAAAGTTAAATTGGCTTTTACACCACGTAGTTTAGCATATTCAATAGCATTTTTTAATTCATCTAAATTAAAATTATGAGCAAAAGCTCTTGCACTAAATAAGTCTGCACCAAAATATACACTATCAGCACCATTTTGAACAGCGGCTTTTAAACAGTCAAAATCTCCTACAGGAGAAAGTAAGTCTAACATTTTATAACCTCCAAAATCAAAAGTTAACTATATTATATCATAAAGTAAAAAATAAAACATGGAAAGTTAATAAAAAAATGTTATTTAAAATTTTAAGTATGTAGATTGCTCAATATAGTACTCACACAAGCTAGTTTGGTCGCTTACGCGTTATTCAAAAACAATATATTATTAATTTTTTAACTCTATATAATTTAAATGTGAAGTTACAGTTCAGTAAGAAATGATTATGGTGTCCAAGCTTT
>FR888024.1 GCA_000431335.1 Clostridium sp. CAG:343 | reverse complement strand
TTATTAACACTTTTTCCTGATTCTAATGTTTCTATTTCTATTTCCTTTTGTTTTAATTCAGTATCAAAATTATAACAATATTTGCCTGTTTCTTTATTATATTCCGCTTCCAATTCACCATAAACAGTACCTTCTGGAATAGTTCCAACAACCTTAACATTATCAATCTGTTTATCAGAAGTATTTGTCACTTTAATATTATATTTAATAAACTCTCCTTCATAAACAGTATCTCCATCTTTTAAAGTTGTATCCCCTCTTACTGGCACAACTTCTACTTTCAATCCATCCACATTTTCTGATGTAGTATTTAATGTATCTCCAACATTAGAAGCTACAATTTGTTCACTTTGGTTTGATACTTCTTCTTTATAATTTTCTATCTTTATTTGTTTATTTTTTTCTTCAACTTCTGTGCTTCCATCTAAAGTATATTGGTTTGCATATATTAAATTTACATTTTCTATTGCTCCCTCAATATCCTTTTTCAATATTACTGTAGCAGATATTTTTACATCTGTTATTAACCCCAATGAATTATCATTGTAACTAGTTTGCTCTCCTATTAAATTAGCTACAATCACTATATTTCCATTTTTATTTGTTTCCAAATATGGATCTTGCAATTCTAATCCATTTGCATAAACAACAGAACTATTTCCTAATATAACCTTTTCAACTTGACTTGGAAGCTCTATTTTTATTTTTGGATTTTTTAACATATTATCATTTATAGTATTTGCATTTGTATATACATCAAATGTGATTTCATTTTGTTGCTTATTTGTCCATTGATCATTATTTACTTCTAATGTTACATTTGTTTTTGAATCTTTTATATCAATCTTGTTTTCATATTCTTTACTATATACTTCTATTTCTTGCTCAGTTTCATTTATTGTCTCACTTCTTACCCCTATTAAACTTCCTACTGTCTTTATTTTAGAATTATTAATCTCTAACATGCTACTCTTAATTACTTTTGTATTTTCAATATTTAAAATACCCTCATTTTGAATATTACTTGTTTTTATTATTATAGCTTGTGGTTCATTTTCATAGTTAATTGTAACAGTTCCATCTTGTTCAAATTCTGTATCTTTATTAATTGTTGCAATTAAATTTTGATTATTATCTAATATACTAATTTCTCCATCTAATCCCAAAACTCTTGTTACATCGCTTTTTCTTATTTTTGTACTTTTATAAACTAAATCTCCCTTATTTTCTACATCAATTTCTGTTTCACTATTATTGTTATTTGCTTTTACAAAATTATTATTTTCTAATATTTTTATTTTTTCTTGTGATTCCTTTTTACTAATTAATACACTTTGTTTTTCTGTATATACTGTATCATAATTTGTTCCATTAATTATATTTGATTTTATATATCCATTAGCTATATCCGGTGTATTATATGATATATTAGTTAATTCTCCAATATTTTCTTTAACTTTACCTGTAAGCTCATCTTCTGCACTTGCCAATCTATCATCTTCAAATAATGATGCTTTTACTGAAATTTTAATGTCTAATTCCCTTTCAATTGGTTGCTCTATATAAGTATCATAATAACAAATTACTAAATACTCGTCTTTAGCATCTTTGCTAGGTTCTGAACTACTAATTGGCTCTCCATTTTCATTTTCATTGCTAGCTTTAATTACAACTGTTCCTGTTGTGTTATCGTATTGATAGTTTTCTTGTATCTCTTCTGTTTTTCCATTTGTAGCTTCTGTACTTTTTGCAACCACCTTAACATCATATGGATATTTTCCATCAATTTGATTAAGTCCAATATTCAATTCACTTTCTCTAGTTGGAATGTATTCTCTTAACTCTTCTTCGTTATTTCCCACTTTTACATCGTATTGTATTAAAGTTCCTTTATCTTGATCTGATATATTATAGTTAATATATTTATCTAAATTAACTTCTAATTTCATTCTAGAGTTATCTGCACCAACACTAACATTTCTTATGAATTGCATAAAAAACAGTATGCTTAAACAAACTACTGCTAATAAAGTTGTACATAACACTATTTTCTGATAAATCTTATTTTTCATCTAGCTCCTCCTCTGCCCCTTTAAATACATCTAAAAATGGACTTATATATTTAAAATATTTATACTTTTCCTTACTATATATAGTACTTATTTTCGTTTTCAAAATCAATATAAGTTTTTTCCTGCTTAACCAAATATTACATTTTCCATCTGTAATACCTTTAGGGACAGTCATTTAGCCTTGTTTTAATACACTTTCTTTAAATTTTATTTACAATTTAATTACAAATTTCTCTTTTATATTACAAAAAACTCTCCAATTAGTTATTTGCGTAAAGAAAAAAGGATTAAATCTATTCAGATTTAATCCTTTTTGGTTTTATATTATAAAGTCTTCTTTTTTATTATTACTACTCCAGCTCCTAAAATTACTAATGCTATTACTCCTATCATTATTGGTACAATAAATTCTAGATTAGCACCCGTACTTGGTGTTACGATTACTGTTTCTGCTATACTTTCGTCTGACTCTTTAGTTTCTTCTTGTCCTGGAATATAATTTCCTGGTGTTGAAATTAGTTTTGAACCTCCGTCCTTTGTCAATTCTGTAATTTCTGATTCATTGTCTAATGAAATCTCATCTGAATTTGATAGTACTTTAGAAACATTTAAATTTACTGTTGCTGATTCAGTAGGTTTTAATTTTTGTCCTTTTAGACTTTCTGTGTAAAGAATTGTCTTGTCAGCTATAGTTGAATCTTCATTCTCGTATACTTCTTTTGCAACAATGTTTTTAATTTCATCTAAGCTCTTTACAGTCCATTCTTTATTTTTCTCAGCTTCAAATCCCCAATTTTTATCTAAGTAATCTATAATTGATGTTGGTGTTATAGTAACTTCATTGCCTGATTTAATTCCATATTTATAAAAGTCCTCTGATACATAATCTAATTCACTATTATTAGTTACTTTTATTTCATATTCTACTTCAACTGTTGCTCCTTGAATTAACTCATTGTCTAGTTCTAATTTAACAAGTCCATTTTTTGGTGTAGTAGTACTTGATGGTCCCATATATGTTACATGATTTCTTTCTCCTGTAATATTTCCTTTTTCATCTATTGTCATATCTGCGATTACTTGACCATTTGCTAATGTAACTTTAAATGTATTTACTCTTTTTCTTAAAGCTAAATCTTGTCTTGCTCTCTCTACAATACCAAAGTCTATATTTTCAATCTTAAAGTCTGGACTTTTAAATTTATCAGTTGTTGGTTCTATTGTAGTTGTTGTTGTGTATTCTACACTAATTCCCATTGTTGGTGTTGTTGAATCCATTTTATCAATTGTAGTAGCTGTTTTATTTGTAACTTCTGCAATTTCATCATCAATTTTTTCCCTTGTATTATAATTATCAATTGCATCAGTATATCTAGTATCTACATCTGTTTTATACCATTCTTTATTTGTAACATTTGCATCATATCTATTTTTGTCATAAACTGTTCCTTTGTAATTTTGAACTGTATATTCTTTATCTCCCCAAGTATAAGTTAATGTGTAATCACCTGGTATATACCCTGAAATATAGAAGTCACCATTTTCATCTGTTGTTGCTTCATATACTTTTCCGCTTTCTATATTCTCTTTAAGTGTAACTTTTACATCTTTAATTCCCTTTTCTCCGTCTGTATACATTCCATCACCTTGTCTTACTTCTCCTGTCTTTAATTCATTTGAAGTAGAATCTAAGAATACCTTACCTGTCATCTCTCTTGCCTTATCTGCAACTACTAATTTTAAACCTGGTGCTGAATCTGTATCATCCTCATATGTTGTTTTATCTCCTGGTACTGCATTTCCTGGGTTTGAATCCGTATCTATTCCTGCATATACTTTTCCATCTGTATCAAATACAGAATAAGAATTGATTTCTACAACATTATCTAAGTTTTCTTTATCGTTCAAGATTTTAAGTACAGCATCTCTATTTAATTCGAATTGTACATAGACATCTGCTGATTTATTATGCTCTATCTTTGAATTTGTATTAATAATTACTTTTTGATATTTATCATTATAACTTTGACTACCACTGTTTGAAATATCTCCTGTTACATTTCCTTTTTCGTCAATTCCTGTTCCTGTTTTTATTAATGTATAATTTGAATCATAGTAATCTACTATGTTATTTACTTGTACTTGTAAATTAGAAGATTCATTTTTCATTGATATTTTATAGGTTACATATACTTTTAATTCTTTGCTCTTATCTGAACTTGTATATTCTTTATCAGCTTCATAAATCGCTCTTGTATATGACATGTTTCCATATTTATTTCCAAATTTAACTCCTACATTAAATCCGTCTCCATATTCTCCTTGATTATTAAATCTGTTTGCATACTCATATATATGGTTATATCCATTTATTGCAACATTTACATTATATAAATCTTTTACTAATGCAATGTCTGGTTGCTCTCTTTCATATAAACCTAAATTTATATACTTAATTTCTTCTTGTCCTGGAGTAAAGTGGTCTTTTATAACATATCCTGTTTCATTTGTATTAGCTGTTATTGGATATAATCCTGTATTGTTAAGCGTTGATGTATGTTTATTTTTGTCAATGTTATAATTTAAATCATATTTTGGATTTCCAGCACTATCTTTTGTAATACCTTTATTACTTTCTGTACTTCCTTCTATTACTGAGAATCCTTTATTAAATTCATCTCTTACACTACTATTTTCAGCAGCTTTTGAACCATTATCTTTATCAATATGAGGTATTACATTTGTATAAGTTAATCCATCATATTCAAATTCTATATGATAATTTCCTAGTTCATCTACTAAAACATCTGTAAATAAGTATTTTCCTCCATCTGCTGTCTTAGCTTCTTTCACTACTTTACCTGTTGTTTTATCAATTAATCTCACAGTAATTCCATCTAATAATATATCATTTGAATCATAATCATTATCTTTATATAAATCATTTCTAGAAGCTTGTTTTGAAAAAACTTTATCTACCCATACATATCCAGAAAGTCTAATGTATTTTTGCTTATTTGGAATTTGAAGTTCTGCTGTTTTATCTACAGTAATTGACTTTTCTTGTCCTTCTTTTATGATTTCATAACCATAATTTGGGTTTTTAGTTTCATAAGCTACATATGTACCTACAACTAAATTTTTAATTGTAATTTCACCATTTTTATCTGTTATAAACTCTGTTGCATCTTCTTTTTTATCTGTATAAGATACTGTGTCATTTTCTACTTTTACCCATTTTTTAGTATCTTTATTTTGTACATAAAATCCTACACCTTGTAATTTTATTTTTATATTATCTTTGTTAACTTTTATAACTTTTAAATTTCCTAATATTTTTATATTATAATCAAAAGTTTGATTTATATCTATTTCTTCATTACTATAGTTATATTGTAATAGGTTTTGTTGACTCATACTTGTACTTTCCCAGAATTTAATAGTTACATGTTTTACATTGGCTTTACCTTTTACTGTAATTTTCTTTATCTGGCTTGTACCATCTGTTGGCATCTTTACACTAATATAAAACTCATTTCCACTTTTAATTTGATTTATATTAGAATATTTAGAATATTGATTATCATTTATACGTTTTTCAAAACATTTTATTTCCATTTTTGAATTTTTATCTGTTATTACATTAATTTCTGATAATTTTTCAGGAAATTCATATTTAAATGGTCCTACTCTTAAATATTGTTCATTTCCTTCTGTATATTGTGTTACTTTTATTTTACTTTTATCTGTTTTATCAGTTATTTGTGTCAAATTTCCATTTTTGTAATTATTAGCATACTCTTCTGCTTCTGTTTCTATTGATGTATTAAAATTACCTTTTGAATTATTTACGAAATCCTGTTTAATTCCATGTTTATATCCAACTTCTGAACGCCATGTACCTAAATAATTCCATATTGCATTTTGCACTGGTAAATTTTCAACATCACTTCCTCCATAATTTTCTAATGTTCCTCTTTTATTTGATAAAATTGCTGCCAATTTAGCATTATGCCAACTCTCTACTGTTGCACCATTTCCTGTTGATTTATTTCCTGTTATATTTATTTCAGTAATTAATTTATATGTAGATCCATACATACTTTGATGATGTTGTGCACAAAGTAAAGTTTCATTATAGCATAAATCATTATATGAAAAATACTTTGATTCAGCATTTACTGAATTCGTAATAACAAAACTTCCTAGTAATATCATAAAACATAAAACTGCTAATTTTTTTATCTTACTCATTTTTATACCTCCTTTCCTTTCTATTTTCTATCACCTTTTATGTATTTTTTTCTTATTATAATAAATGTTGGAATTCCTAATGCAATTATAGCTATAATTGTAATTGCTATATAAACTTCTCCACCTGTTTTTAAACTTAATATTGCATCTGCTGAGCCATAATCACTTTCTCCATTTACTCTATTTCCAGGAGTTGATTTGCTATCAGCTATTCCTAGTTCATTATAACTTTCTGCAATTTCCGCTGTATTATTTAT
Organism: Clostridium sp. CAG:343; assembly: GCA_000431335.1. Lineage (GTDB taxonomy): Bacteria > Bacillota > Clostridia > TANB77 > CAG-508 > CAG-269. The sequence continues at coordinate 20,798 of FR888024.1, read as the reverse complement.
TAAACCTGTATTATTTTCTGTCATTGCCTTTGTTAATGTCAATTTAACTGATTTTGATTGTCCTGCTGTTATTTTTTCGTTTGCTAAACTTGTATTATAAAGATCTGTTCCTGTTTGATACCAATCTTTATTTAATTCAGAACTAAATTTCAAGTCACTTGGCATGTAATCTACTATTTTTCTTACATATCCGTCAACTTCACCTATGTTTGTTACTTTTATTTCGTATTCAATAATAACTGTTGTTCCATTAATTTTCTTTCCATCTAATTCTGCTTTGGCTACAGTTGCATCAGTATATTCTTTTACTGTTGTTCCTGCTGAATTTTGAATTAGTATTTTACTAATATATTTGTCTAATCTAAAGTTAAAGTTCTTTAATTCAATTAATCCAATATTAATATTAGAAACATTTTCATTATTTATTTCTATAATATCTGTTGAAGCTACTTGTTGTTTTTCGTTTTCTATTGATAATTCATTTGTCATAACATCTGAATTTCTGCTTTCATCAACATTCTCTGCTTTGTATTTTGTTAATGCATATTGAGTTTTATTATATTCAAATACAACAATGTATTTTCCGCTTCCTATATTATTTAATACATACACTCCATTATCATTTGTTGTTGCCTCTAGTACGTTTCCTTTTGTGTCTTTAACTAAATTGTTTGTTTTTGTATTTAATAAATGTACTTTTATATTAGATAATGTTTTTTCTGAATCATCTCTTTGTCCATTTGCATTTTCATCAAACCAAGCAACACCTGTTATCATTTTGCTTCCATTTGCAATATCTTCATTACCTTTTCCATCCTCATCTTTATCTGTATCTGCGTTTTCTTTATTTGCTTCAATAATATGATTTATTTCTGAAGTCGTTGCAACTCTTTCTCCTAACATCTCTGCATATGCAACATTTGTAATTGGTTCTGCATTTGTTCTATCTACTGAATATTTTACTGTAGTTGATATTTTAATTGTGCTCTCAGATTGTGAAGCTATATCACAAGAAATTTCTATATCATTTATATCTTTATATGCTTCTATTGTTTCATCATCAAATGTTACACTATCTACTGTTAAACTACTTGGTATTTTATCTATTATTTTTAGTCCACTTACTCCTTCTGTTCCATTATTTTTTACTGTAATTGTATATTCAATGTTATCTCCTGCTTTTACATATTGACTTTGTGTGTTCGTCGTCATATTTAATGCAACATTTACTTTATTTATATTTTCTTCTATACGATTAGATTTATATTCACTTTTTCCTTCTTTGGCTATTACTGAGAATCCTATTTTATTTGTACTATCTAATTTTTTAATAGACATATCATAACTTAAAACTTTTACTTCTCCAGCTCCCAAAGAACCTATATTCATTTCGTCTCTATAATCTATTTCTTCACTATTTATAGATTCATCTTGATTTGCATTTTCTCCTGTTTTCATTCCTGTTAATAATACTACTCTAGATGGTTCTATATTATCAGATTTATTAGTATTTATTATTACATCTTCGCTTTTAGAATTTGCTAAATTTTCTATAATAGCAAAATATCTTACTGTTCCAGATTCATATAAATCTACTTTTCTATCAGTAACTCTTTTTACACTTACTCGTATATCTCCACTTTCTGTTAATAATTGAGATTCATTTGATTTTTTAATAACATCTCCATATTGTGCTTGTACTGTATTTAATAATTTTGTTCCTGACTCAACTCCAGCATTTACTCTTACTTCATATGTTCCTGTTATAACTTCTCCAGCTCTTATTTTATCTATTTTAGCATTATAAGTTTTATCAGTTAATTCTTTATAATAAGAAGCTCCTGTATATTCATAATTTTCTTGTGGTTCTACTAATGTTGTACCTTCTGGAACATCTCCTTGTAATGTTACATTTGTAAGATCTTCACTTCCTACATTAGATACTTCAATTTTATATTTAATAACTTCTCCGTTTTTTACTGTACTATTAGATGCTACTTCTGAACCAGAAACTGTTGGAGTTAGTTTTGTTTCTAATTTTGGTCCTATTCCTGTTTCTAATTCTATAGTAGTCGCTTTCATTTCGCCTTCAGTTTTTGATAGGCTGTTTGTATATTGTACTGTATAGCCTTGTTTTGCTGATTGATTATATTCTAATAATTCTGGTATTTCTACTTTATATGTTCCTTTTATACTTGATTGTGCTTCTAAACTTGGTACATCAATTAAATATTTTCTTACTTTACTTGTATCTGTTATTTCTTCAGTCCAAGCATTTCCAGAATCTTTTACATCTGTAGTTGCATCTTCTTTTTCTGTATAATATATTTTTGCTCCATCTATACCTTCTAAAGTAATTCCCTCTAGTAATTTTATATCCATATTGTTTTCTTTATTTTTAGTTGGGAATGTTCCTATTATTTTAACATTTTCAATTGCATTTTCATTATTATTAACTATTTCTATTTCTGTCTCTAATTGTTTTGTTTTACTTCCTCTTGCCAATGCTACTTTTTTTGTTTCTTCTTGACCTATTGTCTCAACATTTAATTCCTTTATGCTGTTTATAGCAGTAACATCTTTTGGTGCTACAATTCTAATTTCTTTTGAATCACTATTTGTTTCTTCATTGTTTTGATATATCATAGTTATTTTAGAATCTTTTGTAGCAGATTTTTTATTAACATTAATATTTGCATTTACTACAATAACTGTTCCTTCAATACTTAAGTCTTTGTAATTCTTTTGTTCTCCTTCTAAATAAACTTTTAGAGTTCTTCCAGTTACTTCGTAATTTTTTACCTTTAATTCATTATCATAAATTAAATCTACACTATTTACTTTTATTTCTTCTACTTCTTCTGGTAATTCAAATGCAATTGTTGGATTTTTATATAAATTATATTGTTCACTATTTCCTTTTAATATTGCTTTCATTTCCACTGTATTATCAACAACTGTGGATAATGTTTCTTTATTTACTTCTAATCTTGCTTCTGTTTTTGATTCCACTAATTTTATTGTTGATTCTACTTTATTAGTAATTTCTGTATTATATCCATATTCAATAGTAGTATTAAGCTCTGTTGCTTTTTTTATTAAATCTTTGTTTTGATTTTCTTTTATAGTTTTAGTATGTACTAATTCTAAGTCTCCTTCTTTAATAGGTGCTGTTGTTTTTACTTCTATTGCACTAGGTTCTTTTCCTTCATAATCAATAACAATATTTTGATTTTCATCAACTTGTGTTGCATTATCTATTGTTGCAAGAACTTCACCATTTTCATTTGTTATTGTTATTTTTCCATTTTCTCCAAGTACTTTATCAAATTCTTCTTTTTTTATAGTAGTTTTATTGTATACAACATTTGCACTTGCTTCTTCATCATCACCTACATAGTTAGTTGCTTTTTCTGCAACTTTAATATAATCTTCAGCATTTGCTAAATTTACTGCAATTTTTGTTGTTTCTTCATAACTTCTATCTATTCCTGAATACAATTTTCCTTTATAAATTGAACTTTCACTATTTGATGCTGTTGTTTGTATTATAGCATCTTTTTCTTCACTTAATTGTGTTTTGTCTATAACTGTATTAGTTGAAAGCTCTTTTCCATCATATAATGTTACTTTTATTTCTGGTTGTAATGTAATATTATCTAATGTTGAATCTTTATCATAGATTAATGTCAAAACAACTTTTTCGTTACCTTCTTTTTTCCATAAAATGTTGTTTTGTTCATTTGGTTCATTAGTAAATTTAATTTCAACTGCAGATTCTTCATATTTATAATCCCAATGTGTCATAGTATTAAAATCTATTTTTTTCACTATAGTTGGTTGTTTATTATTTATAGTTGGTATTTTCATTTGAAGTTCCATTTCCTTTATAGGATAATTGTTTTCTTTTAATCCTAAAGCAACTTCTAATTGTACAACTCTTTTATCTTCTCCTGATACTTTCATTATTTTATTAGTTATAATATTTGTTGTACTTTCTATATTATCCACTGTGTTATTATCAACATATTCTAATTTTACTTCTCTTGAAGCTTTTATGGTAATATCTTTTTGTGTACTATCCATGTATTTACCATTTAAATTCAACTTACTTACCGCACTTAATAAACCTGCATCAAATATCTCCTTATTAACAGATTTGATTTTCAAATCAACTTGTGCTGTAGTTCCAGCATTTATTTGATTTAACACTATTTTACTATCTTCAATTTTGTTTATATATTGATTACTTTGCTGTGTGTCAATAGTAAAATTACTATTTTCCAAAGTAATTTCTCCATTAAAATATCCTTCTTTTTTTACATTAATTAATAAAGATAAGATATTCCCTTCCTTTAATTGTGCATCAAATTCTACATTTTGATGATTTGTAGCTATACTACTTGCTGCATAGCTTACTAATCCATAGCCAACGTAAATAAAGTTAGCCATAGTTAGAGTTGCCAACAATATAATGACTGTCACTATTTTTAATACTTTATTTTTCATAGTAATCCTCCTTAGATTATAATATCTCTATGTACCATTATAACTCTCTTTTCCATTTTTTTCAATACTTTTAAGCGTTTTTCGATACTTTTTATGTTAATTGTTGTTTTATTGTTACGGAAACACAATTTAATTTTATTTGTTATAAATATTACATTTTTGTATCTGTTTTATTACATTATAAATATATATCTGTTTTATGTCATAATTTAAGCCTCATTTCTTTGTAACATTTATACTTTTTATTTCATATAATAATACATAGTTAAGAGATTTATGAATATATTTATTTAAGAGGTGATATTTTTGAGCGACTTTAATTTTGATGAAAATACAATAAACAAATTAAAAAATATGATGAATAAGGGAGAACTTAATGATGTTATTTCTCAAATTCCCCCAGAAATGATACAAAATTTCTCTTCCATGATGCAAAATACTTCTCCTTCCCAAGGCCAATCAAATAATTCAAATACTAACGGAAATACAGAATCAGAGCAAAACTCTTCAAATAATTCTTTTAATTTTAACAATATAGATATGAATACTATTTTAAAAATGAAATCTGTTATGGAAAAAATGAACAACAAAAATGATCCAAGGTCAAATTTATTATATTCTTTAAAGCCCTATTTAAGAGAAGGTCGAAAAGAAAAATTAGACCAATATGCTAACTTATTAAATGTAGCTAAAATTGCTGAATTATTAAAAAATGATAATAAGGAGAATCCTAATGCCTAGTTTTCCATTTTTTAGATTTCCTTATCAAAATCAATATTATCCCTACTATACTAATTATAATAGACCTATAATTCAAAATACTAATAACTCAAATCCTAATATTAATTCAATTCCTTCAGAGGATTTTGAAAAAGAGCAAAAAGAAAATTCAGAGCAGAAAAAAAGATCATTTAAATATAATTCTTTCGGTCCAATTCATTTTGCAAATCCATTTGTTGAAACGAATTTAGATGAACCTATTTTAGAAATATTAGGAATCGAATTATATTTAGATGATCTTATAATACTTGGATTACTGTTTTTCCTTTACAAAGAAGAAGTTCATGATGAGATGTTATTTTTATCATTAATTTTACTATTATTAACTTAAGCTTTATTTATTCAATAACAATCTTATCTTCAACCACACTAATATATGCTTGTTTATGCAATGGTTCTTCTTCTCTGTCTATCTCTTTAACTATATTAGCTATTCTAACTTGTACAGCATCAAACAATCCAGCTGCAATTATAGCTTGCTTATTACCTTTTGCGCCTGCATGGGCTAAACCTCTAAGCGTCCCTAGAACTACAATATTATCAGATGCAATTACTTCTGCTCCAGAATTTACATCTCCTAATATTATTATGCTTCCTTCTGTTTCTAATTTTTGTCCAGAACGAAGAGAACCTCTATGAAATTTTGTCTCTGATATTGCTATTTTTCTTTCAAAAGTTTTCTTTATGCTAGATAACCCTAGGCTTTTTGGCATGTCAAAATCTATTTCAACATCTATCTTGTCTTTAATTATTTCTTGGATTTCATCAATTTCTTTATTTTTTAATACTTTTCCAGTTACTTTTATAGGTGTTTTTTCTTCTTTATATAATTTTTTTAACTCTGGAAGCTTCTTTTTCAATGCTTCTACAATATTTTCTTGTTCTGCATTTTCATTTAATTTTATTAAGATTTGGTCCTTTTTTAAATTAATACTTACACTACTACTCCTCATTTTTACATCCTTTCTTATTTATTTTTTAGTTTAATATTTGTACATATGGAGTTGCACTCATATCTTCTTCTACATTTTGAGTGTTCATTCCAAAATATTCAGCCATAATATCTCTAACTACTTCTGCTGTATAGTTTCCATGTCCACCATTTTCTACCATAACAACAATTGCTATTTCTGGATTTTCAAAAGGTGCAAAACCTACAAACCATGCATGTACTTTATTTCCTGCAGCTTCTGCAGAACCTGTTTTTCCTCCAACGCTAATATTAAAATCTTTAAATCTTACATATGCTGTTCCTCCTGAATCACTTGTAACAGATTTCATTCCTTCTAAAACAGCATTCAAATAGTTTTGATTGATATTTATTTCTTCTGAATTATCATCTTCTATTCCCAACTTGCTATTTACAAACTTATTAATTTCTTCTCTTGAAGCTTCTGAACCATCTGCATTTCTTATTGTCTTTATAATTGTAGGATCTATTTTATGACCTCCATTTGCAAGCATACTAATATATCTTGCCATTTGTATAGGACTAAATTCATTATCATATTGACCTATTGCAGATTGAAGAGTATCACCTGCGCTCCATGGTTCATTATTATGTAGTTTTTGTTTTGATTCTTTTCCAGACACCACTCCTGCTGTTTCTCCTCTTAGTTCTATTCCTGTTTTACTTCCTAATCCAAAATATTTAGCAAACCTTACTAAAGTATCAATTCCCATTCTATCTGCTGTTTCATAAAAGAAATAGTTACAAGATTTTTCAATTGCACCAGATACATCTAAATATCCATGTCCCCTATGATAATCTGTATAATACCAACATTTAGGTTGATAATCTCTATATTTTGTATAAATTCCTGTATCATTGATTTTAGTATTTGTATTTATAACTCCTGATTCTAGTCCAGCTATTGCTGTTACCATTTTAAATGTTGATCCTGGTGAGTAAGAATTTTGTATTGCTTTATTTACTAGTGGCTTTGCTTCATTGTTCGTATAATTATTCCATGCTTCTTGACTAATTCCTCCTACAAAGTCTGCCGGATTATAATCTGGATAACTAGCCATTGCAAGTATCTCTCCGCTATTTACATTCATAACTACACATGCACCAGCTTTTGCATCATATGCTTTTCCAAATCCACCACTTGCAATTTTTTGAATATTGGCTGCTAATGCATTTTCAGTTACTTTTTGTAAATTTGCATCAATTGTAAGTACTACATCAGAACCGGCCACTGCTTCCTCTGATATATATTCTGCAGTTGTAGTTCCTTCTACGTCCATATCTATTTGCTTTGTTCCATTTTTTCCTTTTAGATACTCTTCAAACACAGATTCAATTCCTGTTTTTCCAATAAGATCGTTTTGACTATATGTATTTTTTCTTGACTCATATTCTTCTGAACTAATTTGTGATGCATATCCTAATATATGTGATGCCAAATTTCCAGATGTGTATTCTCTTACTGGCTGTACTACAATATTTATTCCAGTAAATTTATCTGAACTTTCACTAAATTCTGCTACTGCTTCTCTTGGTATGTTTTTAGCAATAGTTACAGATTTTGTACTACTATATCCCTTTTGTGCCAATTCATATCTAATAGCAATAATTTTTCTTATTTCTTGTACATCATTTGTATTTTTTATTTTATATTTGTCTTTAAATTTGTAAAAAGCTTCTTCTGCCGTAATATTTTCGTTTAAATTATTTGACTTCTTCCATTTTTGAAGTGTCTCATCAGAAATTTTGAATTCAAATGGATCTATATTAATAGGAAATGAATCTACATATGATATTTCATACTTTTCCAATACTTCAATCATGTTTAATATATCTTGATTTAATGTATCATTATCGACTTTGCTTTTATACATTTCAAGTGAAAATTCCATTTTAGATGTTACAAGTGAAGTACCAGTTTTATCTAATATCGCTCCTCTAGATGCTTCTAAAACACTCTCTCTTGTAAGCCTAGTATTTGATTGTTCTCTATATTCCGCTCCATGAATAATTTGAAGGCTAAATAGTTTGACAATCAATATAATTCCTACTATATATATAATAACTGTTAAAATATTATATCTTAAATTAACATTTGCTACTTTTCTATTTCTCGCCAAACTTACACCTTCTTTCTATTTTTCTAATTATTAAAAATATCTAGTTAATATTTTATTTCCTTTATATTCATTTTCTATATAATATCCAAACTTTTGAATTAATGGGTATAAAATAATAGTCATTATTACATTGTAAATAGTTTCTATAATTAAGATTATTATAAAATTAAATATCTCAACATTTGTTGCTAAAAAAATGTAATTTAAGAAATACTTTAATACTTCAAATATTATAGTTGCTCCCGAAACCATGAACATAATTGTCATCCTACTATCTTTAGAAAAGTTTTTATCAAAAACTGCAGCTAAAAATCCTATAACTCCTAAAGTCCCCGCATAAATTCCTATTTTATTTCCTAATAAAAAGTCTAGTACAACACCTATTGCAACACCATATGCCGTTCCCATAGTTCTACTTGCAAATAATCCAATAAACAATACTAGAATCACAAATAAATTAGGCATTACTCCTGCTATATTGAACCAACTAAAAAAGTTTGATTGTAAATAATATATAATAATTGTTGTAACTATTAAAGCAATATTAATCACTGTCTTTTTCAATTTGTTCACCTCTCTTTTATTTATTTGTGATAACTAAAACTGTATCTAATTTATCAAAATCTACTGCTGTTTCTACTAACGCATATCTATCAGTCATATTCTGCGTATTTGTTACTTTTTTAACTGTTCCAATATGAATTCCTTTTGGATAAATTCCACCTAGCCCCGAAGTTTCAATACTATCTCCTTGTATAATATTAGCATCTGTTGGTATATACATTGCTTTTAATGATGATTTTTCATCTAATGTTCCCTTACATACTATACTATCTTTCGTTGTACTCATTGAGCAACTTACAGAACTTGCAGTGTCTATTATAGTTTGAACTTTCGCTGTCGTATCAGTTACTGAAATAACATGTCCTACTAGTCCTTCATTTCCGATTACTGTCATATTTTCTTCTACACCATCTTTTTTTCCTATATTGATTATAATTGTTTTTGAATAATTACTAATATCTTTATTAATTACATACCCTGGAATAGTTTTATATTCTCCATATTTCTCTGTTAAATTTAGATATTCTTTTAATGTTTCATTTTGTGTCTTTATATTTTCCAATTCTCTTAATGATTGTTCTAATTCACTATTCTTTTGTTTTAACTCTTTATTTTCATCTTTTAAATTATTTATATCTGTAAAAAATGTGTTATTTCCACCTAATTTATTTTTTAAGTATGTTAAACCATTTTGTATTGGCATAATTAAATTAGTAGCTGCATTTTCAATGAAATTACTATTTGTTTCACCATTTGAAAATATAACAACTAAAATTAGTATAATTATTGTTATTATAATTCCAATTATCCCATTCTTTTTATTTCTGTACATCTTTTACTCCTTTTTTTTTATAAAAATTTTTATAGTTTTTTATCTTCTACTTCTAGCATTAACAAGAACTCTTTTTAATCTTTCTATATCTTCTAAAGTTTTTCCAGCTCCTCTTACTACACAATCTAAAGGTTCTTCAGCTACATAAACAGGCATTCCTGTTTCTAAACTTAATAGTTTGTCCAAATTTTTAATTAAAGCTCCTCCACCTGCTAAAACTATACCTTTTTCCATTATATCTGAAGCTAGTTCTGGTGGAGTTTTTTCTAATGTCATTTTTACTACTTCTACAATTTTGTTAATTGATTCTTGAATTGCATCTTCTATTTGAACTGAAGTTACTGTTATATTTTTAGGTAAACCATTTCCCAAGTCTCTTCCTCTTATCTCCATTGAAGTTTCTGTCATTAATGGCATTGCACATCCAATTTGCATTTTTATTTGTTCTGCTGTAGTTTCTCCTATTGCTAAATTTTCTTCTTTTTTAATATAATTTACAATATCCTCATCTAACTCGTCTCCTGCAACTCTCAAAGAATGACTTACAACAATTCCTCCAAGAGAAATAACTGCTACCTCTGTAGTTCCTCCTCCAATATCAACAATTATATTACCACTTGGCTCTCCTACATCTAAAGATGCTCCAATAGCTGCTGCCATTGGTTCTTCAATTAAATACACTTCTTTTGCACCAGCTTGCAAAACTGATTCTTCCACAGCTCTTTCTTCAACTTCTGTAATTCCAGATGGAACTCCAACAACAACTCTTGGTTTTCCAATATTATATCTTTTAGCTACCTTTCCAATTATATTTTTAAGCATTAATTGTGTTGCTGTAAAGTCAGCAATAACTCCATCTTTTAAAGGTCTTACTGCTTTAATTTGTTCTGGTGTTCTTCCTAACATTTCTTTTGCTTCAGTACCTGTTGCCACAATATTTCCTGTTTTTCTATCAATTGCTACAACAGATGGTTCTTTTAATATAATTCCTTTTCCTTTTAAAGTTACTAAAATATTTGCTGTTCCTAAATCTATTCCAATATCTTTTGATCCCCACGTAAAAAATTTCATAAAATTCATTTTATCTAAACTCCTCCCTACTTGTCTTATATACCAATTTAAGAAAACATTTTTGAAAATATACTAGTATAATTCATATTACCTATAACCAAATGATCTAATAGTTGTATTCCCATTAGCTCAGATATTTCGTATAATTGTTCTGTAAAGACTATATCTTGTTTGCTTGGCGTTGAATCTCCACTAGGATGATTATGTACTACTATAATTTTAGGTGCTTTCATTTTTATTGGTTCTGATAAAATATCTTTTATTGAAACATTAGCAAAATTACTTCCACCTGTTGCTATATCTTTTATTTTTTGTATTTCATTTTTATTATTTAAAACAATAATTTTTACTTTTTCACTTTTTTCAAATTTCAATTCACTCATTAATATTTTAGCTAAATCATGTGGCTGTTTTATGGTTATAGCCTTATAATTTGATGTTTTAAACATTCTAATTGCTATTTCTGTTACGGCTTTTAATTGAATTGCTTTTACTTTTCCTATTCCCTTTATTTGCATTAACTCTTCTATTGATAGCGCTTGTAAATAAGATAAATCTTCTGTATCTGTATCATTTAATTTTAAAATTCTTTGTGCTAATTCTACTGATGTCTCATCCTTCGTCCCTGTTTTTATAATAATTGCTAATAATTCTGCATTAGACAATGTTTTTTCACCATATAATTCTAATTTTTCGTATGGTCTTTCTGATTTTGGTAATTCTTTCATTTTTATGGACAAAATATTTCCATTCCTTTCTTATCTAAATTGCCCCTATTTTGTCTTTTATATTTTTTTATATATAAATATTGCTAGTACCATACCTATAATACTTGATATACTTATTTTAAACATAAGTGCAAAAGTAATTTTAACAACACTTAAGTCTAAAACTATTGGATTTTCTAATCCAAAAACTTGATTATAAGAAAGCCACCAAAGCCAATCTACTTTAGATGCTAATTCTCCCAGCAATCCTCCTACCACTAACCCTGACAAAATAAATATTAGTAGTATCCATATATTTTTTTCTTTTGTTGCCATTATTTATACCTCCAAAAATTTTATTTTTCCTTACGGATATTCATTTTTAACACAGTAGTATTATATATTGAATTAGCAATTTTTTCAAGTAAATTTATGTAATTTCACTTGAATTATAAAATTTAATATGCTATATTAACAAAATCTAAAAATTTAATTACCAAAAATTATACATTTCAATATAATAATACTAGTAGTATAATATAATTAATAAGTATTTAAGGGGGATCTTATCTTTATGAAAATAGAAAAATTAACCGAAAATAAAATACGTGTCATTGTTAAGCCTTCAGATTTAGATATAAAAAACTTAGACATTCGTTCATTTATGACAAAGGCTTTAAAGGAACAAAACTTTTTTACAAATATGTTAAAAAAAGCAAAAGAAGAAGTTGGCTTTAATACTGATGGTTGCAAACTATTAATAGAAACATTTTCTTCATCTGATGATATTTTTATTTTTACCATAACAAAATATTCTCCTCAAGAATCTCAAAAAAATTCTAATGTTTCGAATAAAAAACTCACAGTAAAAAGAAAAACTGTAAACTTTTTATCTAATCAAGAAATTTATAGATTTACAAACTTTGATGAATTTTGTAATTTTTGTGAATGTATTAATAATACTGAAAATCTTGATATAAAAAGTTTATCTAAAAATATTTCATTATATTTATATAATGATACATATTACTTAATTATAAAGAACATCAATACTTCTTATCAATATAGAAAAACATTTTATTCTATAGCATCTGAATTTCTTACACCTTTTTCATGTTCAAATAGTTTTGAATCAAAATTACTCGAACACGGAACGGCTATTATGAAAAAAAATGCTATTACAAAAGGAATTGATTATTTTATTTCTAAATGACATAAAAGGCGGATATGATTTATATACCCGTCTTTTTATATTAATAAACATAGTTTTGTGGATTATACGCTACTCCATTTACTCTTACTTCTAAATGCAAATGTGGGCCAGTCGAATTTCCTGTTGAGCCTACTGCAGCAATAGTTTGTCCTTGTGATACGGTAGTTCCTGCAGATACATATAATTTACTACAATGTCCATAATAAGTTTGTACTCCATTTGAATGAGTAATAACTATCATATTACCATATGATCCTTTATATCCTGAAAAAGTTACTGTTCCTGATGCTGCTGCTTGAATTGGTGTTCCTGTAGAAGTCGCAATATCTAATCCCGTATGTGAAGATCTTCTTATTCTACTTCCTGCTCCAAATCTAGATGTTATAATACCAGATACAGGTCTAATCAAAGAAATTCCAAGACTTGTTTTCGCTGTAGATGTAGTTAATGCTGTATTTACACTTCCTGTCGCAGCATATTTATTAGTAGTTGATGTTTTATTACTAGTTTTAGCTACTGTTACTTTTTTAGGTTGTTCTACATATAATTTTGATATTGCTTCTTCTGATGATATTAAATCTTTTATATCAGTCTCATATTTCTCTACTATAGATATTTTGTCCATATTAGTACTATTTTTTTCTTTTAATGTATTAACAACTCCTTCTGCTTCTTCGAAATTTGAAACATATAATTTTTCTTCTTCGTTTTCCGCTATTGCATAATATCTATAATAAGTCGTTCCTTCTTCTTTTATTTTATTAAATATTTCATCATCGTTTGTCACTATATCTTTTTTTAGCAAACATAATTTATATTCTGGAAGATCAGCTAACTGTACAAATGCAACATTTTTATTAGTCCCATCTCCATTTTCAACATAATCATTAATTTTATGTTGTAGCTTTGTTCTATCGCCAGTATATCCTACTTGTTCTCCTTTTATAAATACGCTATATGTTGGTTTGTAGAGAAAAGCAATTATACCTACAATTAAAAAAGCTGCTATCATAAAGAGAATTGTGAATTTAATTCCTCTTCTCGTATGTACTAATACTTTTTTAAACATTATTCTTTATCTCCTTTGTATCTTTATACATAATTATACTTTTTTTGTAATCATATTGTAATATTTCTTTTTTTGCAAAGAGACTGCTTCTCTAATTTCCGTAAATTTTTAAGCTTTTCTTAATATTATCTTATTTTTATTCCATTTATCTCTCATTTTCACTTTAAGAAAGTACTATTATTTTTATTTGCGTTATAAAACCCGACTAAAAAACAAATCGAAAACCTGTATAATTTATATTAATTTTATATTTAGCTTTCCACAATTTTTTTGCTTCAATCTTATACAAGTAAAGTTGTGTTCAACATTTAAATAAGCTAAAATTTTAAATTCTATTTATAAAATTTAGAATTTAAAACTCTAGCTCTAGTTAATATTCTATATATTATTGTTGCACTTCATTTTTAACAGTATTAATTTCTGTTACACTTGCTTTTTGTGCAGGAACGTAATATCCCTTTGCTTGAGCTATTTTAAATAACTCATATTGAAAACTTTCATCATTATTTCTAATTTGTTGAAAAGCTTGTCTTAATTGCATATTTTCAGCTTCTGATATTGCTGTTTGATATGCTGTTAAATCAGATTTTACACCAGCTAAAATGTCATTTACCATTACTTTTTCGTCCATGTTTATTCTCCTTTCTACTAATTATTTAAAAAACTTATTAGTTTTTGTTTTGTGTTTAATGCATCTTGTGCGGATTTTGCAAACAATTGCTTAATTTGTGGGTCAACAGCTTGTGAAGAATAAGTGTTCAATTTTTGGTAAGCGTTTTCATGTGCACCTATTAAATGTCTTAAATTTTGTAATTCCATTTGATTTAAATCTGCCATTTTTATACTTCCTTTCTTTTTGTTATTCTTAAATTATATTTTCCATTTTTAATTTTTTTATTCAAAACAAAAACATTATTACTTTTTTAACTCAAAAATATTTTAAGTTTCGGCTTTTTTGTTGTATAAGAGGACAATGGGCGATAAATCCATAATTTATCACCCATTACCGTTTTATACAATAAAAAAGTAAAACAAAAATTTTGTCTTACCTTTTATTACTTTATCCTATTATTTCTAAATTAGCAAATTTGGCCATAAGCCTTTTATGACCTACTTTATTAAAGTCAATATCAACTTTTAAATCTTCTCCTTCTGGTTCTACTTGATTAATAATTCCCTCTCCAAATTTCTTATGAAATACTTTGACTCCTGATTTATATTTTGATAAATCTATATTACTTGTTGATTTTTTTGATAAATTATTTAAAAAACTTTCTGCAGTTCTAAACATAAATCCATTATTAGTATTATTAGAACTTGCTGCTACAGTTGCTTTTTGTTCTTCTATTTTATATGTTTTAATATTACCGTTATTTCTACTTCCATAACTCCATGTATATTGTGAATCTTTAAACATTTGCTCCTTATTTTTAGTTTCTCCGAAAGCTTCATCATATCCTTCTAATAATTCCTGTGGAATTTCATTTAAAAATCTAGAAACTGGATTATAACTAGTAGAACCAAAAATAGTTCTTTGCTTACTACAAGTCAAGAATAAATTTTCTTTTGCTCTTGTTATTCCTACATAACATAAACGTCTTTCTTCTTCTAATTCTTTTGGCTCAGAAATAGATTTATATCCTGGGAATATTCCTTCTTCCATTCCTACTAAAAATACAACTGGGAATTCTAGACCTTTTGCACTATGTAAAGTCATTAATGTTACATATTCTTCTCCTTCTTCTAAATCATCTATATCGCTAGAAAGAGTTATTCCTTCTAAAAATGTACTTAAACTATTTTCAGCTTCTTCCTCTTCAAATTCGATGGCAACTGTTAAAAATTCGTCTAAGTTTTCTATTCTATTTTCAGCTTCTACAGTATTTTCGTTTTCTAATGCTTTTGTATATCCTGATTTTTTTAAGGTTAATTTTATTAACTCTGAAATTGTTAATTCATCTTTTTTTGCTTTTAACTCTTCTATACAATTTATAAACTCTCTAGAATTTAAATATACTCTATTTAATCCATATTGTTCTGCATTTTTTATTATTTCATACATTGATATTCCATTTGCTTCTGCAAGTTGTTCAACTTTATCTAAACTAGTTTTTCCAATACCTCTTTTAGGTTCATTAATAATTCTTTTTAAACTTAAATTATCATTGCTATTTTGAATTAATCTTAAATAAGCAATAATATCTTTAATTTCTTTTCTTTCATAGAATTTTAATCCACCAATAATTTTATATGGAATATTTTCTCTCCTTAAGATATCTTCAATTGCTCTTGATTGTGTATTCATTCTATATAATATTGCAAAATCTGAATATTTATAATATTCTTCTCTTCTTAAATGTTCCATTTGCTCTACAATATATGTGCCTTCATCATATTCATTTTGTGCTTGATATACTCTTGGTAAATTTCCTTCCTCGTTTTGTGTCCATAACTCTTTTTTATATTTTACTTCATTATTTTTAATTACACTATTTGCTGCTTTTAATATGTTTCCTGTACATCTGTAGTTTTGCTCTAATTTTATAATCTTTGTTCCTGGAAAATCTCTTTCAAAATTTAATATATTAGAAATATCCGCACCTCTAAAACTATAAATACCTTGATCATTATCTCCAACAACTGTTATATTTCCATTTTTAGAAGCAAACATTGTAACTAAAGTAAATTGTGCCTTATTAGTATCTTGATATTCATCTACTAAAACATATTTAAATTTATTTGAGTAATATTCAAGAACATCTTCATTTTCCATTAGAATTTTTATTGTATAATTTATAATATCATCAAAATCAATAGCATTATTTTCTCTTAATCTCTTTTGGTATAAATTATAAACAGATGCAATCTTTTCTTTTCTAAAATCTCCATTTGCTCTTGCTTGGTATTGTTCTGGCTCTAGCATTTCATTTTTTGCATTACTAATTTCAGAAAGAACCGCTCTATCTGTAAACATTTTATCATCAATTGCTAAATCTTTTAAACACCCTTTTACTAATGTCTTTTGGTCAGATGTATCAAAAATAATAAATGAAGAATCAAATCCAATTCTATCAATGAATCTTCTTAGAATTCTAACACAAATAGAATGGAATGTACCCATCCAAATATCTTTTGCAGCTTCTCCCACTAAGCCCTCTATTCTTTCTTTCATTTCATTTGCAGCCTTATTAGTAAAAGTAATCGCTAATATATCCCAAGGATGAACGCCCTTTTCTCCAATTAAATAAGCTATCTTATGTGTTAATACCTTAGTTTTACCACTTCCAGCACCAGCTATAACCAAACAAGGTCCTTCTGTATTAACCACAGCCTCATATTGTTTATCATTTAATCCTTTTAAAATATCTTGCATCAAATCTTCCTTTCTCGAAACACAAGGGACAGGTCTCAAATGTCTCATTTTTATGTCGTTTTTTGTCGCTTTTCTTGTTTAATTCTATATATTTCTTTTTTTTAATATTTTAATTTTTTATGTTTTTTCAAATGTCTGTTTGCATTTTACTATATCCCTATATAAAAAGCAAGTGAATTTTAAAAATTACTTGCTTTTGTTGTTACAGTTAAGTAAGAAATGTTTATATTTCTTATATTTTTAAATTATAGTGTTGTTGCAAAAATCCCTATAATAAATCCTATCATATTTCCAAGTGCTGTCATCCTTCCTTGATAAAGTTTATTAGATTCTGGTATAAGTTCTCCGAGATACAATATATAACATTGCTCCTGCTGCAAAACTCAAACATATTGAAATTACAACTTGTGATATAGATCCAATAATTGCTCCAAAAAACGCTCCTATACCTGTAGTAATTCCTGATAATATAACATAAAAAATCACTTTTGATATTTTCATTCCTCCATTTTTCATTGGTACCGCCATTGATATACCTTCTGGTATATCATGTAAGCAAATCGCTATTGCTAAACTTAATCCAAGCTTTAATGATGCTTCAAATCCTGAACCAATTGCTAAACCTTCTGGGAAATTATGAATAGCCAAACCAATTGACACAATAATACCAGTTTTTAATAAATTATTTTCCATACCCTTAGTTTTAGAATTTACACTAAACTTTTTTTCTACTAATATATCACAAAAAATCATAGACACAATGCCTATAATCGTTCCAATAATCACATTAACAATATTACTAATCCCTAATGCTTCTGGTAATAAATCAAAACATATAACAGACATCATAAGACCTGATGCAAATGCTAATATAAAACTTAAAAATTTATTAGAATGTTTTTTAATTACCACTCCTATTATACCACCTAATGTAGTTCCAAATGTTCCAAAAAATAGTCCTAAAATAGTTGTCTTTAATATCTCCATAATCCACCTCTTTATATTTTTTATAATACAAAAACAAACTCTCTAAAATATCCTTTATTCAAGTCTATTTTAAAGAGTTTATTTTTATTACTCTTACTTCTTATTATTACAACCTTGGTGGTAATTCCATTTGTTTTATTATATTTCCATCAACATCTTTTAAAATTAATTCTTTATCTGTGAATATCAAATAACTATGTTTAGAATTTCCTCTAGGCAAAGAAATTGAACCTGGATTTGCAAATATGATTCCATTTTCTTCTATAATAAATCCTTCATGAAAATGTCCATACATCATTACATCCATTTTTATACCTAATGGAGGCAATCTATCCATATTATATTTATGTCCATGTGTCAAAAATACATTATAGCCATTAATATTTATTTCTACATTTTCTTTAAAATCAAATTCAGATATTGTCTGATCTACTTCGCTATCACAATTTCCTTTTATCACAATTAACTTCTCTTTTAAAGAATTTAATATTTTTGCTACTTCCATTGGTTTATATTCTTGTGTTAATTCATTTCTCGGTCCATGATAATATAAATCTCCTAATACAATAATCTTATCCGGTTCTTCTTTTTTATTTATTTCTTTTATCTTTTTAGCATAATAGCTTGAACCATGAATATCTGATATAACTAATACTTTCATAAGAGGCTTCCTTTCAATCTGTTTTACTCGTCTCCCTTTAATCTTTCTGCTCTATCAGCAGCAATCAAATTGTCTATCATTTCATCAATATCCCCATTTAAGAAATTCTCCATCTGATATATACTCATTCCTATTCTATGATCTGTAATTCTTCCTTGAGGATAGTTATAAGTTCTTATTTTCTCACTTCTATCTCCGGAACCAACTTGAGATTTTCTACTATTTGCAATTTCACTATCTTGTTTTTGTTTTTCTATTTCATAAAGTTTTGTTCTTAACATTTTCATTGCATTATCACGATTTTGGAATTGTGATCTTTCAGTTTGACACTCAACAACAATTCCTGTTGGCTCGTGTATAAGTCTTACGGCTGATGAGGTTTTGTTTATATGTTGTCCTCCAGCTCCTGATGAACGGAAAACTTCCATTTTTATATCTGCAGGATTTATTTCTATTTCAACATCTTCAACTACTGGAAGTACTGCAACAGTAGCAGTTGAAGTATGAATTCTTCCACTACTTTCTGTATCTGGTACTCTCTGAACTCTATGAACTCCACTTTCAAATTTTAATCTACTATATACACCTTTACCAGTAATCATGAAAGATATTTCTTTATATCCTCCTAGCCCTGTTTCGTTTTCATTTAATATCTCTAATTTCCAATGTTTCTTTTCTGCATACATAGTATACATTCTGAATAATGTTCCTGCGAAAAGTGCTGCTTCTTCTCCTCCAGCTCCTGCTCTTATTTCACATATTATATTTTTATCATCATCTGGATCTTTTGGTATAAGCAAAACTTTTAGTTCTTCTTCCAATTTTGGTAATTTTTCTTTACTAGCATAATATTCTTCTTCTGCTAGTTCTTTCATATCTGGGTCTTGCATTAACTCTTCTGCTTCTTCCATTGATTGTTTTATTTTTTTATATTCTCTAAACTTTAGAACAATCTCTTCCATACTTGCATGTTCTTTCATAGCTTTTTGCCATTCAGTTTGATTTGCTATTACTTCTGGATCTGATATTATTTTTGTTAATTCCTCATATCTCTTTTCCACAGCTTCTAATTTTTCAAACATATAGATCTTTCCTTTCTTTTTTTGCTTAGGCTATTATACTATAATTTTGTACTTTTTACAAGTCATTAACTTTTTAAGTTTATAGTTCAATCAAATTATAAGGTACTTTTATTTTTTCTAATATTTCTTTTTCACGATTTGTACAAGTAAATAAAATGATTTGATGTGTTTTATATTTTTCATCTAAATATTTTAATATGTTTGTTAAACGTTCTGTATCATAATAAGCAAAAGCTTCATCTAAAATTATTGGCAAATTCTCTTCTGATAATTCATCTATCATAGAAAGTCTTAATGATAAATATAATTGATCTATTGTTCCAATACTTAATTTTGATGCCGGAACATAATTACCACTTTCTAATTCAACTATTAAACCTTGTTCATCATTAAACATAATTTTTGAATATTTTTTTTCAGTTATTTCAGAAATATTTTTAGATAACTCTTGTGTAAACTTAGGGGTTACCGTATTTCTCATTTCTTCATAAGATTCAGCTAATATTTCTTTTGCCAATTCAAAACTTAAATTCAATTTATTTAAAGTTGACATTCTTTCGTTATTGTTAACTAATTCTTCTTCGATTTTTGATAGATTATCTAATTTAGGTTCTATATTTTTTTTATCTAATTCTAATGTATGTGATCTGATTTTTTTATTATTTATTTCATTTTGTAATTTTTCGATTTCATAATTTATATTTTCTAAATTAATAAAATTAATAATTTCACTTTTTTCTATTTTATTTAAATATTTATTTTTTATTTTTTCTTTTTCTAAATTTATTTTTAAATTTAAATTAGATTTTAAATTATTTATTTCTTTTTCTAAATTATTATTATTTTTCTCTAATAAATTA
>FR888023.1 GCA_000431335.1 Clostridium sp. CAG:343 | reverse complement strand
AATAAAATTCAAGTGTTATAGTGGGAGCCAAAGCTTGGGCACCATAATCATTTCTTACTGAACTGTAACTTGGTACGATCTAAAAAATAAAGAAACTAAAATTTATCATTGATTTTTTATGTTGCATTATATATAATATAATTGTTATAAATGAAATAATATTTTTTAGAAAGGAGATTCTTATTATGGAAAATGAAATTAATACTCAAAATAAAATCTTTGGAAAAACATTCTTTTGGATGTTCTTAGGCCTTCTTGGTTCTGGAATTATAGCATGGTACACATATACTTCAGGTTTATACATGAATTTCTTTACAAACTCTTCTATGCTTATATTATTAATTATAGAATTAGTAGCTGTATTGCTTTTTACATTTTTATTTAAAAAACTTCCACCAGTGGCAGTCCGGAATTCTGTATTTTGTCTATTCCATGATAAATGGAGTAACTTTATCAGTAGTCTTTGTTGTATATGAACTAAGTTCAATAGTTTCTGTTTTTATTATATCTGCCTTAGTATTTGGCATATTAGGATTTATTGGATACAAAACAAATAGAGATTTGAATTCTTGGGGAACGTATATCATTGTATTTTTAATTGCTGGCATTGTTTTAAGTTTACTAAATTTAATTGTATTTAGAAGTTCTGTTCTTGATATAGCAATAGATTGGTTAATCCTAATATTATTCTGTGGAGCAACTATTTATGATATTAATAAAATTAAAGTACTTCAAGAATCAGCTGATATAAATCAAGATAAAATTCATATTTATTGTGCTATGCAATTATATTTAGATTTTATTAATATTTTCTTAAGAATACTTTCTTTATTTGGAAAAAGTAAGGATTAAATTAAAATAAACGTAGTATATAACACTGTACTACGTTTATTATTTTACATACTTTTTAAAATATCAT
>FR888022.1 GCA_000431335.1 Clostridium sp. CAG:343 | reverse complement strand
GATAATTTATTTTTTAATTGATAAAACAGAGTTCTAATCATAAAACTCTGTTTCAATGTTTATTTTAAATTTTCAGCGTTTAATTCTTTGAGCTCTTCTAATATAAATTTTCCATCTTTCATTATTAGTATATCATCAAAATAAATTTCTCCACCACCAAATTCTTTTCTAAGAATTTTAACTATATCCCAATGAATTGCTGACCTATTTCCGTTATCACTTTCTTCTAGTGCCATTCCTGGAGTTAAATGAAAACTTCCATTTATTTTTTCATCAAACAATGTATCACACATTGTATTATTAACATATGGGTTTAGTCCAAATGCAAATTCTCCAATATATCTAGCTCCATCATCTGTATCAAGAATTTCATTTAGTTCTTTAGAGTTTTCCTTAGCTGTTGCTTTTACTATTTTTCCATTTATAAAATCAAATTTTATATCTTCAAATATAATATCATTATATTTTGTTTTAGTATTATAAGTAATGTAACCATTAACACTATTTTTTACTGGACATGTTGCAACTTCACCATCTGGTATATTAAATGTTCCATAATATTTTTCTGCAGGAATTCCATTTATACTAAATGTTAAATCAGTTCCAGGTGCTACAATATGCACTTTGTCAGTTTTATTCATTAATTCTTTCAAAGGTTCCATTGCAATCTTCATTTTATTATAATCAACATTACAAACATTGTAATAAAAGTCTTTAAATTCATTTAGTGTCATATTACTTTTTTTTGCAAAATATTCGTTTGGATATCTTAAAATACACCATTTTGTATGTTTAACTCTTTGTTCTAAATGTACTAAAGCAGTATAGTATTTGTTATATAATTCTAATTTTTCTTGAGATACACCATTTAAAGATTTATCTGATGTTGGTGCACTTATTCCTATATATGCTTGCATTTTTTTCATTATTTCATAATCTTTTTTTCCATATTCAATTATATCTTCCTTAGTTGCATTTATTAAAAAATTCCTTAAATCTTCGTAATTTATTATATTTAGATGTGGCTTTGCGTTTATTATTTTAGCTTGTTTTATAATTTCGTTTGCAAGCTCTAAGCCATCTTCTCCAATTACCTCTACTAATATATTTTCATTTTCATTTAAAGAAATAGAATTATATATAAGATTGTGTGTAAGTTTTTCATTTCTATTATCCATTGTTTATTCTCCAATCGTTTAATAAAATATTTAACTGAAAAAAGTATATCACTTTTATTTAAAATTATGCAATATATTATAAAGATTTTTTTCTACAAACGACATATACTAAATTGTATATGTTGTTATAAAAA
>FR888021.1 GCA_000431335.1 Clostridium sp. CAG:343 | reverse complement strand
CACCATAATCATTTCTTACTGAACTGTAACCTTATGCATTTTTATTATTTTAAAAATTTTTAGAAAAACTTGAAATTTTATTTTATATAATGTATGATATCAAAGTATAGAGGTGAAATATGAAATCAAATTGGATTAAATATGTATTTATAATATTTATTGTTTTCATTTTAATTTTTGCGGTATATAAGATAAAAGAAGAAGAACAAAACAATCAAAATGAAACAGAAGTTACAAGTGGAGAAACCAAACAAATTAAGGAAATAAAATTAGGAATTGCAAGTTTGGATACAATAAATCCAATTCTAAGTAACAATAAAAATGTTCAAGATATATCTAAGTTAATATATGAACCTTTAGTAAATTTAACAGCAGATTATAAATCAGAAGCATGTTTGGCTAAAGAATGGGCAAAGCAAAGTGATAATTCATATTTAATTAAGTTAAGAGAAAATGTAAGATGGTCAAATGGTCAAAGATTTACATCAGCAGATGTAAGATTTACTATAGATAGATTAAAAGATACTCAAACAATTTATTCTGCAAATGTACAAGATGTAACAGGGGTAGATATTATAGACGACTATACTTTAAAGATTAACTTAGATAAGGAAATTCCGTTTTTTGAGTATAACTTAACTTTTCCTATATTATCAAAAGACTATTATGAGGGGGAAGATTTTTCTAGTACGAGCAAAAATTCTTCACCAGTGGGAACTGGAAAATTTAAAATAACAGATGCGCAATCTTCTTATATAATATTAGAAAAAAACTCAAGCTGGTGGAATAAAGAAAAAGAAGTTGGATTAGAAAAGATAACAGTAAATTTATTTTCTTCAATAGGAGAATTATATAATAGTTTTAAAATAGGAAATTTAGATCTAATAGGGACGTCAAATGATAATTTGCAAGAATATATTGGAACAATTGGATATAGTTCAAAAGAAATAAAAGGAAGAGAACATGCATTTTTAGCATTTAATACATCAAATTATTTCCTATCAAAGCAAGAGATAAGAAGAGCAATAGCATATTCAATTGACAAAACAAATATAACAGCTAGTGTTTTTAACAGTAAATATTATACAAGTAGTTTTCCTTTAGATTATGGAAATTGGTTGTGCCAAGAACAAGATTCTAGCAGTGGATATAATTTAGATCAAGCAAAACAAGTATTGGTTGATAATGGATGGTTTTATAAAAATAATTATTGGCAAAAAACAGAAAATTATAAAACACAAAAAATAGCTTTAAATTTGTTGGTAAAGTCTAGTGATGTGTCTAAATTATCAGTTGCACAAAACATTAAAGGACAACTAGAAAATCAGGGAATCAGAATTAATATAGTACAAGCATCTGATGAGCAATATAATAAGGCAATAGAGTCTAAAAATTATGATATAGCACTTTGTAGTATGTATGTATCACCAAGTCCAAATCTAGAGACATTTTTTGGCGAAGGGAATTTAGCAAATTATTCAAATGAAGAAGTTACCGATATTATGAATCAAGTAAAAAATACAACTGATGAAAATATATTAAAAGAAAAATATAAAAGATTAATAGAGATTTATAAATCAGATGTGCCATATTTAAGTTTGTATAATAATAAATATACAATTGCTTATAGTTCAGAATTAGTAGGAGATTTAACACCTAATTGGTTTTATTTGTTTTATGGAATAGAAGGATGGTATAAATAAATTTATAGAAAACTATTGACAAAACAAAGTTTTGGTATATAATAAGTACATCAAACAAAAGTTCAAATAAGGAGGAAAAAATATGAGCGAAAATATAGAAAAGAAGAAAGCTCTTGAAATGGCAATGAGCCAAATAGAAAAACAATTTGGAAAAGGTTCTGTTATGAAATTAGGAGAATTTAAAGCAATGGAAATAGAAGCAATACCAACAGGTGCTCTAAGTTTAGACATTGCATTAGGAATAGGCGGAGTACCACGTGGAAGAATAATTGAGGTATTTGGACCAGAATCTTCTGGTAAAACAACATTAGCATTACATATTGTTGCTGAAGCACAAAAAATGGGAGGAGAAGCAGCTTTTATTGATGCAGAACATGCTTTAGATCCTGTATATGCAAAAAAATTAGGAGTTGATATAGACAACTTAATTGTATCCCAACCAGATACAGGAGAACAAGCTTTAGAAATTACAGAAAGTTTAGTAAGAAGTGGTGCTTTAGATGTTATTGTAGTAGATTCTGTTGCAGCATTAGTACCAAAAGCTGAAATAGATGGAGATATGGGAGATTCTCATATGGGACTTCAAGCAAGATTAATGTCGCAAGCATTAAGAAAATTAGCAGGTGCAATTAATAAATCAAAAACAGTTTTAATTTTTATTAATCAATTAAGAGAGAAAATAGGAGTTATGTTTGGAAATCCTGAAACAACTACAGGAGGTAGAGCATTAAAGTTTTATGCATCTGTTAGAATGGATATAAGAAGAATAGAAAATATTAAACAAGATGGAGAAGTAAAAGGAAATAGAGTACGTGTAAAAGTAATAAAAAATAAAGTTGCACCACCATTTAGAGAAGCTGAATTTGATATCGTATATGGACAAGGTATTTCAAAAGAAGGAAATATTTTAGATATGGCTGTAAATTTAGATATTGTTGAAAAAGCAGGTTCATGGTTTAGCTATAACGGAGAGAGAATTGGACAAGGTAGAGAAAATGTAAAAAAATACTTAAAAGAAAATCCAGAAATGTTAGAAGATATTGAAGAAAAAGTAAGAGAAAATTTTGCAAAAGCATTCGAACAAAGTTTAGGAGAAGATCTTCCAAGCAAAGAGGATGAAGAAGAGTAAATATTAAAAATTGTACTACTGTACTTTTAAAACATAAACTCTAATAAATGAAAGGTGAAATATGTATACTGTAGAAGAATTTGATAAAGAAAAAACCAAAGTATTAAGATATATATTATATAAAAAGAGAACAGAAAATGAAGTGAGAACAAAATTCCAAAATACAGTAGAAGAAAATTTACTAGATGATATTATAGACTATTTAAAAGAAGCCGGTTATATTAATGATAGAGATTATATTGAAAGAACAATAAATAATTTCATTTCTTTAAAAAATTTATCTATAAGAGAAATAAAATATAAATTATTATCAAAAGGATTAAGTAAAACATATATAGAAGATTATATTTATGAGAATAAAGATGAATTAGAAGAATATGAAATAAAATCTGCAAAAAATATAATATACAAAAAATCAACAGTAATGGAACATGAAGAAATAAAACAGTTTTTGTTAAAAAAAGGATATAAAATAGAAAATATAAATAAAGCAATAGAGTAAAAGAGGTAAGAAAATGGCAATATTAGCATTAGAAACACAGAAGTATGCAATAAAAATAGATAATTTTGAAGGACCACTTGATTTGTTATGTCATTTAATTGACAAAAATAAGATGAATATTTATGATATAAATTTAAGTGAAATAACCGATCAATACATAGAATTTTTAAAAGAACAGGAAAAATTAAATTTAGAAATAGCTAGTGAATTTGTTGTCATGGCTTCTACTTTGCTATTTTTAAAATCAAAGAATCTTTTACCGAAACAAGAAGAAGAGGAAGAAGAAATTACAGAAGAAGAATTGATTAGAAGAATTATAGAGTATAAAAAATTCAAGGAAATTAGCAAGGTTTTAAGAGAAAAATATATAATTTTTTCTAATAGATATTATGGTTTTGAGGAGAAGATAGATTTACCAAAACAAAAATTAGAAAAGAAATATGATGAAGCAATAATACCAGAAATATATGAAAATTTAGTAGAAAAAAATAATGAGAAGATAAATCAAAATGCAAAAAATATAGAAAAAATAGCTATTACAGACAATTATACAGTAGCAAGTAAAGTAAGAGAAATGTTTAGGGTTTTAATTAAACAAAAAAGATTTGTGTTTAATAAATTATTTTCAATTAAAAAGCATAATAAACAAGAAGTAGTAACAGCTTTTTCTGGATTGTTAGAATTATCAAGAAGAAGTAAAGTAGAAACAATTCAAGAAGAATTATTTGGTGATATAACAGTAGAGAAAGTTAAGAAGGTAGCCAATTAATTATAAAAAATAAATAATAAACGATTAAAAAAGAAATTATTGGAAAAACTAATATTAAATCGTCTAAAAGGAGGCGAATATATTGGTTTTTCTTTTTTTTATTTCTGTTTTTATAATTTTTATTTGCATATTAACTTTTTCAAAAATAAGAATAGAAATAATCAATTTTAAATTTACGTCTATGAGTGAGAAACATTTGAATGAAGATTATAAGATAATTATAAAATTACGTATATTTAGTAAATTTACAATAATTAAAATTATCCTAACAGAGAAAAAGTTAAAAAGATTAAATTTACAGCAAGAAGCAAAAATTATCAAAACAAGGATAATTGAAAACAAAAGTAAAATTGATAAAAAGATATTTAAAGTAATGAAAAAGATAAAAATTAATATAAAAAAAATTAATTTAAGTATTAATATTGGAACAGAAAATGCTAGTCTAACGGCATTGTTGGTAGCAATAATTTCTTCTATTACAGGGATTGTCTTCAGAAAAAGTATTATAGATAGTAAAAAGCAATCATTTAGAATAGTTCCTGTTTATATTAATAAGAATCTTATAAATATAGCTGTCTCAGGTATATTTGAAATAAAAATGATACATATTATAAATATAATATATGTCTTAAATAAAAAAGAAGGAGTGAAGAAAAATGAACGAACATCCAATAGAAGGACTTATGACTACAGCTATGAATAGTATACAAGATATGATAGATGTAAATACTATTATAGGAGAACCAATTGAAACTTCAAACAATATTGTAATTATTCCGATATCTAAAGTGTCTTTTGGATTTGCTGCAGGAGGTAGTGAATTTAAAGGAGAAACAGTAGATGAATATACTAAAAGAGATAAAGAGGAAGCTATTCAATATAGATTGCCATTTGGAGGTGGCTCTGGAGCAGGAGTTACTATAAATCCAATTGCGTTTCTTGTTATACAATCTAATAATGTAAAACTTATGCCGGTTAATCATACATCATCATTAGATAAATTATTAGATTATATGCCAGATTTAATTGAAAAAACTAATAATATGATGAATCGTTGCATGCAGGCAAAAAAGGAAGAAACACAAAAAATATTAAAAGAGATGCAAAGAAAACATGACAAAAATATGAAAAAACAACAAGAAGATAAAAAGGAAATAGAAAGAAAAATAGAAGAGGAAAATAAAAAAGTAATGGAGAATGAAAATAAAATAGAAAATGATATTAATTATGAATTTGAATATGATCAAACATTAGAGGATGAATAAAATTTAAAGTCA
This sequence comes from Clostridium sp. CAG:343, assembly GCA_000431335.1. GTDB lineage: Bacteria > Bacillota > Clostridia > TANB77 > CAG-508 > CAG-269. The sequence goes on along the minus strand of FR888021.1, from coordinate 60,259 downwards.
AACTTTATAGCTAAAATGCTTAAAAAGTTTGACTTTTTAAGTACTACAAAATATCGTTTAAAAAAAATCACATAAATTTCACAGATTTAAGTTTCGGTTTTTTGCATTAAGAATTTAATAATTATTAAAGAACTGGTGAAATATGTATATTCGAGTATGTGTTTTACTTGTAAGTTGATTTAACTTCTTAATAAATCTATCCAAGAATAATAAATTTTTTTAGCCATAGAAAATAAATTAGTTTTTTCAACATTATTTTGAGCAACTATATTAATAGAAGACAATATTTTTCCATCTAGAGTAAATGTTATTTCACCGAGTTTTTGACCTTTAGATATAGGGGCAGATATATTTTCTTCAAATGTTAATGTTTGTTCTATATTTTTATCTTTACCTTTTTCTATTAAAGTACCTGCATCTGTTTCTAGGATAGCATCTACATTTGAAGGAACACCTTTATCTATAGAAATATTTTTTAATACATCACCTTTTTTTCCAAATTGCTTAAAAGAAAATGTATTAAAACCATAATCTAATAGTTTCTGAGCTTCTGAAAATCTAATTTTAGTAGAAGGTGCTTTCATAATAACGGCTATTAAAGATAATCCATCTCTAGTAGCACTAGCAGATAAATTGTATAAAGCAAGAGAAGTAGAACCAGTTTTTAATCCAGTTGCACCTTTATAAGTTCTAATTAATTTATTAGTATTAGAAAGGCTAGATTTTCCGATTACGTAAAGTATCTGTCCAAATGGTAGTATAATTTGTTATTGTAGGATGATTAACTAATAATTCTCTTGACATCAAAGAAATATCATATGCTGAAGTCACATGTCCATCTTCATCTAATCCATGGCAATTTTTAAAGCAAGTATCATTCATTCCAAGTTCCTTTGCTTTGTCATTCATTAATTGAACAAATGCTTCTTCAGAACCAGCAATAAACTCCGACATAGCTACTACGCAATCATTTGCAGAATTAACACAAATAGCTTTTAACATTTCATCAACTGTTAAAGTTTCTCTAGGATCTAGCCAAATTTGTGAACCTCCCATAGAAGCAGCATTTTCACTGCAAGGAACTGAATCGGTTAAAGATATCTTATTACTATCTAAAGCTTCCATAATGAGCAAAATACTCATTACCTTAGTAACAGATGCTGGACGTAATTGTTCATGTGCATTATGAGAATATAATACTTGACCAGTTGTTTGCTCAATTAAAATAGCGCTTCCAGATTCTAATGAAAGACTATTGCTTTCATTTACTTCTGAGTTAGTTTCTTTAATCTGTGAAGAATTATCATTCGTAGAATCATTTAATGAATTATTATTAGGAGACCATACATAAGTAGTTTCTTCACTGAAAACAGGTGTTGTAATGTAAAAACACACAGTAAATATTAAAAAAATAGAAATAAAAAATTTGTAAAATCGCATAAAAAATCCCTCCAATTGATATTAAAAATATATTCTAGTATATTTTTTAATATGCTAATAAAGGGAAATTTTAAAATTTAATTTATTGTAAACTAATTAAAGTGGTTGTAACATTTTTTCCATCGGTTGAACAAGTAATTTTTATGTCGTGTCCGGAATTATTTCTAAATTTAAAATCATAACTACCATAGGCTACAGCTGCATCTTTTCCTTTTTGTACATAAGGAACCTTATTACTATGCTCATGTCTTTCTGTTACCACTAGACTTGAAACAGCTAATACTGCATTATATAAAGTACTGCTAACTTGACAATTACCTCCGGCCTAATCCTTTTTTCTTATTTCCATCTTTATCAAAAATATCAGCTTTTTGATATCCTTTAGCTGAGGTAGCTTGTCCAACAGTATTACAAAAAGAAAATGTTGAGCCGTTTTTTACAGTTGTGTTATTTAATGAGTTACAAGTAATTTTAATATTATTTTGTCTAGCAGAATCTTTTGAATAGATTTTAGTAGAAAAAGTAGCAAGCGTTTTTTCTACAGGGGTTGATGAACTACTAGTATTTTCAGGTGTATTATTGTTTTCGCCAGAAGAAGTATTATTAATTTCTTCTGTATTAGAAGTGTTACCGTTCTTCAGATTTATTTGCTGATGTTTTAGTAGCATCATAGCTATTTTTATCATTATTTTTAGGTTGGAAGAAAAAATAATAGCAAATTCCTCCAACAATTAAAAATATAATAATTATTACTAATATAATTAAATTTTTTTTCTTCATAAATATCACCAGTTTTAGTCTAACCAAAAAAAATAAATTTATTATATATTTTTTATAATGAAAACTTACAAAAAACAAATATTGACAATTTATAAAAATAAAAGTATAATTAATATGCAAACTAAAAAAAGGAGAAAAAGGATATGCTTGCAAAATATTGGAAAAAGATAGGAATGCTAATATTAATAATAGCATGTGTATTTAATATAATGAGTAAATTAGTAAATAAATTATCTTTAAACAAAGAAATGATATATTCAGCAGAATTTATGCATAATCAAGAAGAAAAAAACCAAACAAAATAATTTGAAAGACTTGAAAAAAATTAATAAATATGCTATGATAAAAAACAGTCATGTTATTTAAGTCAAGAAAGAGGTGAACATAGATGAAAACAGAGATACAACCACAATACAACCAAACAACTATTACATGCGCATGTGGTAATGTTTTAGAAGTTGGGTCAACTAAAAAAGATTTAAAAGTAGATGTATGCTCAAAATGCCATCCATATTGGACAGGTAATTTAAGACAAGAGACAGCTGGAGGTAGAGCAGATAAATTTAAGAAAAAATATGGTCTTGCATAAGACAGAAATAAGGATAAAAGTAAAAAAAGCTTTTATCCTTATTTTTTTCTTGCAAAATACGACAAAATGTAATAAAATAAAAAAGCAAAATAATGACTTTAGATTAAATAAGGAGGGCTAAATGGACACATCAAACGAAATAAAATTACAAGAAGAATATATAAAGAAAGTAAAAAAAATAAATCAAGATAAAAATTTAAAATATACCATTTTAACAATGGGGTGCCAATTAAATGAAAATGATTCAGAAAAGTTATGTGGTATGTTAGAAAAAATGGGATATACAAAGACAGAAAAACAAAATGACGCAGATTTGTCATTATTCAATACATGTTGCGTTAGAGAAAATGCTGAAGATAAATTATTTGGAAAATTGGGAGAATTAAAAAGACTAAAAGAACAAAAAGGAATTATTATTGCAATTGGTGGATGTATGATGCAAGAAAAACATATAACAGACAAAATAAAAGAAAGTTATCCATTTGTTGATATTTTATTTGGAACACATACACTACACAAATTTCCAGAAGATTTATATAAAGTAATTGAAGAAAAGAGAAAATTAGAAGATATACTTGATATTGATGGAAAAATTTATGAAGGATTACCAATAAAAAGAGACAGTAAGATAAAAGCTTCTGTAACTATTATGAATGGATGTAATAATTTTTGTAGTTATTGTATTGTCCCTTATGTTAGGGGAAGAGAAAGAAGTAGACAGCCACGTGACATTATAGAGGAAGTAAAAAAATTAGCTAAAGAAGGATATAAAGAAATTACATTATTAGGACAAAATGTAAATTCATATTTAAGAGTTGAGCGTGAAAAAAATATTCCATTTGAAGAATATCAAGGAGTAAATTCTTTTGCTACATTACTTAGAGCAATAAATAAAATAGATGGAATTGAAAGAATTAGATTTATATCACCACATCCAAAAGATTTTACAGATGATGTAATAGAGGCAATAGCAGATTGTGAAAAAGTTTGTAAATTAGTTCACTTACCACTTCAATCTGGAAATACAAAAGTATTAAAAGAAATGAATAGGAAATATACAAAAGAACAATATTTAAATTTAGTAGAAAAAATGAAAAATAAAATACCAAATTTAACATTATCTACTGATATTATTGTAGGATTTCCAGGAGAGACTGATGAAGAATTTGAAGATACTTTAGAAGTAGTAGAAAAAGTAAGATTTGAACAAGTCTATATGTTTATTTATTCAAGAAGAGTTGGCACACCTGGTGATAAGATGCAAAATCAAATTCCAGAAGATATAAAACATAAAAGATTTGATAAGCTAAAGGCTTTAGTTGAAAGTCAGATAGAAGAAAATAATAAAAAATATATTGGTACAACACAAAAAATATTAGTAGAAGGAGAAAGCAAGAATAATTCTAATATGCTATCTGGAAGAACAGAGAGTAATAAAGTAGTTATTTTTGAGGGCTCAAAAGAGCTAATTGACAAAATAATAAATATTAAAATTATTTCACAACATATGTGGTATTTAAAAGGTGAGATATTAAAATAGTTTAAATAAAAAGATTTATTAAAATTTTAGGTTTAAAAACTAAAAAATATAATTATAAGAAAGGAAATAAAAAATGGCAGAATTTTCACCTATGATGCAAAGGTACCTTGAAACAAAAGAAGAATATAAAGATTGTATCTTATTTTATCGTTTAGGGGATTTTTATGAGATGTTTTTTGAAGATGCAATTACAGCATCTAGAGAATTAGAATTGACGTTGACAGGAAAGGATTGCGGACAAGAAGAAAGAGCACCTATGTGTGGAATCCCTCATCATGCTGCAGAGATTTATGTTTCAAGATTAATTAACAAAGGATATAAAGTTGCAATATGTGAACAATTAGAAGATCCAAAAACAACTAAAGGAATTGTAAAAAGAGGTGTTATTAGAGTTGTAACACCAGGTACATTGGTTGAGAGTAATATGTTGGAAGAAAGAAAAAACAACTATATTATGTCTATATATAAAACAGGAATATATTTTGGAATAAGCATATGTGATATCTCTACAGGAGAATTTTATTCTGCAGAAATTAAAGACAACAATAACTTTCCAATATTATTAGATGAAATTGCAAGATATACACCATCAGAGTTAGTAATAAATTCTATGATGGCTAATTGTTTAGATGAAATGAACAAAATTAAAGAAAGATTTGAAAATGTGTATATAACAAAGTTTAATGATAAATTTTTCTCAGAAGAATTAAATAATGTAAATTTAAGATTTAATGTAGTAGATAATAATGAAAGAAAAATTGAGAATTTAGCTGAGAAAAAATTAGCATTAAGTTCAATAAATGCATTAGTTCAATATATAGAGGACACACAAAAAACAAGTTTAGATCATATTAATAAAATAACAATATATAATCTTTCAAAATATATGGCTTTAGATATTAATGCTAGAAGAAATCTAGAAATAACAGAAAAAATGAGAGATAAATCTAAAAAAGGAACTTTACTTTGGGTACTTGATAAAACTTCTACTTCTATGGGAGGAAGGTTATTAAGAAGATGGTTAAATGATCCACTAGTGGATGTGGATGAAATAAATAGAAGATTAAATGCAGTAAAAGAATTAAAAGACGATATTATTCTAAGAGGCGAGGTAATAGAAAATCTTAAAAAGGTATATGATATTGAAAGACTTGCGGGAAAAATGGCCTATGGAAATGCTAATGCTAGAGATATGGTTACATTAAAAAATTCTTTATTTAAATTGCCAGAAGTAAAGCAAATATTGAAAAATTGTAAATCAGATTTACTTAAAGGATTATATGAAAAATTAGACGAACTTCAAGATATATATCAATTAATAGAAAAATCAATTGTAGAAGATCCACCTATGACAATAAAAGATGGTGGAATAATCAAATTAGGATATGATGAAGAAATTGATAAATTAAAAACAGCACAAACAGAAGGAAAAACATGGCTTGTTCAATTAGAAGCAGAAGAAAAAGAAAAGACAGGAATTAAGAATTTAAAAATTGGTTTTAATAAGGTTTTTGGATATTTTATTGAAGTAACTAAATCTTATTTAGATCAAGTACCAGATAGATTTATAAGAAAACAAACATTAACTAATGCTGAAAGATATATAACAGAAGATTTGAAAAACTTAGAAAATCAAATATTAGGAGCAGAGGAAAAGGTAATAAATCTTGAATATAATGCATTTGTTGAAATTAGAGAAGAAATATCTAAAAATGTAACAAGACTTCAAACAACGAGTGAAGTTATTTCAAGTTTAGATGTATTAACATCTTTTGCGCAGGTTGCAGAAGATTTTAATTATTGCATGCCTGTAGTAGATTCATCAGGAACAATTGATATAAAAAATGGTAGACATCCTGTTATAGAAAAGATATTAGGTGAGGGAGTTTTTGTTGAAAATGATACATTTTTAGACAAAGGAGATAATAGACTATCTATTATTACAGGTCCTAATATGGCAGGTAAATCTACATATATGAGACAAGTTGCATTAATTACTTTGATGGCTCAGTGTGGAAGTTTTGTACCAGCTGAATCAGCTAATATTGGAGTTGTAGATAAAATTTTTACAAGAGTAGGGGCATCAGATGATTTAAGTATGGGACAAAGTACATTTATGGTAGAGATGATGGAAGTAGCGACTATATTAAAAGAAGCAACACCTAATAGTTTGGTTATATTAGACGAAATAGGAAGAGGAACTTCAACATATGACGGATTATCTATTGCTTGGGCAGTAGCGGAATATATTGCAGATAAACAAAAATGTGGAGCTAAAACTTTATTTGCTACTCATTATCATGAATTGACTGAATTAGAAAATAAAATAGAAGGAATTAAAAATTATTCAATAGCAGTTAAAGAAAAAGGAGAAGATATTATTTTCTTAAGAAAAATTGTAAGAGGTGGGACAGATGAAAGCTATGGAATTCATGTGGCTAGATTAGCAGGAGTTCCAAAAGTGGTAACACAAAAAGCAAATGAAATCTTACGTTCTTTAGAAAAAAAGAACATATTAACAGGAAAAAAACAAGATAAAAAGCAGGTAGAAGGTCAATTTGATATGTATAATTATAAATTAGCAGAGATTGCACATGAAATTGATAAAGTTAATTTAAATGAATTAACACCTATAGATGCTTTAAATACATTGGTTCGTATAAAAGAAAAAATGAAATAATTCTTGACAAAAATACATAAAAATAATAAAATATGTATGCTGAATAAGCAAAAAAGCAACACATATATAGTGTTGTCTTTTTATTGCGAAAAATACACAAAAGGAGGAAATAAAAATGGAAAAAGAAGAAAATATTTTAGGATATGAAAAAATAGGAAAATTAATTCGCAAATTTTCAATACCATGTATAATATCATTATTAGTAAATTCTCTATATAATATAGTTGACCAAATTTTTATTGGATGGGGTGTTGGATATTTAGGAAATGGTGCAACAAATGTTGTATTTCCACTAACTATGATATGTCTAGCATTTGCATTAATGTTTGGAGATGGAGCATCTGCTTATTTAAGCCTTAAGTTGGGGCAAAAGAAAAATGAAGAAGCTGCAAAAGGAATTGGAAATGGTATTAGTTTATCAGTGATAATATCTATAATTTTATTTACTATTATAGAATTATTTTTACCAACATTATTAAATGTATTTGGTTGTACAGATGAGTTTATGAGTTACGCTTTATCTTATGGACGAATTATAGGAGTGGGTCTACCATTTATGATAATAGGAACTACTTTAAACTCTATGATAAGAGCAGATGGAAAACCCAAATATGCTATGACATCTATGGTCATAGGAGCAATTTTAAATGTTATTTTAGACCCTATTTTTATTTTTGCTTTAAAAAAAGGAGTAGAAGGAGCAGCTATAGCAACTGTAATTAGTCAAATAGTAACATTTGTTATAAATATTTTATATATTAAAAAATTCCAGTCAATTAAATTAAATAAAAAATCATTTAAACTTAAATTAAATGTAGCATTAAAAGTATCTGCACTTGGAATTAGTAGTTTTATAACACAAATGAGCATTGTTTTAGTTATAGCATTTGAGAACAATTTATTAAAGAAATACGGAGGAGAATCAAAATTTGGTTCAGAAATACCAATAACAGTATTAGGAATTGTTATGAAAATAAGTCAAATATTAAATAGTATTATTATTGGAATTTCAGCAGGAGCACAACCGATTTTAGGATATAATTATGGAGCTAGAAAGTTTGGACGAGTTAAAGATACACTAAAAATAGTTTTAGGATTAAGTGTTATAATTAGTACAATAGCATTTATATTATTTCAAACAATACCAGATAAATTAATTTCAATCTTTGGTAGTGGAGACGAAAATTATATGGAATTTGCTTGTATTGCTTTTAGAACTTATTTAATGTTGTGTATTTGTAATGGAATACAAATACCTTCAGGAATATTCTTCCAAGCAATAGGAAAAAGTATAAAGAGTGCAATATTATCATTATCTAGACAAGTGTTGTTTTTAATACCTGCTATGGTAGTGTTTGGGCATATGTTTGGAATACAAGGAGTTTTATATTCAGGACCTTTTGCAGATGGATTAGCCTTTATTATAGCTAGTATATTATTGATTAATGAAGTAAGAAAGTTAAAAAACGGTACTGAAAAAAATATAAGAAATAAGAAAGCAGATACTAACATAAATAATAATGAAAATAAACATATTATAATTACATTATCTAGAGAGTATGGTTCAGGAGGAAGATATATAGGAAAATTAGTTGCTGAGAAACTAGGAATTAAACTTTATGACAAAGAATTCATTACTGAAATTGCTGAAGAAACAGGACTATCTGAAGAATATATTAAAGAAAATGAACAAAAGAGAGAAAATTTATCAATATTAAACAATGGCTACTATTTTGGATTGAATAATGCAGATGAATTATTTATTAAAGAATCAAAGCTAATAAAAAAAGTAGCTGATGAAGAATCTTGTGTTATTGTTGGAAGATGTGCTGATTATATTTTAAGAAATAGAGAAGATGTTCTAAAAATATTTGTTTATAGTGACATGGAAAATAAAATAGAAAGAGCAACTAAGTTTTATGGACTAAATAAAGAAAGTGCTAAAAAAGAAATTAATAGAATTGATAAGCTAAGAGCAAATCATTATAAATATTATACAGAAAACGATTGGAGAGATAGTTCAAATTATGATATTTGTATAAATAGTGATGCTTTGGGAGTGGAAAGGGCATCAGAAATAATTTGTGATATAGTAAATAACAAAGTAACTGTATCATAAAACCAAAATAAAGCTAAGAAAGTATATCAAATAATGGAAATTTTTTGATATACTCCTTAGCTTTTTATTGTATTTTATTATATTTTCTCAATTATTTAATTTCTCTTTTTTATATAAGAAAAAATTACCATTGATTATATAAAATAATATATATTACAATTCTATTAGGAGGGATTTTATGAGATTTATAAAATATAAGGGAAAAGAAATTCTAAGAAAAGAGTTAAAAGGATGTTATAAATTTTTTATTAAAGAATCAAATTGTAATGAAAATAGTAAAGGCTATGGATTAATTAGAGATAAGAGTAAGCTAGAACCAGAAGTCGCAAGTATAGCATCAGTAGGTTATGGATTTGCAGCATTAGTAATAGGAGTTGAAAGAAACTGGATTACATATAAAAAAGCTTTTGAGAGAACTAACAAAACATTAGATACATTTTTAAATAATATGGAATCTACAAATGGATTTTTTTATCATTTTATTAATATGAAAACGGCTCAAAGAGAATGGAAATCAGAAGTTTCTATCATAGATACGGCAATATTTATTTGTGGAGCTCTTCTTGCAGGAGAATATTTTGGAGGTGAAATTAAAGAAAAGGCAGAAACACTTTACGAGAGAATAAATTGGAATTGGTATACAGACAAAAGCGTTAATCAATTTTATATGGGATATTCTAAAGAAAAAGGTTTTTGGGGACATTGGGATATGTATGCAGAACAATTGATGTTATATGTTTTAGGAGTAGCTTCACCAACATATGCAATAGATAAAATTATGTATGATTCGATAAAAAAAGAAAAAATGGATTATTTAAAAATAAAAGATATAGTTTATACATACGGAGGAACCTTATTTACATATCAATATTCACATGCTTGGATTGATTTTAGAGGACTAAAAGATAAAAACGGAATAGATTGGTTTGATAATTCAATAAAAGCAACACTTGCAAATAGAGAGTATTGTATAAATAATGCTAATAAATTTAAAACTTTTAATGAAAATTCATGGGGATTAACTGCATGTGTAGGACCAAAAGGGTATTCAGGCGGATTTGGAGCGATGCCAGCACTCTCTGATTTAGAAGAACAAAATGATGGAACAATTTCTCCTTGTGGCGCATTAGGTTCAATAGTGTTTACACCAGAATTTAGCATAAAAGCAATAGAAAATTACTATAATAATTTTCCAAAACTTTGGTGCAAATATGGTTTTAGAGATGCTTATAACTTAGATGTTGATAAAACTTGGTATTCAGAAGAATGTATAGGAATAGATAAAGGAATTTCCATGATTATGATTGAAAATTATTTTACAGGACTTATTTGGAAATATTTTATGAAAAATAAATATATAAAAAATGGATTAGAAATATTAGGATTTACAAAAGAAAGAGAGGTAGTAGGAGTATGAAAGATGAAAAATTGTATGAACTATTAAACCAAATGACACTAGAGGAAAAGATAGGACAACTTATTCAAGTTGCCGGAGAAGTTTTTTTGATGGATAATATTGATATTGTAACAGGTCCACTAAAAGAATTAGAACTATCTGAACAAATGCTATATAATGTAGGATCTATATTAAATATAGTAGGGACAGAAAAAGTAAGAAAAGTGCAAGAAAAATATTTATCTAAAAATAGATTAAAAATACCATTAATATTTATGGCAGATATTATAAATGGATACAAGACCGTTTTACCGATACTACTTGCTCAAGGTTGTTCTTGGGATAGCAAAGTTGTATATGATTGTACTCAATTATCTGTAAAAGAAGCAAAAATATCACGGAGCAGACGTTAATTTTTCACCAATGGTAGATTTAGTAAGAGATTCAAGATGGGGAAGAGTAATGGAATCAATAGGAGGGGAGGATCCTTATTTAGGACAAGTATTTGCTAGAGCTATGATTAAAGCACAAAAAGATATTAAAACTGAAAAAACGAAAGAAATGATATCATGTGTTAAGCATTTTGCAGCATATGGTGCTGTAGAAGCGGGAAGAGACTATAATACGGTTGATATGTCACAAAGAGAATTTAGACAATATTATTTACCAGCGTATAAAGAAGCAATTGATAGTGGTGCTGAAATGATAATGACATCATTTAATATTGTAAATGGAATTCCTGCTACAGTTAATAAATGGTTGTTAAAAGATTTATTACGAAATGAATTAGGATTTAAAGGAATAGTGATTTCTGATTATTCAGCGATAGAAGAGACAATTAAACATGGGGTTTCAGAAGATAAAAAAGATGCAGCATACAAAGCGATTACAGCAGGAGTAGATATAGATATGATGTCTAATGTATATGCAGGTAATTTAAAACAACTTGTAGAAGAAAAACTGGTTTCAGAAGAACTAATTGATGATGCAGTTCTAAGAGTTTTAAGATTAAAAAATTCATTAGGATTATTTGAAAATCCATATAAAAACATAGATAACAGAGAGGAAAATGAATTACTATCAAATAAAGAAAATCTTGAATTAGCAAGAAGACTAACAACAAAAACAATTGTACTGCTAAAAAATGAAAATAATATATTACCATTAAATCATAAACAGAAAATAGCATTAATTGGACCATATGCAGATAATATTGCAATATTAGGTTCATGGTCTATGTTTTCAGATAAATCTAAAATTACAACATTAAAAGAAGCTTTTGAGGCTAAAATAGGAAAAGAAAATGTGATTTATGCGAAAGGAAGTGAAATTCTAGAAGAAAGGGAGATAAATCAAATTTTGCAATCAGATGGAGGAACAATGATTCATACAGAAAATGAAGAAGAAAAATTAACACAGTATTTAAAAGAAGCAAAAGAAGCTGCTAAGCAAGCAGATGTTATTGTTTTAGCAATAGGTGAACATTATAGGCAAAGTGGAGAGGCTTGTTCGAGAGCTAATATTGATATTTCTAATATACAAAAAAGATTATTAAATGAACTTGCTAAATTAAATAAAAAAATAGTTGCTATTATGTTTAATGGAAGACCAATAGTTTTAAGAGATATTTCAGAAAAAGTTAATGGATTATTAGAAGCATGGTTTCCAGGAACAGAAGGCGCAAATGCAATTACAGATATAATTTTTGGAGATGCTAATCCTTCAGCTAAATTGACAATGAGTTTTCCTCAAGCAACTGGACAATGTCCTATATATTATAATCATTATAATACAGGCAGACCACATGAGAGCAATGTTAGGTATGTTTCGCGTTATCAAGATATTCCAACAGAAAGTTATTATCCTTTTGGATATGGATTGTCTTATTCAAAATTTATATATTCTTGCTTAAATTTGAGTAATAAAGTATTAACAAAAGATTCAAAAATAAAAGTATCTGTAAAAATAAAAAATGATAGCAATAGAATTGGAGAGGAAATTGTTCAATTATATATTCAAGATTTAGTTGCAAAAGTTGTAAGACCAGTAAAAGAATTAAAAGCTTTTCAAAAAGTTGTAATTTTGCCAAAGCAAGAAAAAGAAGTGACTTTTGAGATTAGTGAAGATATGCTTAAGTTTTGGGATGAAAATTTGAGATATGATTCAGAAAATGGCGATTTTAAAGTTTATATTGGAACTAATTCAGAAGATACATTGTTTGATACATTTTCGTTTAAAAAATAAGAGAATACAAGGAATTTAAAAAAGAGGTCACAATAGTGACCTCAAAGTAATTTACTAAAGTTCAATTTTTGGCTGATATTTCTCAAGCCACATATTAACCTGGCAAAGATAAGCCATAAGTTGAGGGCCGACCATAAGTTGCCCAAACCAAGGCCTTGAAAAAGCTTTACCATCTGTATTTAATATTTCTAATATATAATCATGATTAAGCAAATCATTAATAGGAGCATTCTTATCTTCCATAATTTTTGTTAACATTTGTTTTACCTTAGCTAAATAAGTAGGATTGTGTGTTTTTGGGTAAGGAGATTTTTTCCTATATATAATATCTTCTGGAAGAAAATCTTTGCAAATATATCTAAGTAAGCCTTTTTCTCTACCTTTTAAAGCTTTCCATTCCCAAGGAATATTCCATACATATTGAGCTAATCTATAATCACAAAAAGGAACACGAAGTTCAAAGCCATTATACATAGCCATTCTATCAGAACGATCCAATAGAGTTTGCATAAACCAATTTAAGGTAAGGTGAGATATCTTTCTTTTTTCTGCTGTTTCGGAAGAATCTGAATCTAAAATTTCTACTTCTGATAAACTTTCTTGATAGCGGTAATCAATATATTCTTTCAAATTAATTTTATTACCTATATATGGATTCAATAGTTTTTGTCTTTCAGTTAGAGAAATAGACCAAGGGAAAGTATTGCTTTTTAAAGCATCTTCACGGAAAAACCATGGATATCCTCCAAATATTTCATCTGCACATTCGCCAGTTAGAGCAACTGTCATCTGTTTCTTTACATTTTTACAAAATAACAAAAGAGAAGAGTCGATATCTGCCATACCTGGCATATCACGAGCTATCATAGCATCTTCTAAAGCATCAGCAAGTTCTGGAGTATCGATTACGATTTTATGATGGTTTGTATGCAGATTAGTATTCATTAAATCAATATAAAAACCATCAGAATTAGGTTGAAAATCACTTTTTACGAAATTTTTATCATTATCCACATAATCGATAGAGTAAGTATCTAAAGGTGGTAAACCTTGTTTTTCACAATAGTCAGAAGCAAATTTTGTAATAATACTAGAGTCCAATCCACCTGATAGAAAAGTACATAAAGGCATATCAGAGACTAATTGTCTAGTTATAGCATCATTTAGTAAAAATTTTAGTTTTTCACAAGTTTCTTCAAAAGTATCTACATGTTTTTCTGATTTTAATTTCCAATATCGTTTAATATTAAAACCATTTTTATTGAATATTCCAAAATGAGCAGGTTTTATTTCATAAATATTTTTAAAAACAGTAGTACCTGAAGTATGGGCAGGACCTATACCAAATAATTCAGATATACTTTGCTCATTTAAAACTTTTTTAACTCCTGGATATTGAAATAATGCTTTTATTTCGGATGAAAATACTAAAGTTTCATCTATTTTAGTATAAAATAAAGGTTTCACACCAAAGTGATCACGAGCTAAAAATATTTCATTATTGTTAGTATCCCATATAGCAAATGCAAATATTCCATTTAAATGATTTACTACATTTTTTCCATAGTGTATATAACTTTTTAATAAAACTTCTGTATCTGAATGAGAATTTAAAGTAAAACCGTTTTCTTTTAAAGTTTCAGATAATTCTTTAGTGTTGTAAATTTGACCATTATATACTAGTATATAAGATCCAAAAGAAAAAGTGTTAATCATTGGTTGCTTTCCGCCCTTTAGGGTCAACAACAATTAGTCTTTTATGTGCTAATGCAACATGTTTATCTATGTAATATCCTTCTTCATCTGGTCCTCTTTTAGCAAGACAATTATTCATGTTTTCTAAAATTTTTGTGTTTTGTGAAATATCTTTTTCAAAGTCAACAAATCCAACAAAGCCACACATATTCATACCTCCATTATATTTCTTTTCTTTATATTATATGCAAAAAAATAAATAAAATTTATTGATTTCAAAAAATGATTGTAGTAAACTATTAATGTGTAAAGAAAGGAAGATAGAAATGTACTTGAAAAATGTAATAAAACATTTTGGATTAATTACACACCATAAATGGGTAGTATTTAAATTGTGTTGTAAAATTGGAGAACCATGGAGAGGGTTAGTACATGATATGTCAAAATATTCTCCAACAGAATTTATAGAAAGTAGTAAATATTACACTGGAAAACATTCTCCTATTAGTGAAGCTAAAAGAGAAAATGGATATTCTAAGGCTTGGCTACATCATAAGGGAAGGAATAAACATCATAGCGAATATTGGATAGATGAAAATGCACCAGATAAAATGCCAATTATACCGTATAAATATGCCGCAGAGATGGTGTGTGATAAATTAGCAGCTGGAATGGTGTATCAAGGAAAAAATTTTACTAAAGAATATGAATTAGAGTATTGGCTAAAAGAAAAGGAAAAAATGAAAATAAATCCTAAGACAGAAAAATTTGTTACAGAAGTATTAACACGGAGTTGCTAAAAATGGCATTGATAAAACACTAACAAAACAAAATATAAAAGAAATTTATAAAAAATATTGCAAATAAACATTGTAGCAACTATTGACAAAAAAAGAAATTACTTGTATAATTTTATAGTGACTTGAAAAAAGTCACAAATAAATTAGATAAAATTGAAACAGATATATACATATATCTTTAAGCAAGGGGGGAATTAGAATGGCACAACCAAAAAGAAGATGGTCAAAAGCAAGAACACATTCAAAAAGATCAACATGGAAAAAAGAAAATCCAACATTTTCAAGCTGCCCACATTGCCATGAACCAGTAATGCCACATAGAGTTTGCAAAAACTGTGGATATTATGATGGAAAAGAAGTAGTAGCTAAAAAAGAAACAGAAAATGCGTAAGTAAAAGTACATGAAAATTGAAATAAGCCAAAATTATTAACAAATAGGTTTAATAATTTTGGCTTATTTTGTATTAAAGGCTAGGACTTAGTTATATCAATAACACTTGACAAAAGGTTATTAATATTATAAACTATAGCAAATGCACAAATACCTAGAGGAAGTTTTTATCAATATTTTGAAGATAAAGAAGATACCATTAAGTATATTATACAAAAATTTATTTTAGCAGAAGAAGAACTAATAGGTAAAATATTAATTGATACAAATGGAGATATTTTTGAATCAGCTATAAAGATGTATGACTATATGGTAGAAGAATTATTGAAAGATAACAGTTTTAAACTAGTTAGAAATATTTTACAAGAATTAAAGAAAGAAAATTTTAGCATTTTTGATAAAAATAATAAATTGGGCAATAAAAGCCAACTTAATAATTTAATAAACAAAGAAACATTAAATTTAGATAATGAATAAGACTTATATTACATTATGAAAATTATAACTATAATGACAAGAACTCAAGCTATTGAAGTAATATCAAAAAAGGAAACAAAAGACCAAGGAACAGAAGATTTAAAAAGAGAATTAGAAATCTTAAAAAGAGGAATGAAAAAATAAGAAATTTATATACAAATATGTTAAAATATGATATATTATAAATAAAATATAATAGAAAAGAAGGTAATATTATGTGGAAAAATTTTTTAAAAAGATCAGGATGGACAGACATTGTAATATCACTTATATTTATTTTATTTGGAGCAATGTTAATTGCTAGACCAGAATCAATTATGTCAATAGTAGCTATACTATTAGGAGTAATATTTATAGTAATAGGAGTTCTAAGAACAGTTGACTATTTTGCGAGCAATAAAGAGGACAATTATTTAATCGCAATGGCACTTGCATCAATAGTTATAGGAATTGTAATAATGTTCTGTTCAGATATAATTTTATCAGCATTTAGAATATTAATTGCTATTTGGATTATATATAGTGGAATTATAAATCTGCAAACTACTATTGTATGGAAAGATTACAAATCAAGATTATGGTTGTTAACTTTAATTTTAGCTATTGCTATGATTATAGCTGGAATTTATATATTAGTAAATAGTGGTGCAATATTACAAACTGTTGGAGTTGCAATTGTAGTATATGGAATAGTTGATATTATTGAAAATATAATTTTTATAAAAAAAGTAGATGATTACTTAGAATAAATAGTCGAAAAGTAAAATATAGGTTTTAAACAAACTCTTCTTGTTAGACAAAAAAGTTTAACAAGGAGAGTTTATTTTTGTGTCATATACCAAAAAGAGACATATAATAACATTAAAAGGAGGAAGAAAAATGTTTAGAAATTATAGAAAATGTTATTGTATGAATAATAGTTATAAGAATGATTCATGCGAAATGCAACAAGATATCATTGAAAATCAATGTGATAATGTTGTTTCTTATGAAGAATATAACGATGGATGCAGTTGTGGATTTGATGAAGAATATAATGTTTTTCCTGAAAATCCAATGCTAGCACAAAGTTATGTACCGTTCCAATATATGGATAAAACTTTTAAACCATGTGTTGGATTAAAAATGGGAACTATATTTCCAGAGTTAGTTAGCCCTTATGTACCTTGTCAATCAATGGAAGAAATAAATTTCATAAGGGAATCAAATGAGATTGGGAAGGGGTGTAATAAATGTCAATAGAAGAAAATAGAAATTACAGTTGTAATTGTAATTGTGAATGTGAAAAAGAAAATACAGTAGATTGTGATTTAAGAAGAGAAATGATACAAGAAATTAGATGTTGTGAATTTGCAATTACTGAACTTGCATTGTATTTAGATACTCATCCAGATGATCAAAAGGCACTTTGTTTACACAGAAAATATTGTAAACAAGTAAAAGAATTAAAAGATAAATATCAGAAAGTCTATGGACCTCTAACCATTAATTACCCTTGCAATAAATGGAGATGGTTAGAAGAACCTTGGCCTTGGGAAAGGGGGAATTATTAATGTGGACTTATAACAAAACATTACAATATCCGATTAATATAAAATGTCCAGATCCTAGATTGGCAAAAGTAATTATATCTCAATATGGTGGACCAGATGGTGAACTTGCTGCTTCTTTAAGATACTTATCACAAAGATTTGGTATGCCAGATCAAAAAGCTAAAGCAATTTTAAATGATATTGGTACAGAAGAATTGGCACATTTAGAAATGGTAGGAACAATTGTACACCAATTAACAGATGGTGCATCAATAGAAGAAATTGAAAAAGCAGGATTAGCACCATATTATACAGACCATGGGGTAGATATTTATCCACAATCAGCAGCAGGAGTGCCATTTGATGCAACATGTTTAGCATGTAAAGGTGATCCGATAGCAAACTTACAAGAAGATTTAGCAGCAGAGCAAAAAGCTAGAGCAACTTATGAAAAATTGATAGACTTATGTAGAGATAATCCAGATGTTTTAGATCCGCTTCGTTATTTAAGACAAAGAGAAGTTGTTCATTTCCAAAGATTCGGAGAAGCATTAAGAGGAGTTCAGGATAAGCTAGCAGGAAGAAAATTCTATACAAGTAATTGCAGTGAAAATTAATAAACAAGAGGAAGCACCTCTTGTTTATATTTTTTTGATATAAATAGGTAACATAAAAATACCTATAAAATTATTTACATTTTATAGGAAATGTGTTAAAATAAATATTACTTTGTATGTTACAGAGGAGAAGATTCTAAAATTAAGGAATCTATCAAATACTTAAAATGAAAGGTGAACGAAATGAAAAATGAAATGAAAAAAGTAAAAGATGGAAAAATCCGGGATATCTATGATTTAGGTGATAAAGCTATATATGTATATTTTGACAAAATCGCCACGTCGAATATAGTGTTTTCAGAAACCATTCCAGACAAGGGAAAGGTTTCAAATAAGCTGACAGCATTTTGGTACAATTATACAAAAGGATGTATTAATAATCCCATGATTTCTATCAACAATGCAGATATGCCTGAAGAATTCCAGACAAAAGAGTACGAAGGTCGTACTATGCTTGTTGAAAGAGGTATTCAAACTTTGCCTGTGGGCGGTTGTGTACGAGGATATGCAACCGGATATATTTGGCAGAATAAGCTGAATATTCCTGAAATAAGAGACCTTAAGGAGGCCGAAAAGCTTTCTTGTCCCTGGTATACTCCTACAACACGAGGAACTATGTACAGAGGAAAAAGGATTAACATAGACCAAAGTGTAGAAAGAATAGGATTTGAGTTAACTCGAAAAATACAGGAAAAGAGCATTGAGCTATATAATATGTGTAGCGAATATGCTATGACAAAGGGTATCATTATAGCCGATACAAAATTTAAGTTCGGCATTAATAAAAATGAAAATTTGGTTCTCGTAGATCAGGTGGTGACACCTGATACAAGTAGATTTTGGCTGGAAGAAAATTATAAAATTGGAAGGCCTCAAACCACGTATGATAAACAACTACTGATTGAAGAGTTAACAAAACTGGGATGGAACCAGCATGCACCAATGCCAATTATAAGCAAAGAAATGACAATTCAATTGTCAAAAGTGTATAAGGAAATCTATCAAAAGATTACAGGTGATAAAATTTAAGTATTTGATAAAATACTGTCTCATTCTTAATATTTTAAGATGAGATGGTATTTTTTTATCAATAGTGTTGACAAATAAAAAAAATAGACATACAATAAACATATGAATAGTTGCTCATATATAAAAACAATATACAAAAGAAGGAGGAATTTATGGAAGAAGGAATTTGCGAAAATACTGTAATTCATGAAGATACAGTAAAAAATGTAAAAGAAAAAATGCCAGAAGACGGGTTAATATATGACATAGCAGAACTTTTTAAGGTTTTTGCTGATTCAACAAGAATGAAGATAATATATGCTCTTATGGAAGAAGAACTATGTGTATGTGATATAGCCAATATAGTTCAAACTACTCAATCTGCAATATCACACCAATTAAGAATTTTAAAGCAATCTAAATTAGTAAAATATCGAAAAGAAGGAAAAGTAGTTTATTATAGCCTAGATGATGAGCATATATCACAAATTGTAAAGAAAGGGCGTGAACATATTGAAGAATTATAAATATATTTTAGAAGGACTAGATTGTGCTAGTTGTGCGAAAAAAGTAGAAGATAAAATAGCAAGTACAGATGGCTATGAAGATGTTACAGTAAATTTTTCAACTTTAAAATTATCATTTAAAACAAATAAAAATAATCCAAAAAAAGAGATAATAGAAATTGTTAAGGCATTAGAACCAGATGTTAATGTAGTAGATATGGAAGAAAGCAATAAAAAAAAGGACAGTAAAGAAAGTTTCCATATAGCAAGAATTATAATAGGAATACTAATATATTTTTTAGGAACCAAATTAAATTTTAATACTAATATACAAATAGTACTTATTATAGTATCAATAATAATATTATTAAGTAGAACAATAAAAAAGGCATTTATGCAAATACGAAAAGGAGTATTAGATGAAAATGCATTAATTACCATTTCTGTTATAGGAGCATGTTTAGTAAACAAAGTAATGGAAGGTGTAATGGTTATAACTTTATATGAAATAGGAAAAATATTAGAATCAAAAGCTATAAGCAAAACACGTAAATCAATTTCAGATTTAATGAATATAAAACCAGAATATGCAAATTTAAAAAATGGAGAAGAATATCAACAAGTAAATCCTGAAGAGGTAAATGTTGGAGATATAATTTTAGTAAAAACAGGAGAAAAAATTCCTTTGGATGGAATAGTATTAAAAGGCGAAGCAGAATTAGATAATTCTGCATTAACGGGAGAAAGTGCTTTTGTAAAGGTAAAAGAAAAATCTAAAGTATTATCTGGAGCTATTAATGTTCAAGGAATATTAGAAATTAAAGTAGAAAAAAATTATGAAAACAGTACAGTTAGTCAAATTTTAAATTTAGTAGAAAATGCAACTGATAAAAAAGCAAAAACAGAAACATTTGTTGCAAAAGCAGCAAAAATTTATACACCGATTGTATTAGGATTGGCACTGCTAGTAGCAATATTTATGCCAATTTTAATAAAAGGCTCTACTTATTATGACAGTATTTATAAAGCTTTAATATTTTTAGTTATATCTTGCCCATGTTCAATTGCAATATCAGTACCTCTTAGTTATTTTAGTGGAATAGGTAAAGCTTCTAAAAAAGGAATTTTAATAAAAGGTAGTGATTATCTAGATGGAATTAAAGATATAGGACAAATATTATTTGATAAGACAGGAACAATAACTACAGGAAAGTTTAAAGTTAGTAAAATCAAGACATATAATGGAAAATATTCAGAAAACGAAATATTAAATTATTTTGCTATGGGAGAAAGTTTTTCGAATCATCCATTAGCTAAATCAATTTTAGAAATGGTAAATGATGAAATTGATACAACTAAGGTTAAAGACTTTGAAGAAATATCAGGTAAAGGATTAAAATATACTTATAACAATATGAAAATAAAAATAGGAAATGCAGAATTTGTAGACAGCAAAGAAAAAATAGATGAAAAAGGAACAATTCTTTATTTGAAAATAGAAGATGAAATAACTGGGGGCATTGTATTAACAGATGAAATAAAGTCAGATGCTAAAGAAACAATTAAACAGTTAAAAGAATTAGGAATAAAGACAAAGATGCTTACAGGAGATAAAAAAGAGGTTGCAACTCGAATAGCAAAAGAAGTAAACATTGATGAAGTAAAGTCAGAAATGCTACCACAGGATAAATATAATGAATTAGAAAAAGTATTAGATAATAATATTACAGAAAAAAAAGTTGCATATGTAGGAGATGGAATTAATGATAGTCCTGTTTTAGCTAGAGCTGATATTGGTATATCAATGGGAGGTATTGGATCAAATTCAGCAATTGAAGCATCTGATATGGTTATTATGACAGATGAATTAAAGAAAATTATAGAAGCAATACAAATTTCTAAGAAAACTAACAGAATAATAAAAGAAAATTTAATATTTTCAATTGGAGTAAAAATATTAATATTACTTCTTAGCATATTAGGAATAGCCGATATGTGGGAAGCAGTTTTTGCTGATGTAGGGACAACTTTAATAACTATATTTAATACTATCAGAATTTTAAAATAATTATTGACACAAGAATAAACAGATATGTTATAATATTCATATCTGTTTATTTTATATATTAAAAAGTTATTTTAATATATAATAATTTATGATATATTAATAAAAAAGAAAAAGAGGAGTAGAAAAAACATGAGAAGAGGAAAAAGAGAGTTAAAAAATGAAACAACAATTAAAGGAACAGCTTCAGGAGGAAAAAATAAAAAAAGCAAAAAAGCCATTTCAAAAGCATTAATAATAATTGCTATTATAATTGTTATTTTTGTAATAGGATTGTTGGTTAATGAGTTTGTTGTTTTTGATAATAACAAAACAACAAATTTAGTTATCAATAATAAAAATGTAACATCTAACTTAAAACAGCAGATTTTAATAGAAGATAATATTATATATTTATCAGAATCAGATATTGCAAATTTCTTTGATAAATATATTTATGAAGAAAAAGAAACTAATCAAATAATAACAACTTATGAGAAAAAGATTGCAGCTATAGGGTTTGAAGATAATAAAATCACTATTAATGGATCAGACAAAAATATTTATGCACATGCAATAAAAAGAGATG
Organism: Clostridium sp. CAG:343; assembly: GCA_000431335.1. Classification (GTDB taxonomy): domain Bacteria; phylum Bacillota; class Clostridia; order TANB77; family CAG-508; genus CAG-269. The sequence continues at coordinate 37,812 of FR888021.1, read as the reverse complement.
GAATAGTATATTTGCCAATTTCTGAAATGAAAGATGTATATGATATAGAAATTTCTAATATTGAAAAAACTAAAGTAATAACAATGGATTCATTAGAAAAAGAACAGAAAAAAGCAATTGTAACATCTGATACTTCAGTTAAATCTTCAACCAATTTTATTTCAAAAACAGTAGATAGAATAAAAAGGGGAGAGTGTGTTGTTGTCATAGCTTCAAATAATGGATACACTAAAATTAGAACGGAAAATGGGAAAATAGGTTATATAAAATCAAATCAACTAGAGAATGAATTTATAGTTAGAGAATCTATGGAAGAAGAAAAACAAATAAATGGAAAAGTTAATTTAACTTGGGATTATTTTTCTGAATATGGTTCAGCACCAGACAGAACTGGAACAACAATAGATGGTGTTAATGTTGTTTCACCAGCATTTTTCTATATTGATAAAAATGGGAATTTAACAGAAAATGTAGGAACTAAAGGCGAAAATTATATTAACTGGGCACATGAAAATGGTTATAAAGTATGGCCAATGATATCAAATGCAGAAGCGGCAAAAAGTAGTCTATCAATTACTTCTAAAATTATGAATAGTTACGAATCAAGGCAAAAGTTAATTGAAAGTATTGTTAATAAATGTGTAAAATATAATTTAGATGGGGTTAACATAGATTTTGAAAATATGAGAGAAGACGACAAAGATATGTATTCAAGATTTATTATAGAGTTAACACCACGTTTAAAAGAAATAGGACTTGTAACTTCTGTAGATGTAACAGCACCGGATGGAGGAGAAACTTGGTCATTATGCTTTGATAGAAATGTAATAGGTAATGTAGCAGATTACATTGTGTTTATGGCTTATGACGAATATGGTACATCTAGTACAAAACCAGGAACAACTGCTGGATATGATTGGGTAAAATTAAATTTAGAAAAATTTCTAAAAACAGAAGAAATCAAGTCAGAAAAGATAATATTAGCAGTTCCATTTTATACAAGAGTTTGGACAACTAATTCAGGAGGAAAAATAATAAGTAGAAATACTGTGGCTATGAAAGATATTGAAAAAGTATTACCAAATGATGTTGAGAAAAAATGGGATAATGACTTAAAACAAAACTATGCAGAATATAAAGATGGCGATAATAAAAAAGAAATTTGGATTGAAGATATACAATCTCTAAAAGAAAAGGTATCTTTAATAAAAGAAAAAAATTTGGCAGGTGTAGGTTCATGGCAAAAAGACATGGAAGATGATGCTGTATGGTCAATGCTGAAAAATGAACTAAAATAATAGCAATTTGCTAAAAACTGCTTGACATTAGTAATTTTGACATATATAATACAAAAAAAGCACAATTGGAGGTATCTTGACGAAATGCAGAATGAAAATGTATTCTTTACAACAGATAAATATAGCAATCTAACAGATGAACAAATAATATCTCAAATTAAGCAAGGAGACCAAGAATCTTTAGCTTATTTACTAGAAAAATATAAAAACTTAGTTAATATAAAAGTTAGTAAATATTTTATGATTGGAGCCGAAAAAGAAGATATATTACAGGAAGGAATGATTGGACTGTTTAAGGCGATAAAGGATTTTAAAGAAGAAAAACAGAAATCATTCAAATCTTTTGCTAATATCTGCATAGAGAGACAATTAATAACAGCAATAAAAAGTTCAAATAGACAAAAACATATGCCTTTGAATTCGTATTTATCACTAAATATGGCTGCTTATGATAATAATGAAGAAGATAGTGTTGAATTAATAGATACTTTTAATAGTAATACTGTAGAAGACCCATTAGAAACAATAATGAAAAAAGAATATTATAGTGAAATGGAAAATGCAGTCAACAAAAATTTAAGTAAATTTGAAAAGCAAGTATTAGATGGATTTTTAAAGGGCGAAAGTTATGTAACAATTGCAAAAAAATTAGATTCGCCAGTTAAGTCGATAGATAATGCAATACAAAGAATAAGAAAAAAAGCAATAAAAAATATGCTTGAAAATTGAAAAAACCAGTCTTAAAGGCTGGTTTTTTAAGTATGGAGCTTCCAACGGGAATTGAACCCGTGACCTCAGCCTTACCAAGGCTGCACTCTACCAACTGAGCTATGGAAGCAAAATAAATACAATAATAATTATATAATAAGAAAAATAAAAAGTAAAGAATTCTATTGACTTTTTTAAAAAAAGAGGTTAAACTATTAACATAGAACAAAGATAAGTGAGAGAAAAAGTAAAATAAAGGTTACTGTTAGAGAGAATTAATCATAGGCTGAAAATTAATTCCAGAAAACATATTTGAAAAACTACCTCTTCAAAATCTCTAGTGAATAAGCTAGACGTTTTAGATACGTTACAATCTATTAACTAAGTAAAATATAGGATGGAACCGTGTATAAAAAAGCACTCCTATGGATTTATGATATCCAAGGAGTGTTTTTATATATATGATAAATATCCAATAAATAATATAAAGGAGGAACGTTTATGATTAAAGTTATTTTAAAAGATGGTTCAACTATGGAAATAGAAGAAGGAACATCAATTTTAGAAGTAGCAAAAAGAATAAGCGAAGGATTAGCAAGAAATGTAACTTGTGGAGAAATTAATGGAGAGATTAGAGATATAAGATATAAAATAAAAGAAGATTGTAATTTAATACTTCATACATTTAAAAATGATGATTTGGAAGGAAAAAAAGCTTATTGGCATACAACGTCACATATTATGGCACAAGCTGTAAAAAGATTATTTCCAAATGTTAAATTTGCAATAGGACCTTCTATTGCAGAAGGATTTTATTATGATTTTGATATAGAAAAACCTTTTACAGATGAAGATAAAACAAAAATTGAAGAAGAAATGAAGAAAATCATAAAAGAAAATATACAAATTGAAAGATTTTCTTTACCAAAGCAAGAAGCATTAAAATTAATGGAAGGACAACCATATAAACAAGAACTAATTGAAGAATTACCAGAAGGAGAAGAAATTAGTTTTTATAAACAAGGAGATTTTACAGACTTATGTGCAGGACCACATTTATTAAGTACAGGAAAAATAAAATCAATAAAAATACTATCATCTTCAGGAGCTTATTGGAGAGGTAGCGAAAAAAACAAAATGTTACAAAGAATTTATGGAATAGCCTTTCCAAAAGCAAGTGAATTACAAGAACATTTACAATTACTAGAAGAAGCAAAACAAAGAGATCATAGAAAAATAGGAAAAGATTTAGAAATATTTATGACTCATCCACTAGTTGGTTCAGGATTACCTATGTATTTACCAAATGGTGCAACAATAAGAAGAATATTGGAAAGATATATTCAAGATAAAGAATTAGCACTAGGATATAGTCATGTATATACTCCTTCACTTGCAAATGTAGAGTTATATAAAACATCTGGACATTGGGACCATTATAAAGACGATATGTTTCCTGTTATGAAAATGGATAATGAAGAAATGGTTTTAAGACCAATGAATTGTCCTCATCATATGTTAGTATATAAAAATAAAATGCATTCTTATCGCGATTTACCAATAAAAATTGGAGAACTTGCACATGATTTTAGATATGAAGATAGTGGAAGTGTTTGTGGGTTGGAAAGAGTTAGACAAATGTGTCAAAATGATGCACATTTATTTGTAAGACCAGACCAGATTAAAGAAGAAGTAGGGAAAGTTTTAAAATTAATAGTAGAAGTATATCAAAAAGATTTTGGATTCCCAGCATCAAGTTTTAAATATAGATTATCTTTAAGGGATAAGAGTAATAAAGAAAAATATATAGATAATGACGAAATGTGGGAAACAGCAGAAAGTCAATTAAGAGAAATATTAACTGAATTAGAGATTCCTTTTTATGAAGCAGAAGGAGAAGCAGCATTTTATGGACCAAAAATAGATATACAAATAAAAACAGCTTTAAATCATGATATAACAATACCAACTTGTCAATTAGATTTTGCATTGCCTGAAAGATTTGAACTTGAATATATAGGAAAAGACGGAGAAAAACATAGACCTGTGGTAATACACAGAGCTATATTAGGAAGTTCTGATAGATTTATATCATTCTTATTAGAAGAAACAAAAGGAGTGCTTCCAACGTGGCTTGCACCAATACAGGTAAAAATATTACCAATTACAGACAATCAACATGAATATGCTTACAAAGTAAGAGATGAATTATTAAAAGAAGGAATACGTGTAGAGGTTGATGATAGAAATGAAAAAACAGGATATAAAATTCGTGAAGCTCAACTTCAAAAAACACCATATATGTTAGTAGTTGGGGCAAAAGAAGTTGAAGAAAACTTAGTTGCAATTCGTTCTCATAAAGATGGAGATTTAGGAACAATGAAATTAAATGAATTTATAGAAAAGATTTCAACTGAAATAAAAAATAAGGGATAAAAATATAAGTATATTTAAATAAAAAATGAAATGCCCAAAAACATTTTTATTGGACAATATAAGGAGGAAAAAATGAAATTAGGAATTGTTGGACTTCCAAATGTAGGGAAGAGTACGATGTTTAATAGTATAACAAAAGCAGGAGCTGAATGTGCTAATTATCCTTTTTGTACTATAGAGCCAAACGTAGGAGTTGTTGCTGTACCAGATGAAAGATTAAAAAAATTAACTGAAATGTATAATCCTCAAAAAACTACTCCTGCTGTTGTAGAATTTGTTGATATAGCAGGATTAGTAAAAGGAGCAAGTAAAGGGGAAGGATTAGGAAATAAGTTTTTGTCTCATATTAGAGAAACTGATGCAATAGTAGAAGTTGTAAGATGTTTTGAAGATTCAAATGTAGTTCATGTTGATGGTTCAGTTAATCCAATAAGAGATATTGAAACAATAAATTTGGAATTAATTTTTGCAGACATCGAAACAGTAAACAAAAGATTAGATAAAGCTAAGAAAAATTTAAAAGCAGATAAAAAATATCAAATAGAAATTGATTTATTGGAAAAAATATTAAAAACATTAGAAGAAGGAAAGTCAGCAAGAACTTTAGAATTTAATGAAGAAGAACAAGTATTAGTTAAAGATATGTTTTTATTAACTACAAAACCAATATTATATATTGCAAATGTCTCAGAAGAACAGTTAGAAAATCCTGATGATAATGATAATGTAAAAAAAGTTAAAGAATATGCTAAAAAGGAAAATGCAGAAGTAATTCCGTTATGCGTAAAAATAGAAGAAGAATTATCTGGTTTAGAAGAAAATGATAAAAAAGAGATGCTAGAAGCACTTGGTTTAGAAGAGTCTGGTTTGGATAAAGTAATTAAAAAAAGCTATGATTTATTAGGTTTGATGTCATTTTTAACAGCAGGAGAACCAGAAGTAAGAGCTTGGACAATAAAAAAAGGAACAAAAGCACCACAAGCTGCTGGGAAGATTCACTCTGATATTGAAAGAGGATTCATAAAAGCTGAGATAGTTTCTTATGAAGATTTAGTAAGAGAAGGCTCAATGGTTGCAGCCAAAGAAAAGGGATTAGTTCGTTCAGAAGGAAAAGAATATATTATGCAAGATGGGGATATTGTTTTATTTAAATTTAATGTATAAATATGTAACATAAATGTAATATAAAAATAAAATAAAACTCTTGACTTATTTATTTTTAAAGTATAAAATATTAATAGAAAAACAAAAGAAATGTATTCTTTTATGTATTTTTATATATTTTGCTTGAATTATACTAAAAAAAGTAGTATAATATATAGTGATTGTATAAATAATAATAAAAAGTATGAAAGTAGAGGAGAAATCAATATGAAAAAATCAAATTTAATTCAAATTGTTACAATTTTATTAGTTAGTGCAATGGTAATGTTGTTTTCAACAACTGTAAATGCTGCAAATGATAATAATGAAGTTCATGATTTAACAGGAACATTAACAAAAAATAGTACATCAAATAATACTTCTAGCAATAATACTAATAGTAATACAAATACTAGTAACACAAATAAATCAAACAATACTAATAATTCAAGTGTTTATAATAATACAAACAATAATTTACCAAAAACAGGTATTGAAGATTCAATTCCAGTAGCAGCATTAGTAGTTGTATTTGGAGTATCAGCAGTATATGCTTATAAAAAGATAAAAGAATATAAAAACATTTAGTTAAATAAGATAAATCAAAGACCTTTTATAAGGTCTTTTTTGTGTGCTATATTTGTTTTGATTTAACAATTAATCTATTAGAATTTAGATTATTACATGTAATTAGAGTTAATTCTTTTGAATTATATTCAAATTCAAATACAGGAGATAAATCAGAAGGAACAACTTCATAAGTTTTAAAAATTTTATAAATATATTTTTTATTATCAGTATCATAAAGATATATTTCATCATCTATATTTAGCAAAGACAAATTACTAAAAAACATAGAATTATCATAGTTGTGTCCAGCAATACATATGTTTCCAAATACTTTGGGTGAATCACCATAAAATTTACATGGAGAAACTTTTAATAATTCTTCATCCAAATGAGAAAAAACAGGGTAATATAAATTAATTTTTGGTATTTCAATTGTTCCAAAAAATTCGTTTTGAATATTTTGTGTGTATGAAGATTCGTTACTTTTAGAATTATTAGAGTATAATTTGTAAATACTATAATTACTAGTTATATTTTTTGACATTTGTTCTTTTTTTAATAAAGATATGCTTGAATAACAAATAAAACCAATTAAAATAACTATTATAAAAATAGAAATTAAAAATTGGAATTTAAAAAATTTTTTATTTGATTTTTTATTAATTCTGGTACTTAATATTTGATTTTTCATAATAATCTCCATTTTCATAATTATTTTATGTAAAAAATCAAATATTATAATGCAGAAATTTACTAAAAAAACTAAAATTCTCTAATTGGTTTATTGACAAGATTAGGATTAACTTCAAATCTTACTTCAAAACATTTAAAATCAGATAATTCATTTTCATCTAAACAATCCAAATAGATATCTAGTTCATCTAAATTTCTACAAGCTGCAATTATAATAGGGTTTAAGTTATATTTAAACATCAATTCCAATCCTAAATCAAGAGCACTAAAAATAGAACTTTTTTCTTTATAACGAATTAAGTTAAAAGCTTCTCGGAATCTAGCTGTTGAAAAATTTTCGAATTTATTTAAAGGTACAATATATAAATCTTGAATTATTTCCATAATAGAATTATATTTACAATTTGGACTTTCATAAATCTTTTGAATTTCTTCGTATTTATATGGCAAATAAGCCTTTTGTTCTTTTTCAGAAATAACTAAAATATTATTATCCATTTTTTCCTCCACATATGATAATTAAGTATATTATAACTATAAAAGAAAACTATGTAAATAAAAAAACATTAAAAAAATATTACATTTATATTACATCATTAACATATATTGCAAAGAGATTTTTCATATGGTATATTAAAATAGTAAATGTTACATCAAAAGGAGAAAAATAAGTGTATAGGACTAGTAATTTTAATAAAAACAGTAAAATTATGCATAGTATAGAAAAAATAATTTCTATACTTATTTATATAATAATTATTCCTATTATTATATTTAATTTAACAATAATGATAAAATCGTATATAAATCCTACTGAAATACCAGATTTTTTTGGACTAAAAAGCTTTGTAATAGTATCTGAAAGTATGGAATCAACAATTATGAAAGGTGATGCAATTTTTATAAAAAAAGTAAATCAAGATGAATTGAAAATTAATGATATTATTTCTTTTCATAATAAAGATGAGATAATTACACATAGAATTGTGAAAGTGATTGAAGAAAATGGAAAGACAAAATATATAACCAAAGGAGATAATAATAGGAGAGAAGACAAAGAGCATATAACTTATGAAAAAATAGAAGGGGTATATCAATTCAAAATATCTGGATTTGGAAAAATAGTAGAACTATTAAAAGATAAAATAACTTTAATAATATTATTGATTATTTTAGTTTTAATATCACTTGTTCAAGTAAGAATGAGCAAAAAAAGACTAAGAAGAAAAGAAAAAAGGTATGAATATAATAAGAAATGTAATAGTTTAAAATATTCAAACAAGCAAAATAAATAGTAAAGCAACCAAGATTATTAAGCAAGAATGTTTAATAATTTTGGTTGCTTTAACATTAAGAATGAGGCATATCGAAAATTAAAGAAATAATAGAGTTACAAAGTTCTTTTTTATCTAAAGATTCATCATTTTTTATCCACCATACAATAGTTGATATAACAGCTCCAGCATAAAATTGAGCAATAATAGGAATTTTGGTTTTATGGTAAATACCTTGATCTTTTTCTTTTTCTAACATATCAGTAATATAATTAATACATGTATTCATAAAAATTTTATTAACACTATTGTCAAAATTATTTTTTAATACACTTTTAAACATTTTTTTATTTTCAGAAATATATTCTAAAAGACTCATAACCAAATTTGTATAAAATTCTTTTGAATTAGAATATTGAGTAGTATTAATTTTTTCTGTTAATTCTTGTTCAATATTTTTAACACAATATTCTAATAAATCATATTTATCTTGAAAATGGCTATAAAATGTAGTTCTATGTATCATTGCTAAATTACAAATATCATTTACTTTAATTTCATCAAATGACTTTTTAGCTAATAATTCTAATAAAGCATTTTTTAATAATAAATAAGTTCTTTGAACTCTTAAATCTTCCATATATTTATCTCCAATCTATATTAATATGAATTTATTATAAATCAAAATTATACAGATGTAAAGATAATATACAAATGTATATACAAATCACGAAAAATGTAGCTTACTATACAAAAGTAGTGAAGTGTTGTTGCCTTTTTTTAAAAAGCTCTTATAATATTTATAGATAAAATAAAAAAATAGGAGGACGTAAAATGAATAAGAAAAAAATCATGAAATGGGTTATTTTAGTAGCTATTATAATTATTCCAGTAATGTATAGCTTTTTTTATTTAAAAGCATTTTGGGATCCATATGGTAATTTAAAAGATATGAAAATAGCAATTATTAACCTTGACAAAGGAAATGAAGATGAAAATCTTGGAAATGATTTAGTAGAGAGTCTAAAAGAAAAAGACGTTATGCAAATCGAAGTTTTAACAGATAGTGATGAAGGACAAAAAGGTTTAGTAAATCAAGAGTATTATGCAACTATCACAATTCCAAAGGATTTTACTGAAACTTTAAATAATGCTGAAAATAGTGATAGACAAATGACAACAATATCATATTCTCCAAACCAAAAGAGCAATTATTTAGCATCTCAAATTATAAATAAAGTTACAACCACAGTAGAAAGCGAATTAAAAGGGCAAGTTAGCCAAAAAGTAGTTACTTCAGTATCTGATAAGTTAAGGGAAGTTCCAGAAAAAATGGAAGATATATCAGATGGAGCTGGACAAATACAAGATGGTTCATCAGAATTGTCAAAAGGATTAAAAACTTTAAATAATGGAACAAGTGAATTAAATTCTAGTTATTCTAATTTTGATACAGGTGTAGATAGTGCTTATAATGGAAGTAAACAATTGACACAAGGATTAGAAAAATTAGATGCTGGAGCAAGCAAAATACAAGAAGGAACAAATAAATTAGCAGATAATACTAAAGATTTATCAAGTGTTGTAACTAAGGTAAATGAACTTTCTGGTAATGTAAGCAATTTAAAGACAGGAGTAGATGCATATGTAGATGGAGTAAACAGTGCTATAGCAGGAATTAGTAACACTAAAAGCCAATTAACTACATTAGCATCAGGCTTAAAAGCTTATATGACTGCTAATCCAGAAGCAATGAATGATTCAAATTTTCAACAAGCGATGCAAACTTTGCAAAGTTTATCTGGTAGTTCAAGTGGTTCTGAAGGATTAAGTACATTAGCTACAAAAGGAACAGAATTAAAACAAGGGGTATCTAAATTAAATACAGGAGTTCAAAGTTTTGCGAGCCAAGCAGGAAGTTTACAAGAGTTATCTTCTGGAATTCAAACATTAAATAACGGAGTATTAGAATTAAAACAAGGATTAAGCAGTGCTAAATCTGGAAGTACAGAATTGACAACAGGTTTAAGTTCTTTAAGTAAAAATTCTAAAAAAGTAAAAAGTGGAATAGGTCAATTAAATACAGGTTCAAAAAGTGCATTAGAAGGAAGTAAAACATTATCAGATGGTGTAACTACATTTAAGACAGAAATAGATAATGGAACAGACAATACAAAACAAGAATTAACAAAACTAGATGGATTAGATGAATATGTAAAAGATCCAGTAGAAATAGAAGAAACAGATTATGCCAAAGTTGATTCTTATGGAGTAGGATTTGCACCATATTTCATGTCTATATCATTATGGGTTGGTGGATTAATAGCATTAGTTATGTTATATAACGACCCTGAAGATAAGTTTAAATTGTTAGGAAAAAATGCAAAAAATAAATATCTACGTACAGCTTTATACATGGGAATTGCAACATTACAAGGAATTGTATTAGGTTTCATATTAAAAGCAGGATTAGGATTTAATGTTACAAGCTTAGGATTATATTATGTAACATGTATTTTAGTTTCAATGGTATTTACAAGTATTATACTATTCTTAATTGAAAATTTCGGAGATGTAGGAAAATTTCTTTGTATTTTATTGTTAGTATTACAATTAGCAGCAAGTGGAGGAACATTCCCAATTGAAACAGTACCAAAATTCTTCCAAAGTATTTATCCATATATGCCAATGAATTATACAATAAGATTAATAAAAGAATCTCTTATAAAAACAGACTCTGGAATGATAATGCCAAATATATTAATATTATTAGGAATATTAGTTGTATTTATTGGTGTAACTATATTATTAGAATATTTAAAAAATCGCAAACAGAAAAATTTAGAAACAAAAGCTTAATAATAAATAATTAATTAATAAAACCTCTTAAAAATGAATATACTTAAAAGTATAACATTTAGGAGGTTTTTTTATGCTAAAAATGATTGATTTGCCATATCCGTTAAATGCACTGGAACCATATTATTCTAAGCAAACATTAGATTTGCATTATAATATTTTGTATAAAGGATATATAGACAATACAAATAAAACAGAAGAAAAACTAGAACAGGCAAGAAAAAATAATGATTTTTCTAGTATTAAATGTTTAGAAAAAGATCTGAGCTTTTTTGGTTCGGGAGTTATTTTACATGAATTATTTTTTACTAATATGGGACCTGCTATTCCAACAGAACCAAATTCAGAGTTAATGGAACAAATTATAAAAGATTTTGGGAGTTATGATAATTTTAAAAATCAATTTAATAGTGCTAGTGCAGCAGTGGAGGCTTCTGGATGGTGTTTGCTTGTATGGGTTCCAAAATGGAGTAAGCTAGAGGTTTTACAATGCGAAAAGCATCAAAATTTGACTTTATGGGGATGTAAACCGCTTCTTGTATTAGATATGTGGGAGCATTCTTATTATTTGCAATATTTAACAAAAAGACCTGACTATATTAATGCTTTTTGGAATATTGTAAATTGGAATGAGGTTAATAAGAGGTTTTATAGTAAATAAAAAATTTTATAATAAAAATTAAAAGGTATTTAAGAAAATATATTAAAAATTCTTAAATACTTTTTTATATAATTCTAAATAACTAGCAGAGAAATTAAATATTTCACTTACATATAAAGCGATAATAATCCCCCCGATTCCAATAAAAGGTATTAAAAAATACAAAATAATAATTGTAATAATTAAATCAATAACGTTGTAAAGCATAACTTCAAATTGCTTATCAAGACCTTTTAGTATATTATCTGCTATATTATCTAGACACATAAACAAAATTAAAGGAGAAAGGATTCTAATATAATTTGAGCACTCTAAATTATGAAAAAGAGTTAAACTAATTTCATTTGAATAATGCATAAAGATAATAATTAAAGTAATACTAAAAAATGAAGTTATTTTAAAAAGTTTGTTACATATGTTAATAATTCTCTTTTTATTTCCATTTGCTAATAAACTAGCAAATTCAGGAACAAGTAAATTACTAAAAGAACTAATACACATATTAGGAATCATTATAATAGGAAAAGCCATTCCAATAATTTTACCATATTCAGATAAAGCAATTGTATAAGGGAATCCATAGGCTACTAACTTAATTGGAATAATAAATTTTTTAAAAGTAGATAGTCCAGAACGTAAACAAGATGTAATAAAAACAGGAACGGTTATTTTTATTATTTTTTTTGTAAAAGAAATTTTATTTTTTGTTCTTTGCCATAGTTTAGATTTATCTATTTTATATAAAATAATCCATAATAAACAAGAAGCTATTTCAGAAATAACATCGGCTAGAATTAAGCAAATACATATATTTTCTACATTTTTTAAGGAAAAGAAATTAAAAAATATAATAGTACATATGATTTTTATTGTTATTTCAAAAAATTGCGAAATTGCTCCTTTATATGCTTTTCTTACAGCAACAAAATAGCCGTTTAAAACAGAAGATATTGCAATAAAAGGTAAACCTAATGCAATTAAATATAGCGGTATAGAGGAAATTATATTATTTAACCAATTTTTAATTATAAAATCAGAAAATAAAAATAGAATTATACTACTTGATAAACCTAATAATATAGCAAATGTAATACATGTTTTTACAGCAGTTAGGCCATTTAAAAAATCTTTTTTAGCAAATTGCTCTGAAACAATAGAAATACAAGCAATGTTTAATCCAGATGTAGCAATAGTTATTGCTAACATATAAACAGACATTACTAAATCGAATGTTCCAACCGCTTCTGACCCGATCTTATTGGATACATAAATTCCAAATACCATGCCAATACTTCGCATAATTATATTAGTTATTGTTAAAATAGATCCATTTATTAAAAATTTTTTTGTTCTTTTCAAATTATCACCATTTAAGTTTATTAAATATATTTTTAAATATGAAAATACAAAAAAACTAATTCCAAAATTTACATAATTTCATATTATATATAAATGTAATATGAAAGGAGGATTTGATGAATTTTGGAATTAAAAGGAATAAAAATAGGATTTGCATTAACGGGCTCTTTTTGTACATTTAAGAAAGTAATACCAAAAATGAAAGAATTAATAAATCAAGGAGCAGAAATTATACCAATCATGTCTTTTAACAGTTATAATTTAGATACTAAATTTGGAAAAGCAAAAGATTTCATAAAAGAAATAGAAGAGCTTACAGATAAGAAGATTATTCATACAATTCAAGAAGCGGAACCAATTGGACCGAAAAAGATGACAGATATTATGGTTATTGCACCATGTTCTCGGAAATACAATTTCTAAGCTTGCTTGTGATATTATAGATACACCTGCTATTATGGCAGCAAAATCTCATTTAAGAAACGGAAGACCTTTAGTTATAGCACCTTCTACCAATAATGGATTAAGTGGTAATGCAGAAAATATAGGAAAGTTACTAAATAGGAATAATTATTATTTTGTTCCATTTAGGCAAGACAATCCAATAACAAAACCAAGATCAGTTGTATTTGATTCAGAATATATTATAAGAACAATAAAAAGTGCACTAGATAGGGAACAAGTTAGCCCAATATTACTGTAAATTACTATTATTTATGTACTAAATCTTTATTTTTTTACAAATTTATGATAGTATACATTGTAATAAAAAATAAAGATTAAGGGGAAATTTCATGAATAAAAAAAGTGTAACTATATTAGGAATTAGCATATGGAAATTATTTGCTTATTTTATTATATATAGTTTTATAGGATATATTATAGAAACATTATTTGGAATTGCAACTAAAGGAGTATGGGAATCTAGGCAAAGCTTTTTATATGGACCATTTTGTGGGATTTATGGAATTGGAGCTATTACTATTACATTATTATCTCGATATTTTAATAAAAACAAATTAACACTTTTTGTGGGGGGATTTTTAGTAGGGTCTGTAACAGAATATACAATTAGTTTTTTAGTAGATACTATTCTTCATACAAAATGGTGGGATTATTCTAATAGATTCTTAAATATTAATGGAAGAATATGCTTGCTTTACTCTGTGTTCTGGGGAGTATTGACATTATTTTTAATAAAGATTATAAATCCTAAAATTGATATATTGATTGCTAAAATAAAAGATAAAATCTCAATAAAAAAACTTAAATTAATTATTTTAATAGTAATCATATTTTTAGCAATTGATTGTATAGCTACTTGTTATGCACAAAAACAATTTGTTAATAGAATGATAGTAGAAAATGATATAGAAGTAGAAAACAAAGAAAAAGTAATAGAAAATTATAATAAAACTTATAATAATAAGGTTTTATCAGATTTTATTAATACTTTTTGGAATGATAAAAAAATGATACGAACTTTTCCGAATATAAAAATAGAAGATAAAGAATATAACACAGTATATATTGATAGCTTATTACCAAACATACAACCATATTATAAAAAGATATTTTAAAACAAGTAAAAAAACGAACATTTTTTCTAAAAAACATTGACAAAGAATAAATGTTCGTTTATAATTATCTCAAAACACGAACAAATATTTCGTAGTAAAAGGAGATGATTATATGAAAATAAAAATAGTAAATAAGAGAAAATTTATAATGATGTGTTTAATTTTAGTTATATTAGTATCAATAGTATTAATGGGAATTAATCATACATATTCAAAAACTGAAGTTTCTTATAAAGAAGAATTCATTTATGAGGGAGATACATTGTGGTCTATATCTGAGAGAGAACTAAAAGAAAATAAATACTATAAAGGAAATGATATAAGAAACATTGTAAGTGAATTAAAAAATATTAATAATATAGATGGTAATTTAAAAGTAGGAGAGAAAATACTAATACCTATATTTAATTAAAAAGACTACATTATATAGTATAATGTAGTCCATATATTTTTATAAATTTGCTAGAGGATTTTTTTCAACGGCATCTCTAATTTGATCATTGCTTACATGTGTATAGATCTCAGTAGTTGCAATACTTTCATGTCCTAGTAATTCTTGCAAAGCACGTATATCTACTTGACCATATTGATACATCAAAGTTGCTGCTGTATGCCTTAACTTATGAACAGAATATTTATTACTATCTAAGCCAGCTTTAGATAATTCTTTGTTTATAATATATTGTACAGTACGATTACTAATTCTTTCTCTTCTTTCACTTAAAAACAATGCTTTTTCAGAATATTTCTTATCATGTTTTATACCTTCTTTAGGTCTTACAGACAAATAATCTGAAAGAGCTTTCATACATGCATTATTTAAATATATAGTTCTTTCTTTATTTCCTTTACCAATAACATTTAATTTACATTCATTAAAATCTATATCTTTTATATTAATTCCAACTAATTCAGAAAGACGCATACCACAATTTAAAAATAGAGTAGTAATAGCAAAATCTCTTTCACAGTTTCTATTATCTTCGTCAGAAGCAACATCGAGTAGCTTCTTACTATCATCTAAAGATAGATATTTAGGTAACCTTTTTTCTTTTTTAGGAGTTTTCAAATTTAAAGCTGGATTATGGTCTAATAAAAATTGAGAACTAGCATCTTGGCACAAATAATGGAAAAATATTCGTATTGTTGATATTTTTCTAGCTCTTGTAGCAGGTTTGCTATGGTATGTAGTTGATAGGTAACCTAAAAATGCATGAATATCATCTATTTTTATTCTTTTTACAGTATCTATTGTTATATCTTTAATGTATATTTCTTTTAAATCTGTTTCATTTGTCATATTAAAATGTATCTTTATAAATTTAAAAAACATAGCTAAATCATAATTATATTCCTTAATACTATTTGGAGACTTATTTAAAATTGTTGTTGAATAATCTAAAAAAGCATTCAAAAAGTCTGGGTTTTCTTCTCTTTTTATCATGAAATTCACACTCCATTCTATATAAAGTATTATATATCAAAATAATACAAAATGGAATAGAAACTTAAAAATAACAAAGTGTTTTATTTTTAAGTCTTTTGTGATATACTGTACAAAAAATTGAAAGAATGTGATAGTCAAAATGAAAAAGAAACAAAAAGGAAAGAGACTAAGAAAATCAAAAATTCAAGATCAAGATTTAGAGCCAAAAGCAATTCAAGAGATGAAAAATAAAAAAGAGGATAAGAAAGATAAAAATGATAAACCAAAGAAAAATAAAAAAATAAAAAAAGCGAAACTGCTATTAATTATTGTTAGTATAATAATTATAATTTTTGGAATTAAATTAGCAATTTCTGCTCATGTTTGGAAATCTATAGCAAAAGATATGACTCTTAATGAAAATTCAATTGTAAAAGATATAAACGGTAATACAATAGCAACATTAGGAAGTGAAATAAAAAAGAAAGTAGTTTCTTATAACGAAATTCCTTATAATTTAAAAAATGCTTATGTAGCTATCGAAGATGAAAGATTTTATTCTCATGGTGGAGTAGATATAAAAAGAACTGCTTCAGCTATTGGTTCATATATTATTCATTTTGGTTCTTCTTCATTTGGAGGAAGTACGATTACACAACAATTAGTAAAAAATCTTACTGGGGATGCTACAGATAGTATAACAAGAAAAGTAACAGAATGGTGGAAAGCATGGCAATTAGAAACATGTCTGTCTAAAGATGAAATTCTAGATACATATTTGAATATTATATATATTGGTCCAAGTATATATGGCGTAGAAGCTGGTTCAGAATATTATTTTAATAAATCAGTGCAAAATTTAACACTTGAAGAATGTGCATTTTTAGCAGGAATAAACAATTCTCCAAATTCATACAATCCTTTTTCAGATAAAGACAATTCAAGCAAAATTATAAATAGAACAAAGACAGTTTTAACAAAAATGAAAGAATTAGGATATATAAAAAATGAAGAAGAGTATAAAGAAGCTATGCAAAATGTTGAAAAAGGTTTAAAGTTTAAAAATGGAAAAATAGAATCAAGTGAAGGTATATATTCATATCATACAGATGCACTCATAACAGAAATTACTAAAGATATATGTGATAAATACAATATATCAGAAACTTTTGCTACAAATTATATTAATATGGCAGGATTAACAATCTATAGTACTCAAGATTCGGATATTCAAAAACAAATGGAAACAGAATGTTCAAAAAAGAAATATAAACTTGCATCTAGAAATAGTGATGATTCATCACAAGCAGCAATGGTAATAATAGATCATAAAACTGGAAATGTAGTTGGATGCACTGGAGGATTAGGCGAAAAGACAACTGCGCGTTCTTTTAATAGAGCGACTCAAAGTGTAAGACAAACAGGTTCAGCGATAAAACCAATTGCAGTATTATTACCTGCAATTGATAAAAAGATAATAACTGCAGCAACGATATTTGATGATACAGAGCAAGATTTTGAAAATAATTATCATCCAACAGATTATAGCAAAAGCTTAGGAAAAATAACAGTAAGACGAGCAGTAGAATCATCTCAAAATATCCCATTTGTTGAAATAATGGAAAAGTTAAAGCCTAAAAATTCAATAAAATATTTAGAAAAAATGGGAGTTACAACATTAACTGAAGAAGATAATAGTCTACCTTTAGCACTTGGAGGATTAGAAAAAGGAATTAGTCCTTTGCAAATGGCAGGAGCTTATAGTACGATTGCTAATGATGGAATATATATAGAACCAACTTTTTATACTAAAATTGATAAAAACGATGGAACAGTATTTATAAAAACATCCCAAAAAACAAAACGTGTATGTTCAAAACAAGTAGCATATATCTTAAAAGAAATTTTAACGCAACCAGTATTAGGGGAAAATGGTACAGCAACTTATTGTAAAATATCAGGAGTAGATGTAGCTGCTAAAACAGGAACTACTGATGAAAATTATGATAGATGGTTATGTGGTTTTACTCCTTATTATACAGCAGTAACATGGTACGGTTATGACCAAAATGAAAGTATAGAATTTAACCAAAGAAACCCAGCAGGATTAATATGGGCAAATGTAATGTCTAGAATTCATACAGGACTTAAAGGTGCAAAATTCGAAAATCCAGGAGCCATTTCAACTGCAACTATATGTTCAGCAACTGGCAAAAAAGCAAATACAGGATGTCCTAATACGTACACAGAATACTTTTTATGGTTTACAGTACCAGAAATTTGTAATGAGCATAATGGTTCTGAGATTAAAAATAATGAAAACATAAATAAAAATAATGTAACAGAAATTATAAAAGGGATTACTGATGATATTGATGCAAAAGAACCAGAACGAACTAATACAAATTCATCAATACAACAAAATGAAACGCAACCGAATAAAGATACAAAAAATCAAAAAGATAGCAATTCAAATAATATGACAAAACAAAATTCTACAAATGAACAAACTAATACAAGTACAAATAATAATACTTCTAATAAAACAAACACTTCAAATACTTCAACAAATTCAACCAATACAAGTAATACAGTAAATAGTAACACACAAAAAAATAACTTAAATAATTCGACTAATACTAGTGAAGATAACAATTCTGAATAATAAAATAAAGGGGAATTAAGCAAATGAAAAAGATAGCAATAATAGAAAGATTAGAAAACAACGGAAAAAAGAAACCATTTAATATAGTGTATTATTTAGATTCGTCATATAGAAAAATATTTGATAAATTAGACGTTATACTTATTCCAGTAATTTCAGAAAGAAATATAGAAGAAATAAGCAACATATGCGATGGACTAATTTTAACTGGAAGTGCAAATGATGTACATCCAAAATATTATAATGAAGAACCAATAAAAGATAAAAAATATGATAAATTTGATGAATATCCTTTAGTTAAGAAATGCGTAGAAGAATTTAACAAACAAAATAAGCCTATATTAGGAATATGTGCTGGAATACAAGAACTAAATGTCATTTTTGGAGGTACTTTATTTCAAAGTATACCAAACCACAATTTAAAAGATCAAAGTAAACATATTATAAATATAGAAGAAGATTCATTTTTGTATAAAATATATAAAAAAGATAAATTAGAAGTAAATTCATATCATGAGCAAGCAATAAAAGATGTTGCACCAGGTTTCAGAATTGTGGCTAGATGTGATGATGGAACAATTGAAGGAATCGAAAAAGATAATGTTATTGGAGTTCAATGGCATCCAGAATCAGTATTAGATATGGAGATTTTTGAAGGATTTGTAACCAAAAAACTGCAACTGAGCATAGGAATGATATCATCTACTGAAAAATAAATAATTTTTGACTAAAAATAAGTCTCTACTTTTTAAATTTTTCCTTCTTATTATATATAATAAGAAGGAGAAATTTAAAATGGAAAAACAAACAGCTGGAAGAAATCAAGTATATTTATAGCAAATGTAACTTTTGAACCAGAATGCAGAAACAATTGGCATATTCACCATAGCACAAAAAATGGCGGACAAATAGTAATTTTTTGGTCAGATTGGAGAAAAAATGAATACGAGAATTTTTACAGGTAATTATGAAGAATGTAAGCTAGGAAATTTAATATCTATTTCAGGCGATAGAGGGAGAAAAGTTGGATTTGTTGGCAAAGCAATTCCTTCCTTAGCACCAAAAAGAGCATTTTGGGAGATTTGGCATAATAATATTGGTAGAATTTCAGAAGAGGAGAATACAAGATATTATATAGAGCAATATTATAATCAAGTTTTAACTAAAGTAAATATAGAAGAATTGTTACAAAATGAAACAGACCCAATATTATTGTGCTATGAAAAAGGACAACAGTTTTGTCATAGACATGTTTTAGCTGAATTTATAGAGTTGACCTATGGGGTAAAAGTAAGAGATATTAAAATTGATGAAAAATTAAACATTGATGAAAATACTAGACCAGAGTATATTAGAGAAGCACTTAAAGATATTATGCAAAATCAATTGGAAAGATAAATTACAATTTCAAGAGATGATTAAAAAATAGCATCTCTTTTTAAATTTTCAAAAGTAATGTCAAACAATTGTTTACAAGTATGAAAATAAATGATATAATGCAAATTAAATAAGGTAAATAGGAGGTGGAATATGCAAGAACAAAATATATATGTAGCAATAGATTTAAAAAGTTTTTATGCTTCAGTAGAATGTCAAGAAAGAGGATTAAACCCTCTAACAACAAATCTAGTAGTAGCAGATAGTAGTAGAACAGAGAAAACAATTTGTCTTGCTGTAAGTCCATCTCTAAAACAATATGGAATACCAGGAAGAGCAAGGCTATTTGAAGTAGTTCAAAAAGTAAGAGAAATAAATACAAATAGAAAATACAATGCACCTGGTCATATACTAAATGGAAAATCTTATGAAGACATCGAACTAAAAAAACATCCAGAATATGAATTAGATTATATTATAGCACCGCCTCAAATGAAAAAATATATGAAGTATAGCACTAATATATATAATGTTTATCTAAAATATTTTTCTCCGGATGATATATGCGTTTATTCCATAGACGAAGTTTTTATTGATGTAACACATTATTTAAAAACATATCAAATGAAAGCAAGTAAATTAGCCACAAAAGTTATACATGATATATATAAACAAACTGGAATTACAGCAACTTGCGGAGTCGGAACAAATCTATATCTAGCAAAAATCGCAATGGATATAGTAGCAAAACATGCAACAGCAAATAAATACGGAGTTAGAATAGCCTGTTTAGACGAAGAAATGTATAAAAAACAATTATGGAATCATAAACCACTTACAGACTTTTGGAGAGTTGGAAAAGGTTATGCTAAAAAACTTGAAGCAAACGGAATGCAAACAATGGGAGATGTTGCTAGATGTTCAATTTATAATGAAGATAAATTATTCAAACTATTTGGAATAAACGCAGAATTATTAATTGATCATGCATGGGGAATAGAACCATGCACTATGGAAAGCATAAAATCCTATGTACCAACCACAAATAGTATAAGTTCAGGTCAAGTTCTACATTGTCCATATAATTATGAAAAAACAAAATTAATAATTAAAGAAATGACAGAGCTATTGGTACTTGATTTAGTAGATAAGCATGTAGTTACAAATCAAATTGTATTAGATGTTGGATATGATATAGAAAATCTTACGAATAAGAATATAGATTATAATGGAGAAATAACAATTGATAGATATGGAAGAAGTGTACCAAAACATGCACACGGTACAATAAATTTAGACCATAAAACTTCATCAAATAAACTTATTGGTGAATCTGTTATGAAATTATATGATAGAATAATTGATAAGCATTTATTAGCGCGAAGAATTAATATAACTGCAAATAATGTAATTAGTGAAGAACAAGCTGAAAAAGAAAATAAATTTGAACAAATTGATTTATTTACTGATTATTCAGAAGTAGAAAGAAAAAATGAGAAAGAAAAGAAAGAGCGAAATCTTCAAAGATCTATACTAGATATAAAGAAAAAATATGGAAAAAATGCAATTCTTAAAGGAATGAATTTTGAAGATGGAGGAACAACAATAGAAAGAAATGAACAAGTAGGAGGTCATAAAGGTTAATGAGAAAATATGATGATATTATAAATTTAAAAAGACCTGCATCAAAGCATCCAAAAATGAGTTTATATCAAAGATCTGCACAATTTGCACCTTATTCAGCTCTTACAGGATATGAAGGACAAGTTAAGGAAACAGCAAGACTAACTGATAGAAGAATTGAATTAGATGAGGAACTTAAAGTTATACTGGATATGAAAATACAAGTTATTCAGGAATTAATTTCAAATAAACCTGAATTAGAAGTAACATATTTTATTCCAGATAAAAAAAAGGATGGTGGAAGATATGAAACCATTTTAGATAATATAAATAAAATTGATATTTACAAACAACAAATGGTAATGCAAAATGGTGCAATAATTGATATTAAAGAAATTATTGATATTAATAGTGATATTTTTAAAAATATAAATCAAGAAAAGATTAGACAAATAATTGGATTTACAAAAGATGAAATAATTGAATATTTATTTAAAGAAAATAGTGAAGAAGGAATATGTAGGAATAAAAAATGGCTGACAATAAAAAATAGTAATTTTTGAGGGAGAATGATTATGGAAAATAAATATGAATTTTTTATAGCAGGAAGAGCTAGAAATAAAGAAAATATATTAAAAATATGTGATTTATTTGATAAATACAAAATTTCTTATTATTGCTTTTTAAAAAATGAAGATAATTGGGGATATGGAAATAAAAATCAAACTTCAGAAGAAAAGCAAAAGGAATTTGAATCACTGGATTTAAAGAGTGAAATAGTTTTGAGCTTATTTAATAATGATTTAGAAGGAGAAAAAAATTCTAAAAATTTGTTATTAGTTTTACCAGCTGGAAAAGCAGCTCACATTGAAGCAGGTATCGCTTATGGCTTGGGAAAGAAATGTTATGCAATAGGTGAGTATGATGCTACTGATACATTGTATAATATCTTTGAAACAATTTTTAACAGCGAAACAGAATTAGAAGAATTTTTAAAGAAATATTCCAAAAGATAAATTACAATAGGTAAATCAAATTACTTTAGCAAACATTACAAAAATTAAATAATAAAAAAATTACGAGGTATTGAATTTAATCAATATCTCTTTTTTTATTGCACACATAAATAAACAATAGAAGAGAGGTAGAAGTAGATATGGAAAAGTGCAAAAAAAGGAATATGGAACATTGCACAAAATCAAAGTTTTGTGCAATAAGGAGTAGGAACAAAATAATAGAACCCTTGTCAGGGTCCTACCTGCAAATCTATTGCCATTCATAGCCTATATGGCTTTTATCGTTATTTATTAACGATCGTTTGACTAACATTATTACTTTATTATTTATTACTTGTAATAATGTTAGTCTAGTTCCAGATATTTGTTTCTAAAATCAATTTTAAACCATTTTTATAATTTATCTTTATAATTTTACACCTAAATAATTTTTCTATTTAAAAATTAATTTTATTATTCAATATTTTTTATTTAATATTATATTTTATATAAATTTTTTAAAAAATCTCCAAAATGCCTATTTTTCTATATTTGCCATATTTTATCAACAACAAACTATAAGCCTTAAAGATAAAAACGTCTTAAAATCGATTCTCGTGCGTCGCTTTTTTGAGCTATTTTTGATGTTTTTAGTATATCCATATAATTATATATTTTTTCTATAAAAAATCCATAAACACTAGAATTATCAGTATTTTGACAAAATGCTAACCAACAAGTTATATGAATTAAATATTAAAACGCCTTAAAATTGATTCTCGTAAGCCATTATTCTGGACATTTTATAGATATTTTAGTATTTACATATAATTATAAAAATTTCATATTATATAATTAAAATTTTTATAAACAATTTAAATAGATCCAAATTTAATATTTAGATGAATAATTTATATATAATATTGTAATTGGCTTAAAATTGATTTTCGCAAGTTTGAATTATAATAATTAAATATATATAAATTCAAAACCAAACATTAAAATTTGTAATTAACAAATGTTCGTTTTAAAAAAATTCTATAAATTTAAAATATTTAATTTATAATTTTATAAATTTTAAAATTTTAAATGCAATAATTTTTTTAGTTTTATTTTTTGATTTTAAAAATTTTTTATTATAAATTTGAAGTAAATTTTATTTTGTAAAAACTTTGCACAAAATTTTTCTAAAGCTCTTTTTATATATAAAATAATTATATTAAATATAAATATACAACATTAAAAATATGGCTTTCCCCCCTACTCTACTCATTTTTATTCAAATCAGAAAAATCAACACACCTTAAATTTCTTATCAATCGGAATAATGTCTTCTAATAAATTATTTTCTGGCATTGCTTTTGAAAATTGCGATGTTGTTGTTTCTGTATCTACACTTTTTCCATTTACCTGTTCTGCTTGAATTGATAATACTTGTTCAAAAGTAAATTGTACCATTGCTAATTTTTCTTGTCTTTCGGTATCACTACATTGTTCTGTATCTAGCATATAATTCAAATTATATTTATATAGTTCCAATGCTCGAAGTATTATTTCAACTTGTCCATTTTGCAAATTTAATTTTACAGATTGAATTTTCTTTTTGCAATTAATGTCCATTATAGTTCCCCTCCTAACAATTAAATGCTAACGCATCTTTAATTTTAAAATGTGACATAGGATGTCCTTGCATTGCATTCATTAAAGATTCGCTATGCATGTGTGCATATATTTGTGTAGTTTCAATTCTTGAATGCCCTAGTAATATTTGTAATAATCTAATATCAACTCCAGATTTGTATAATATTGTTGCAAAACTATGTCTTAATGAATGAACACTATATTGTGTTTCATCTATTTCTGCTTTTTCATAAGTTTTTTTGACGATTTTACGAATTTGTCTACTTGATATTTTTTTATTCCATTGACTAATAAATAAGAAATTATCTATTTTTTTATCGTCTAATGGATTATTTATTCTGTAATTTATATATTTTTGCAAAGCATCTTTTGTATTTGTATTAAGGTAGCAAGTTCTTTCTTTGTTTCCTTTGCCTAAAATAATAAACTTATTTTCATTGAAATCGAAATCTGATATTTTAATTTCATTAAGTTCTTCAAGTCTCAAACCACAACATAAAAACAAATGAAGCATTGCATTATTTCTTAAACTCCTAAAATCATCTTTATTGGCATAAACTTGTAAAATTTTTTTTGACTCTGATAATGATAAATATTTGGGTAATTTTATATATGTGTTTTTTTCTCTTTTTATTGTTTTTAAAGGTTCTTTAAAAAGAGCTGTTTTTATTTTATATAAAAAATCAAAGAATGTTCGTAGATGTTCTATCTTTTTAATTCTTGTTCCAATAGAATTGTGATTTTCAGCAAGATAAAATATAAAACCATATATATCACTTGTATTTAAAAATCTAATGTCATTTAAAGTCATTTCTCTTATATTTTCGTACTTACAATCAAAAATGTGATCATTTACAAATTCTAAAAAGCCTTTTAAAGTAGATAGCATACTATCTATATAAGATGCAGATAAATTTTTTATTCCTGCTACATAATTTTTAAAATCTTCAATAAATTCTGGATAAGTAATAGTATTCATTTTTTATTCTCCTTTTATTTTTTTATATCTAATATTGAAAAGTTTTGCATAAACTCTTTTAATTTTTTATTTGATACATGTGCATATATTTCAGTTGATGCTAAACTTGAATGTCCAAGCATCGATTGTATAATTCTTATATCTATATCATTTTCATTGTATAACAATGTTGCACTCGTGTGTCTTAATGTATGTGTATGATAACCTTGACTATTATTATCAAAAAGCGTATTAAGTTCTGTTCCAATTATTGTTTGAACCATTCTTTTAGATATTCTTTTGTTTCTTTCACTCAAAAATAAAGCATTGTAATCAGGATTGCTTTTAGGAAGATTAGTTCTAACATTCAAATATTTTTCGATGGCTTCTTTTGTAGCTACGTTCAAATATATTATTCGTTCTTTATTTCCTTTTCCTTTAAGCCTTAATGTCATTTCATCTAATTTTATATCAGTTAAATTTATTTGTATTAATTCTGCTAAACGCATTCCACAGTTAAGAAATAAGCAAGTCATAGTATAATTTCTAATTTTATATTTACAATCATTTTGAATTGTTTGTGAAAGCATTTTTTTGCTCTCATTTAATGTTAAATATTTCGGATTTCTTTTACCAATTGTTGCATATCTTGTATTAAGTGTTGGATTATGGTGTATAAGGTTATTATTAAATAAATATTTAAAAAATTTTCTTAAAGTAGATAATTTTCTGTTTCTAGTTTTTGGACTATTATTAAGTGTATTTCTTAAATAAAATATAAAATCCTCTATTGTACTATGTTTTACATTATTCATATCATCTAATGTTATATCATCTATTTTAATATTTTTTATAAGCTCTTGATCATATATATTTTCATCAGATTTATTTAATTTTAGATATCTGAAGAAACTTCTCAAATCAAAATAAGCTTCATCTACAGAAGTTTCTGCTGATAATTCAATGATAGAATAATATTTCAAATAGTTGTTTAAAAAATCTGGATTTTCTTTATAATGTTTTAAAAAATACATTTAAAATCACTCCTTAAAATTTCTATTAATGAAATTTTAACAACTATTGATATATATGTTAAATGTGTGATTTTTGAAATTTTAATTAAATCACATACTTGACAAATTAAAAACACCTAAACTTAAGGCTTTTAGTATATTCTTCAGCCTGTTTAGGTGTGAATATTTTTAAATAATTATTAAAAATATATATAATTTCAAATTTAATTCTTTACCATATATATTAAGGTATTGGCAATAGTAATTTTCCAATACATTTTTAGATTCAATCGTTATTAGTTGTTTTATGATATTTTTAATTATCACATCTATATTGTTCACTCTTGATTTGTAGTACCCTAATAGAAAATAAGTAATTGCTTGTTTAGTTGTATATTGGCAATTATTTATTTTCTTATATAACTTTTTATTATGAACATTGATCACCCTTTCAAATTTAAAGCAGTTATAATTGCTTTATCTAAATCTTTTATTTGAGTATCATTTAATCGTCCTATTTTAGTTTTTAAACGACTTTTATCGATAACTCTAATTTGTTCTGTTAATGCTACAGAGTAATGTTTTAAATTATCTGTAGGAGATATTATACAATGTGTAGGCTGTTTTACTTTATTAGCTATAATTTTTGTTAATGGAACAATTATAGCAGTTTGAGCATATTTGTTTCCAATATCATTTTGAATTATTATTACTGGTCTTGTTCCATTTTGTTCACTACCAATATTTGTTCCTAAATCAGCATAAAACATATCTCCTTTAGTTATTTGTGTTTTCTCCATAAGTTACCTCCACGCATTTTTTTTCTTCTCTTGTTGTTTTTCTAACCATTTCATTTCTTCTTCTTTTTCATTTTCTATTTCTTCTGGACTTTTATTCATAGTGCCACCTCTAATTATTAAGTATGTAAGTATTTGTAATAGTAGCAATATTATTATAAATAAAATCATTATTTTTTCTCCTCATTTATAAACTTATATTTGTTAGGACTATCTTTTCAGATAGTCCTTTAATAAAATTCTATCTTTTCTCTATATTCGTTAATTGTATTGGCGAAATACACACAGGATCCTAGTTTTTCTTACTAGCCTACTGTCTCAGACAGCTTGTACTCATTACGTGCGATGGTACTTTTAAACCACTCAAGTTGTGACTATACAAGTGTTTTATTATTTCTAATATTAGTCATCGCCTTATGAGTTGCCATCTCATATTTAGAAGTAGGTGTTGCTATCCTATCTTTACCAGCTTTTAATATTAGATTTTATTAACGAATGTCTTATTTACTTTTCAATGTACTTGTCTAAAACTAAAAGTAAGTGAAAGAGTTTTATACCCTCTCACTTACTTCCTCACTTTTAATGATTTTGGCAAACCTAATTTTCAAATTTTTTTAAAATTATTTTTAACTTTTTTCTACTTCTATCTAATCCAATATGTATAGCTTGATGTTTTATACCTTCTTCGGCAGCAATTTCTCTTTCTGTTTTTTCATCATAATAGTATTTTTGTAGCCTATTTTTTTGAACTCTAGGTAGTTTTTGAACAGCTAAATGTAATTCTCTTTCTACTTCTTTTTTTATTATTATATTTTCTACACTATCTTGGTATTGGCTTGATTTTCTAAATAGTTCATTTTCAGATAGTTCAATATGTTCCCAATGTCTTTCTTCTTCGTTTTTATTTTTCTTATAGGCACTTTTTGATTCTATGTAGGCATCAAATATATCCTTTGGAATCTCACTTGTTATTTCTTCTCCTAAATAATTTTTAAAAATAATCCAATATTTATTATTTTCTAAATCTTCAATTAATCTATTTCCATCAATATTATGAGTTTTAATATTATCCATTATCTTTCCTCCATTTAATTTCTAAATTTTGAAATTAAATGGAAGTGGTGGACCTCTGCAGTTATTAAATAAGATATGCTTTAAGCAATAAAAAAGGTCAAAGCTATTGTAAGCAATAGTTTCAACCTTTTTATTAATATGGATATTAAATTTTGCTTGATTTTTATATCTTTTTACTATAATCCACATAAGTCTATACCCTTTAAGCGTAGATGTGGATTAGAAATATAATGATAAAACACTACGCTCTAATAATAACATCTCAAATTTTTCAACCTTTGTTCGTTATTCTTGCATAGTGTTTCTATTGAATTATTTAAGTAAAATAGCAAAAAAGCACACAATAACTTTTTAAGTTATAATGTGCTTTCATATTTATTTATATTTTTTAGTCCGTTTTAATAATTCATTTTTTCTCCCTATAAATTCCGTATTTTTAAATTTTTCTATTTTACGACTAATATATCATAAATCCTTTGAAAAAATTGTCGAACTTTGCAAAAGGGACAAAAAAATATACAAAAAACAATTATTTGCTTTTTGTATATAAAAATAGTATTTTTGTATAATTTAATTAAAAGTTATTATTTATTTTTTCTATTTTCTTTAATACTTCATTATATTCTTCTCTAGTTACTCCTGTTCCATCTAATGACTTTTGATATTTCCTTTCATCTTCAGATAAATCATTTTCTGGATCATCATAATATTTTAAGAAGTCCATATACAAACATTCACATTCAAATTCTGTATATATTTTATCTTTTATTTTAATTCCAAGTTTTTCTAATAATTTCTTGTCAGTCTGTGTTAAATATTTGTTTATATTTATAATTTCTAAATTATAATATTTTTCTCTCCACTCTTGATGTTGTTTACTAATTATTATATTTTTTTTTATTCGTTTTAATTCATTATATATTATTTCGTAATCTTTAAATGGCTTTTTTATGTATCCTGCAACTTCCAGTCCATCATTTATAACATCTTCTTTATAATCGGCTGATATTACTAAAAATTCAACTTGACTATTATTGTTGTAATAATTTTTGATTATATCTAATCCAGAATATTTGTTATTCCTCATAAGGTCAGTTATGACTATTTCTGGTTTTTGTTCTTCTATCATTTTTATTTCTTCTTCATCAGTATTAGCTATCCCTAATATTTCAATGTCATTGTGTTTTTTTAGATTTTCTTCTATAAATTTGCAAATATGAATATTATCTTCTGCAATTATAACCCTAATTTTTTCTAACATATCAACATTTCCTCCTAAATTATTGTTTATTTCTGCAATTATTTTTTCACTAGCAATTAAAAAAATTTCTTTTAAATTATTTTTTAAATAGTCATTTACATCACTGACATATTCAAAGATTTCTTCATATAACTTCATTTTTAATTGTCTAGTAATTGTTTTATTGTTTTCAATTTCATTTAATAAATTATTTATTCTGTTTTTACTATTGCTTTTATGTACTATCTTTAATAATAATTCATCAAAATTTTGATTTTCACAAATTTCGTTTATTAATTCCAACTCTATTCTTTCCATTTTCCCCCACTTTATAAAACTTTTTTCTTTTTGCTAGAAATAGTCTACCAAGATTAGCAAATAAATATTGTAAAATAAAGCATAATAACTATTGTGAAAGGATTTAATTTATTATGAAAGTAAAGAAATTAAATGGAAAATCAAATGTATTAGGTAAAAATGTTAAAAAATATAGAGAATTAAGACATTTAACACAAAGAGAATTATCTGACAAAATTGCTCTTTTAGGTATTGACATCTACCACTCTGATATTTCTCAAATTGAAAATCAAAAATTGTTATTAAAAGATTTTGAAATTATAGCTATTTGTAAAGCTTTGAATATATCTTATGAACAATTATTTGAAGATACCGATAATATATTTGATTAGTTATTTGCTTGTTTTACAATTATATTAATTATAATGTTTTTGATTAGTCAAATCAATTATTTATACAGAATATGTATTTTATATCATATTCTTTTTTATTTCCTCCTTTCCCCTATTTTTCGTATATTTTATTATATTTATTAGTTCATTTGTCGCTACATTTATATTTTACTCTTTTATTATAACACATTCTCTCAAAATATTGAACTATTTTTTAATTTTCTCTCAATTTATTGAGAGGTTTTGGCTATTAAATTTGATAAAATGACATAAAGTTAGAAAGGTCGTGAAAATATGGAATTTTCAGATGTTGTTGCTTTGAAAATCAAAGAATTAATGAAAGAAAAAGATATTTCAATTTACAAATTAGAAACTCTTACAGGAGTATATAGTTCAACAATTACTTTATTCCTGAATAGAAAAACAAAAACAATTAGACTTGAAAATTTATTATATATATGCGAGGCTCTAGGAACTAATTTATCAAAATTCTTTGCTGATGAAAGATTTAATGAAGCTGAAGCTCAAAATTGGCTAAAAAGAAATAAAGAAAAGTAATAAAAATTTGATTCTATTACTTTTCTTTATTTTTGTCTTAAAATTTTTCTTTATAACATTGTTCAATTATTTCATTTTTTTCATCTTCAGTTAGTTCTCTTTTTAATTCTTTAATTTTCTTATTTATGTTTTCTACAACATTTTCCATTGCTGTATCTAATCTTTTAGTAGAATAAATTTTTTGATCTAGTTCGATTTGACTTTCTATCTTTTCTTCTCTATTCATAAAATAATAAACTGCTAAACTAATTCCTAAAACTATGCCTAGTGCAAAATATATATATTGATTCATTTATATTTCCTCTCATTCTTTAAAAGCTATCATATATTCATTAATTTCTACTTTTCTTTTGGCATTTTGATATTCAAATTCTGCATTTGTAAAATAAACTTTATATCCTTTGTTTTCAAAATAATCTCTGCTTATTCTTAATACATCATCAATTTCTTCTTCTGACAAGTTGTCTTTTACTTTTAGCTCATAATATGAATATCTTATATAATCTTCGTTTTCTTTTTCTTTGCTTTTAATTAGACTAATAGTAAATCTTTTTAATTCTGTTTCTGTCATTTGTTTCACTTCCCAAAATTTGTTTTCTATTAATTTTACCACACTTTTTGAAAAATTACATTAGTTTTTAGAAATTTTTATTCTAATAAAGAGCCTACATTTTCATATAGACTCTCGAAAATAAAAGGGGATGTGTGCTAATTGTTTAACTACAATTAGCACTATAATTATTGCTCCAATATTTTATCTGCCTCACTTTGTGTAAGATATTTATATTCTATCATTTTATTTATTACCTGTTTCTGTCTTTGTTTTGCAAGTTCTGGATTCTTGGTTAGAGAATATACTGATGGTGCATTAGGTATTCCTGCAAGCATAATTGCTTCATAATCTGTCATTTTTTTGGGTTCTTTTCCAAAATATTTTCTACTTGCTTCTTTTACTGTATAACACCCCTCTCCAAAATAGCTTGTATTCAAATATAATTCCAGTATTTCATCTTTATTATAGTTCTTTTCTATTTCAAGAGACATAAATACTTCAGCAATTTTTCTTGTTATTTTCTTTTCTTGTGTAAAATAGATATTTTTTGATAGTTGTTGTGTAATAGTACTTCCACCTTCTACAAAGCTCATTGCTTTTATATCATTTATAGTGGCTCTACCAATTGCTATTATATCTATTCCATTATGTTTATAAAATCTATGATCTTCAACCGAAATTACTGCTTTTATATATATTTCTGGTACTTCTTCAATTTTAGTATAGTTTTCTTTTTCTTTAATAGTTTCTACTTTTTCTGTAAGAGGTATTTTAGAAATTGCATCCTTATACATATCATATCCATTACCTACTACTAATAATCCTATACTTATTAAAAATACTATTGCTACAAATATTATATTTTTTATTACTTTCATTTCAACCACCTCTTTTTTTGTGGCATTACTTATTTTGTATAATTTGTTTGAACTTTTTTAGGAAGTTCATCATATTGCACTTCTTCCCAAGAATGTACTCCTAGAGTTTTTACTTCTAACTTTAGAAAAGCATCTTCTTTTAGTTCTCTACTTGTTTTAAATTTTAATTCTTTTTTCTTTCCTTTTTCATTATAGCACTCTAAAGTATATTTATATTTCATATCATCTGTACTAGATAGTTTTTCTATTTTAGTATTGTCTATTTGAGTAAAGTAAGCTGATTCATAATTTTCAAAAAAGTACAATATTGCTACACAAATTGCTATTGCTACAACTACTGCTATAATCATAGGTATTTTTTCTTTTAAACTTTCCATATCATTTTCTCCTATTCTGATATAATATCAATATTTCCCTTGAAATCATCTAATTTTATAGTTAAATAATAGCTCACACCTTCAATATAAATATTATCTTCATATTCTCCTGTATCATCTATTAAAGTTTTTTCATTATCTCCTAGTTTAGCAATTACATTGATGTTACCACTTTGTTTTTCTACTTTTATTTTTAATCTTATATGATCTCCATTTTTTCGGTTTAATGCTGTTCCTCCAAATATAGTTTCTTCGGATGTTATATTATCATATTCTGCTTTATATGTTCCAATATATTTGTCTGTTCCAAAAATTCTTTTTCCTTGCAAATCTTTCTCTTTCGATATCCCTGCAAAATCAAAACTTTGTAAAAATGTGTTATAAGTATTTATGAACTCATCTTTTGTAAAATTCCAATCACTTGCTACAATAGATGAAACAATAATTATTATGAAAGCCATTATTCCTATTATAATTAGCTTAAAGAATCCGAATATAAACATGAACTATTCCTCCTCTTTGATGATATTTTTACTTCCAAAATATGTTGCTAGAAAATATGCACCATATATCACTCCAATAATTACTACTGTTGCAACTATTGATGGTAATAAATCTTCTGAACTTGCTAATCCTTCCATCATTGTCATCGCAAATTGTATTCCAAATATTGAATGAATAATTGCAAGTATTAGTGGTAGTCCAAAGAATATACCAATTTGTCTAAATAATGCTTTATTAATCATTTTTTCATCACAACCTATTTCCCTTAAAATTGTATATCTTTGCTTATTATCTGAGCTTTCTGTTAATTGTTTTAATGCTAAAATAGCTGCACTTGCAATCAAGAATATTATTCCTAAATAAATTGCTATAAATGTTACAATTGTTGCAATTCCTATGCTTGCTTCCATAAGAGATATTTTGGTTACTCCATCTACATCAATTCCTTTGTTTGTTAAATTTTGAACAAGTATAGAATCATTACTTGTAAATATCTTTTCTATTTCTTGTCTTTTTTCATCTGTTTGTGCATTATAATTTGCAACTAATAATTGTTGCACTTTCATATCATCAGTTAAATTACAACTATCTGGAACTAAAATAATTCCTGTATTTACATGACTTGTATTCATCATAATAAAACCACTTTTACATTCATTATATTTTGACTTATATTCTTTTCCTGCAATCTCCAATATATTTTCATCTGCTAGTACTCTATCTCTTATAGTTCCAATTCCATCAAAATCACAAAGTACAATATATTCATTATCTTTCAATTCATATTGTTCTATTCCATAAAGTGAAGCAATTTTGTTATAATCAGATATTTTTATTATCATTTCTGCTGTTTCATAGCGTAAACTTGGAAATTGTGCTCTTGTTTCTTCAATTTTATCTCCTAAAAAATCTTCCCAAGTCAAATCCTTTGTAGCATAAATAGGTATTTCTACTACATCTTTAATTAATGTCATATCAAATCCATTATTTTTTAATGTTTCTGTAATTGGTATTTTTGAATCTTTTCTTGCTTCAGGAGTTGATATTATTTCTTTGCCATAAGTTCCATATTGTAAATATTTTTCTGATAAATTAGCTGTTTTATATAAATTTATATCTACAGGCGTCATTTCTACTAATTCTCTTTGCATTGTATTTCTCAATGATAAACTAGATGATAGTATTGAAATTGTCATAAACAACATTAAGCAAATAACACTCATACTTATAACTGTTGTATTGATTTTGCTGTTGATTTGTCTTAATACAAACATATTTGTTCCTTTTAAATAGATATTTTTTATCGATTGTACTACTCTTAATATAAAACCAGATAAAGACCAAAATACCAAGATTGTTCCAGTAATTCCCATTAATATTGGTGGTAATAATTTATCTGCTGTAGTTAATGAGTGAACATCTCCTGTCACTTTCCAATAAGCATATCCTAACAAGCAACTTGCTCCAATAAATACAATTATAGAAATAATAGGATTTTTTATTTTTACTTTTTCATTTTTCTTTGTAGCATTTAATAAATTTATCAATTTATATCTTGAAACTGTCATTGTATTAAAGAACATAACTGCTATATACATAACTGCAAAATATACACAAGTCTTTATACAAGCTGTTTTTGAAAAGACAAATTGAAAATTACTCATATCTGCCTCAAACATTTTTGCTACTAATACAGACATAAATTGTGATGCAAATATTCCTATAACAAGTCCAACTATAAGTGAAATAATGCCTACAAATATTGTTTCTAGTATTATAATTTTAGATATTTGCCTCTTTCCCATTCCAAGTGTCATATATATACCAAATTCTTTTTTCCTTCGGTTAATTAAGAAATTATTTGCATATACGATAAGCAATCCTAATACTACTGCTACAAATACCGATACATATCCTAACATACTTATCATAATTTTGATGATGTCCCTTGTTGAATTAGATACTTGTAACATTGCTTCTTGACTATCTAATGAGTTAAACATATAGAATATTGCAACTCCTAACACTAATGTTAAAAAATATATCGCATAATCCTTAAAGCTCTTTTTCATATTTTTAATTGATAACTTAAATAACATCGTTCAAATCACCTCCAAGAAGTGTTTGCACCTCAATTATCTTCTCAAAGAATTGTTTTCTTGTATCATTTCCTTTAACTAATTCATTAAAGATTTTTCCGTCTTTTATAAATATAATTCTATCTGCATAACTTGCTGTAAAAGCATCGTGTGTTACCATTAAAATAGTTGCATTTAATTTTTGATGTAAGTAATCAAATGTCATCAATAATTGTTTTGCTGATTTACTATCTAATGCACCTGTTGGCTCGTCTGCTAATACTATTTTAGGATTTGTTATTATTGCTCTTGCAGCTGCACATCTTTGTTTTTGCCCTCCAGATACTTGATATGGGTATTTATTTAATATACCTAAAATATCTAATTTTTTAGCCATATCGTGAACTCTATTATTAATTTCTGTTGCATTTACTTTTTGAATTGTCAATGCTAAAGCTATATTTTCATAAATTGTTAATGTATCTAATAAATTAAAGTCTTGAAATATAAAGCCTAGTTCCTCTCTCCTAAATTTGTTTAATTTATTTCCTTTAAGCTTTGTAATATCTTCTCCGTTTATAATGATATGTCCTGCTGTTACTCTATCAATAGTAGATACACAATTCAAAAGTGTAGTTTTACCAGAGCCACTTGCTCCCATAATTCCTACAAACTCTCCATTTTTTACATTAAAGCTAATATTGTCTATTGCTTTTGTTAAATTAGATTTGTTTCCATAGTATTTTTCTATGTTTTTAACCTCTAATACATTTTCCATCTAAAAAACTCCTTTCAATTCTTTGTATATCTACATTATAAATTCATTTTAAAATAGTTGCCATCGATTTATCTTACAATAACATTACATTTTTTGTAAGATTTCTCATTTATAAAAATAAGCCCATAACTAATATGGACTTACAAATTCATAAAACTACTTTTAGGGAATATAATTCTAACTTCTGTTCCTATATCTTTTTCTGAATTTAATTCTATTCCTAATCCTAATTTGTTGCATAATTTCTTACATAGATATAACCCAATACCAGTAGATTTCTTGTTTATTGTTCTCCCATTTTCTCCTGTAAACCCTTTTTCAAAAACTCTTGTTATTTCTCCTTTTTTTATTCCAATTCCATTATCTTTTATATATAAAACAACATTTTCTCTTTTTGAAATAGCATATATTTCTATCTTTCTATCTTTAATTTTTGAATACTTAATTGCATTTTGTATAATCTGATTTATTATAAAAACTGCCCATTTGCTATCTGTATATACTTCTCGTTCCAAATCGTGTAATTCTATACTTGTCTTACTTGAAAGTAATGCACTTTTATTTTTCAAAATTGCTCCATTTACTATTTCTTGCAAATTTGATTTTGTAACAACATAGTCTTTGTTAGCGGTATTACTTCTAGCATAAAACAATGCTTGTTCTGTATAATTTTCTATTTCATCTAATTCTTCATCAATGCTTTTAGTTATCTCATTTTTATTATTTTCAATAATTAATTTAGATGTAGCAATTGGTATTTTTATTTCGTGAATCCATAATTCTATATATTCCTTATAATCTTCTTGTAATCTCTTATAAGTATTTACATTTTCTAGCATAGATTTGCCAGCTTCTTGCATAGATTTTTTTAATATTTTACCCTCAAGAAAATCTGGAGTATTTATTATTTCTGATATTAAGTATTTATCGCCTAATTCATCTAAATTACTTTTTAATTCATTATAAAAATTCTTCTTTTTTCTATATTCAATAGTAATATCAATACCAATTATTATAATCGGACATATTGCAATATAAATCCTTGTAAATATTCCAATTTGTGTATAAGGCAATAATAATATTTCTGAACTTACTATTACAAATAATACTAAAAAAATCAATAATATTTTCTCTTTTATAAATTCTCCAAACTTCATTTTAATATATACCCTTGTCCCCTTCTTGTTTCAATTTGATTTATTATTCCTAGTTCTTCTAGTTTTGTCCTTAGTCTTTTAATATTAACATTTAAAGTATTATCATCGACAAATTCTTCACTTTCCCATAAGTAGTCCATTATTTCATCTCTTGATATTACTTGTTGTCTATGTAATACTAAATATTCTAATATTTTATATTCATTTTTTGTTAATTCTATTTTCTTATCTTCTTTTTCTATAATTCTTCCTGCTGTATTTAATATAAAGCTCCCACAGTCTATTTTATCTGGATTATTTCCTGCATTTTGATTTCTTTTTAATAGTCCAACTATTTTTGCAAGTAATATTTGAATATTATATGGTTTTGTTACATATTGATCTGCACCATAATTTAGTGATAGTAATTCATCCATTTCATTATCTCTGCTTGTTACCATTATAATCGGTACATTAGATGTTTTTCTTATTTCTTTACAAATAAATTCTCCATCTGTATATGGTAAGTTTATATCAATTAATAATAAGTCTGCTTTTATTTCTAATATGTCTGCCACTGCATTGTCAAATTTTTTTAAGCTTGTTGCTATAAATCCATTTCTGTTTAAAAATGTTTCTAATTCTTCTCTTAATTTTTCGTCATCTTCTATTATTAGTATTTTTTGCATTTTACTAACCTCCATTAGCATTATATCATATTTTGTTTAATATGTATCTTACATTTCTTGTAAGATTTCTATAAAAAATAAGATTAGTTATGTTTCAAACTAATCTAACTAACAGCCTATAATTTATTTTTCACCTTATAATATTATTTTTTCAATTCAATTTGAAATTCTATAAATTCATT
>FR888020.1 GCA_000431335.1 Clostridium sp. CAG:343 | reverse complement strand
AAAGCCTAAATGTATAAGCCAAAGTTCAATTACACCTAATGATAATCCCCATACAATCATCAATATATCATATTTTTTACTTGTTTTATTTTTCATAATAAGACAATTCCTCACTTTCAAATTTTAATTAAATCTCAAATGTATTATATCACAAAATTCAAAAGATTAGTTAAAAAATAACTAATCTTCTGAATCTATACTTATTTTTTCTATTATAAAACT
This sequence comes from Clostridium sp. CAG:343, assembly GCA_000431335.1. GTDB lineage: Bacteria > Bacillota > Clostridia > TANB77 > CAG-508 > CAG-269. The sequence goes on along the minus strand of FR888020.1, from coordinate 15,204 downwards.
ATTTTTCCTTTGTTAATTCAGCAATTACTTCATCTCCATTTTCTTTAAATAAATGTACTTTTAAGTTATCTGTCGCATCATAATTTGTTAAATTAAATGTATTATAATATCTTACGATTCCATCTTCTTTAACACTTATCATTCCATCTCCATCTGATCTACCTGCTGGATAAAATTTTCTTCCGTCAGATATTTCAACACATTCATTTTCATTATGAGCAATACCATTACAATTACTTAAATAAATTTTAAAGGCTGTATTTGAAACTCTAGCACTATCAAATTTATAACTTTCATCACTAATAGAAACTAATTTGTATTGAACTATATTAGATTTTGCCATTTTACTTGATACGTCTATTTCATAGCTCCATTCACCTTCATAAACTCTATATTTTTCTTTACCTTTTTCCCAATAGCTATTTCTTATTTTATTAAATGTTACTTTTAATTTTTGAGATGTAGGAAATTCTACTGGATTTCCTGTTGCTGTTAAATAATATTTAATTTCATTATCATTTATTTTTTGAGTTGTTTCACTATATGAGCCATTATAACTAGTATAATTGTCCCTTGCCTCTTGTTCTGTTTTATATAATGATGTCATTTCTTCTGTTTCAAGTTCTCTTGTTGCGAAAACTTTTTCATTTTTTTCATTTACTACTTTTAAATCCATTATATCTATTTTTCCATCATTTGCTAACATATCATGTAAACTATAACTATCATCAAATTTTATATTAAAATTTATATCAAAATTATCATTATCTATCAAAAATGCTTCTATACTTGTACTAATTCCATTTGCTTCTTTATATTCTGTATTTATATCACTATAATATCCATTTTCAATGGCAGTTTGAATACCATCACTACTATTTGCTCCAAATTTGTTAATTATTTGTGTTGTAGCAAATACAACTCCTGTCATTGAAAGAGTGATACATGCTGCTATTCCTATACCTTTTCCAATATTTAATTTTCTTTTATCCATAACTATATCCTCCTCTTTTACATTAGATATAGCTATTTTCATTTTTGTTTTTTCAAAAATCTTATTGTTATCCATCTATTTTCCCTCTTTTCTTATTTTATTTCTAATTCTGTATAGCCTTTGTTTTACACTAAATTCAGAAATCTTTTGTTCTTTAGCTATATCCTTTATTGATTTAAAAGAATAATAAAAATCTAAAAATATTGTTTTATCGATTTTCTTCATATTTTTCAGTTTTTCTTCTATTTTACTAATTTCTTCTACATTATCATCAAGAAGGTCAATTTTATCATAATTATATAAACTATTTTCATAATCAGAAATATTAAAGTTTATTTTGACTTTTCTTAAATATTCTTTTACTACATTTCTTGTTATTCCTGCAATATATGAACTTAAGTATTTATTAACATTTAGTTTGTTTTTATTCTTCCATAATATAAAAAATACTTCAGAAACTATTTCTTCTTTATCCTCATCATTCAAACTATTTCTTGCCATATTATCTATAATCGTAGCAGTATAAGATGAATATTCATTTATTATTTTTTCTAAATCAAGTTCATTATTTTTTATATAATACTTTATTTCTTTACAACTATTCAATTTAGATCTAAACTCCTTTTTATATTTTAAGATATCTTACATTTATATATTGATAAAATTACAGAAAAAGTAACACTTTTTTTAAATTTATCAAAAAAAGGAGGAATATTTTCCTCCTGCAATTCGCTATTTTATTTATATATTTAATTTCCATCGCTAGACATAAAATATGTAGCAATAGGTATTTCGTTATTAATAGTATTTTTGTCAAGTCTTATTTTTATAATATTTAAATCTGCATCTTTTAATTGTTCTATCTTATTCCTTCCACCTTTACGCTCTATTACTGTATTAGAATTTATTTCTACTTTCATTTCAAATTTTCCACCATCTACATTATAATCAGGTATTAAATCTTCAAAAGTTATAGTTAATATTGCTTTATTACTATTTATTATTTCTATATTCGTACCTATTGGAGAAACTGTTAAATAAGGCGAATCTTCTAATGTTAAGTTTTTAATCAATTCTTTTCTTAACTCTTCTCCCTTTATATTACTTAATATACTAATTGCCTTTGATTTTTTATATGTATATGTATCTATGTAATATCCAATTTTCATTTCATCATAATATACTTTTTCATTTGTTCTTCCATTTATAAAATTCAAAGAACTATTTACATCAATAGAATATTTTTTATTTCTTAACTTATCTTCAGTTTCATTTTTTGTTATAGAATATAACCAACTACTTTCATTTCTATTAGGCAATTTTTCTTTATCTATTAAGTATAATTTTTCAAATACTATTTGTACTACATCTTCTGCATCTTGTTTATTTTTCAATATACTATATGCAATGCTATATATCAATTTATTATAGTTATTATATAATTTTTCAAATGCTATCTTATTTCCATATTTAATTTCTATAAATAAGTCTTTTAATTCTCTTGCATTTATTTTTTCCATATTAATAGTCCTCTTCAATAATTACTTTTATAACATAATTGAATATATTTTATTAGGATTTATAAATCTACATTATCTCTCATTCCTATTATACTACTTATAAAACTTGATGCAAATATTATAACATTTAAAGCAATGTATATTATTGGATTTATTTTTCCTTTTTTCATTATGTATATATTTACCGGAATTAAAATAATTGCAAATATAAAAAATATAATTATTAATGTTATCTTCATATTAAAAATATCCCCAATTAAAAATGTTAAACAAACAAATAACATTGAACTTATAAAACCAACAATGCCATTATAGTCCTCCAAACTCCATATAAACCTCTCCCACCAATAAATATTTTTAATCTTCAATTATAAATGCCTGTTAAATAATCAGAGAACAGATATTATCTGTTCTCTGACAAAACTTAATCATTTTCTTTTAAAGTATATTGACTTATATCTGGCTCTATAAAAATAGAATCATCTACTTTATCAAATTCATATTTTCTTTCTGTAGTTCTATCTCCTTCTATTGTTTTTAAATACAATCCTGTATCTTTTTCTATATAGGTTTCAGCACCTTCAAAAGTTAGTGATAAAGATGATGGGAATCCTTTTATAATATAACATTCTTTTCCATTGTAGTTAGTAGATTTAACATTTGCAAAAATACTTCCTAAGAATGTTTGCCATTTATTATCTGTTTCTGTAAAGTTATAAATATTTACTCCCATAATTGTTCCACTATCTAATTGAGCTGTTTTGCTTTCTTTATTATCCCAGAATGTATCTGTTCTTTCTCCATTATTATACATTGATATTTTTGAAATTTCTCCATTTAGATTTCTTTCTAAAAATACGACCTCTTTCTTATCTTTTTTGTAATATTCCATAGTAACAACTGTTCCGTTGCTTTCTGTTGCAACAGATTTTGTATAATAATTTGTACTATTTGAATAGTTATCTATTTTATTTTGTAAATCACTTATAATTATTGTATTTCTTATAGTATGAATTGCTATAAAAATTAAGATAATTATTAAGATTATTCCTATGATTTTTATTATTCTTTTCTTTTTCATAATAATCACTCTCCTTTTCATTTGTGCAGCCTAACCATCTTGAGTTTCAACAACTTTTAGACCCTTGACTTTACGTCATAAACTTTCGTTTATTTTGCTTTTTTACTTAATTACTCACATTATAACATATTTTGTAAAAATTTTCAAATTTACCATCTACTTAACAAATGTGTTCTTATTATTTTGTAACGGAATCTTTTTTATTTTATATACAATAATAATTTCAATTATTATTTCTATAATCAAATAAAATAAATGTATTGGTATATCTGCTTTTATATTTCTAAAATAGTCAAAGATTTCACTATCTTCGTGATTATCTTCAAATTCTTCTTGAACTTGATCATTCATATTATAAATTTTTAAATAATACCCATCTGGAATCCCACCCCAGAATGTAACTTTTTTAATATCATAATTAATATCAAAATGTTCTTTGATTTCCTTTGCAATATATTCATTTTGATTTTCAATTCTTATTGTTTTATATTCTGCAATATAGTCTAAAAAAGTTAAAAAACTCGTATATAAATTTATTATCAAAAATATTAATATCAAAATTGTTAATATTATTTTCTTTTTCATTCTTTTCTCCTTACAATTTTAGTCAATATTACTTTTCTATTCTCAAAAATATGAGAGTTATAGCCTATTTATTGCTACTTTTTTGTACATCAACTATTGCACCTTTTTCATCATAAGTTTTAGTTTCTATAACATTTCCACTATTGTCATAATAGTATATTACAGAATTAGTTTGTGGATTTTTATGATATTCTCTATATAATGGTTGTCCATAATCATTATAATCATAAAATTCTTCTATATATTCTTTCGTTTTTTTATAAGCAAAAGTATTATAAAATTCATAATAAATAACTGTCTTTCTTGATCTATTGCTATATGATTCTATCCCTAAATATTGTTTTCCATCAATTTCTTTTATTTTTGTACTCTTAAATATCCTAAAATGCCAATCATTATTTATCATAAAAATAATTGCACCTACTAAAAAAGAAATAAAAATAATTATAATTAATAGTAAAATTTTTTTCTTAATCATTTTTTTCCTCCACAACTTAATATGTTAAATACTTTTTTTCTATAACCATCATTGAAACTTCTTCTTTTTTTTCTTCAATTTTATCATTTACAATTTTACTTTTAAATAAATTATCAGGATTATATTTTTCTCGCAATTTCTGTTCTTCCATTAAATCATTTTTACAATATAAATCTAATAATTCTTTTTTCTTTTTTTCATCCTTACACCAGTAATTATAATTTAATACTGCTAATATTTCTAATGTATGATGATTTAGATTTTGTTCTTGCAAAGGTATATTTGCAACTATTTTTTTAGTATAATCATTTGATTTTTTATTTTTGAACATTTCTCTTAATTGCTTTGGTATTTCCATAATATATTTTGTATCCATTAAACTTAGAATGGAATCTACTTCAGCATACTTTATAATTAATGTATTTTAATACAATAAATAAAATTTATTATATTGAATTTTATTATTTTTTTCAATATGCTAACATAAAAGAAATAATATTATATATAAAATTATATGCAAGTTTTTATTATCTTTCATCTGGTTGATTCCAAGTATTCTTTGTTATCGCTGATTGTTTGTTTTCCAAAATTTCAATTCTTCTATTTGTTGTTTCTACTAATTTTTGAATACTTTCTATACATGGATTTATTCCTAAAGTTTTTAAACTATTTTCAAAATTATTTGCTTTTATTTGTTTAAAGTATTCTTTTAAAGTTCTTATTGCCTTTTGTGGATTCTCTGTATATTGTTCCATATAATGTGGATAAATTAATAGAGCATTCATATATCTTGCTTTATAATCAACATTAGATCCTGAATTTGCTAATCTTCTTAAAACATAACTTAATTGTCTATTTGTTATTCCATATTTTTTCTGAATTTCAATAAAGTTTTTATGTTTTATATTCTCCTGTTGTTCCTTTATTTTTATTAATTCTAACTTTGCAAATGTTTCTACTGCATCATCATAATAATGAACAATTCTTCCCATTTCTCTATTTGTAGTGTCTTCTTTTGTAGCAATTCCTTTTTCTATTAAATATTGATTTAACATTGTTTCAAAGCAAGCTGGAGTTACTTCACTTAACATATTTCTAGTAGAATTGTTATTTTTTCCTATATCAAATGTATGAGATAATTCATGTACTAACAAATAAATATCTTCTATAGTTCCTTTGTAGGGCATATATACAGCTGATTTTCCATTTCTTGAAAATACACAAGGAATTTTAGTATGTACAGGCATACCATCACTTTTTGTTTTTGAAAAGTCCTCATTTCCATCCAACATATACATATTAAAACCAATATCACTATTTCCATCAATAATTTTTTTGGCCTTTTCATATAGTTCTTGATCTAATTCTTTAAAAAATTGTAAAGTCACTTCTTTAGTTTGTTTTTCTGAAATAGGTTTTGTAATTTCATTAATATGTCTGTCTTTTATTTTTAATTCAGTAGACATGATTTTAGAAATTCTGTATAATAAATTATAATCTGTACTTCTTTCTCTATTTTGCATGTTTTCATATATAAATTTATTCAAATTAGGTAATTCAAATTTGCTATGAGTATATTGTGAATCTCTATTTTTTCTCGTATTCAATACCTTTGGTGTTTTTTTTCTCATTTTCATTTCTCCCTTTTCTAAGGTAATATATGCATATAATTTTATATAATTTTACCATAAAATTATATAAAAAATAGTATTTTATCAATACTATTTTTCATGTTTTACAACAGTTGGAACATCTTTTTAACTAAATATTGAATTTGGATTATATAATTTCCTTTTCTCATATTCTTTTTTTTGCCAATTCAAGTTTAATATGCTATTTATAAGCTCTTTCTCTTTATCATTAGCAATATAATCTTTGTATAAATTTGTTAAAATACATTTTGTATTTTTTGAAATAATATTAAAATTATATTCATATTCATATGATCTATCCTTATACTTTTCATAAAATTCAATCTTTTGTTTTGGAATTTTATTGTATTCGTCAATTGGAATATACTTTAGAATTTCTAAAACTTCTGTATAGTTACGCGAATATTCATTGACCATATAAAAGTCCTCCTTATTTACTTTTTGTTTTATTTTTAGATAATTCCTCGACTGATTTTACTCTAGACGTGTCTTCAAATGTTAAACCAGATGTTAGTCCATCCTTTAAAAAGTGTTTTAAAGATATCTTATTCACATTATCACGCTGTTCTAAAGCTTTAATAATTCTGTCATATTCGATTTCAATTTCTTCTCTTGAGCCATGATATAAATCTTCTAAATTTTTACTACTACAATCCGTAGTTAATGGAGCATTAGTTTCTTTATTATATATTAAATAATCTATACCTTTAAATTTTTGTACTAAGTTTACCATGTAGTTATAAAAATTCGAGAATTTATCTAATACTTCTTTTTTTTCTACATTTCTTCCTGTTTCCTGTGCTCTTTCTCTAATATTATTTAAGGAAAGTTCTAAAGTTGGATTTAAAGCAATGATATATGGTGTTATTCCATTATCAATAGCCAATTGAACTTTTTCATCAAATGCAGGTGGAGTTATTGAGCCTTCATATACAATACTGTCATCTAATAATTCTTTATTTTCAAATAATGCTTGTGCAAAATATGATTTACCTGCTCCATAAGGGCCTAGTATAAATATACTTCTTTTTATATTATTGTTATTTATTGTTCTAATATATAGTTCATTCGTAAGTACTGCAGCAGAGTTTGTTACTGACATATTATACTTTCTTCTATTTTCTAAACTTTCTGCATAGAACTTAAATGTCATCTTCATTAAATCAGAATTAATATATGCACCATTTCTACTTTCTGGCAATTTTAAATATTTATCTAATAATTCATCTGTTTGTGTTGTTGCTAAATTTATAGCATGTTGTTCCATTTTTCCAATGTCAATATCTTCTGGAAATCTTTGTCTTATTTGTTCTCTTTTTATATTTTGCAATTTTTACACCTCAAAAAAATATTTTATTAAAAATTAGAAAAATTTTTTATTCTATTTTCTAATTCTTTATCATTTGTTGCTTTTAATGTTGTTTCAATTCCTGATAAAAATATTTTTTTTAAATATTTTTCATCATTAGCGTCATGTATATTTTCTATAAATTTTAATTTATTTATTGTTTCTTCTCCTATCATTTCATTTGCTAAAATAATCAATTCATTCCATTTTTGGATTTGTCCTCTATAATGGGCATCTAATCCATATAATACTTTTAAGTTATAGTTACTTGCTAATTCCCAAAATTCTCGTCTGGGATAATTAACATTTACCAATTTTTTTCTTTGCTCGTCTAGTGGAAAATTATTTAAAATTCTATTTTCGTTATATGTTCGTTGAAAAATATTGTTTAAATTTATTTCTAACGGAATTTGGTATTTTTCAGCTAACTGACATATTCTAGTTGCTACTTCTTTTTCTATTTTACCAAAGTTCCTTTTTTTGCTTAAATATATATCGGGATGAGCAATTATATCAGGTATACCTAATTCTACTGCTTTTTCTATATATTCAGCATATCTTAACAAGTCTGCTTCTGAAAAATCACATTTTCCTAATATTTTAAGTTCTTTGTCATTACCATATACAAAATGTTGTCCTAAAATCAAAATATCTGTTTCATCTTTTAATTCTTGTATATTTTTTTCTTCACCAGGTAGGAATTCTACTTCATATCCTGATTTAATTATAATTTTATCTTTATATTTCTCTTTTAAATTTTGTATGCTCTGAAGGTATTCAATTCTTTGGTCATACAACATTCTTATTCTAGGTCTTTTATCTATTATATTTTTTTCAGGACAATGGTCTGTAAAAGCAACTTCTTCAAAGCCCATTTTTATGTAGTCTTTAATATAGTCTTCATCTAGCATATCTGCATCTGAATGCATACATCTATACGTATGTGAATGATAATTAAATTTTTGCATATATTAATATTTTCACTCCTTATTACATTATATTTCATTTTCCAAACACCAGTATTAATTATATTATATCACTTTCTTTCAAATTTTTACCTTATTATTTAAATCTTCTTAAATAGTGATCCATTTTTTCTATAAATTCAGTATTATTTTTTGTTTGTGTCATTTGACTTATAACTTGTTCTGTTACATCTGCAACAGGCATACTATTCATCGCTTTTCTCAATGCAAATACTGTTTCTCTTTCTTTAGTAGTAAGTAATAAATCTTCTCTTCTTGTTCCTGATTTATTAATATCAATTGCTGGGAAAATTCTTTTTTCAGATAATTTTCTGTCTAAATGTACTTCCATGTTTCCTGTTCCTTTGAATTCTTCAAATATAACATCATCCATTCTACTGCCTGTATCAATTAATGCTGTTGCTAATATTGTTAAACTTCCTCCATATTCAATATTTCTTGCTGCTCCAAAAAATTTCTTAGGTTTATGTAATGCTGCAGGATCGATACCTCCTGATAATGTCCTTCCAGATGATGGAATCACTAAATTGTAAGCTCTAGTTAATCTTGTAATACTATCTAATAATATGACAACATCTTTTCCGTGTTCTATTAGTCTTTTAGCTCTTTCTAAAACCATCTCAGCTACTTTTACATGGTGTTCAGGTAACTCATCGAATGTAGAATGTATTACTTGTCCTTTTATAGATCTCTTCATATCTGTTACTTCTTCTGGTCTTTCATCTATTAATAATACTATTAATTCGACTTCTGGATTATTTTTGCTTATACTATTAGCAACTTTTTTTAATAATGTTGTTTTTCCAACTTTTGGAGGAGCTACAATCATACCTCTTTGTCCTTTTCCTATAGGACACATAAGATCTATTATTCTAGTTGCGTAATCGTTAGGTGTTGTTTCTAATTTTAGTTTTTCTGTTGGATATATTGGTGTTAGTTCATCAAATCTTTTTCTTTTCATCGCTTTTTCAGGATGTTCTCCATTTACTTCCCCTACAAAAATTAAAGATGGGAACTTTTCTCCTTCTCTATATCTAGAAATTCCTTTTATAATGTCCCCTGTGTCTAGTCTAAATCTTCTTATTTGCACCATAGATATGTAGACATCTTTATCACTAGATAGATAGTTCTCCCCTCTTAAAAATCCATATCCATCAGGCAATATTTCTAAAATACCTTCTGCAATTTCGTCTCCTTGATTTGTCAATTTGTAATCTACAATTGGTTCACCGTTTTCATCATAATGCTGTTTATTATTTTCTTTATCTTCTATTGTTTCAGAATTTCCTTCTGCAATCTCGCTTCTTGGTTCTTGTTGTAAAATTTGATGTAAAACTGTAATTAGCTCATCTTTTTTTAATTTTGATATATTTTTAATATTATTTTCTTTTGCTAGTGTTTTTAACTCTGCTAAATTTAATTCTTCTAAATCTTGCATAAATACCTCCTTTAATTGAGATTTATTAATTTTATATAAATTGGGGAAATTTTTAAGAATATAATAATGTATTCATTATAACACATTTTTTTCAAATTTTAAACAGATTTTACAAAAAAGGTAAAAAATAAGAGTGCAATAAAAGGAATGTATTATTTATATTACATTCCTTTATCTATATACACCTTTTCATTTGGATAAAACATATCTAATTTTTCTCTTGCTGTTTGTTCAATAAATTCTAATGAATTTACATCTTCTTTTTTCTTAGCAAGTTCTTCTTTTTCTTGCTTTTCTTCTTCTATTTTTTGTGACAATTCTTGACTATTTTTACTATATTGGTTTAATGTGTTTTGTTGGCTAATTAGTGTAAATATAGCATACAAACTTATTATAAATATTAATAATTTTATATATATTTTTTTGTTATTTTTCATAAGTTAATCTCTCCAATTCTAATGTACAAATCCTTACGGATATCATATTTATATATTTCTACATAAACTTTTAAATTCCTTCCTATATTTTTAATTTTTTACATTATTTTTTATTGTTTTGTTCCTTTCTAATATTTTTGTTGTTTTTTTCCATAATTTTGTAGAACTTTTGGTTATATTTATAATAACAAAAGAAACAGGTTTAAAAAATAATTTCTTTATAATCTTATAAAAGTATTTAATTGGAAGTAATAAAAATTCTATTATTTTTGATACTATTTTCTTTATAAAATTTATAATTTTAACATTTATTTTTATAATATACGAACTAAATAAAAGCATATATAAGAAAACGCCAAGTATAATTCCAAAAAATATAAAAAATCTGATTTCTCCATTATTAAAAACAAAGATAGAGTATAAAATAATAATTCCAGTTAAAATCCAAAACAAAGAATCTTCTATATATGTAATTAAATCACTAGTTTTAAAAGTTTTCCTTAGTATTCTAAAGAAGTCAAAAAGTATTCCTATTATAATGCCATTTATTATAAAAATACAAAATAAATAAGCTTGATTCGTAACCATTATTGTCTCTCCTTATGTAATTAATTACTTAAAAATTTTACTAATTAAACTTCCCTTTGACTTTTCTAATGTTTTACTGTCACTATATGTTAAAGATGAAATATCTCCTTCTACAATCACCTCAGATGTATCAATACTTAACTTATTAATTCTAAGATTTTCTCCTTTGACTGTTAAAAGTCCTAATTCTGTTTCAACTATAACAACTTGATCATCAAAACTTAAAACATCTAATACTCCCGAAATACTTAATTTTCCTCTATTCTCTAAAATAATATTTTGTATTACGCCTGTATTAATTGTTTTTCTCTCATCCATTGTCATCTGCCATACCTCCTTGTTTAATTACCTTGCTAAATTATATATATTCAGAGTTTGTCTCTTTTAGAACAATAATATGATAATTTGTTATTAGTACAAAAATTTATTTTTAATATTAAAAGGATATAGATTTTCCCTATATCCTTTTGTTATTATTTAAAAATAATAGAATGAAATTTATCTACAATTTTATCTTCTATTATATCTTTAAATGTAATACTTATTTTAGACTCTGAAATTTCAAAATTAAGTATTTCCAACTTTTCTTCTTCAATTAACTTAAGTATGTCATGAATAGAATTGAAATTACGAATAATTCCGTTTCCGACAATTGATATTCTAGAAATATCTTTTTTTATAATACTTTTTATGGTATTTTCCTCAATAATATCTGAAATAACTGTTCCTGGTTTATGATTAAATGTTGATTTTGTTATAATTGGAATTTTAAATTTATCGCCTATTTCAACACATCTATTATGAAGCACTTTTGCACCTTCACTTGATATTTCCATCATTTCATTATAAGATAATGCAGATAATTTCTTTGCATCTTTTACTTTTTTAGGGTCTGTAGTATATACTCCATCTACATCTGAAAATATATAACAATTTTTCGCCTTTAATGCTGCTGCAAGAGCAAGTGCCGTGGTATCAGATCCGCCTCTTCCTAAAGTCGTAATATCCATTTTTTCATTCATTCCCTGGAATCCTGCTATTATTACAATTTTTTCTTGCTGTAACTCATTTTTAATTCTCGATATATCAATTTGTTCTATGATAGCATCTTGATTAGTATTATTAGTATAAATTCCTGCTTGCCAACCAGTTAATGAAATTGCTTTATATCCCATCGATTTCAATAATATCGCTAATTTTGCTATCGAAATTTGTTCTCCACTGCTTAGTAAAGAATCCATCTCTCTTTTATCTATTGTATGTGATAATTGCTTTGCTTCATAAATTAATTTATCTGTTGTTTTTCCTTGTGCTGATAAAACTACTACTATTTGATGTCCTTTATCATACAAATCTGTAATTTTGTTTGCTACTAATTTTAATTTTTCATTGTCAGAAAGAGAACTACCTCCAAATTTTAAAACTATAGTGTCCATTAGGATCACCTCTTTAAAAAATATATAGAGCTGATTCAAATAAAAACCTGCTCTATATATTATATTCATCTTAAATTTATTATGTTAAAATTTTATATTTTCATTTTCAAATAACTTTCCATAAAGCCATCAATATCTCCATCCATAACTGCCTGTACATTACCAACTTCATAATTAGTTCTATGATCTTTTACCATTGTATATGGGCAAAAAACATAAGAGCGAATTTGACTTCCCCATGCAATATCCATCTGTACACCTTTTAAATCCTCTATTTTGTCTTTTTGTTCTTTTTCTTTTAAATCTATTAGTTTTGACTTTAACATCTTCATTGCAGTCTCTCTATTTTGAATTTGAGACCTTTCAGATTGACAAGCTACAACTATATTTGTTGGAATATGAGTAATTCTAACTGCAGAAGATGTCTTGTTTATATGCTGTCCTCCTGCTCCGAGAAGCTCTATAAGTATCAATCCTTAAATCATCTGGGTTTATTTCAATTTCTATGTCATCTGTTATTTCTGGTAGCACTTCTATAGATGCAAAAGAAGTATGTCTTCTTCCTCCACTGTCAAAAGGCGAAATTCTAACTAAACGATGTACTCCCATTTCACATTTCATATATCCATATGCATTTTCACCAATAATTTCAAATGTCACACTTTTTATTCCAGCTTCTTCACCTTCCAAATAATCTAATTCTTTTACAGTATATCCAGTTTTATTAGCCCACCTTGTATACATTCTATATAGCATTTCTGCCCAATCTTGTGATTCAGTTCCTCCTGCACCTGGATGAATTGTTATTATTGCATTATTTTGATCATATTTTCCTGATAAAAAAGTACTAATCTCAAACTTTTCTACTTCTTTTTGTAATTTATTACTATTTTTTAATATATCAGTTGCTATTTCTTCGTCTGGCTCTAATTGTACTAATTCTGACAACTCTTGTAAATTAATAATTTCATTTTTTATTTTTTTATATTCAACTGTTTTGTTCTTTATGTTTTTAATTTGAGTTAATATCTTACTAGAATTTTTGCTGTCATTCCAAAAATTTTCTTCCATAGTCTGCTTTTCTAATATTTGTAATTTTTCTTCTAACTTGGCTATGTCAAAGAGATTCACCCAATTCTTGTATTTTTTGTTTTAGGTTCTTAAGTAAATTATTATTTTCTTCTAATTCTAACATTTTATCACTTCCTTATTTATTTTAGTTATTAATATCACTTGTATTTTTATATGTTTTCATAGTATTATTTTACAGATAATCTAAGATTAAGTCAATTGTTTTCATTAAAAAAGCGAATGCTTCTATAATACAATTTTGTTCCTGTCTTTTAGTATCAAACTTCTTCTACAATTAGCTCTGCAAAAATGTTTTTTGTTCAGCTTTCTCCATGATTAACTAAAACTAATTTCAAATTCTTAAATTGGTTTAAAAATTCAATCATTTCGTCCGCCTTTGCATGTGCAGAATATTTTGTTGTATTTTTCATACATTGTTCCACAAAAGAAAACTCCAATAGCTTCTCCTAAGAATCTCTCAATATATCTTATATTTGTAAAAGACAATTGTTTTTCTTTTTCTACCGAATTTATATATGGGCCATCACAAACCTCCTCATATGCTGCTCCAATTAATATTGGCCAAGTAATAGCTATAAAGGTTATAATCATATACAAATGTCCCTATGCTTAATACGTTACTTATATCTGTTGCAGAAAATCCATTATCTTGAATCCAATAATTGTCTAAAATTTCCCTATAGTCCAACAGAACTACTAAATAAAGCTAACATTATTAATATTTTGCTCTCCATTTTTATTCTTTTCATTTTTTCTCCATCTTACTAAATATTATACTTATTTCTTTTTGATTCAAATTTAACACTCTCATATAAAAATCCGCTTCATTATATCATATTTTATTTTTGTATTAATTTAATAAAAATTTTATTAATAATATAAAAATTCAGTTCTATGACAAATATTTTATAGAGATTTTTAGCTGTATTCATTTATATTACTAATATATTCACTTTTGTTAAAAATCTCAATTTAAAACCCCACAAGAGAAACTTTCTGTGGGGAGAAAACTATTGTATAAGTTTCTTTTTGAAAATTTTAGTAATTTGGGGAATTACAACAATATCCATAATGCTTATAAAAAGTAAAAACATTACATAAGTACTACTATTATATCTTATTACTTCATAACCAATGGCATATATTAAGCTTATCATTGCAAAGAACCAGAAACCATCATAACTCAAAACGATTAGAAATAGTTTGTTTTTTTCAACAACTTCTCTGCCTGTTTTATTAATCGCTACAATAATTTGTGATAGAATGATAGGAAACCAGGCTATAAAATAGAAATCACAAGTTAGTACTAACACTATAGCCAAAACTAATGCTATAATTTCAGATACTACACTGGCGCCCTTTTTATAGCTGGCTGATATCAATTTTTCCCGAATTTTCTCTTTCATTTTCTTTTCCTCCTGAAAATAATATTTTTATATAAATGTCTATATGTCAACCTGTAAAACAGGATAATAAAGTTTTATATGATATATTATACCACAAGATTACTAATTTTTCAAGAAAATCTAAGAATTACCATTTCATTAAATGTAGGTTAGTCAATCATTT
>FR888019.1 GCA_000431335.1 Clostridium sp. CAG:343 | reverse complement strand
ATTTATGGTAGCGAAGATGTGATTCGAACACATGACCCTTCGGGTATGAACCGAATGCTCTAGCCAACTGAGCTACTTCGCCGTAATCATTAACGTTACTTATTATAACTGTAGTTTTGCCATTTGTCAAGATAAAAATACAAGAAATTTAAATTTCTTGTATTTCTTGTATTTCTTGTATTTACTCACCAATTTCTTTACCGTTCATTATTTTTTTCTTCATATCCTTTAGTAGTACTCAAATTTTGTATATCAACTTCTTCAGGGTTTATTACTTTCTCTTTCTGTTCTTTTCTTTTATTTTTACTTTTATTTCTATCTTTATGCTCTAACATCTTTTCTAGATTTGCTATTTCTTTTAAATTTATAATATCTGCATTTTCTTTTTTCCATTCTTCGTATCCACTATCTTGTTCATTTTCTGTATCTTCATCTCTAAAAAAACCTAATATTGTTGCATACCAATTAGTATTTTTTTCTCTTATCTTTGTCATATCTATCCTTAAAGTTTCCTTTAAGTTCTCTCCTCTCTTATACATATTAAACAAATTCATTTTTATTTTAACATAATAATACTAAAAAATCAAGTAGTTTTACAGTTTTTGTAAGCTCTACTTGATTTTTATAAATGTTCATTTGCAAAATTTATATAATTAATTTGTATTTTCGACATTTTTCTACATTTTATAGGACATTTTTGACCTGTCCCCTATGTCTCATTTTACGTATTCATTTAGTGGTTTAACTCTATAATATAAGTCTCCCATTTCTTCTGTTGGTACATATCCTGGTTTTGAGTTTATTACATCTGGTATTCTATTTACTATACTCGCACATGTAAGCTCTACTGTAGCTGGTTTATTTATTACTAATGTTGTTTCTGGTTCTCCTATAATTGTCCATTCGTTTTTGTCAAAGTCGTCTTTTGAATATACTTTTCCTATACATTCACTTTCAATTGTTATTCCTTCTTCTGTTTCTGTTGTAACAACAGCACTCATTCCTGTTGCATCTCCTGCTTTTACTGTCATTCCTAATGTACTTGAATATATATCTTCTGAATGTGTTTGTGGTACTGTTTTTTGAGTTTGTGATTTTACAGTTAATCCTAGTTTATCACATAACCATCCATTTACATTCCACATATAAGATGGTAGGTATTCTCCTTTGTCTATCATTGATTTTCTTTCTTCATCTGAAATTCTATCTACAGATGCTACTTGGCTATCAAATTCTTCTAGTGTTAATCCTGCTCCATGTGCTTTTGCTAATGCTATTCCATAATCTTCTACATTATAACTTGAGCTTCCTTTTATCTTTTTAATTGTTTGTGTTGAACCCGCTATACTTGAAATTAATTGTCCCCAATATATATCTTGATAACCGCTTCCTGTAATTGTACATCCTGTCTTTTTAGCCATTTCATCTATTTTTGTTGTTACTCCTGGATTTGAGTTCATTGGGTAAAATGCTTCTTCACAAGTTGTTATTGCATTTATTCCTAATTTTGCACATAACATTAAAGCATCCTCTACATCTTTTATTAAACTCATTGTTGTTACAATAACTATGTCAGGCTTAGTCTCTGTTAACATTTTTTCCGCTTCTTCTAGTGAAACAACTTTTACTCCTTTATTTTCTGTTCCTATAATTTCTCCAATGTCTTTTCCTATGACTGCTGGATTTACATCAACAGCTCCAACTATTTCAGCACCTTTTTCATATACATATCTCATTGTGTACACACTCATCTTTCCTGTTCCATATTGAGCTACTTTGATTTTTCTATCCATAAAAATCACTCCTTTCAATTTATATAAATTATATACTAATTTACCTTTTTTATACAAGCAATTTAATGTAAATTTTTTGTGAATTTAATTTAGATTATTATTCATAAATTCTGTTATAATTTTTGCACATCTATTCGCTGCCATTTCTAAATTTTCATCAAATACTGATGCGTTTTCTCCATTTGGAGCATCTGAAATACATCTTACAACTACAAATGGTTTTTTATTTAAATATGCAACCTGTGCTATTGCAGCACATTCCATATCAACTACATCTGCATCAAATTTAGTATGTATTTTTTCTTTCATAATTTCGTCTGTACAAAAAATATCTCCAGTTACTACTATTCCTAATTTAACTTTATATTTTCCATTATTTTTTGCGACATCTTCTAACGTTTTAATTAATTTTTTATCACATTCTACTTTTTCTCCAACACCTGTTATATATCCTTTGTTATGTCCAAATGCTGTAATATCAAAATCGTGTTGAACTACATACTTTCCTATTACTATATCTCCTATATTTAAATCATTAGCAATACTTCCAGATGCTCCCATATTTATAATATATTCTATATCAAAATTGTCTATCATTGCTTGTGTTGTTCTTGCTGCATTTACCTTTCCTACTCCACTTTTTACTATAACACATTCTTTTTCTCCTATTTTTCCCTCAAAAAATTTTAGTCCTTTTTCTTCATGAACTTTTATCTCTTTTATTTTATTCTCTATTGCTTGAAACTCTTCTTCCATAGCAATAACAATTCCTATTTTTTTCATATAATCACCTCATTATTTGCATTATATCTTATAACATATTTTTATTCAAGTTATTTATTTTTTTAGATAAATACTTGCCACATTTTATTTTTTGGGGTAATATAATAAAGTAAATTGAAAAAGTGCAAAATAAAATGAAAGGAGTTATTTTATTTATTAAGCGCCTGGACATTTTAAAAAATGTTGACGAGGACTAAAGTTATCGAATTTTTCGGCGGATACTTTAGTGGCTTTAGCTTAAAGTCATAACATTAACTAAAAAGCAATAGTAATATTGTAACAAAAATTAATGTAATTAAGCTTTTATTGCATCATTTCAATTCCAAAATTAATATTTATAAGGAGGATTTACTATGTGTGGAATTGTAGGTTACATAGGAACAAAAAAAGCAAGTCCTATTTTAATTAATGGACTTTTAAGATTGGAATACAGAGGATATGACTCAGCTGGTATTTCAACAATTGAAAAAGATGGTCTTTCAATAATGAAAGATAAAGGAAGAGTTAAAAATTTAAATAATTTACCAGGAATTGATGATTTAGAAGGAACAATTGGCATTGCTCATACAAGATGGGCAACTCATGGAAAACCATCTAAAGAAAATTCTCATCCTCATATGGATAATTCAAAAACATTTAGTGTTGTTCATAACGGAATTATTGAAAACTATAATGAATTAAGAAAATTTTTAATTAATAATGGTTATACATTTTATTCTCAGACAGATACTGAAATTATACCTAATTTAATACATTATTATTATTCTAAAGACGACAATAATGATTCTTTTAGATTCTTAAGAGCTGTAAAAAATGCATGTTCTGACTTAAAAGGAAGTTTCGCCTTAGAAATAATTTGTAAAAACGATCCTAATAATATGATAGTAGTAAGAAAAGACAGCCCTCTTGTAATAGGTAAAGGAAATGGAGAAAATTACATTTCTTCTGATATACCTGCTATTCTTTCTTTTACAAGAGAATTTTATCTATTAGAAGATTTAGAATTTGTTGTTTTATCAAGAGACGATGCTAAATTCTATGATAAAAATTTAAATCCAATTGATAAAAAAATTCAAACGATCGAATGGAATGCTTCTAGTGCAGAAAAAGATGGATTCGAAGATTATATGTTAAAAGAAATTTACGAACAACCAACTGCAATTAGAGAAACAATAGGTGCCAAATTAGGTGAAGGTTCAAAATGTGAATTTGATGAATTAAAATTCACAAAAGAATATTTAAAAAGTCTTAATAAAATTTATCTTGTTGCTTGCGGTACTGCTATGCATGCAGGTTTAGCAGCTAAAAATATGTTAGAACGTATCTGTAAAATACCAACAGAAGTTGACATTGCTTCTGAATTTAGATATAGAGACCCTATCGTTGATGAAAAAACTTTATGTATTTTTATTTCTCAATCAGGTGAAACAGCTGATACAATAGCTGCTTTAAAGCTTTCAAAAGAAAAAGGAGCAAAAACATTAGCAATTAGTAACGTTATTGGTAGCTCTATTACTAGAGAAGCTGATTACTCTATTTATACACATGCTGGCCCAGAAATTGCTGTTGCCTCTACAAAAGCTTATACTTCTCAAGTAGTATTATTGGCTATTTTAGCTATTTATTTTGCTGAAACACTAGAACTAACTGATAAAAATATTTTAGAACTAAAAAACAACATTTTAGAATTGCCTTCAAAAATTGAAGAAACTTTAAAATGTGCTGAGCAAATAAAAGAATTTGGGCATAGAATTTACCAAGAAAAAGATGTCTTCTTCTTAGGAAGAGGTATTGATGAAACAGTTGCAAAAGAATCAGCTTTAAAACTAAAAGAAATTTCTTATATTCATGCAGATAGTTACCCTGCTGGTGAATTAAAACATGGTCCAATTGCATTAATTGAAAATGATATTACTGTTATAAGTATTATGACAGATAAAAATTTAGTAGAAAAAACTGTAAGTAATATTCAAGAAGTAATTACTAGAGGTGCAAAAACTTTAGTTGTTACTAATCAAAATATTGATGATAAAATGTTTGATACAGTTATTCATATTCCGGAAACTAATACTTTTATCTCTCCTATTTTATCTGTAATACCTTTACAATTACTAGCTTATTACATTTCAAAAGAAAAGGGATTAGATGTTGATAAACCAAGAAACTTAGCAAAATCAGTTACAGTTGAATAATAAATTAAAAAAACCTTAGATATTTTTAAAGCATCTAAGGTTTTTTTGCATTAATTTATAGTAAATTATTAAACAATATCAACCAATTAATAACTTAACAATTATTAAACAAATTGCTCCTGGTAATCCTAATAACCCAATTATAACACTTGTAAAAAAATTTAAACCAATATGGAATCCAAAATTAGCTCCTACTAAATTAATAATATAAATACTAATTCCTCCAAGAATAGAATTTAAAATTAATTTTAATATTTTCTTTAAAGGTACTATAAATAATTTTCCAAATAAAAAAATAAAACATATACATGCTAAATATGTAATTAAATTATTGTCCATATACTTCACTCCAAACTAAAAACATAGAATAAAGACTAACATTAATATCTTTTAAACATTTTTAAGTCAATGTCTTTATTTCTACATGATTTTTATGTTATAAAATTTTCTTATTACCATGTGTATGTTATTGTTTGGACAAATATTACTTTAACCTGCTTCTTCACTCTCTAAGAAAGTGAATTTTTTATCATTTACCATATCTACTTGAATTCCATTTGTTTTAGCAAGTTTAATTAAATAGTCTAATTTCGCTTGATTTGCTTTAATTTGATAAGTATAATAATCAACAAGATCTCCTTGCGCATATTCAAAATTTTTGTTATCTCTTTTTAATTTTTCTCTTGTATCAATAATTGTTTTAATTAATTCTATTTCTTTTTGTATTTCTGTTTTTTCTATTATTTTATACTCTTTTATATATTCTTCCATATATCTTCCTCTCTTATCCATTTATATTATTTTTAGTATATTCATAAATTACCTTTTTATTCAAAAAACTCGTTACAGTTCAATACAAAATGATTATGATGTACAGGTTTTGGCTCATACTATAACAATTAAATTTTATTTAATGACGTCTGATTAGAATGAAAAATAGAAAATTTTTTACAAAACTGTAACAAAAATTCCCATTATTTTAGTCAAACTACTTGTTTTTTTGCCGAATTTATAGGATAATATATATGTATGTTTTATTAGAATGAAAGGATTTTTAAAATGAAATATATTGATAAATTTTTAAAATTATTAAATACAGATAGAAATACATTTGCTACTTATACACTAACATTAATTACAGTATATTTAGCGGTAGATAGAATTGTAGAAATGTTATTAATGATATTTACTGGAGTTTCTTATTCTTATTGGGGGCCAATACAATATACATTTGCATTAGCTTGTCCAGTATTTGCTTATTTATTCTCTGGTGCTTCAAAATTTGCAACTTCAAAATCAAAAAAGGTAACATTATTTTATATATATATAATTGGACTTTATATCATAGCATTATCAATGTTTACACAATGGCTAAATCAAGGTGCATGGCTATTACTTTTATCTGTTCCTAATTATACAGAACTTATTACTGATTTTTCTGATTTAGTAACACCTGCTATGGTTAGTATTTCTTTATACTTACCTCTTGCTACAATATTTCCTTTATTTAAATGGTTATTCTTTGGTATTAATGATAGTAAAGATCAACTACGTTCTATTTGGGATTATGGTGGAATTAACTTATCTAACAAAAAAGAAGGTACCGGTCCTTATACTGCTGAAGTATATTTGTGCTATGATGTAGAAACAGGAAAAGCTGTTACAATTCCAGAATCTTCAAGATATCAATCTTTATTTGTTTGTGGTGGCTCTGGATCTGGAAAAACTTCTCAAGTATATGAACCATTAATGGCCAGAGATTTAGAAAGAAAATACTTTTATAAAGAAGTTTCAAAGGAAATGGGATTTACTGCTTTAAGAACTAATATTGCAGTTTTAAATGCTCCATACGATAATGATTATTTAAATCAGAACTTTAATTTAAATATGTTATCACCTATAGAAAATAAAGAAACAATTTATAAAACTTATATGAAAAAAATGATATTAAGTAGCATGGGAAATGAAATTACTTATAAAAATCTAGGACTTACTCTTATAGCTCCTGATTATGAAGTTGTTGGTCATATGATTGATGTATGTAAAAATTTTGGACTTTCTTATAACATTATAGATCCAAATAATCAAAATTCAATTGGATTAAATCCTTTTGTATATGATGATTCTTCAAAAATAGCAATTACTATTTCTTCTGTGTTAAAAGCTATGTATAATACTTCTCACAGTGATGTTGATGAAGCTTATAAAGAAGATATTGTAATGCAAGCAATTGAAAATTTAGTAATTTTATTAAAAGAAATGTATCCTAGAATGAACGAAGGCAAACTACCAAACCTAGAGGATATGCTAAAAATGTTTACTAATTTTGAGTTAATAGAAAAAATGTGTGAAATATTAGCACATAATGAAGATTTAAAATCAAAATACAGTATACAATTAGCCTATTTTAAAAAGAATTTTTATGCAAACAGTATAGGAAAATCAAATATAGAAAAATATCTTTATACAATCATTAGTCAATTAGATAATTTATTAAGAATCCCTGGTATAAAAAGTATTTTATGTAATAGACACAATAATTTGGACTTTGACAAAATGCTTGCTAATGCTGATGTAACATTCTTATGTACTAGACGTGGTGATTTAGGAGCTGCAGGTCATAAAGCTTTTGGCTTATTTTTCTTGATGGCAATGCAAAACGCTGTTTTAAGGAGACCTGGTGTTGAAAGTTCTAGAATTCCTCATTTCTTGTATATAGATGAATTTGCTGATTTTATTTGTAAAGATACAGAAGCAATGTTTACAATGTATAGAAAATACAAAGTTGGTACAATCATTTCTACTCAATCTTTACAACAATTAGAAACTCCACATTTAAGAGAGAATTACAAAAGCACAATTCTTTCAAACTGTGCTAATAAAATATTTACTGGTAATGGTGAATTTAGTGAATTGCAATGGTGGTCAAACGAATTTGGAACAAAAAGAGATTGGATATATAGCAATAGTATGGATATGGGAAAAATGAAATATGATGATAAATATGGAAATGTAAAATGGGACTTTGTTAAATACTTTAAAGAAGGTAAACTTCAAACTATGAGTGCAAAGGATTGTGCTTATAAAATTAAATCTGCTGGTGGAAAACCTATGGTTGGTCAAGGTAGATTTGGATATCTAGAATCAAAATATAAAGAACCACATAAAATTAAAACTTATGATTTTGGTAAATATTCTGATGGAGTTACAACAGCTACTGAAGATAATAACAATTCTCCCAAAAAATTTGATTTTAAGCATATAGACTTTAAAGATGAAAAAAACGAAATAGATCCTGTTCAAACAGATACTACAGATTCTAAATATTTATTTGATAATGAAGATGCTATTGTGGTTAATTTTAAAAAGAAAAAGATGTAAAATTATAAAAAAACAAATTAGTAGGAAACTTTTTAAGTATCTCCTACTAATTTGTTTTTTAAAATGTTATTCCTATCAACTGAATAATTATTCCTGAAATAACTCCAATACTATATAATAATGCAATAATTTTTAAATTCGATTTCATATTTTTATTAGCCTTAAATAACACAGCAAGTCCAACTCCAGCCCCCACTAATAAGCCTGAAATCATAGTAGCTGCACTAATTACATTTTGTAAATATAGTTGTGTTAAAATAACAGATGCTGCACAATTAGGTATTAAACCTATAACCCCTGCAACTATGGGGCCTAATATAGGATTATATTGTAAAAATCCTGCTATTGTTTCTTCTCCTATTAAATGTATTGCTATATTAATGATTATTGTAATTATTAATATAAATAAAAATATATTTAATGTATGTTTTAATGCTGATTTTATAATTCCATGTTCACAATGACAATGTTCTTCTTCACATATTTCTATTATTCTTTCTTCTTCTTTTCTCTTTCTTAAAACAAAATCTATTAAAAATCCAGCTATCATTCCAATTACTAACTTCATTCCTAATATTTTAAAAATAGTACTAATTGGTACCGCTTCTGAAATAAAAATTGGTAACATTTCGTCTGAAGTAGATAAATATACTGAAATTAACGTCCCCAATGTTATTACTCTAGCTGCATATAAATTAGTTGCTGAAACTGAAAAACCACACTGAGGAAATATTCCTAATATGCTTCCAATAGCTGGTCCAAATTTTCCTGATTTTTTTATTACCTCTTTTGATTTTTTACTTGTCTTATGTTCAATATACTCCATTATTAAATATGTAATAAATAAAAAAGGTAATAACTTAAAACTATCAATTAGAGCCTCTTCTATAACTTCTAACATTTCTATTCTCCTTTTCTTTCGTTTTCATATCATAGCATAATTTTAATCAAAAGTAAAGAGCTATTAACTATTCTGTTCAATGTCAATAACTCTTTATTAAAATACTATCTTCTTCTATAACATCCACAAACATTTCCTGTTCTACCATTATTGTTAGAATTAGGTATTACATTTATTCTTGCAGATAACCCATTATTAAGCGCAGTATCACTATCTTGATTGCAACCGCAACTAGATATTGTAAGTAGATTACCATCTTCAAGATTTCCACAATTACTATTTATAGAAAGCAATTCATTTGAATTTTTATTATTACATCTACAAGAATTTCTAGCTTCTCTTAAATGCCTTATCAACCTGCAACTAATACATACTAGCACAGCAGTAATGAAACTAATAATTGTATATACAATAGTAGCTATTAAAAAATTTAAGTTGTTAATTACAAATGTAACAATTAAAAAAATAGCAAAAATAGTTGCAGAAACTAAAGGTGGACATTTTAAGATTTTTTGCAATGCTATTGAAACAATAATTGTAGCTATTGGCAAAGCAAAAAATATAAGTAAATCAACATTCATATTTATCTCTCCTTTATTTTTTACTATATTTTATGCTTTACAACTTTATTTGGTTAATATCACTATTTAGAATATTCTACTTTAACTAAATATAAACCTTGTGGTGGTAATGTTTTTCCAGCATTCTCCCTTTTTTTCGATTTTATTATTTTTATAATATCCTCTGGATTTATCTTTCCTAACCCTACATCTACTAATGTTCCAGCAATAATTCTTACCATATTATACAAAAAACCATTTCCAGTTAATTCTATCCATATTCTATCATCAGGCATTTCTTTTACTTCAGCTTTATATATTGTTCTAATACTACTTTTACTACTTGTACCACTAGCTTTAAAAGCTTTAAAATCATGTTCTCCTTGAAAGTATTCTATTGCCTCCTTCATTTTTTCTATATCCAATTTAATAGGAATATGTGTTTCTAAATTTCTATAAATAGCTGTACCATACTTAGAATTATTAATGATATATCTATATGTCTTTTTTTTGCAAGAAAGTCTACTATGAAATTCTTCATCTACTTCCTCTGCTGAATAAATTCTAATTGACTTTTTTAAATTACTATTAATGGCAATCGGAAATTTATCAATAGGCAATTGAGAATTAGTCTTAAAATTAGCTACTTGTCCTAAAGCATGTACTCCTCTATCAGTTCTTCCTGATGCCATTAAATCAACTTTTTCTCCTGTTACAGTTTCTATTGCCTTTTCAATATTTCCTTGTATATTTAATTTATCTGGTTGTTTTTGCCATCCATTAAAATCTTTCCCATCATATTCAATTGTTAATTTGATATTTCTCATTTTATTGTCCTTTCCTATTTTCAAAAATCCCCTATAATATAAGCAAAAGTCGCTATTTGCGACTTTTATTTTTCCTCTTCTTTCTCTTCTTTCTCTTCTTTTTTCTTTTTCATTTTCCATTTTTCTTTTAATTCTTTTACTTTACTTTTTCTCTCTTTCTTTTCTACAGAAAATCTCTTAGTTACAATATTACTAATTAATATCTTCTTTAATACATCTTCCCTAACATCTGCAATTAATGTTCCATCTTTTGCAACTGATATTTTACCAGTTTCTTCTGATACAACAACAACAATACTGTCTGATTCTTTTGAAATTCCAATTGCTGCTCTATGCCTTGTTCCTAATTCTTTTGCTATGTCTTTATCATCTGCTAAAGGCAAAACGCAAGCTGCAGCAGCTATTTTATTTCCAGAAATTACTACTGCTCCATCATGTAACGGTGTCTTAGGTTCAAAAATATTTACTAGTAGTTGTGGAGAAACCTCTGCATTCATAGGTATTCCTGTTGCTATAATATCTTGTATTTTTATATCTCTTTCTAAAACTATTAGCGCTCCGGTTTTTGCTTTTGAAAGCTCTGTAGCTGCAATTACCACTTTATATATATCTTCTTTTGTTTTTGTTGACAAATCTTTATCTATACCAAAAAACTGTGTTAACTTGTTTGTTCCTAATTGTTCTAAAGCTCTTCTTAGTTCCGGTTGAAAAATAACTATAATTGCAATTACTCCTAAATTCATAATTCCAGTTAATATCCAATTTAGAATTTTTAAATTGAATAATCCACTCATCCATGTTGCTATAATCAAAAGTGCTATTCCTTTAATCAATTGCCAAGCTCTAGATCCTCTAACAATTTTAAAAAAGCAATACATTAAAAATATTACTATTGTTATATCTATTATTAAAGTTACTAATTCAAATGGATTTGTTTGTAATGATTTTATATATTCTACTATATTATCTTTATAAAAATTTTCCCAATTCATTCCTAAATTAATTACCATTTATTTCTCCTATTATTTACTATATTAAAGCTGCAACAATTGTAAATACTGTTCCTATTACCATTAATAAAGCTAAAAATCCAGCCATTACTTTTACAAATATTTGACCTTTATCATATCTATGTTTTTTTTCTAATTTTTCTTCTTTGTTTCTCTTCATCTTTCCTCATCCTTTCTTATCTCTTTCCAATATATTATAGCATATTATAGTTTTTTTTCAATTATTTTTAATTATTTTCCATAACTTTCTACTAATATAGTTGTATATATTGTTACTAAAATTGTTAAAATCTATCTCATTAAGTATGGTATAATCTATTTAATATTTCATCCTATTCATTACGTTCAATAAGAAAATTTTATATAAAAATGTGCCACTTTCACTCAAGTTAAAATGTATATGATTTTATAATTTTTTGAATATGATTGGAACAATATTAGAATTTCTTAAATAAAATTTTTAGTAAATGTTCTTCTGTGAATTGGACAAAGTCCATATTCCTTTATCGCTTCTATATGTCTTGCAGTCCCATATCCTTTATGAGCTGAAAAACCATAACATGGATATATTTCATCCCATTGTCTCATAATTCTATCCCTTGTCACCTTTGCTAAAATAGAAGCTGCTGCAATATTATAACATTTAGCATCTCCCTTTATTATTGGCTCATATGGAATTCCTCTTGTATCAATATGATTTAATGCATCTATAATAATTAAATCTGGTTTTAAATCTAATCCATCTACAACTTGTGTTACACCTGCTTTAGTAGCATTTAAAATATTTATCTCATCAATTACATCATGTCCTATAATAGCTACTGAATAACTAAGTGCTTCTTCTATAATTAAATCATATAACTTTTCTCTCTTTTTTTCAGAAACCTTTTTAGAATCATTTACTCCTTCAATCATAGAATCAGGTGGCATAATTACACCTGCTACCACAACTGGTCCAGCTAATGGTCCTCTTCCAGCTTCATCAATACCACAAATATTTTTAAATCCCTTGCCATATAAATCTTTTTCTATTTCCTTTAGTTTTGTTAATCTTTCTATTTCTTTTTCTTTCATTTTCTTTTACCTTTATTTTTCAATTTGTTCTATATCTGTTAAAGAATATTTTCCTTCATATCCCTTTGTATTATATATTTCTACTTTTGCATTTTGTATATCATATTTTACAATATATAATTCATCTGTATCACTTAATTTTATATTTGAAAGTCCCATATCCTTTAAATTATCTTCTGTTAATTTATAATAATAATTATAGTCTTTTAGTTCAATATTTATATTATCTGCTTCAGTTATCTCTATTCCCTTTAATTCTTTTTTAGCTTCATTAATCCTAGTTGTTTTTTCAGTGTCACCTAAATTATCTGTTTTTCCTAACTTAAAATTAGCATTTTCTACACATTCTTTTGCTTTTGTTTCAATTAGTAACATATTTGTTTTTAATTCTTCTAATTTAGCCCTTTTTATAATATCAGTTCCACTATACACTGATATTCCAGCAATAATTAATAAAACTATAATTGTTATAACTAAACTTGCTAATGTTATTCCTCTATTTTTATTTTTTTTCATATCTACCATCCTTTATTTTTTATTAGTAATATTATATATTTTTCCTCTATTTTTTTCAATAGAATTTTTTAATAAATTAATTCATATTTTTGCATTTTTTCACAAAAGCTTCACAAATCTATTGTATCATATAAAAACAATAGGATACTATATTAGTAAATATAATTTTTCAGGAGGTAAAAAAATGGAAAATAATAATAAAAATCAACAAAATCAAGAAAAAGGAAAGGATTTTAAAACAGTTCAAAATTCAAATTCATATAAAGTAACATATGAAACAGAAAAAAAAGGCAAAAGTAAAGTTAGTTTTGGAAGAAACTTTTTATTACCTTTTGTTAGCGGAGTTTTAGGCTGTACAGTTGTAATTGGAGCTTGTTTTGGAATACCCTCTATAAGGAATAAATTACTAGATACTTCTTCTAATACTTCAAACTCTTCTAATTTATCTTCTCAAGGATATGTTAGCCAAACTTCATTATCAAATTACTCAGATACTTCTATTTATGCTGCTAATAAAATATTGCCTTCAATCGTTGGAATTAAAGTTGAATATAATGTAAATTCTTTAATTTCTATGTTTGGTAAACAAACTCAAACTTCTACAGCAACTGCAAGTGGTTCTGGAATTATTATTAGTGAAGATGGATATATTTTAACTAATAATCATATTGTTGCAACCTCTTCTTCTGAATCTTATTATGAAGTTTCAGAAGCTACAAAAGTAACAGTTACATTGTTTAATGATGACACAGAATATGAAGCAAAAATCGTTGGAAAAGATGAACAAACTGATTTAGCAGTAATAAAAATTGAAAAAACTGGATTACCAAAGGCCGAATTTGCTGACTCTGACAATATAAAAGTTGGTGAATTTGCAATGGCTGTTGGAAACCCTCTTGGTATGCAAAGTAGCATTACCTGTGGTGTTGTTAGTGCTGTTAATAGAGAAGTAACTGATTCAGAAGGAAAACAATTTACTTTAATTCAAACAGATGCTGCTATTAACTCTGGTAATAGTGGTGGTGCTTTAGTAAATAGTGAAGGAAAAGTAATTGGTATCAATACTTTAAAACTTTCTGGAACAGGAATTGAAGGAATGGGATTTGCTATTCCAATTAATTCTACAACAGATATAACATCACAATTAATTCAATATAGTAAAGTAAAAAGACCTTATATTGGTATCTCTGGTATGGATTTAAATGAACAAACAGCAAAAGCTAATAACTTAGTTGTTGGTGTCTATGTAAAATCTATTGAAGATTTCTCTGCTGGAGAAAAAGCTGGTATAAAAATCGGAGATGTAATTATTGAAGCAGATGGACAAAAAATAACAAAAATGGATGAATTAAATAAAATAAAAAATTCTCATAAAATTGGTGATGAAATGAAAATAAAAGTAAATCGCAATGGTCAAGAAAAAGATTTAACTATAACTTTAGGTGAACAACCTTAACCAAATAAAAACTTAGCAAAAAATAATGCTAAGTTTTTTGTTTTTTCACTTTTAGTTCACACAATGGACAAAAAACATTGTTAAAATACAAACATAATCAGTACAGATACT
Organism: Clostridium sp. CAG:343; assembly: GCA_000431335.1. GTDB lineage: Bacteria > Bacillota > Clostridia > TANB77 > CAG-508 > CAG-269. Next base: position 21,958 of record FR888019.1, on the reverse strand, counting down.
GATTTAAAATAAAAAACATCCCCTTTTATTTTCAAAAGAAAAAGAGCATATATAAATATATGTTCTTTTTCTTTTAGATTATATAACAATTAAATCAATTTCACTTGTAAAATTATCATTTCCATAAGCATAAATTATATATAATGTATCATTTGTTAAATAAAATTCTTTTGAATTTTCTATCTTATACATATCATTTGAAACATCTCTACTATATACATTATATCCTAATTTTTCTAAATCTTCTACTTTCTTTTGTTCTGTCTTAATTGAATCTGTAATTTTGCCTTGCAATTCTGATTTATCTATATTTTTTATTTTTAGAACCTCTTCTAAATTAATTTCCTTATTGTTTCTCAAATCATAATTATAAGTCTGTATTATTATTCTTTGTGCACTTACGCCTTCTTTTAAATTTGATCTTATCATTAAAGATAAAATGTCATCTTGTACATTTGCTACATATTCCACTGTATAAATAATATTTTTATTCTCACTTTGTAAAACATTTCTAGCCTTATTTACAAAAATATCTTCAATTTCTTTATTATATTCATCCACAATTTCACTTTTTATATTAATATGTGGAATATGTATTTCTAAATCATAATTATTAGTATTAGACTCCTTTTTTTCATATTGTGTATAAACTAATTTTTGATTTTTATCAGATTTTTTATTGTCATTATCTCCATTATCTTCTTCAATATTATTAATAAATACTTTATTAAAATCTGATTTCAATTCTTCTATTTCTTCTTCTGTTTTATTTCCAAATTGTTTTTTTTCTGATATACCTAATAATTCACTAAAACTGATTCTTGCATAAAACTGAACATAGAAAGCTGTAACAAGACATATAATACATACAATTATTATAGAAGTATATATAATTATTTGTTTCTTTTTTAATTTATTTTTCTCTGGTAATGTTACATTCATCTTTTGACCTCTTATTTATAAATTTCACAATTTTATTATATCATTGATATTTTTATTTATCAATATTTTTTTATTTAAGTTTCGTATTGATTTATTTTTTTAAAAAGGATATGATATAAGTATATAAAATAAAAGGAGGATTTTTTATGAGAAAAAAACTAAAAATTGCTATAATATCTATTCTAATAATTATATTTTTCATTATTGCCTTTTTACTGTTTTCTAATGATAATACAGAATTAAAAACAATAAAATCTGATAAAGAATTATCAAAAATATATGATAGTGATGATCCAACTATAAAAGATCTGTTTATAAACATTGTTACTATGCCTTTTAGTCTTTTAGTTAATAGTCCTTACTATTATAGTTATACTAATACCAAAACTATGAATAGTGCAGAATTATCTATTGACTCTATAACTGCAGGTGATAGTTCAGCGTTTTCAGATAACTCTGAAAAAACATCTTCTTCCAAAGACTACTCAACTACTAACATTCAGGTTGAAAATGTTGATGAGGCTGATATTACCAAAACAGATGGTGACTATATTTATTCAATATCTAACAGCAATGTAATAATAACAAATGTAATAAACCCAGAAAATATTAAAATTGAAGCTACTATAAAATCAAATGATGGAAGTGTCCCAGAAGATTTAATTTTATATAAAAATGAGTTAGTAGTTATATCTACTAAAAATACTAGTTCGACTTCTTATTCATATTATTATAACTACAATAATAGTAGCAATACCATTGTAAAAATTTATAATATATCAACAAAGTCAAAACCTACTCTAGTTAAGAGTTATGAATTATATGAATCATATTATACCTCTAGATGCATAAATAATAAATTGTATGTTATTGCCTCAGGAAACTTGAGAGAGGAAAATGATAAAATTGTTAGAGCCTATAAAGAAGATAATAATGAGCAAGAAATATCTCTTAAAAACATTAAATATTTAAAAGATGTACAAACAACAAAACAAACTCTTATTTCAGTAGTTGACTTAGATGATGTAAAAGCAAATATAAATGTAAGCTCTTATTTAATTGATATTTCAAATGCTTACGTATCAGAAAATAGTATTTATTTATTAGATCAAAAATATGACTATACTGATAGTATTCCCCCTATAAGCAAATTATTTGGATTAAAAGGTATTTTAGGAGTATTAACTTATAATGATGATTATGATTATTCAAATGATTACTATACAGAAATATATAAATTTGATATTTCAGGAGATGGTAAAGTATCCTATAATACAAAAAATAAAATAATAGGAAAAACAATAAATCAATATTCTTTAGATGAACAAAATGGTCACTTAAGAATTGCTCTATATGATAATGATGGAGCCAAAATTGCAATATTTGATGAAAATTTAAAACAAATAGGAATTTCTAATCATGTTGCAAAAGGTGAAAAAATGTACTCTTCAAGATTCATGGGAAATAAAGCTTATTTAGTAACTTATAAAACAGTTGATCCTTTATTTGTAATTGATTTAAGTAATGAAACAAAACCAACAGTATTAGGAGAATTACATATACCAGGATATAGTACATATCTACATCCATACGATGAAAATCATTTAATAGGTATCGGAATGGAAACTGAAGAAATTGTCAATAAAAATTCAATTGGAAAAGTAACATCTACAACATCAAAAATAACAGGAATGAAAATGGCATTGTTTGATGTATCTGATGTTAATAATCCTACACAATTATCTCAAACTATAATAGGAGATAGCAGAACGACATCAGCAATTTTAACTAATCCAAAAGCGTTACTATTCTCTAAAGAAAAACAATTATTAGCAATACCTGTTAATAATTATAGTGAAGATTTTGAAATAGACTCTTCAATTGATTCTTATTCTTCTATTGTCGATTCATATACAAATTATAATAAATCTTATGTTTCAGAAGGCTACTTTGTATATAAAATAAATATAAATGATGGATTCAATTTAAAAGGAGTTATAACTCATGAAACTTCACAAAAAAATAAAAATAAATCGTCATATAGTTATAACTACAATAATTCTAAATTATTGAGAGGATTGTACATAGATAATAATTTATATACTATATCTGAAACAGCAATAAAAGTAAATAATCTTGATACTTTAGAACTAATTGATGAATTAAAAATAAAATAAAAAGTGGAGGTTATTGTTATGGAAGAAAATAATACAAATAAATCTGTTATGCATATAGTATCACTCGTTTTAGGTATAATATCTATTGTCACTGCTTTATTTTGGTATATTACATTACCAACAGGAATTGTTGCTATTGTATTTGGAGTAAAATCTTCAAGAAGGACAGGCAGTAAAATAGGAAAAGCTGGAATGATAACAGGTATTATCGGATTAGCATTATTTGCATTTATGTATATAGGAATGATTTTACTATTAGTTTTAGCAAATATGTATTAAAAATAATTTAAATAATAGCAGGGAAATTCCCTGCTATTATTATTCGAAAAATTATTGACTATTCCCTATTTTTGCGATATTATAATATAAATTAATTTTAATAGAAATGAGGAATTTAAAGTATGTTATGTTCAGAATGTAATAAAAATCCAGCAATACTTTTTTATAAAAAAATAGAAAATGGAAAGGAAAGTCTTGAAGGCTATTGTTATGATTGTGCAAAGAAAAAAGGAATAAATCCAACAGAAGTATTACATGATCAAAACAATATCCTTTCTAATGATAAAATTAACATTAATGATATGACTAAACAATTTGAAACAATATTTAAAGATTTAGCAGAAAACATAAATTTAGAAGACATTGAAAACTTAGACGGTGCAATTACATTTGAAAGTCAAGAACAAAATCCAGATAGTGATGAACCTTCAAAAATTTCTGGAGCGGCAATACCATTAGGCTCTATCTTCTCTAACATGTTTTCAAACAAAGCTTCAAAAAGTAATTCTGATGAATCTGAAGAACTAAATGATGGCAGAAGAAAAGTAAAAGTTGAAAAAAAGAAAAATAAAAAACAGAACAAGAAAAAGAAATTCTTAGATACCTTTGGTACTAATCTTACAGATAAAGCTAAAAATAATGAATTAGACATTGTAATTGGAAGAGAAAAAGAAATACAAAGAATTGTTCAAATTTTAAATAGACGTTCCAAAAACAATCCATGCTTAATCGGTGAACCTGGCGTTGGTAAAACTGCAATAGCTCAAGGATTAGCAATAAAAATAGCAAATCAAAATGTACCAGCAAAACTTTTAAATAAAGAAGTTTATTTATTAGACATGACTGCTGTAATTGCAGGTACTCAATTTAGAGGACAATTTGAATCTAGAATGAAAGGCATTATTGATGAATGTAAAGAATATGGAAATATTATCTTGGTTATAGATGAAATCCATAATATTATCGGTGCTGGTGATGGTGAACACTCTATGAATGCTGCAAATATATTAAAACCTGCATTATCAAATGGAGAAATTCAATTAATTGGTACAACAACATTAAAAGAATATAGAAAATATATTGAAAAAGATTCTGCTCTAGAAAGAAGATTTCAACAAGTTTTAGTAGAAGAACCAAACATAGAAGATTCTATTGTTATATTAGAAGGAATTAAAAAATATTATGAAGAATATCATAAAGTTAAAATTTCATCAGATATTATTCGTCAAGCAGTTATTATGTCTGAAAAATATATTCATGATAGATTTTTACCTGATAAAGCAATTGACATTTTAGATGAAGCTTGTTCAAGAATAAATTTAGAAAATAAAGATTTATTTAAGCTTGAAATGTTAAAACAAGAACTTGCTAAAGTTCAATCTGAAAAAGAAGAAGTTATCGCTGCTGATTCAACAGAAGATTATCAGAAAGCCGCAGATTTGAAAACACGTGAATGTCAACTAATTGAAGAAATTGATAAATTAAGCGCTAAAGCAAAACCAAAACAATTAAATGTACAAGATATTGCTAATGTAATTGAAAGCTGGACAAAAATTCCAGTTAAAAAAATAACAGAAGCAGAAACACAAAAATTATTAAACTTAGAAACTAATCTTCATAAAAGAATTATTGGTCAAGACGAAGCTGTTAGTAGCGTTGCTAGAGCAATTAGAAGAAATAGAGCCGGGTTACAAAGTACAAAAAGACCACCTTCTTTCATCTTTGTTGGACCTACTGGAGTAGGTAAAACTGAACTTGCTAAAAGTTTAGCTTATGAAATGTTTGGAAGTGAAGATTCTATAATAAGAATCGATATGTCTGAATACATGGAAAGTCACTCAACATCTAAATTAATTGGTGCACCTCCAGGTTATGTTGGATATGATGATGCTGGTCAATTAACAGATAAAGTTAAAAGAAAACCATATTCTATAATTTTATTAGATGAAATAGAAAAAGCTCATCCTGACGTATTTAATATTTTATTACAAGTATTAGATGATGGAAAACTAACAGATAGTCAAGGAAACACTGTAAGTTTCTCTAACACAATTATTATTATGACATCTAATGCAGGTTCTAACTCTAATATAAATTCAATTGGTTTTGGAAAACAATCAATTGATAAAAATAAAATAATGGATAGCTTAAAAGAATTATTTAGACCAGAATTTCTTAACCGTGTTGATGAAATTATTCAATTTGATTCTCTAACAAAAGAACAACTTTTAAAAATAGTTGATTTAATGTTAGAAAATACTAGAAAAGCTTTAAATGAAAAAGATATAAATATGGATATTACAAAGAAAGCAAAAAATTATCTTTTAGAAAAAGGAACTGATATAAAATTTGGAGCAAGACCTTTAAGAAGAGCTATTCAAAGATATATTGAAGATGAATTATCTGAAATGATTCTAAGAAGTCAACTTTTAGATGGTCAAACTGTAAAAGTAGATTTTGAAAATGATAAACTAAAATTTGAAGTTAAATAGGAGAAAATTATGTTTAAACATGTACCAAATATACTTACTATTATTAGATTTTTATTAATACCATTTATAATTTTTTATATTTTTACTGGTAACTATATATTAGCATTCTTGTTTTTTACCATTTCTGGTTTAACAGATATTGCTGATGGTTTTATAGCGAGAAAATTTAATTTAATCTCAAACTTTGGAAAACTAATGGATCCTCTTGCTGATAAACTAACACAAATATCAACACTTACTTCATTGGTTATAATTGGTATTATTCCTCTTTGGATTCTAATTATTGTATTACTAAAAGAATTTATTATGATAGTTGGTGCTTCTTTCCTTTATGGAAAAGATGTTGTCGTTTATAGTAAATGGTATGGAAAACTTGCTACTGTTTTATTCTATGTTGCAATTGTATTCTCTCTACTTGCAAAACAGTTCAATTTAATTGGTTTTTGGAGCAAATTTGACTTTCTATTATATTGTTTAGCATTAATTGCTACTGTATTTTCACTTATAATGTATGTTAAAGATTTATATCAAAAAGGATTTATTGATAAACAAGACTTAAAAAAAGAAGTTACAATAGATAAAAAAGAAAAGAAAAAATCTAGTTCAAAATAATGAACTAGATTTTTTATATATTATATTTTACTCAAAGTCTTCTATTAATTGATTTAATTCTTGTTTGCCATTTACCTTAATTCCATTTTTCATATTAATTTTATCTGTATCTGTAATATATTCTGTTGAAATATCTGTTACTTCATATTCTTTTTCAGTCCCATCTTCTAATAATTTATATATTACAACTTTCCCTTCCTTATCCTTCACAATATAGTGTTCACCACATTCTCCTTCTTCTTTTTTGCTTATTACTATTTGCGTATCTGAAAATTTATCAATTGTCCAACCAGCATATTTTTCTTTCAAATCCTCTTTTGTTTTATTTACTAACTCTTTTGGAATAGCTATATATTCACTCGTTGTGTGTCCACATTTATTATATGTTTTTTTCATAGTAATAAAACAATTAGGAGATATCTTTTCTTCTGTAGAATTAGCTTGAAGCATCTCCTCTTGTATTTCCTGATATTCATCCGTACAATCATCTTCAATCTTTTCATCTGATACTTTGGTTATAATATCTTCCTGTTCTTTATTTGGTTTACAAATTTGAACTCCAATTATAATTGCACCTATTATAACAATAATTGCAATTATACTCATAATTGTTTTATTCATAATAATTACTCCTTTTCTAATGTTTTATAACTATTATTTACGTTTTTGTTAAATTTATACAATCTTTTATTATTTGCATTTTAAAAATTCATTTATTTTTATCTCTTTTCCATTAGTTTTTATTTCTATTTCTCCCATTTTATCTGTCCTATAAATTCTTATATTTGCTTTTTCAAGATTTTGAATTGTATTATCTGATGGATGTCCAAATTTATTATCTTCCCCTACTCCAATTATTGCATATTTTGGTTTTATCTTTTCAATAAACTCTGTAATAGAAGATGTTTTCGAACCATGATGTGCTACTTTTAAAATATCTGATTTTAATATATTTAAATTTTTAGAATATTTTTTCAAAATAGCTTTTTCAGCTATGGCCTCAATATCTCCTGTAAAAAGCATTGAATAATTTTTATAATTTAGTTTACATACAAGTGAATTATTGTTTATACTATTATCAGATATCATATTATCAGAAAAAGGCCATATAATATCAAAATACAAATTATCTTCTATACTTACTTTTTCTCCTTCTTCTACTATTTTTACATTTATCTTTTTTTCTTTTACGATTTTTATAAATTCCTCATAATTTTCTGATGATTTATATTGCTTACCTATTATGATGTTATTTACTTTTATTTCTTGCATAATATATAACAATCCACCGAACATGATCTTGATCAAAATGACTAATTATTATATAGTCAATTTTTGTATATCCTTTATCTAAAATATAAGGAAGTACTGTATTCTTACCTATATTATAATTTTTAGATTCACTTCCACCTCCATCAATTAAAATAGTATTATTATATGGTGTTACAATAAAAGTTGCATCCCCTTGTCCTACATCAATAAAATTTACTTTTAAGTTTTTAGGATAAAATTCTACTAATAAAATAATCACTCCTAATAATACTAAAGCCATCAAACTTCTTTTTTTATTTAAATACATCTTATATTTAAATAAAGCTATTAAATTTCTCATTCTTATTTGAGTAGCATTCAATTTTTTTTGATAATAAAGATTATGAACTAATTTAGAAATAATAATTATACAATAAAATAAACATATCTGCCAAATCTTAGGTGTAGGAATATATAGTTTTGCAAATGGCAATTGGCTAATTTTAGATATTAAAATTAAAATATCAACTAATAATTTTATAATAGTAAAAATTACTTTAGCACATGGATTAATAATAAAGGACATGATAACTGCAATTATTCCTAATATAATAATAGGACCAATAATTATACTTACCAATAAATTAGTTATAAAAAAGTATATACTAAACAAATTAGTATGATAAATCATAATTGGCATAATTGATAATTGAGCAGAAATTGTAACTGCTAATATATTCTTTATCTTTTCAATTGCCTTTGTATCTTTTTTATTAATTTCATATTTTAATTTTTTAGAAGTTATTTTTATATTTTCTAAAACTACATAAATATTTTTATAAAAAACAATAATTCCAATTGTTCCTAAATAAGAAAATTGCAGCCCCATACTAGTAATAAGAAATGGATTATAGATAAGTATACAAAATAACGATATTGCAATTGAATTCCATACATCATTTTTTCTATACATTATTTTTGAACCTATTATTAATATCGCCATTATTGCCGCTCTTACTATTGAAGCTGAAAATCCTGTTATAAACATATAAAAAATAAGAACAATAATTATAATAAAATTAAGTTTTCTCTTTCCTAATTTTGTTTTAAATAATAAATTAATCCCAATAATTATATAAGTAACATGCATTCCCGAAACAGCTAAAACATGTGAAATATTACTAATTCTAAAATTTTCCTTTAATTCTTCTTCTATTTCTTCTGTGTCTCCTATCAAAATTCCAATTAAAATATCTGCTTTTTCTTTATCTAAATTAAGATTAACTTTTTCTTTTATTTTTTTACTAATTAAATGTGCATATTTAAAAATGAAATTTTGCTTTTCTTTTCCTAAAATTTCTATTTTGTTTACTTTTATTGTTCCATAAATTTTTAAAGTTTTCAAATAATTTTTATAATTAAATCCCCCTGTATTTTTGTTTTCTTTTGGTTCTATAAAACTTCCTGAAAACTTTATTTTATCCCCATAATTTAACTCAATTGTGGATTTTTTATCTATTTTTAAATATACATATGTTTTATTATATTTTATCTTATATATATTGTTATATTCTTTTTCTTGTTTCTCCCCTATAACTACTGCTTCTCCACTTATTAATTGATTGTTTGTATATAAACTTTTATATTTTTTGTTTTGAAATATTACAATAAAATTAGAAATAATAGAAAAAATAATAAGAATAATAATAATTTTGAAATTAAAAATTAACTTTACATATCTAAAATATCTTTTTAAACTTATTAACTTAAATTCTTTCTTAGATATTTTTAATGTTTTCTTGAAAAAATATATTACAATTATCGGAATATAAAAAAGAGCTATACTAAAATTAAAGTATAGCCCCATTATAATACCTATTATATATCCTATAATTGCAATTAAAACTGGTCGTTTTACTACTTTTAATCTTCCTTTCTTAATTGCATTTTTACATAACTCTTCTTGCTCCAACATAGTTGTTATTATAATATCCTGAATTTATCGTATCAGTTGTTACCCCTCTTGACTTATTAGCAGCATGAACAATTTGCCCTCCACCAATATATATGCCTACATGGTTTATTCCAGATTTTCCAAACATAACTAAATCACCTGGTTGTAATTGGTTTCTACTAACAGCAACTCCATTACTATATTGTCCTGCAGCTGTTCTATTTAAACTAATTCCATGTTGTTTAAATACATATGAAGTAAATCCTGAGCAATCAAAACTGCTTGGTCCAGATGCTCCATATACATAACTACAACCAATATATTTTTTAGCTGTTTCTACTACTGTAGCTCCTTTTCCTGAAATTGGAACTGTAGTTGTTGTTTCTTTCTCTTGTGAAGTTTTAGTATTCTCACTTGAATTTTCACTTGTTTTAGTTCTTGGTGTTTCTAAACTTCTTGACGTTTCCTTTTTCTTTTCTGATAATAATGATGAAGATATGTAACCTTCATTTCCATTTACTTTTACTTTACTCCATCCATTTTCCTCTGCATAAACATCAACAGCTGTATTTAAAGATAATTTAGTTACAACTTCTGAATTTGTATTTGCTTCTTTTCTTAAATTAACAGATTCACTACCTATATATAGTGTCTTTAATTTACTTTCTTCTACTACTTGATTCTGCTCTGTTGTTTGTTTTTCTTCTTTTTTATCTTCTTTAGATTTTAATTTTTCTTTATAAATCCAACCTTTTGTTGTTTTTGTTTGTACACATACCCAGTCATTTATTGTTTCTGTTATAATAACTTCTTCATCTTTTTTTACTTCAATAATATCTGTGGCATTAATAGATGGTACAATTTTTAATTTTGTATCTTCCACAATTATTTTACTTTTTTCATCTGTATCAGTTGTTTTTGTTTCTTCATTTTTAGTAGTTTCTACTTCTGCTTTCTCTTCTGATGAAGTTGTTGTATTAGCATTTACAGTATTTTTTTCTTCTACTGTAAGTAGATCTTGTCTTAAATATCCTGTCATTCCTTTTACTTTAACCTTATACCAATCACTACTCTTTTCTACTATCTCTACTTCTTGACCTTGAGAAAGTTGCTCTAAAATTTTACTATTTTCATCTGCTGACTCTCTTAGATTTGCTGTTTCTACATTTACTTTAGCATTAGTAGATGCAAAACTGATATTTATAAAAAACAATGTAGCAATTCCTAGAGCTGCTAATAGTACAATGCTTTTTATATTTCTTTTTCTTTTCATTTCCATATTACTCCTTATTCATAATATATTACATCCTGTTTTTAACGTTAACAGTATACACATAAAAATTGTTTTTGTCAAGTTTTTCTAAAAATTGCCTGAAATGTATTGACAAATGTACTTTTTTGTAATAGAATAATTGAGCAATTATGTTAAAATATGATTTAAATTTAGAACTTCTCCCCGGTGGTTTTATATTTAAATTTCATATAAATAAAATAAAAAACAAATAAAATATAGGAGGGTATATATTACCATGAATAATACTACATATAGTGCAAAAAAAGGTGAAGTTGAAAGTAAATGGTATATAATTGATGCAGCAAATAAGCCACTTGGTAGAGTTGCAACAGAAGCCGCTAGATTATTAAGAGGAAAACATAAACCAACATTTACACCAAATATTGATATGGGTGACCATGTTATTATAATAAATTGTAATGACGTAATTTTAACAGGAAACAAATTAAATCAAAAAGTTTACAGACATCATTCAGGTTACATTGGAGGAATGAAAGAAATTTCTGCCAAAGTAATGCTTGAAAAAAATCCAGAAAAAGCTATGACTTTAGCTATAAAAGGAATGTTACCTCATAATTCTTTAGGTAGACAAAGTCTTAAAAAATTAAGAGTATATGCTGGTGCAGAACATGAAAACCAAGCACAAAAACCAGAAGTATGGGAGGTAAAATAATATGGCAAAAAAGGAAAATATCGTTTTTTATGGTACAGGTAGAAGAAAAAATGCAATTGCTAGAGTTAGATTAGTAGAAGGAAACGGAAAAATCACAATTAACGGTAAAGATATTGATGAATTTTTCGGATTAGAAACTTTAAAAGTTATTGTAAGACAACCACTTACAGTTACAAATACAACAGCTAAATATGATGTTATAGCTAACGTAAAAGGTGGCGGATTTACAGGTCAAGCTGGAGCTATCAGACATGGTATTGCAAGAGCATTAAATGAAGCTAATAGTGAATACAGACCAGCTTTAAAATCAAACGGATTCTTAACAAGAGATCCTCGTATGAAAGAAAGAAAAAAATACGGTCTTAAAAAAGCTAGAAAAGCTCCTCAATTTAGCAAAAGATAAAAAGAACTTTTATCAAAGTCAATTCAACCTCAGAAGTTTCAAAACTTCCGAGGTTTTTTTGTCGTTCAATAACTTTTACTATCAAGAGTCTGTAAGCATTAAAATGTCAACTTTTTTATATTTTAATTTTCAATAATATAACTTGTTTTCTAACTTTTACAATACATTTTATCTTTATTAAAAATTATGTTATAATAATAAACGTAACGTATGTTAGCATTTATACAAATTTATTATGAAAGGAAGAATTGTATTGTATTCATTAATTAGAAATATTATTCTTATAACTTCTTGCCATATATTATTTCATGTAAAATATGAAAATCTAGAAATATTAGATAAATATAATAAATGTTTAATTTGCCCAAATCATTCTAGGATTTTCGATCCTGCTTTTTTATATCCTAAAGTTGAAAATATGTATAGTGTTGCAAAATCTGAGCTCTTTAAAAATAAGTTAATTGCTAAATTTCTAACATATCATAACGCTTTTCCTATTGAAAGAAATAAAACTGATATAAAAGGAGCAAAATCTATATTAGAACAATTAGAAAATCAAGAAAAAATCAGACTTCTTATCTTTCCAGAAGGCGGTATATTTAAGGAAAATTATAAATATAATAAAAGAAAAACCAAAAGTGGTGCTGTTTACCTTTCAGCAATAGCAAATGTGCCAATTATTCCTGTGCATATTACAGTTAGACCCAAATTTTTCTCTACCGTGACAGTTACATTTGGTGATGCCATTTTCCCTGATAAAGCCGTTTTAAAGAATAAAAAATTATTAAAAGAAAATGCTACTAAATTAATAAATCAAATTTATGATATTAATTAATACAATTTCTTTATATATCACACTTTAGTTTTTCTTTAATATAATAAATTAGGTGATTTTATGACTTCATTAGGAAATATATTAGCTACTATTTCTGCACAGCGTAATATTTGCAACAAATAACTACTTAATTAAAAATTTTTTAATATTACAAAATAGTCAAGCTATGAACTTGACTATTTTTATAATTTTCACTCTATTATCTCCATTGCATCACTTTTACTATTTAACCCCTCTAAATTATAATAAGTCTCTGGAATACGTCCTACAATAACATTTTCCACCAACAATACTTGATTAGTTATTTCTTTTTCTATATCTTGAAATGGAGTTAAAATATTAACTCTGCATTTAACTTCTAAATAAACTCTATGCAATGTTTGATTTATCCCTTGCGCTGTAAATTCACTTTTTAAATCAGTTTCCACATTTCCAATAGATGATATTTTAATTTTTACTCCTGGTCCTCTCCCTGCTAATAATTTAAACCCAGTAAAACTGCCGTATTGCTATTTCAATATTTTCTCTTCCTCTATTATCAATATCTTCCTGAATTTTTACAGCTACATCTGAAATAATTTCATTAATAGCTAGTACATTTGATTTAACCATTGTTATATTATTATTATTATCTTTTTCCAATGTAAATAATTCATCATAAGAATGTTCTTTCATAACATTTGTTGCTTGTTCATTTGATACTATTGTAGCAATTGATTTTGCTTTCGCCTCACACAATGTATCAAATATAGGATATACTGCATCTAATACTATTTTTACAGTACTAAAAGCAATTATTAATATAATAATTATTTTAGCTATTTTTTTATTCTTATGATTATTAAGTACTTCTCCATTTATAAGTACTTTTGGAATTCTAATACGCGGTCTTGAATATATCTTATGCATACTCTTTTACAGAAGCTTTTGAATAATGTGGTATAAATAATTTTTGATCTGGATATATTTTATTTTCATCTTCAATTCCATTTATTCTAACAATGTCTTCTACTGTACTACCAAAACGTTTGGCTATTTTCCACAATGTATCATCTTTTTTTACTATATACATTAATATACTATAATCTTCTGCTTCCCTTTCTCCATCTGTTTGAATTTCATCAATAATATTCATATTAGCACTACGATAAGAATTTAAATTCATTGTTATATCAATATTGCTATTAACAACACCACCTTCTTGTACGATAAAATCTTGATTTGTTATTTCCATTTCCATATTTCTATTTATATTATCATCTCCACACTGTTCTTCAACTGTATAATTAAAAGGTATCTTTACAACCCTATTATCTACTTGTAAGTCACTATTTGATAATATAAACCTTAATTCTAATTCTCCTTCATAGTTAATTTTATTGTTCAATTGATTTTCTTTTTCTATCATTGGAACAACATCTACATCTATAATACTCCTATTTTCAATTCCTTCTATATTTACTTTTTCTCTTACTTGTTTAGTTTCTCTAATATTTTTTTTATTGGTAATAGTTGTTATTCTTTTTTTATTAAATATTAAATTCTCACTAGGACTATATAAATCTTGAATTAAATTAATTTCTTTTTCTTCATATACAGTAGCTGCAACACTTATTTCTAATTCAATATATATAGAATGTTCCTCTGCAGAATTTGGCTTTAATACTATATTTTTTATTTCATAATCAACATCACACATATTTTCTTCTGTAACATTAGGTATATCTATAAAGCCAACCACTGGTATTTTAGCTGTTATATTATTAATCCTATTATCTTCTGTTAGATACATAATTTTTATACTTGCTTCTGATTTAGTTAGTATTTTATTATAACTAATTTTTACATCCTTTTCACCAATTGCTACATCCGCCTTTAATATTTCTGCTAAATTATCTACATTATCTATATTCACAGTATCTTTTGCATAAATTTTAGTATCTCCCATTCCTACTAGTGAATTAACCTTTAAATCTTCTTTTAGTATTTGAATATCCTCTGCATTTTGTACATTATTTACGATTTCTACTTCTTCATTCGAGTATATATTTATCTCTATTTCAATAGCAGCTTTTATTCCTACTTTTCTTCCATTAATTACTTTTGCCTCAATTGATTTTAATTTTGTATTTAATTTACAATTCATTCCTTCCTTGCAATTTGCAATTTGAATACTTTCAGAAAAATCAAGACTTGTTGTTAATCCTCTTACTTTATCTTTACTATCATCTGCCATATACATGATATATGTATTTATATTTCCGTCTATTCTTACTTTTTCTTCTAAAACTTCTTTTTTGTAAATACATACAACCCCACTTGTACAAATTGTATTTAAAATATCTGGCTTTGAATCTGGTACAATCATATCTCCTTCGACCAATATAACTTCTTTTTTTGTTGCAACTAATTTATTAACACATAAATTTTCTTTTATTGTATCTACAACCATTTATTTGACCTCCTTTATTTTTTTCTTTATACATGTATATTTGACAACTTAAGATTTTATTACTTTAATTGCAAAAAAAAAGTAGAAATTAAATTTCTACTTTTTTTCTATAACGATGTCTTTCTTGTCTTTACAGATGAAACCGGTGGAATTAATGGTGAATATGAATCGCCATCAAAAACTTCTACTTCTACTGTTCTGGTTAAAACATCTGTATAACTATACGTCACATTTCTATTATTTTCCTCGTATTTCACAACAAAAATATTTGGATACGCTTTTTCTATCGTGGCTTCTTTTTCAAAGGCTCTACTTCTTCCTAAAGATCCTTTTACAATTATCTTTTGCCCTACTTTCTCTAAGATATCAGTTTTTAGATTTGCTATATCTGTTCTACAAATCATTTTATCACCTACTCCCTTAAGATGGCTTGATTATAGCATTTTTAAGCGAAATTGTCAAAAAATGTTTGTTCTTAGCAAATCTCTGTATCCTTTATTTTTCAATACTTTTATCGATTTATTTTTTGTTTTTTACAATTATATTACATTTATATTACAATTGTATTAAGTTGGTTTATTTTTATTTATAATTTAACATTTGGTCATCTTCCCATTTGCTCCAATTCCTCCAATTCCATCTCTTCCATCCCTTAATTCATAAGCAATATCATCTATTGTAATATATTTGTATTTTTCAGTCAATGCTATTTTTTCCGCAACTACTAATGGATCTAAAAAATCTATTAATATTCTTGCAGGAGAAGATGCAAAATTAGCTCCTGCAGAAATAATAGCTTCAAAATAACTTTGACAAGCTCCTGCAAATATTACTAACTTTTTACCTTTTTGTTTATCATATTTCCTTGCTTCTTTAACTGTTTCTATAAAATATCGAGAATTTCTATAATTATATATATCATTATATCTCATCCCTCTTTTTATCATTCCATCATGCCCTGTAATTACCAAAATATCTGGATTATATGATTCTAATAATTGATACACTACTCTTGGTTGTCTATATTCTGGTATATATTTTACAATTGCATTTAATCCTAATTTTCTATAATATCGATAAGATTTCTCACTATATTTCCTATCTCCATCTAAATGAAGTATTTCTCCTGTTATAATTTTTTCTTTTGCTCTAGTTTGATTTGTTACTACACCAATTCTATAATTTCTATCTTCCCATTGTTGCTTGGATTTTTCAATTCTGTTTTCAATTTTGCTATCCATTTTTCTAAGTATATCTTTTACTTTTTGCTTATCAACTAATTCTAAATCTGCAATCTTACTATCAGCTTCAATTCTTTCTATAACACCATTTAAAACTGCAATTTTTTCTTCTGGTTTGTTTAAAATATTAATAACTCTAAAAATAATATCTTTTCCATAAGATTTTCTTACTACTATATCGCCTTTTTTTATGTCATTCATTCTACTCACCTCATTACTTGGGCTATTATATTTTATGTCTAAATATGTCGATTAGTGAATAAATTAATTTTTTAAGTTTAAGACTTTTTCATTGCATTTAATATTTTTATATGTTATAATAATTTGGTCTTTAGAGACTTTTATGAATTTATTTTTAGATTATTTCCCTTCTTTTTAGGTTGATAAGTAAGAAATACAATTCAAATCAATTTGAAAAGGAGGTTTTTATTATGGCAGATAAGACAATTGTATGCAAAGATTGCGGTTCAGAATTTATCTTCACAGAAGGTGAACAAGCTTTTTATCAAGAAAAAGGATTTACTAATGATCCTGTTAGATGTCCAGAATGTAGAAAAGCAAGAAAACAACAAAAATACAATCATTAATAATTTATATTATAGTAATATTATATAATTTTAATATAATATCTAAAAGAGAATTTGATTTTATATCAAATTCTCTTTTTTTCGTTTAAATGACTATATTTCATTTTAGTAGCCATTCCTCCTCGTATGTGCCTTTCCGCCTTATTCTCATCCAAAACTACTCTTACTTGTTTTGCCAAACTTGGATTTATTTTTTTTAATCTTTCTGAAACATCTTTATGTACTGACGTTACTTTTCGTAACGGTAGGATTAATGTCATTAAAATTAGTAATAACTGCTGGTGTACTGCCTATTTCATTTAGTAATTTTAATCTAACTTCTACATTTGAATCACTATCTACTTCAATCACATCTATAATAGTTTTTAGCATTGCATTTGTAATTGTTTGATTATTTAATATATCATCTACTGTGTTTATTGTTTTAGATAATTCTTTTTCTAATACATCCTTTTCTTTTATTTCTGATGTAATTAGTTTTAATTCTCTTTCAAGTCTTGCAATATCTTCATTTAGTGGATTTGTATATTTCTTTAGTTCTTGTATATTGATTATTTCATTTTGAAACATTTCCATGTATTTTTGTTTTTTAACTGTTACTTTTTCAATTTTTTTTAAAAGACTTTCTTCACTTCTTTCATTGTTTTCTCTTAATTTTGTAATCTTTTCAAATTCTTTTTCAACAGCTTTCATAAAATCTTTTTTATTTTTTATTATACTTTTTAAATAGATTTTTATTGCATTTAAAAGTTCTTCTTCATCAATAACAGTTGTATTTGGACAATGGTTTACTCCCATTGAATTTCTTCCACTACATACCCATCTAATATATTCTGGACCATCAGCTGTATATTTTCTCTTTATTCTTCTAAATGAATAACCACAATGTTTGCAATATATAAGTGTGCTAAATACATATTCTGTTTTTTCTCTTTTGTTATTTAATTTAAATTCGTTTGATCTTTGCTCTAAAAGTTCTTGTGCTCTGTTAAATAGTTCGTCTGATATTATTCTCATTTCTGGTCTTTCAACGACTATCCATTCTTCTTCTGGCAATTCTTTTCTTGTTCCTGTTATAAAGTCTGTTACTTCTGATTTTTTGTTTGTTACTCTTCCTGTATATATTGGATTTTTAAGCATTCTTACAATAGATGTTTGTACCCATTTTGATTTGGTTTTCTTTGTTCTTATTCCTCTATCATTTAAATTCCATGCTATTTTGGTTGTTCCAATTCCTTTATATACATAGCTTTCAAATATTTCTTTTACAATTTTTGCTTCTTCTTCATTTATTTTTAAAGTATATCTTTCATCTGGAATTTTGTCATATCCAAATACTAGGTTAGGCACTCTTCCTTTTTTAGCTGTGATGTCTTTTCCAAATTTAACTCTTTTAGACATGTTTGCACTTTCTTGCTGTGCCATTGCTCCTAAAATTGTTAATATAAATTCAGAGCCACCTTCCATTACTTCGCCATTGTTTAAGAAATCTACTTGCACACCATAAGATTTTAGTTCTCTTACACTTTGTAATAAATCAACTGTATTTCTTGCAAAACGACTTACATCTTTTACTACTACTTTATCGAATTTTTTTGCTTTGGCATCTATCATCATTTGTTGGAATTGTTTTCTGTGTTTTATTTGTTTTCCTGATATTCCTTCATCTGCATATAGCTTGTACAATTCATAGCCGTTCTTTTTTGTAAATTCATTAAAAAACTCTATTTGCTTTTCTAATGAATCTATTTGTGCTTCTTTTTCAGTTGATACCCTACAATATGCTGCGATTTTCATAACATCACTACTTTCTTTATTTTTCTGTTTCATTATTTTCGTTCTGTTACATTTTAGCATATCAGTTTGATTTTTTCAATATAAAAGCACAAAAAAACTACTCCACTTTCAGGAATAGTTTTTATTTTGTCGCCAACAGGGTGGCGAGTAACATTTGAAATTATATTTTACTTATTTAATAATATTTTCTTCATTTCAATTATATCATAAAATGGTATTTGCACACCGTCTTTTGCTAAATCAACCACTCTTAATGCTTTAGTAATTACCTGTTCTTTTATAATTTCTGGTATTTCAACATCCCTATTAGAATTTGTATATTTCTTTTCTATGTAATCTAATGTTGTTGGAAATATATTCTGTATTAAAAAAACAGCTTTTTTTCCTAAAACACTTCCAAAAACAAAGTTATATACTGGCTTTTTCCCACTTTTTGCCTTTTTCTTTTCATAAATTTTTTCATACTTTTCATATTTAGTAGAAATTGGAACAAACCATATTATTTCGCTATTTTGTCTATCTTTAAAGCAAAAATAGCAAGGTCTTTTATTACCATTTTCTTTATTAACCATTAATCCATAATCTTTAAATACATCAAAAAATTCATCTTTTATAAAGTAAAATTTTCCATCTTCTATTACCATTTTGCTCCATCTCCTTTTTATGAAAATATGGGATCTACTTTTATAGACCCCATATTTAACTATAATTAACATTTTTCCACCTGCACATTTGTATCTCGCAAGCAGGGTTGCGGCTCACATTTTCTCACCTATACATTTATTTCGCCAATAGGGTGGCGACTCACATTTTAATTATAGTAGATATTAAATATCTACTACTATTATATTCATTATACAAACTTTTTATTAAAATATCAAGACTTTTTATTAAATTTTTTTAATAATCTTTTATACTACATTTCCAATTCAACTCCTATTTCCCCATGAGAATTTTGATAAGAATTTGTAGTTTTATAATCAAATGTAACACCATCATCATTTTCAGCTAAATTATAAGCAAGAACACCAGCCATAGCTTGTACTATTTGTTCTTCAGTATTAGGATTTATAAACGTAATCTTCAAACCCTTTTTCAAAATTCTCACCCACTTTCTTTTCAATACTATTATTAAAACAAAAAAAATATGACAAAAAAATATACCTTGAACAACTTCAAAGCATATCTTATACATATATTCTTTTATTTCTTATATTACCCACATTTACAACATTCCTAATTCTTTTTGGTACATCACAAGCAAATGTAAATCCTCTTCTTAAAACTAGATCACTACTATTTTTATCATATCTAAACATTTGTCTATTCCATCTTGCAAAATCTAAATCCGATATTTGTATTTGGGTTGATAAATACTCATTGTCTTTGTTAATTTGTATTATCATTGCTTGATACTCTTGTTTTTCTGTTTGTCTCCTTTTATTTATATAGTTTCTTTTACAAGCCTTATGATTTTCCTTACTTATATTACTTCTATATTCCTTTTCTTTAATATATTTTTCATCTTTTTGAATAATTTTTGTAATATAAGGTTTACTCACTTTTAGTTCTTCTGCTATGTCAGTTGGTCTTTTATGTTCTTCATAAAAAAATCTTATTATATCTTCATTTTTAGCTATTTTTATCACCTCCATTCTCTATGGTTAATTTTCTGTCTACAGTTTTATACAATAATTATTTCAAAAGCTATTGTATTTATATCAGTATTATAGTATAATATAATTATAATGTCAATAACAATTTTTATTTTTTCAAAAATTGTTTGCGGATGGATTGGAGGAAATATTGAAATGAATAGGGATTTACCAGAAAATAAATTTTTTGAAGATTTTTATATTTGGTTTAATCAAGAGAAAAAAGAAGAATATTATTCTACCCCTTTATATTACTATAAGGCTAGTTTTAATATAGATTATGATACTCATACACTTAAAATATATTGGAAAGAAAATGAAGGTACAGATAATGGATTAAAGCACCCTGCAACCTTGTATTTTCCTTTTGTAGAGAAATTTGGTACTTTTTTAGTTAGATTTTTAAATGCCGATTTATCCACTTATGAATCTGCATATAAAGACTTTTTCTTTGCTTATGGCTTTGAAATATTAAGAGATTTAGAAGAAGATTATAAATTTACATTATCAAATAATTATGGAAATGATGAAACATACTTAAAAGAAACTCAAAAAATTTACAACACTTTAAAACATAAAATAATATATGTTCAAGAAGAAATGAAAGATGCAATAAATTACATATTTAATATTAAAGAAGATGAAAAATTAAAAGATTATACATCTGCACAAAGATATGCAGTATATTTAATTAAACAAATGGGAAAATTACACACCTTTAATAAAAATGATAATGTTATACGAGATAGTTTTTCTAATAAATATGAACAATTCCAAAATACTAGCGAACACACTTTATTAAATGAACTAAAAAATAAAAGTATGTTTATTTCCATGATAGATACACATAAAAGTAATGATTTATCTAGTATCTGTTATGTAGTATTAGAAGAATTAGTAAAAACAAATAATAACCCTATTAAGAAATGTCAAAATTGTGGAATGTATTTTATACCTA
Source organism: Clostridium sp. CAG:343 (assembly GCA_000431335.1). GTDB lineage: Bacteria > Bacillota > Clostridia > TANB77 > CAG-508 > CAG-269. Next base: position 356 of record FR888019.1, on the reverse strand, counting down.
ATTCAAGACTTGACGAAATTTATTGTGATTATCCAAAAGAAAACGGAAAAACTTGTAGAGAACAAGGTGCTATTCTTACATATAATAAAAGATTGCAAGAAAAATCAGCTTATGCTGAGTATAGAAAAATATATCAACAAAAATTTATGAAAGTTAGAAAAAATAAAGATAACAAAAAAATTGCTAATGATTTTGAAAGTTGGAAAAAACAAGCTAAAGAAAAAATCACAAAACTAAAACATGAAGAACTTTCTGAAAAAGAAGTTTATGAGTGGATTATGAAAAATAAATAATTTCTATATTATTTATAAAACTAAAAAAGACCTTTGGGCCTTTTTTAGTTTATTTTATATCTT
>FR888018.1 GCA_000431335.1 Clostridium sp. CAG:343 | reverse complement strand
AACTAGATAAGAACATCTAACAATCTGCTTATCTAGGTTTATAACCTCTAAAAAAGAACAGTCTTTACAACCGTTCTGGTAATTGTACATTTATTAATTTTCTTTTCCATTTTTCTTCTCTTTCTTCTTGTGTTTCTATCATCTCTATTGTCCTTTTACAATCATCTAATTTACATTCTTTACATTTTTTTCCTTGTATTGGACATACTTTATTATCTATCAAACATTGTTCCATATCTTTAATCCTCTGTGCACTTTAGTTTTCCATTTATGTCTTGTGTTATTTTACAGTCAATATCTTTATTACATTTACTGCAGTTTTCTTCTTTGAATTGTTTTATTTGTTCTAGAGTCATATTATTACCTCTTTTCTTATAAACACTTTGTTCTAGGTAGTAGGAGTTGTACCTACACTCTCAGGTGTCCAAGACCCGCATCTTACTATCAAGACTTTACCTAGATATTAGAACTCGCTAGGAATGTTCTTTATATACTCAAAGGATAATAATCATTACAGCCAAATTTATATTATCAGTTACCTAGCATACTGGTAATAACTAATTAATTGTTATAAAACACTTGCTTTCCGTATTCTACTGCTACTT
>FR888017.1 GCA_000431335.1 Clostridium sp. CAG:343 | reverse complement strand
ACCAAATATATGAGACATCTAAGACCTGTCCCCCTTGTCCCAAGACCTGTCCCCACTTGTCCCATCTAAGACCTGTCTCCCTTGTCTCGTTGTCTGCACATCCATAGTTTCTTCATATATCCTTCTATATACTCATCCATTAAGCTTGATGTAGCATACATATTTTGCTTATCTGATTCTTCTTTTATATTAGTTACTTTATTTAATAATGTCCCTAGATCATTTATAATATTTTCAAAAATAGCTTTTTCTTCTATTTTTTCATTTTTTGCTTCTACTATACAAGTATTATTTAAATAGTCTTGCATTGTTCCTAATGGTTGTTCTCCTAACATTAAGATATGTTCTGCTATTTCATCAATTTGTTTGTTTACTTCATCATAATATTCTTCTAATTTGCTGTGTAATACAAAGAAGTCTTTTCCACGTACATTCCAATGATAATTTTGTAATTTTCGATAAAATATATTTAAGTCAGATAAAAAATCATTTAAGTCTTTCACTACATTTTCCATAAACGCACCATTCCTTTCTTTTGAATAAATTTTACCCAATTGAATTATTATTTATACAGTATTTTTATAAATAATTTTTAAATGGTACTAAAAATATATGAGTTTGTTAAATTGTTCTAATGCAAAAATATCTTTTCTTTTTATTATCCTTTATATTTTATTTTTTTACTAAAAGCTATTATACTTTCAAAAATTGGTTGTAAAAATAGCAATCCAAATCCAAATAATACACCTTTTCCAAATTTCTTTGATAATTTAAATTTTTGAATTATCTCAATTATCGCTATTATAAATGCTCCTATTATTGGAATCAATATTAATAAGATAAGCCATGGTGATAAACCACTAACTTTATACATTGTTATTTGTCTATAAATCGGTACAATGGCTGCCCATCCATGTCTTCCAGCTTTTTTGTAAATAATCCATCTTACTATAATTTCATATACAAAAATAATAACACATATAATTAATGAAATTCTCACTATTTTATTTGCTAATAGCACTTTAATTCCTAGCTCTATTTTTTTATCTGTGCTTGTTTCTTTTACGGTTTCTTTTACAGCTTGATTTATTGTAGCTCCACTGTCTATTTTTTCTTGTATTTTATCAAAATCAATGTCGTTTTTTATTATCTCTTTTACACTCTCTTTATCTGTTGTTTTTAATATTTCTTTTCCTGCATTTATTGCTTCTTCGCTAATTCCCTGTTGTTTTATTTCTTCTTTATATTCATCTATAAAGTTTGATAATTCTTCATTTGTATATTCTTGACTAATTTCTTCATATGCATTTAAAATATCTTCTTTATTTATATTATTTAAATCTATATCTTTAGCATATTTTTCCGCTTCGCTTTTTATATTATTTTCCTTTGATGTTGCACACAAAGATATATTGCACCACCCAATAATTGTCATACAAATTAATACTAAAATTCCCATCTTCATAATGTTTTTTATTTTTCTATCCATCTTACATCTTCCTCCATTACTTTTTTATAATATTAAAAAATCTTTCTTTCTTTTTTTCTGAATTTTTTGAATCATAAAATTCTATATATCCATTATTATTTTCCAATAAATCATTTTCTTCTAAAACTTCATATAAATGCTTTGCAAGCCTTGGAGCTCCATTAAAAAATTGTATATTTTCTCCTAATATTTCTCTAATTTCTTGCACTATCAATGGATAATGTGTACAACCGAAGTACTACATTTCTTATTTTTCCTCTATATTGTCCCAATATCTTTTCTAATACTTCTTTTTGTTTTTCCTTATTTCCATCTTCTATTACATCAGCCAATCCTATACAAGGCAATAATTTAGTTTTATGATTATTATATTTTTTATATAATAAATTAAATTTTTCACTTTCAATTGTTCCTTTTGTTGCCATAACTAAAGTTGCTTCATCATAAGCATAATCATAAACCATCTTATAAGCCGGCTCTATTGCAATAAATGGAATTGTTTTATACTTTTTTCTTAAATATGTAACCGCTTCAGCGCTTGCTGTATTGCAAGCAATTACAATAGCTTTGCAATTTTTTTGTATAAAAAATTGAACAATATTATCACATATTTCTATAATCTCTTTCTGAGTTTTATCTCCATATGGATTATTTTTAGAATCACTATAATAAATATAATCTTCATTTGGAAGTACTTTTACTAATTCTGTTAAAACTGTTGCTCCTCCAATTCCAGAATCAAATACACCTATTTTCTTCGTTCCCTCTGTTATTATTCTATTCTTTTCTTTTTCTTCTCTCATCTATTTTCTGTTCTACCTTCTTTATCTTTACCTTAATATTTTTTAAACCTGGATATGCATTTATTAATCTTCTATGTAAACATGATTTTTGTCTTAAAACTTGTTTTATCTTTTCTGTTATTTCTTCTGTATTATCTTTTATTAACTTATTTCCCTCTACATTAATACTTGATATGATATTAGATGAAATAATATTATCTACTATAAATCCAATAAACAATATAACTGTTAAAATATTTATTACTAATTGTGGTATTTGATTATATAATTTAAACAATATTGGATTAGTTCCATACATAATGGCTACTCCTAAAATTCCAAATGGTATTAATGTCTCTAAACATATTCTTCCATTTATATTAAACTTTTTGTTACTATAATCCCACCATCTTGCGTGATATTTTTTCTCCATAAAGTAACTAGTTAAATATTCTATAATTGAACAAATAAGAGTTGACATTACAAATAATACTAATGGATCTTCCATATACCTTTTTAACAATATTGTAATTGCCAGCGCTCCCCATCCATAAATAGGACAATATGGTCCAATTAAAAAGCCTCTATTAATAAATTTTTTATATTGAATAAACTTACAAGTAACTTCCATACACCAACCTAAAAATGCATAAGAAATAAATAATAAAAAATAAATTTCAATTGTGTGTAACATTTTTTTCTCCTTTATTTTTTTATTATTATACCGTTCTTTTTCATATATGGCAAGAAAAATCTGAGAACAATTTTAATTCTCAGATTTTCTATATTTTATCTTATAAAATTAGTAGAAATAATAGATTCATTTTCTGGCAATTTTATTCCTGCTTTTTTTCCAGCTTCTATTGATTTTAAAAGCCAAGCCATATTATTACCTAGTGTTCTCATTGTTTGCATTCCTTCTTCATCTTTTAATACTTCTTCTGGATTATTTCCATGTACCATATTCCAATATTGAGAAGAAACAATTGGCATATTACTAATTCCAAAATATTTATTTATCTCATCTAATGCTGCTGTTGCACCACCTCTTCTACAACTTACAACTGCAGAACCTAATTTATTACTAAACAATTTTCTTCTTCCATAAAAAACCCTATCCATAAAAGAAGATAACATTCCTGACGTAGCTGCAAAATGTACCGGAGAACCAAAAATAAATCCATCTGTTTTTGGCACTTTTTCTAAAAATTCATTCACTTTATCTTGCATAAAACATTCTCCTGTTTTTAAACAGCTCCCACATCCTATACATCCTGATATAGGTTTATTTCCTAACCAAAATATTTCTGTTTCAATATTATTTTTTTGTAATTGTTTTTCTATTTCTCTTAAAGCTGTATATGTACAGCCTTTTTCTTTTGGGCTTCCATTTATTAATATTACTTTCATTTTTCTTCCCCCTTATCTTTTAGCATTATATTATTCTTTAGACTAATTGTATACTTGTTTTTTGTTTTAAAATTAAGAATTTAAAATTTACATTTGATATTTTGGCGGAGCAGGTGGGATTCGAACCCACGGGCCCTTTCGGACTACCTGATTTCGAGTCAGGCTCGTTATGACCACTTCGATACTGCTCCATTTTCTTTTGGCTTTAAAACTATTTTTAAATTTATCACTTTTTAAATAAAAAACATTCTTCATCATGTGAATAAATAATTCCTATTGCTTGTAAATACGAATATATTATTGTCGAGCCAACAAATTTCATTCCTTTTTTCTTTAAATCTTTTGAAATTTTATTTGATAACTCTGATGTCGTTTTTCCTGTTTCATAAACAATTCTATCATTTGTAAAACTTTTTAAATACTCGTGAAAAGTTCCATATTCATTCTGTATTTTTTTAAATATTCTAGAATTATTTATACTAGCATTTATTTTTAATCTATTTCTTATTATTTTTTCATTTAACAATAATTCCTGTATTTTCATTTTATCATAATTACAAATTTTTTCAATATCAAAATTATCATATGCTTTTCTAAAATCTTCTCTTTTATTTAATATACATTCCCAAGAAAGGCCTGCCTGAAAAGACTCTAATATTAACATTTCAAATAAATATTTATCATCAAAATTTGGTTTACACCATTCATTGTCATGATATTCTATATATTTAGGATTATTTAAATTACACCATTTACATCTTATCATAATGCAGTACCTCTATTTGGAGCAAAATATTTACTCATATCATTTTTTTCATGCATTAATAATACATCTACTTCTTTTTCAATTCCATTCACATTTAAATTATTAATCTTTTCAAAATATTCATCTGAATTTAAGACTCCATCAATATCTAAAAAAATAACTTTCATTTTTACTCCTATAATATTTACTTAAATTTTTTTAAAACTCTACATTGGTTACCAACAGCTACAACATTAGATGGTATATCTTTAGTAATTCTCCCTTTCTATATGCTTTTATTCATAAATATTGATTTTTAAGTCCATTATCCTTCTTTGTGTATTCATTCCACATCTTTCATAAAATCTAAGCGCCTTTTCATTAAATTCCCAACAGTTTAATTCTACAGCATCACATTTATTATTTTTTGCGTATTTTTTAGTCTCATTAAACAATTTTGTTCCAATTCCTTTTCCTCTTAACTTTTCATCTACAACTAATTCATTTATCCATATCACTTTTCTATCTATTAAATTAATATGTTCTCTTACAATCTTAATTTTAAAAATTACAACTCCAACTATATTATTATTTTCTTCTGCTACTAAGATATTTTCATTATTTTCTAGTGCACCTTTTAATTCCAATTTGATTTTTTCAACGCCTTTTTCTTTAAAAATATCTTTTCTTTCACTATAATGCATTTCGGAAACCTGTAACATTAATGGTATAATTTGATTTATGTCATTTATTTTTGCATTTCTTATAATCATTACTTTTCTCCTTGAATCCTATTGTTTATATTTCCTTATTTATACCATAAAATTAGTCTAAATTCAATTATTTAAAATAAATTACTTTCTTTATAATACACAAAAAAAGTTAGCCAAATGACTAACCTTTTCTTATGGCTCCTCGTGTTGGGCTCGAACCAACGACCTATCGGTTAACAGCCGAGCGCTCTACCAACTGAGCTAACGAGGAATATATATAAATCTGGCAACAACCTATCTTTCCAGCAGGGTAACCCACAAGTATTTTCGGCACATTTAGGCTTGACTTCTGTGTTCGGAATGGGAACAGGTATTACCCCAAATGTCATCGTCACTAGAAAATTATAGTGTTATAAGCACACTCAAAAATACATAGATGAATTTTTAGGTCGTTTTAGTCTTTCGATTGATTCTTCTTTTAAATTGTGGTTAAGCCCTCGATTT
>FR888016.1 GCA_000431335.1 Clostridium sp. CAG:343 | reverse complement strand
TCAAGCTTCATCCTGACCATGGATAGGTCACTCGGTTTCGGGTCTATTTCATATGACTTACTCGCCCTTTTCAGACTCGCTCTCGCTTCGGCTTCGTACCTTAATAGTACTTAACCTTGCCATATAAAATAACTCGCCGGACCGTTCTACAAAAAGTACGACATCGCACCTTAACGTGCTTTGTCTGCTTGTAAACACAGGGTTTCAGGTTCTCTTTCACTCCCCTCCCGGGGTTCTTTTCACCTTTCCCTCACGGTACTGTTCCACTATCGGTCACCAAGTAGTATTTAGCCTTATGGGGTGGTCCCCACTTTTTCATACGAGATTTCCCGTGTCTCGCACTACTCCGGATACTACCATGTCTTTCGATTTTTCGCTTACTAGACTTTCACTATCTTTGGTCTGCTTTTCCAAACAGTTCTGCTAAATCTATTGAATCATTTATGTAGTCCATAACCCCAAGAAAATTACTTTTCTTGGTTTAGGCTCTTCCTCTTTCGCTCGCCACTACTCAAGGAATCGAGTTTTCTTTCTTTTCCTGTAGGTACTTAGATGTTTCAGTTCCCTACGTTCCCCTCACATACACTACTTTACTCATGTATGGATTAGTTAGCTTTTTTCCTAACTAGAGTTTCCTCATTCGGATATCTGTGAATATAATGGATATTTGCTCCTCCTCACAGCTTTTCGCAGCTTATCACGTCCTTCATCGGCTCTTGGTGCCAAGGCATTCACCCTGTGCTCTTAGTAGCTTAACCT
>FR888015.1 GCA_000431335.1 Clostridium sp. CAG:343 | reverse complement strand
AGCTTGGACACCATAATCATTTCTTACTGAACTATAACTAAAAAACAAAACAGACTACAAATAATGTAGTCTGCATTTTATTTTATACTATGTTCTTGATTCCACAATTAGTTTTATACCAGTTCTATCTTCTCCTTCTACTTCTACTTCAGCAAATGCTGGAATACAAACTAAATCCACTCCTGCTGGTGCTACAAATCCCCTTGCTATAGCTACGGCCTTTACCGCCTGATTTAGTGCTCCTGCTCCAATTGCTTGCATTTCTGCTTTGTTTGATTCCTTTACTAACCCAGCAATTGCTCCTGCTACTGAATTAGGGTTTGATTTTGATGAAATTTTTAAAATTTCCATTTTCTTTTGCCTCCTATAATTTTATTTTTGTTGTTGCAACTTTTACGTTTTTTATTTTACATTATTTGGAAATAAATGTAAAGTGTTTTTTTGGAAATTTTAGGTAATTTCATCGCAATAAATTTATAATTTCGACAAAAAATAACTTTCATTATAATATTATCTTTATATTTTAACTCTCTTTATATTAATTACTTTATTAGTCTTATCATTTACTTCAAAAATAACCCCATTAAAAATGCATTCCCCTGTAGCAATTTTATACCTTTCTGGTAGTGTTGTTTCAAATCTCTTTATAGATGCTAATACATCCATACCTATTACTGATTTCTTAGGTCCTGTCATACCAATATCTGTTATATATGCTGTACCTCTTTCTAAAATTGTCTCATCTGCTGTCTGAACATGAGTATGTGTTCCGTAAACTGCTGTTACTTTTCCATCTAAATAATATCCTAAAGCAATTTTTTCTGCAGTTGCTTCTGCATGAAAATCAATTATAATAATATCTACTTCTTTTTGTATATTTTCTATTATTTCTTTTACTATAACAAAAGGATTTTCTGAAAGCACATTCATATCTACTCTACCTATTAAATTAATAACAGCTATTTTTTTATCTTTGCAAGAATAAATATTATATCCTTTACCAACAACTCCTTTAGTATAATTTGCTGGTCTAATCAATTTAGGATGATCAATAAATTTAAAGATATCTTTTTTTCCCCATGTGTGATTTCCCATTGTTATAACATCAACTTTTTCCTCTAATATCTCCTTGAAATTTTTTTCTGTCATTCCCATTCCTTCTGCTGAATTTTCACCATTTACAATAACAAAGTCAACACCTTCCTTTTTTCTTAATTCAGGTAACACACTTTTTAATTTTCTGATTCCTGCTGAACCAATTAAATCTCCTACAGCTAAAATTTTCATATTTTTTCCTCTTTCTATTTTAATTTTATTTATCATACTACATATTTTATAAATTATCAATCTGTATTTTACATAATTTGCTTTTTAATTTAATTTGTGGTATACTTTATTTATGCCATTAGTATAAAAAACCCTTAATGGTAAATTCAAAAAGGGAGGTGTCCGAACATATGACGTTTGGATATCTTATTAAACAGGCTGGATTCAATCCAGAACGGTTCCAGTTCCAGAAAATCGCTGAAATTCCGCTTACAATCTATGATTGTAAGAACAGAATTATGGAAGACGAACTTGATTTTGTCAAACCAATTCTAGATTGTAATTGGTCGTCAAAATTAAATTTTGAGAATCTAATCGAAAGCATGTCGATTGATGAGTCAAAAATTCCCAAAAAAATTTCAGCAAGATTAACTGAAGACATTTTGGCCCTCTATTTTGAAGGTCAAAATTCTCCTAAATTTTTCTGGAGATTTTAAAAAAATAGGGCTACTTATAATAAAGTAGTCCTATTTTTTACTATTTTGCATAATCTACAACTCTAGTTTCTCTTATAATATTTACCTTAATTTGTCCTGGATAATCCATTTCGTTTTCTACTTTTTTAGCAACATCTCTTGCTAAAATTGTCATTTGGTCATCTGATATTTTTTCAGGTTTTACTACAATTCTAACTTCACGACCTGCTTGTATTGCAAAAGACTTCTCAACACCATCAAATGAATCTGCTATTTCTTCAAGATTTTGTAATCTCTTAATATATGCTTCTAGTGTTTCTCTTCTTGCCCCCGGTCTTGATGCTGAAATTGCATCAGCTGCTTGAACTAATACTGCTTCTAATGTTTGAGGTTCTACATCTCCATGATGTGCTTCTACTGCATTTATTACAAGTGGATTTTCTTTATATTTCTTTAGTACTTCCACTCCAATTTCAACGTGTGTTCCTTCCATATCATGGTCTAATGCTTTACCAATATCATGTAAAAGTCCTGCTCTTCTTGCAAGTTTTGGATTTAATCCTAATTCCTCTGCCATAATTCTTGCTAAATTTGAAACTTCAATAGAATGATTTAATACATTTTGTCCATAACTTGTTCTATATTTTAGTTTTCCAATTAATTTTACTAAATCTGGATGAAGTCCAATAACCCCTGTTTCAAGAACTGCTCTTTCTCCTTCTTCTTTAATAGTATTTTCAACCTCTTCTTTTGCTTTTTCTACCATTTCTTCTATTTTAGAAGGATGAATTCTTCCATCATCAATTAATTTTTCTAATGCTATTTTTGCAACTTCTCTTCTTAATGGATCAAATCCTGATAATACAACAGCTTCTGGTGTGTCATCAATAATCAAATCAATTCCTGTTAGTGTTTCTAAAGCTTTTATATTTCTTCCTTCTCTACCAATAATTCTTCCTTTCATTTCATCATTTGGAAGAGCAACTATAGATACCGTAGTTTCTTGAGAATGATCTGCTGCACATTTTTGTACTGCATAGCATAACATCTCTTTTGCATTTTTATTAATTGTCTCTTTTGCTTTTTGCTCTTGTTCCCTAATTAATGCCGCTTTTTCTGCTGTTAACTCTTTTTCCATTTCTGTTAATAATTTTTGTTTTGCTTCTTCCTTTGTTAAAGTTGCAATTTTTTGAAGTTCTACCATCTCTTTTGATTGTAATTCTTCTAATTCCTTTTTCTGTTCTTCAATTTTTTGTAATTCTTGTTCAACATCTCTCTCTCTTTTTTCAAAATTTTCTGAACGTCTTTCTAAATTTTCTTCTTTTTGAATTAATCTTGCTTCTTGTTTTTGAACTTCGCCTCTTCTTTCTTTAATCTCTTGATCTAATTCTTTACGGCTAGCCATAATTTCTTCTTTAGCCTTAAAAATTTCTTCTTTTTTTAGATTTTGAGCTTCTTTTTTAGCTAAATCTATCAATCTTTTTGCTTCATTCTCTGCACCTTGAATTTTAGACTCTGCAACTTTTTTTCTATATACCATTCCAATTAGTATACCTATTGCAAGTGAGATTAAGACAGCGGCAATAATGATTATAATATTCATAACCATGCACCTCTTTCTTATTTAATTTTCAATGTTCGAATAAAATATATATATATGTTTTTCAATTTAAAATATATTTTTTCCTACCTATTATATTTTAACTTTATTATTGCAAACTGTCAAGTGTTTTCCTTAACTTCAATATTATTACCATTTGAAATCATCATTATTGTTCCTTCTTCATCTGTTCTGTAAACCTTTGCACCAATTTTTGTTAATCTGTCTAATATTTTTTGCTTAGGAAGTCCATAACTATTATTTTTTCCAGCCATAATTACTGCATATGTTGGATTAATTTGTTTTAAAAAATCTTCAGAACTACTTGTATTTGAGCCATGGTGCCCTACTTTCAATACATCTGTTTTCATCCAAGTTCTTGTTTTTTCATTTGCAGTTTCTGCATCACCCATAAATAAAAAACTATTATTTTCAAACTCAAGTCTAATTACTATAGAAGATAAATTTAAATTGTCTTTGTTTAATATACTATCTGTCATAACTTCACATTTAGCTTTCCCTATTTCAAAACTATCTCCTTTATTTGGTGCTGTAACTTTTAATCCTTTATTTTTTACCGCATCTAAAACATCTTCAAAAGTTTTAGTATTGGTTTGTATTTTTGGCATCCATAAATTTTCAATCTTCAAATCGCTATTTATTACATCATCTAATCCTCCAATGTGATCCTCATGTGGATGTGTACCTATTACATAATTTAATTTTGTTATTCCTTTTCCTTTTATAAAATTAACAACATCTTGCCCATCTTCATTATTACCAGCATCAATTAACAGCGTATCATCTTGATTCTTTATTAATATACTATCCGCTTGACCTACATCAATAAAATATACAATTAAATTTTCTAAATTACCTTCAGTTTGATTTTCTATTAAATTATTAGCTTTTATAAAATTATTAAATTCTTCAGTTTTATTAAAATTGCTTCCTAATAAAATTATACCTAATAGAATAATTGTACTTATAATACTAATTACTATACTTTGCTTCTTTTGCTTCTTTTTTTTGCTCATTTGTAATTTCTCCTTTTAATTCCATAAATCATCCATTTTATTTTTTATTCTTTCTGACACTTCTTCTGTCTTTTTTTCATCTTTTAAAATCTTTCCATTAATTACCCTTACAATATCTCCTTCTTTTACTCCTTCAGGTATTTTATCTCTACCTACATTTATCATTTTTTGATTTTCTCTATTTTCTAATACTACTATATTTTCTTCAAATCGTTCTATTGTATATTCTTCAATAGCATCTAATTTTTTAGCTAAATTCAACTCATCTTCATATATATTAGAAGGCTTAATGCTTTTTTCTTTTTTAGCTTTTTCTAATGTTTTATTAATTCTATCATTTAAATTTTCAAAAAGATTCAAAATATACTCCTTTCTTATTCCTTTATACTTTTTTATTAATAGCATAAACTAAAAAACTTTTCAATAATTATTTTTTACTTTAGTATTACAGTTTACGCTTTACTTATATTTATTTTTTTGTTATAATTTTTTTAACATATAAAGAATGGATGTGAAATTTAAAAATGGACAAAAGAACAGAATTTGTAGATTCTTTAAAAGTTGACGTACCAAATGAAGAAGAATTATTAAAAAATTTGTTGGATAAGAAATATGAAGAATATGCTAAAATATATGAAAATAAAAATGTACAAGATTATTTTCATTATGTAATAGCTGCAATAATGTTATCTCAGCATCAACGTTATGAAGATTTTACTGTGGAAATCCCGTATCGTTTTAAAGCTCCTAAGAGTATTAAAGATAAACTTGAAGATTATGCTTCAAGAACTTCCCTATCATATGACACAAATACAAATGAGCCTAAAATAGACTTAAAAAATATTAATGATATTTTTGCTATGAAAATAATTGCATGTAATAGACCTCCTACTTTCTATTCAAACGACCCAGAAATTCAAGAACTAATAGAAGAAAAAAAGAAAAATCATCGTATTTTAGGAGAAATGCAAGAATTTAAATCAAAACTGATTAAAGATGATTTTTCGAATCCTAAAGTTTATAATTATTCTTGTACTAAAGTTGATTATTACGAAAAATGTAAACAATTATTAAATCAAATTAAAACTTTAATTTCTCCTGAAGCTGAAAATTTACTTAATTATTATAATAAACAAATTGCAGATATAGAAAATTGCCTTGCATTTATGAAAGCTGCTAACAATGAAAATCAACCGATAGATAATGAAGATATTTTGAACAATAAAATGAACTTTTTTAAAGCTTTAGATGATTTCACTTCTAGAGTACATGATAAGTTAGATTTAGCTGTTTTAACTAAACAAGTTGATTCATTGTTTGAAAATAATGAATTATTTGAAAAATTACATATTTCCCAAAGTCCTAAAGCTATGAAAAAGAAAAGAACTAAAGATGGATTTGTATCTAACTTTCTATACATAGATACTTTATTTGGTACAATTGAATGTCAATTACAGTCTCAACATGAATATCAAGAAGGAAATTACGGGTATGCTGCTCATACTAATTTAAAAGGAAAAGCAATATCCCCTTTTCGAATTCCAGAACCTAAAGATAAAGAAAAAATAAATGAATTTGTACAAGAAATTAAAGAAGTTGCACCAAAATCTTTTTTATCTAGAATTGATAGTACAGAAAAAGATCGAGTTGTTACTCAACAATTTAGTGATTATCAAAATTACAAAAATTTAGTTAGCCAAGTAACTAAAGGAGATCCTTGTGAAAAATATATATTAAATTATTTTTCAAAGCTATATGCACTTAAAGACAAAATATTTAAATCTCAAGAAAGCTCTCTTGGCATTACAGAATATGATATTAATGAATATCTATCTAGTCCAACTTTCGAAAAAATACTTAAGACATCTAAAAAAGATAAAGAACTTTCATTATAATAATTTTATTTTAGGAGGGTATAAATAATGAAAAATGAATTAATTTTGATTTTAGACTTTGGAGGTCAATATAATCAATTGATTGCAAGAAGGGTTAGAGAATGCAATGTTTATTCCGAAGTAGTTCCTTATAACATCTCTATTGAAAAAATAAAAGAGAAAAATCCAAAAGGAATTATTTTCACAGGTGGACCTGCAAGTGTATTTAGTGAAGATTCACCTAAATGCTCTAAAGAAATATTTGAACTAGGAATTCCTATATTGGGAATTTGTTATGGTATGCAACTAATGACATATACTTTGGGTGGAAAAGTAGCAAAAGCTAATAAAAGAGAATATGGTACAACAAATGTTAATATTGACAATACTTCTGCACTTTTTAATGGATTTGATAATGTTAATGGATTTTTAATGAGTCATACTGATTATGTAGATGTTGTTCCTGATGGGTTTAAAAATATTGGACATACATCTTCTTGTCCAAATGCTGCTATTGAAAATACAGAGAAAAATTTATATGGTATTCAGTTCCATCCTGAAGTTAACAATTCTATAAATGGAACTTTAGTTATTAAAAATTTCTTATTTAATATTTGTAAATGCTCTGGGGATTGGATTATATCTTCTTTTGTTGAAGATAGTATTAAAAAGTTAAAAGAAAAAATTGGTAACAAAAAAGCTCTATGTGCTTTATCTGGCGGTGTTGATTCTTCTGTTGCAGCTGTACTTTTAAGTAAAGCTATTGGGAAAAATTTAACCTGTATTTTTCTAGACCATGGACTTCTTCGTAAAAACGAAGGAAATGAAGTTGAAGAAATATTTAGAAATCAATTCGATATAAACTTAATTAGAGTTAATTGTAAAGATAGATTTTTAAATAAACTTGTTGGTGTTACTGATCCAGAAAGAAAAAGAAAAATTATTGGTGAAGAATTTATAAGAGTATTTGAAGAAGAAGCTAAAAAAATTGGAACTGTAGACTTTTTAGTTCAAGGTACTATTTATCCTGATGTAATCGAAAGTGGTTTAGGCAAAAGTTCTGTTATTAAAAGTCACCATAATGTCGGAGGTCTTCCTGACTATGTTGATTTTAAAGAAATTGTAGAACCTTTAAGAGATTTATTTAAAGATGAAGTTAGAAAAACTGGATTAGAATTAGGAATTCCTGAAAATTTAGTATTTAGACAACCATTTCCTGGACCTGGATTAGCTATAAGAATTATTGGTGAAATAACAGATGATAAATTAACAATTCTAAAAAATGCAGATAGTATTTTTAGAGAGGAAATTGCTAAAGCTGGTCTTCATAAAAATATTAATCAATATTTTGCTGTATTAACAAATCTAAAATCAGTTGGTGTAATGGGAGATGAAAGAACTTATGATTACACTGTTGCACTAAGAGCTGTTGAAACAACTGACTTCATGACAGGTGTTTGGAGTAAAATACCTTATGAAGTTTTAGAAAAAGTTTCAAGTAGAATTGTAAATGAAGTTGAACATGTAAATAGAGTTGTCTATGATATTACTTCTAAGCCACCAGCAACAATTGAATGGGAATAAAATAAAAAATGAAGCAATTAGAAACTAATTCTTTTTGCTTCATTTTTATTTTCTATCAAAAATAGTTTTAAATACTCCTTTATCTATTAAATTAGCAAATATATTTTTAAATATAATAAGTACAATTGGTCCAATTAAAAGCCCCATCACTCCTATTACTTTAAATCCTGTGTACATTGCTATTAGTGTAAAAATAGGATGTATTCCTATATTTTTGCTAACTAACTTTGGTTCTAATAACTGTCTTATTACAGACATAATAACTAACAAAATTATAATTGCAATTCCTAAATTTAAATCTCCATTAATAGCGCATAAAATAGCCCATGGAATCATTACTGTTCCTGATCCGTAAAATTGGCAGAGCATCTACAAATCCAATAAATAAAGCCATCAATAATGGATATTGTACGTTAAATCCTGAAAATTCTAAAATATATAATCCAATTAAAGAAACTATAAAAGAAACCAAAATAAGAGTTGCTTCTGCTTTTAAATACCCACCTAAACTGTCAATTAAATCCTTTAAATGAACTCGTATTTTTTTCACCCATACTTTTGGTAAGTGATATTCTATTTGATCTAATATATAAATTTTATCTACACAAATAAAATATAGTGCAACTACTGTAATACCAATACAAATAGCAATAGACGGTAAACTTGTAATAAAGTTTATTAATCCTGTTAATGCACCTCTTAACCAATTTGAGGCTGTTGTTAATAAATCTTCTGTTGAATTTTCTATAACAGATAAAACTTCACTAGACAAATGAATTTTGTCATAATTAAATGTAGAAATTAATGATTGAAATTGTATGTAAGCTTTATCAAAATAATTATTTAATCCCTGTAATAAACTAGATGATTCAGAGAATAAAGTTATAATTAGCCATGTTAATGTTCCTAATATTATAAGAGACACGATTACAAATATAATTATAGAACTAGTTCTCCTGGTTAAATTTGTCTTTCTCATAATAAACTTTATAGCAGGTTCTACCATTAATGATATTATAAAGGCAACTAAAAAAGGCATATAAAAAACAGATAATTTTAATCCAATATATAAGCCTAATAATATAAAAACAACATATAAAATTCTTTTAAAAACTCTTGTCCAATAAGAAACATCAAAAATCATTTGTTCCCTCCGTTTTTATTATATGCAAAAAGGCGGTTCTATATCCGCCTTTTTGCTAATTTTTGTCCTTCTTATTCAGCGTTTTTATTTTGATGACAGTTACAAATATTTTCTATAGTTTCATTAACTTGTTGTTGTCCTATTGATTGAGTATTTTGTGCTAAATCTCCTAAAGTTAATATACCTACTACTTCATTTTTTGAATTACATACTGGTAATCTTCTAATTTGATTTTGACTCATTTGAGTTTGTGCATTTGTTATATCATCATCTTCCTTGCAAGTGCAGACATTGCAACTCATAATTTCACTTACTGAAGTTTGATTTGTATCTTTATCACAAGCAACACATCTTAATAAAATATCTCTATCTGTTACAATTCCACAAATACATTGGTTTTGATCACATACTGGTATTGAACCAATATGATTTTCAGACATTAATTTTGCAACTTCTTTTATCTTTGTTTCAGGCTTTACACAACATACATCATCACACATACATTCTTTAACTTTCATTTTATTTACCACCTTTCAAAATTTCTCAATATTATTTTTGTCAAAATAAAAAAATAATATTCAAAAAAATCATATAGATAAATTGCAAAAAAAAAGGAAAATATTATAGAAATATTTTCCTTTTTTTTTAAAATTAATATCTTTCATAAATATCCATATCATCATATTCTCTAGGTCTAAAAGGTGGTCTACCTGGTCCTCCTGGAAATGGTGGTCTGCCTCCAGGTCCTGGAAAAGGTGGTCTTTCTGGTCTTGGTCTTCTTAATAATTCCCTAATAATTAAAATTTGAATCAAATCTCTTAAATTTCTATTTCCAAATTGTCTATCTTCTCCTCTTTTTTCATTTTTATCCTCTGATTTTAAAATATTACTAGTAGAAACCTTATTTTCTTGTCTATTTCCAGTTGTTTTATTTTGTAAATTAATATTAAGATTTATTTCACTATTAACTTCAATTGCAGAATAAATTTCATCTGTCATATTTTCTACTGTTTCTCTTGTCACTGGCTGGCTCATTGTTGAACATCTTTGTGAAACCATCGGATATACTATTTTATATATTTCAGGATAACAATTTTCTAATTCTTCTCTATTATTATTATTACTTAAATTGTAATTATTTGAATTATTTTGTATATACATATTATTCATGTTTTGATATCCTAAAATACTCCTTATGTAATCATCAAATGATTCATTGTTATACATATAAAAAACCTCCTTATTATTTTATATATAATATGGAAGTTTTTTATATTATGTGAAAAATTTAAAGTTTATTTACTAAATTCTTAAATTGTATTCCTCTATCTGCAAAATTTTTAAACATATCAAAACTTGCACTTGCTGGAGAAAATAATACTATCTGATTTGGTTTTGACACTTTTTTAGCAAGGTTTACGGTTTCTTCTAATGAATTACACATATATATTTTTAATTTTTTATTTTGTTTTTCTAATTCTTCTTTAACTGCTTCAAATATTTTGCCTGATGTTTGCCCCATTAAAATTAATGCTTTTACATTGTCTATTATAGGTTTTGCAATTGGTGTATAATCTAAATTTTTGTCATAACCTCCTGCAATTAAAACAATTTCTTCATCAAATGATTTTAAACCTGCAATAGTCCTTGTTGGCGAAGAACTAACCGAATCATTATACCATTTAACTTTATTTATTTCTCTAACAAACTCTAATCTATGTTCTACTGGTTTAAACTTTTTTATAGCTTTTATTGCTATATCTGTATCAACTAAAGTTCTTGTTGCTGCTAATGCAGTAGCTATGTTTTCATAATTGTGTTCTCCTCTTAATAATACTTCTTGTGTGTCTAAAAGATGTTTTCTAATACCATCTTTACATTCTTTAATTATTTTGTCATCTACTATTAAGCCATCTTCTAATTTATTTTTACCACTAAAATAGACAACTTTTCCTAATGCCTCTTTAGCACATTCCCTTGTTATTGCATTATCATAGTTTAAAACAATAATATCATTTTCTTTTTGATATTTAAAAATATTTTTCTTTGCATCTATATATTCTTGATAATCTTTGTGTATATTCAAATGATTTGGAGTTATATTAGTAATAACCCCTATATGTGGACTTACTTTCATCCCCATTAATTGAAAACTGCTTAATTCTAATACTACTATATCGTCTGGTTTTATTTCTGAAATTTTTGTAAAAAGAGGTGTTCCTATATTTCCTCCTAAATATGTATTATATCCAGCTTCTTTTAAAATACTATAAATCAAACTAGTTGTTGTTGTTTTTCCATCACTTCCTGTTACACCTACTATTTTACAAGGGCACATTTTCATAAGCATTTCTATTTCTGTTGTAACAAGAGCTCCTCTCTTTTCTTCTTCTACTAGCTCTGTTCTTGTTGGTAAACAACTTGGTGAACGAAAAATAATATCAAAATTTTTTAATTTTTTTAAATTATCTTTACCAAATGAATATTCAAATTTATAATTTTCTATTTTCTTCGTTATTTCTTCTGGTATTTTTTCAAATTCTCTGTCATCAAAAACTGTTACTTTTGCTTTTTTTTCATGCATATAATCTATTAAAGGTATATTACTAACTCCTAATCCAATAATAGCTATTTTTCTAAAGCGTATAAAATCTTCAAATTCTTTTAATTTTTTATTTTCATATTCCATTATTTTTAACACTTCCTTGTGATATATTGTTCTTTACTATTTTTATTGATTTTTTAAATATTATATAACAAATTATATAAAAAAACAAATTTTATTTTGAATAAATTTACTTTTTTAGTTCATAATATAAGTGAGTTTTAAATGGAGGTGCTATGTATGTCAAAGAAAAATAAAGAAAACCAAAACAACAAGAATAATCAAAATAATAAAAATAATCAAAGTCATAGTAACAATGAAAAACAAAACAACAATAATTGTAGATAAATAATAATAAATCCTGAATCAAATATTCAGGATTTATTATTTAATTTTTCTATTTTCAATTTTACAATTGTTACAGTTCAGTAAGAAATGATTATGGTGTCCAAGC
>FR888014.1 GCA_000431335.1 Clostridium sp. CAG:343 | reverse complement strand
TAGAAGAATTAGATGAAGCAATAAAAGCTGTTGATAAGCAAGAACAAGAAGAAGCAATAGAATATTTTAAGAAACATATAAAATATTTTGAAAATAAAGCAAAAGAATTATTAAATAAATAAAAGAGCATACTACAATAAGGTGGTAGTATGAAAGAAAATGAGATAATAACAAAATGGAAACGAGGTTTAAGTAAAAATCAATTAGCAACAATGTATAGAAGACAATACAATCAAGAAATAAAAATAATAAGATCAAGCGTAAGACACAGACATGATGGAAGATACATAAGCAATTATGAAGCATTAGCTTATGTAGAAAGAGCAATATATAAATATTTGAAAGAAAGGAAAAACAAATGACAATAAACCATGTATACAACAAAGTAATAGACACAATGAAGGAATTAGAAAACATAAACTTATTAGACATATCAAAAAGAAAAGAAAGTCAAGCACAAATAAATAAAGCATATAAAATCTTAGACAATTTTAAAGATGAGCTTATAAGAGAAAATATAAAAAGAAAACAAGGAGGCACAAATGATAGAGAAGGATGCTAAAAAAGAATTATATTCATATTTACATAGTAAAAAACTTGAAGAAAGAAAATTAAATCAAATAGAAGAAACAAAAACAAAACTTACTAAAACAACTACAGTACTATCTGATATGCCAAAAGGAACACCAGACAATGATAAAATGACAAAAAACATTGATAGACTGTTAGAATTGATATCTGAACACATAGAAATTATGCAAGAAGAAGAAGAA
>FR888013.1 GCA_000431335.1 Clostridium sp. CAG:343 | reverse complement strand
ACACTATCATTTTACAAATATTGTTGAATTAAGTCAATATATTATCGCGATTTATTTCTGTTGTTTTAAAATCTTTGTTGTTTTTTGTAAATCTTGAAACGTTGCAATTAACATAACGCAAAAAAAATCACCTTGAACTTATTTCTAAATTCAAGGTGTAATTTACTTAATTCATATTCTAATTTTATCCAAACAATCCACGTTTTTTTACTGGTGGTTGTTCATTCATAGTTTTTGCTAATTGTACTAATAACTCACGTTGTTCCTTAGTTAATCTTTTTGGTGTTTGAACTGTTACAGTAAATACAAAATCGCCAACTAAACTTGAATTAATAGATTTAAATCCTCTATTTCTAATAGTAAATTTAGTACCTGTTTGTGTTCCATCTGGTATTTTATATTTTTCCTTTGTTCCATCTACCATCGGTATTTCAAGTTCTGCACCTAATGTTGCTTGTGTAATAGTTATTGGTATTTCGCATAATACATTATTTCCTTTTCTTGTATATATACTATGTTTTTTTATTTTTACTGTAATATATAAGTCTCCTTTAGCTCCACCTTTTTCTCCTGGTTCTCCTTCTCCTCTTAATACTACAGTTTGATTATCATCTATTCCTGCTGGTATTTTTACTTTTATTTTTGGTTGTTTACGAACTTTTCCTTTTCCTCTACAGTTTTCACATGGTTCATTTATTATTTCTCCTGTTCCATGACAGCTACTACAAGTTCTGCTTGTTTGCATTTGACCTAAAATTGTATTTTGAACTTGAGTTACTTGACCTGTTCCATGACAAGTAGGACATTTTACAGGCGATGTTCCTGGTTTTGCTCCGCTTCCATGACAAATATGGCACTCTTCGTCTCTCGTTATTACTATTTCTTTTTCTACTCCTGAAAATGCTTGTTCAAATGTAATCTCCATTCGTACATTTAAATCTGCACCTTTACGTGGTCCTCTTTGCTTAGCAGAAGCTCCTCTGCCTCCAAATCCTCCACCAAAAATGGAAGAGAAAATATCTCCTAAGTCTCCGAAATCTCCAAATCCATCAAAACCAGAACCATTATAAGAATAATATCCACCTTGACCACCAAATGGTCCTCCTGCTCCTCCTCCAAAGCCTTGTGGTCCATCTGGTCCAAATTGGTCATACATTTTTCTTTTTTGAGGATCTGATAATGTCTCATATGCTTCATTTACTTCCTTAAATTTTTTCTCTGCTTCTTCTTTATTGTCTAGATTTGCATCAGGATGATATTTTTTAGCAAGTTTACGATAAGCTTTTTTTAATTCGTCCTCTGTTGCATTTTTATTAACTCCTAATACTTCATAATAATCTCTTTTATTAGCCATTTTTTCCTCCACTTTTTTAAATCAAAAGAAACAAAATGAGTAATGTTCACAGGAACAAAATTAACTTTGTTAGCCTGAATGAAAGAGGCTCATTTTGTTTCTTAATTTAGTTTTTTATAAATTTGTTAACAAACATAATTCTAGGTGGAAATTATTCTTTGTTATCATCTTCTACTTTATAATCTGCATCATAAACATTTCCTTTTTCGTCTGTCTTTGGTCCTTCTCCTGCATTTGCATCTGTTCCAGCTCCTTGAGCTCCGTTTGGATTTGCATTCTTGTATAATTGTTCTGACATATCATAAAATACTTTTGTTAGTTTTTCTGTTGCTTCTTTTATTTTATCTGTATCGTTTGTTTCTAATGCTTTTTTAGTGTTGTCTATTTCTGTTTCTACTTTTGCTTTTTCTTCTCCACTAATTTTATCTCCTAAGTCTTTTAATGTTTTTTCACTATTATATATTAAACTTTCTGCATTATTTTTTACTTCAATTTCTTCTTTTTTCTTTTTGTCTTCTTCAGCATGTGCTTCTGCATCTTTTACTGCTTTATCAATATCTTCATCTGTTAAGTTTGTTGACGCTGTAATAGATACGTCTTGGCTGTTTCCTGTTGCCATATCTTTTGCAGATACATGAACAATACCATTTGCATCAATATCAAAAGTTACTTCGATTTGTGGTACTCCTCTTGGTGCTGCTGGAATTCCTGTTAATTGGAATCTTCCAAGTGTTTTGTTGTATGCTGCCATTTCTCTTTCACCTTGTAAAACGTGAACTTCTACTGATGTTTGACCATCTGCTGCTGTAGAGAATATTTGTGATTTTTTAGTTGGTATTGTAGTATTTCTTTCAATTAATTTTGTAAATACTCCACCATATGTTTCAATACCTAATGATAATGGTGTAACATCTAATAATACTAAGTCTTTTACATCTCCTGATAATACACCACCTTGAATTGCTGCACCGATAGCAACACATTCATCTGGGTTTATTCCTTTGTCTGCTTCTTTTCCAGTAATTCTTTTTACTGCTTCTTGTACAGCTGGAACTCTTGTAGAACCACCTACTAATAATACTTTGTGAATATCATTTGCTGATAATCCTGCATCTTTAAGAGCTTGATTAACTGGTCCTGCTGTTGCTTCTACTAAGTCATGAATTAATTCTTCAAATTTAGATCTTGTTAATGTAACATCTAAGTGTTTTGGTCCTGTTGAATCAGCTGTGATAAATGGTAAATTTATTTGTGTTTGTTGTACTCCTGATAATTCTATTTTTGCTTTTTCTGCTGCTTCTTTTAGTCTTTGCATTGCCATTTTATCTGCTTTTAAATCAATTCCATTTGATTTTTTGAATTCATCTACTAAGTAATTGATAATTGCGTTATCAAAATCGTCTCCTCCTAAATGTGTATTACCACTTGTTGATAAAACTTCAAATACTCCGTCACCAATATCTAGTATAGAAACATCAAATGTTCCTCCTCCTAAGTCATAAATCATAATTTTTTGGTCTTGTTCTTTATCCATTCCATATGCTAAAGCTGCTGCTGTTGGTTCATTTATAATTCTTAATACTTCTAGTCCTGCAATTTTTCCTGCATCTTTTGTTGCTTGTCTTTGACTATCATTAAAGTATGCTGGAACAGTTATAACTGCTTGTGTTACTTTTTGTCCTAAATAGTTTTCAGCATCTGCTTTTAATTTTTGTAATATCATTGCTGAGATTTCTTGAGGTGTGAATTTATCACCTTCTATATCTACTTTTTCTGCTGTTCCCATTTTTCTTTTTATTGATATAACTGTATTATCTGGATTTGTAACTGCTTGACGTTTTGCAATTTGTCCTACTAGTCTTTCTCCATTTTTTGAAAATGCAACTACTGATGGAGTTGTTCTATTACCTTCTGCATTTGGTATAACAACTGGTTCTCCTCCTTCCATAACTGCTACACATGAATTTGTTGTTCCTAAGTCAATTCCTATAATTTTTCCCATTTTAAATTCCTCCTAAATTTATTTTATTTTTTATGTACAATTTTAAATTGTACAGTTTGTCTTTAGATTTATAACTAATTAAAAATTAATAACATTTTAATATGTTTCAACTTGTTAATTTTGTATAAACAAGTTAGTTTGCTACTACTACCATAGAATGTCTAATTACTCTGTTTCCTATTTTATAGCCTTTTCTATATTCTTGTGCTATTTCTTTTTCACCTAAGTTTTCATCTTGAATACTACTTACAGCCTCATGTAATTCAGGATCAAAAGTTTTTCCTACTGTTTCTATTTCTTCTACTCCTTTTGATTTTAAGACATCTTTAAATTGTTTTAATACAAGTTCTACTCCTTGTTTGTAATTTTCGTCTGCTGTTTCTACTTTTGCTGCATTTTCTAAATTGTCTACAACTGGAAGCATTACTTCAATTACATCTGAAAGTATAGAATTATATAATCCTTCTCTTTCTTTGTTGCTTCTCTTTTTAAAGTTTTCAAATTCTGCTAGAATTCTTTTAAATCTATCGTCTAATTCATCATAATCTTGTTTTGGTACCATGTCCTTATGTTTCTTTTCCTTTTTTTCTTGTTTTTCCTCTTTTAATTCTTCTTTTTGTTCTTTTTCGTTCTCTGCCATTTTATCCCTTCTTTCTTTTTATTTTTAATATTAATTACTTTTTCCATTTAATTTTTGATTAATATATTTCATAACAGAAATAACTTTTGAATAATCCATTCTTTTTGGTCCTATAATTCCTATTGTTCCTAAATCTTTTCCGTTTACTTTATGTTTAAATGTTACTACGCTAAAATCTTTTAATTGTTCTTTTTCGTTTTCTTCACCTATATATACCTTAATATCTTCTGCAAATCCTGAATCCAACATATCTGCTACCATTTCTTTTTTATCTAATATGTTTATAAAATTTTTAGCTACTTCTAAGCTATTAAACTCTGGTAAATCAAAAGATTTATTAGCTCCTTCAAGATATATTTTATTATCTTCTTCTAATACTTTTTTTATTTGCTCAATAACTGGTTTTATAACATTAACACTATAAGTCATTTCATCATATAAGTATTCTTCTAACGGTCTATCTATAGTTTCAATTGGTTGACCTTTTAGTTTATTATTAAACATATAGTTCATAGTTTCGACTTGTTTTTCATTTATATCTTCATCAAATTTTATAATCGTTTCTTTTACTAAACCTGTGTCTGTTAGAATAACTGCCATCATCATTCTTGAACCTAATAGAACAAATTTTATTTCTTCAATTAGTTGATTTACTGGCTTTGGACCTATTGAAACAGTTGTATAATGTGTTACTTCTGAAATTGTGTTAGCTGTTATTTTGGTTAAATCTTCAATTTCATTTACTTTTGTTTCAAGTTTTGAACTTATATATTTGATTTCTTCTAAACTGATATCTTTATCATTTAATAATTCATCTACGTAATATCTATACCCTTTAGCTGATGGCACTCTTCCACTTGATGTGTGGGTTTTATCTAAATAACCTTTTTTCTCTAAATCAGCCATTTCATTTCTAATTGTAGCACTACTACAGTCTAATCCATGATTATCTGTTAATGCATTTGAACTTACAGGCTCTGCTGTATTAATATATTCTTCTACAATAGCTTGTAAAACTTTCTTTTTTCTATCGTCTAACAATTTTTTCACCTCTTTTATTAAAATTGTTAGTTCTGTTTTAGCACTCTTTGTTGTTGTTTGCTAACTTCATATATATTATACCCCTTTTTAGCACTTGTCAATACATTTTGCTAATTTTTTTGTGAATTTTTTGTGAACACTGGACAGATGGGACAAGGG